>NZ_JBYTAV010000008.1:0-388952 GCF_058788535.1 Undibacterium sp. FW305-107
CGGGAGTAGCTCAGTTGGTAGAGCGCAACCTTGCCAAGGTTGAGGTCGAGAGTTCGAGACTCTTCTCCCGCTCCAAAATGGCGTAGTACCTGAAGTATCAGCAGTACATCTGCGGGAGTAGCTCAGTTGGTAGAGCGCAACCTTGCCAAGGTTGAGGTCGAGAGTTCGAGACTCTTCTCCCGCTCCAGATTCTGAAGGGAAGCAAGGCTTCCCTTTTTTGTTCAAGTTGCACCGCATTTCAGCAATCATCAAGCGTGATAAAATCATACTAGACGATATGCAGAGATAGCACCCCTGGCGGGGTAGCAAAGTGGTTATGCAGCGGCCTGCAAAGCCGTAGACGCCGGTTCGATCCCGACCCCCGCCTCCAAATACAAAAAGCGCTTTTAGAGCGCTTTTTTTCCAGAACCCGACTTAGCGTTTCGCTAAGCAGGTTGTAGTAGTGGGCCCGAGTGGTGAAACTGGTAGACACATCGGACTTAAAATCCGCCGCTTCGTTAATAGCGGGCGTGCCGGTTCGATTCCGGCCTCGGGCACCACACTTACATTTTCTTGATAGTATTCACTAACATTTCTCAAGCTCTGAGTTCCGCAAAATAAGCAGAGTTCCGCAAAATTATTTTGTCGGGTTCACAAGTTTGCCTTTTCTATGGCGAACATAGTGGGCCGTCATTGTCGGAGTGGTATGGCCTAATTGTGCTTGCGCGGCATTCATTCCCTGGCTTTCTTCTTTATCCGTCCCCGCTTTTGCACGCAAGTCACGGAATTGGAATGCCTTGATTTCCTTGGCAATCTCAGGATGTGCTGCAATTGCTGCGGCCCTGGCGCGGTCAAATGCACCGCGAAGCATATACTTTGTCAGAGGTTCCCCTTTCACGTTGTTCAATAATTTCAGACTCGTCACCTTGGCAGTGCTAATACTTTGCAGAACACGGTCCAACATGCCTTCAATGTTGACGCGCAGCTTTGCGCCTCCCTTATTCTGTTTTACCCACAATGCCCCATCCTTGATGTCAGAACGGCGTAATTTCAGCACGTCAGCGGGGCGCTGTCCGGTCAAATATGCAAGATCAAGGGCATTCTGCAACGGTAGCTCTGCAAACTTATAAACCAACGCCAAAAGTTCATCATCAATGTAGATGTCGCGACCCTTTTCTTTGTAGCCCTTGACTCCCTTGCACGGATTTTCCCGATTTGTTAGGCCTTTTTCCCTAGCGTAGTTCCAAATTGCCGAGAAAAGCGCCTTTTCGCGGTTCGCCCGCACTTGTGCCTTCACCCGCCAGTCGAGATATTGCCGCACGTGAATTGGATCGATCTGCTCAAGTGGTGATGGTGGACTGTCAAAAAATTTATAAAGCCAAGACAATTCATGCAAGTTGTCTTTTTGTGTCCGAGGGGCCTTTGCTGGCAGGCGGTCACGAATGTACCCCTCTGCGGCATATCTGAACGTGATCAATTGGCTGGCCGACTCATTCGCTTTGGTGAGTTCCGCCCACTTTTGGACCGCCAGCACGTAATCCTTGCCCAGAGGAATTTCTTTGCGCGGAGTTGCGCCTGTGTCCACGTAGTAATGCGTGCCGGAAGGGCGATGCCTGGCGCGCATGCCCTTCGGTAGATTTTTATTTTTGCTTGGCTTTCTGCCCATTTCTTATGCTGCCTTCATCACATTTGGCACCCATTTTTTTACTTCCGGTGGTGCGTTTTTTTGTCCTTCTACTGCTGCGACGGTAACAACAGGGTGGCCAGTCGCATTTACTCTATAGACCAACCCCATTGCGCGCAGCGCCTCGATTTGTTTGCTTTTTACCTTTCTACCAGTGAGTGTGGCAATTTCATCTGCACTCAAAAACATTCCCATTTTCAACCTCCTATCCTGGCATTAGTGACGTCACGTTTACCTGGCCCGACGCCATACAGTGCGATCATCAGCGGATCTGTGCGGCGAATATCTACCTGCGGCGGTGTGAACTGCCTGGTGTACATCGTCGGCGCTGGCTTGCCACTGTGCCAGCTAAACTGTGTTTTGAATCTGCCACGGCCATTCGGGATAGGGCGCTGCAGCACGTGGCCTGAAAACACAAGGTCGCCTATCAGCTTGCGAGTGTAGTTCTGTGATGTCTGCAGCTCCGTCATGATGTCTTCAATGTAGAGCCACTTGTCAGTCAGTACTTGGGCGACCTGGCTGTAACGCTCTGCTAGCTCTCTTCGCACGGTGCCTCCTTTGCGATTTCTAAATCTATGCTCGCATCGAGTTGTTCTTTGGTGTCGCCAGACAGGAGCCGGTTATATGCGAACTCAGCGTTATCGATGCTCTTGGCTACCCAGTCGTATCTCTCTTCGCCAAGTTTATGCATATTTTCAATTGGTGGAACGTCGTCTTTGTGACCGCTTCCACCGCAATACGGGCAATTCAAATCCACCTCATGCCCGGGCAGTTCAGAATCTCCATCGCAGGAGAAAAACACAGAGTGGCCGTCATGCATGGCAATACGCTGGCCTTGCTCTTTGGCCTCGGTGATAGCATTGGCCAGACTATCCGGCATTTCAAACGGAACAACTGGCCGTTGCAGATCCAGCTTGCTTGGGCTGTCTTTATTGACCGGGTACCAGTTCACGTTTCCGCTCATAGTGACAGCATGCTCGTCACCTTTGCGCATGACTATGCCGACCTGATCTGCGCCTTGGCCAATAAGCATCTGAACCTTGGTGTCGGTTACGGTGGCAGTCTTGCAGGAGGGAGGGTAGAGGGGCACCCACGCACCGGAACGCTTACGCACGTCTTCAATTGAGCCGTTACTTAAGTATTCTGTCGTCAGTTCGCCATCCGGATGCTTGCGAACCCATGCCACTGGCAATTGCTCTGGCCGCATGTTGATCTTTGAGGCGATCCGCTGCAGGCGGTCGCGTGGCTCAAAGCGCTCTGCATAGATAATTGTTAGTATTTCGTCTAAGAACGGATTGCCGGTACTTGGGAACTGTGGTGTATCAATACTAGTTGTCATAATTATTCACTTGAAAATAGGGTGGTTTTTGGCCACTGTGCGGACAGTGATGTTTGCATTCATGATCTCCAGGTCCACCTTCTTCGCCATAGTCGTATATGTCGCTTGAGCGGTCTTTAAACACTGGTTGCCCGCAATCGTCCCATTGCAACGGACAAGCACGACCACCATCAGTGACCCAGTAACGACCTTTAAACAGCACAGCATCGTCATTTGAAGCGATGGCACGCGCCTCAGCGATAAGGTGTTGAAGTGCTTGAGTCATTTCTTATCCGTTGCCTTCGATGTGGCCTGCTTTCGCTTCTGCGTAAAAGGCGACAAATGAATCGAGACTGAGCCTTGCGCAGAAATTGTCACCGTCCTTGTAGACGCCAATTGAGCCTGGTTGTAAGAGCATTTTGCTGACTGGAATTTTCATATTGCTGTTTGACATATTGTTACCTTCTGTGTTCTGGTCTATTTATACAGACCAATGTTTAACAACATCGTATCGGTTCCCAATCGCGATTCCAATTTCAGAGATTCGCTCTTGCCGTAGCAAATTCCTGCATTGGACACGAAGCCGGCTGATATTGGCTTCGCATTGAAATGTGGTTTCGTCCAACGTTCACCAATACCCTGACGAACTTGGCAAACGGCTTCGGCCATGTGGTTATGAGCAATACTTTCGGGGAAGACAAATATCAGTTCTTCTGATCCAGACAGCATCACGATGTATTTGTTGTTCATGCTAATTACTCCGGGAATCCATTGTGCTCAACGCCATCAAGCTTGCGGCCAGCGGCTTTCTTGCCAACGCGGCGCACCAAAATGTCGTTTGCCCAATCTCGACGCCACTCTTTTTGGCCTTGACCTTCATCGCTTTCGAAGTCTGGCAATAAGTGCCCGTCAATCTCTTGGCCATGCTGTGATTGAAAGAAAGGCGCTTGGGCAGAGAATTCGTAAGGGATCCATTCTCCCCATTGCTTGAACAAGAATGGCACACCAGTCGCGACGCACTGATCACGCACACTTCGAGCCCAATATGGGTTCATAGGCCTGGCACCTGGGCCTGACTCGCCACCTACGATTATCCAGTCAATTGCCGGTGACTCTTTTCGCCTAGGTCCGTTTTCCCATTTCCACATGCCTGTCAGCACATTGATTTTCGCTGCAAAAATACCTGCGTCGATGCATCCCAGATCAACAGGTTCTAGCAGAGGTTCCATGCTCAAAAAGCGACGACTGACTGCGGTACTCAGCAACTTTGGAATATCGCGATTTGCTTCGATCTGGTTGACGATGGTCACGCCCAAGATCAGGTTGTCTGGCGCACCGTCAAGAAACATGTCAACCAGCATTGCGTCAGCGTTACCAATGCGCTTGGTCAACAGTAGCCAATCAAGGTTCGGTGTGCCTTGGATCAGGTCGGCAAGGTCCGCGCGCCATTGCGGATCAATCTGGTTGTCAAACACGTCGGCCAGGCTGGCGCAAAACACGCGCTGGCGGCGACCATGCTCAGCAAAGAATGCAGTATGGTTTGCGTTCCATGCCAGTGGTTTGTGCCAGTTGGCAGGACTGGTACGGCGACGTGGCGCACCAGGACCCCAGTTGATCGCTTGGCCACCAGAGAACCGTGCATTACGCACTTCGGCATAACAATGGTCACAGCCTGGGCCAACCTTCTGGCAACCCTCCCAAGGGTTGAAAGTGTGATCGCACCATTCAATTTTGGTGTTCTCGCTCATGATTTTGCTGCCGCCGTTGCGACACTGTTGAGGTCAAGCGCATACTTGCCGGGCATCCAGGACAATGGCTTACCGTATGCCTCGATTGCCTTATTGAACAAGGCTGCGGCTTCGCGAAGTTCTTTTGGAGCCTGGTCGTCCTCACAAAGCTCACTCTCGCAGTGTGAATCGATATCAAGCATCGGCGCGTACAGAGGTTCACATATGACCAAACGCAGTTCATGCAGTTGGGATTCGTTGTCGTCGCAATAATCTAGAACTTCATCCATGTCGCTGAAGTATTTATCGTGCGAGTCGGAATACAACATGGCTGTGCCGTCCCAGGCCTTGCGATCCTTGGCAAGAAATCTATCTAGCTCCAGTTTTTTGCGACAATTCTCGCATCGGGTGTAGTGCTTTTCAGTGACCTGACCGCAGCCACATTCCCTATGTGTTGAGCCGTCATATCGAGCGGCACGCTCGTTGTCACCAAAAAATGAACCGCTGCGGGACACCCAGCCAGTCACTGTTTGTAGACTTGCGGCCTCTGGTGATGTGTCCAATATCATTTTTGTTTCAGTGCTCATAAAATCTCCTTCTTCGCTTCTTCGTACGCAACGTTCAGTTCAGCCATGGCCTTGTCGCTACCACCTTTGTCTGGATGGCATTTACTGGCCAGGCTGCGATATTGGTTCTTGAGATCAATCTGATCTACTTTCCAACCGGGTGGAAACTGGAGCACTTCACGCCAAGACCGTGTCGCACTTGGAGCAGGAAGGGCAGTGAAGCCTGTAAAAGCTCGGTCAAGGATCTGTGCGCCGCCATGCCGTTCGATTGCTCGCATAGCATCCAGCGTGGCAGCGATCGCAGCCAGGTTGTTTGCCACCGAGGTGTACTGGTCGATTGCCATAACCCGTCGGGCACCAGCACGGGTTTCCCAATACACGGCTGCACCATTGTCGTAAGGCTCCCGCTCGTTGCCCCTTGGCAGGCCATCCAGCCGGAGCTTGATGTTGGTGCTGATGACGATATCGTCGCGATGGATGCCCATGCGCTCCAACTCCGCTAGCACACGGAAAACTGCATCTGAAACGGTTATGTCTTCAGACCTGGCATAAGATGAACCGGAACGCACCTTGCGAGTACCGAACCGGCCTTCTTTCTGGAACGTGGGCTGTGTGCGCGGCCAGCCAGTTGGCCAAGTTAGTGGGTAAGCTGTAATCATGTTGTTATAAATTTTGGTTGATATCCGAAAGGCATATCGAAAAAGCCCAATTTGCCCAGCAATGGCTGAAATTCAACAGGGTGCGCATTTTTCAAGACAAAGCCGAAGTCGCCAAAGAACCATTCAGAGGTTGAATCGTCAGTGCAATCAATCAGCTCAGCTACACCAACGATGCCGCCACGCAACAAATCAGCCATTGGTGGAAGCTGAATGTCCATTCCGTAGTTTTCAATGAAGTCCGCCACGTCCTTATATTCAACCTTTGTCATTCCCTTGCTGGCATGAATGAGGAACTCGCCACGAAACTTGGTTGGCCATGATCTGTTTTCAATGTCCTTGTGGCCGTTGACAATGAGCCAGGCCCAGGGCTGCCGGATAGAAAGTGCTTTCATGCTGCTTTACCCCTCAGTTGCGCAACTGCCCAAGCCCGGGCGCGTTCGCATTGTTCGATGTTGAACCAGCCGAAATGGCATTCCTCCTTGGGTATGCCGAAGTGCGCAGCCAAGCGTTCATACGCTTCGTCTCGGGTCAATTTCTTCGACTGGTACAGCACTTCGAACGGCTGTTTGCAGGCGTTGCGCGCCTTCCTTAGTGGTTCGTCTGCCAGCGTCCCCAGAGGAATATTGGTAAATGGATGCATGCCAACATACGCGCGACACCCTGTACACAGGTAAGCCCAAGGCCATTCCCCGTAAGCCTTGCCGTAAATCTCATCGTGGTGGGCAACCTTGATATCATTGCTCTGGCAATGTGGGCATTTCTCAGGGGCAAGCAGAGGATTTTTTACCCTGGCCGTGGCCTTCTTGGATGGATTCCATGGTGTTTTATCGTGGCTCATGTTAATGTATAAATGTTAACTACAATTCTTAGGTTCTTATGACCGGCTTTAATTTCAAAACAGTAAATTTGCAAGGACAGGTCTGGAACTCTCAAGAAGGGCTGTCTCGCTCAGTGTTTGTTCAAATTGGTACTGCTTCAAATGTTCAGACCTTCGTGTTCGTTGGGCCGAAGCCGCCTAATCCGGAGTACTTTGATGTTGCAAACATGTCTGACGAGCACTTGTGCAGGATAGGTCTGGCTCAATTTATGGGCCTGCGCTCTGGTTCCGCACCTGGGCAACGTGACCTTGATTACCCATTTTCTAAACCTTTTACCGAATGCACGCTGGACAGAGTGATGTAATAGAATTCATTGGGTATCCGACTGTGCAAGTGAAATTGCGATTGCCACCGGTTGTACCCAAATTGGCATAGCCGACAGTACAAACGTTTCACCTGACCAAGCCAGAAGTAGGGTAGTGCCCATGACTTCGGCAATTGCTTCAGCCGCTGCTGGTGGCACTGCATTCCCGATGCGCTCGCGCCAGGCACTGTCAGACAAGCCATCCAGTTCCAAGTACTCTTCAGGCTCAACCAGGCTTTGCAGGGCTGCCAATTCCAGGGTCGTGAACGGCCGGTGCCAGGTGCCATCAAGCGATTGAATAATTGCAATCGTCTTTTCATCCATGGCGGGCAGGGTGGCGATGCGAGGATCAGCTACCGACCAGCGGCCATTGTCCAAATTGGCCGATGCGCTAACCGCACCGGTCTGTGCATCCCAAGGCACAACGCCATAATGTCCACCTGTCAGATATGCATCGCCGCTCTTGCGATTCATGCTTGTGCGCGGGTCTGCCACGGCAAATGCACCTTGGCCAGTTGTGCTGCCAGCGATCACGGTACCGGCAGGCTCATCAAACTTTGTAACCGCATACTTGCCAAACGATGGCCCGGCGCGGCGCGGGTCTGCTACTGACATCGCTGCGCCTGCGACGTGGCAAGCGCCTGTAACCGATCCAGACTGGCCGTCCCACTTCACAACCCTGTACATGCCGTTTTGGCGATTGGCTTTCTGAGGCATGCGCGGATCGGCAACAGAGTACTTGCCGCCACCAGGGGCGGATTGAGCGCTGATAACGCCTGTTGAGTCTGTCCATGGCAGCACACCGTACTGGCTGTATTCGGCAGTGGTCACCATCCGAGGGTCAGCAATTGAGAACGCGCCATTTGTCGCATTTGATTTCCCGCAGACCGTGCCCGAAGTATCAGACCAGTTTTGTACGCCAAGGTATCCAGAGCGATACTCAGGCACAATCAGGTAATCGCTCAGGTGCCCATCATTGACTGCAAGTTTGTTCAAGCTGCGCCAGTCGCTACCGGCTTCTACAAACGCCAGGCGTACCCACGTTTTCCACTGCAGGCGAGGTATGCGGTGCATTGGTCCACCAGCCAAATCACCTGGCATGGGCATGCGGCCAAGAACATCGCCAACGGCTGCCAAGCGCTTTTTCTCTGGCTCGTAAAGGAACGGTGGAACTTTTTCCATGTGACGAGCAACCAACAAGAAGCGCTTGCGTGATTGAGCCAGGCCGCCAAGTTCACCACAGTCGTGCGTAGTCTCGTTCACTGCATAGCCATACCGTTGCAGCAACTGATTGATCTGGTCAAGCAAGTGACGGCCACGGGTGGCCAGGCGCGGCACGTTTTCAAATACGATCAGCTCCACCGGGTCATCCTGCCAGGCTTCGGCCATCAGCCAGATGCAGCGCAATGTCAATTCGTTCAGTGCCTGGTACTTGGCAGTCTGGCTGAGTTTTTCACTCAACAGACCAGACGCGCCTTTACAAGGGCTACTGATGAAAACGATGTTCGGGCTTTCGTTACCAGCCGCGCGGCGGATATCGGCCGGCGTCACCTCGTTCCAGGTTGAAGCGGGTTCTTTGCCATGGAAGGCGGTATACTGGCCACGCGTGAACAGATCCATAACTGTGCCCGGTCTGCCATCGCCCATTTTGTCAAAGTCGCGAATTGCTGCCGGGTCAACGTCCACGCCACCAATGCAGCGCAACTTGCCGACCATATTGCCGACTCGCGGCCTGGCTTTGTTGAAGCCCTTCTTGCCGCCACCAAGGCCACAGCAGAAGTGGAAATGCTTGATGTCTTTCTCGATAATCATGCAGCCACCTGGCCTGCCAGAATGGCTGTGATATCGGCGATAGACAGGTTAGTAACCTCAGTAATCGAGATTGCCAGCGTTGCGCCTACGGACAAGCGCTTATGCCTGATTTTGCTTATGACTGGAGGTGCCACTTCGAGCAGACGAGCCAGGCCCGCATCGTTACGCAGTTCTGCAGCTTTTGTGACCGTGTCGAGTAGCTTGTTTTGCGATACAAAGGTTGCCGTTGCTGACGCCTTGGCAAATGTGTATTTCTCTGGTGCTGCTGTGCCTGTCGTACCGGCACCAAATGTAATGGCTCTCATGCTGGCTGCTCCTGTTCTTGAATCGTTTGTTTTACTGTTGCCAACGGGATGCCGAGTTTTTCGGCGGTCCATTGCGCCGCTTGGTCTGGCGGCTCATGCTTGGAAATGTGGTTGTATTCGCGCTTGATGCGCTCTTTGCTTATGATCAAGTTGAATCTCCTGGTACAAAAGAACGGATGCGGTCGATCAAATCGATGCCATGGCCAAGCGTCGGGGACAAATCGCCTTGCTCGCATTTGCTTAAAACTTCCTTCAGCAAATCCAAGGCCGTGTCCCGTTCGTCAGACATCTTCTGAAACCGTGGATGCAACTCCAAAACATCTGACGCTGGATCAACAATTTCATTTTTGTCGTACAGAATCACGTAGCACATGCCGCCAATTACCCGACCATGCCAATTCGGCGCGCAGTCCAGACTTAATTTAATGAGGTTGTAGAAGTGGCGCAGGTGGTCATAGTCATCTGGATCAAAATGGTCTTGCGCCACTTCATCGTCATTAATGACTGGATAATCGTCCCGGTCGATTTGGTCGAGAATCGACATGAAATTACCCGCAGCCTCGATGTCCCTTTCTGATGCTTTTGCCATCTTCATGCTGAGCCGCCTTTCGCCGCATTTTGGCTAGCCAACTCACCACCCAAGGCAAACACGATGTCAGTGAGCAAACTGGCCAGTTCTGCTGTCATCAGCACAAAGTCAGCGTCGTAGCGCTCATCCTGATTGCTGCCCTTGTCCTTGCCTTCTTCCAGCACATCCAGCGGCTTGACGCGCTTTATCGCCAGGGTATCGGTCAGAACAAAGCTGATCTTGTCGTCCCAGGTCATCGCCAGCTTGGTGCACTGCTTGCCCGCGCTGATATGCTTTTGCGTATCGTCGGCTTCCAGTGTGTAGCGGACATAGCGTACGGTAGCTTTGTCTTCAGTCGAAGACTTGAGCTCAGTGTCCTGGTCAATCGTGAAGCCCTTGGGCGCTTCGTTGGCTGCCAGCCAGCCGGTCATCGCAGACTGTGGTGACACTTGCGTGCGCAGACCTTCGAGCGGCAGCTTGTCGCAACACTTCAGCAGGAACTTGACCACCTCATCAGCCTTGGTCGGGCTTGACGAGTCGATCACCAGCCAGCGATTAACCGGGTCAATCCAGACCATGGTGCGAGATTTGACGCCGAATGCGCGGGGCAGCAATTCTTCTGTGATGCGCTCTTTGATCTCTTTCATCTGCTTACGACCGGGGGCGAAGCCTTGCTCGTCTTCTATTTCCAGTGCGCGTGCTTTGGTCACCTGGTTGATGACGGAAGAGGGCAGCAGTTTTTTCTCGGTTGCCAGGCACAGCAGGAATTGCTTATTGACGGCATGCACAAGTTGATCATTGCTGCGTGGTGTATCCCAGCCTTGGCTTTGCATTTCGTTCGACGCTACTTGCGAAAACTGAATCTTTGCCAGTTGAGCGTGCAGCTCGTCGGCATTGACCGTCCACGGTTGCGTTAGTCTAAATACCTGTATGTTTTTGAACCACATATCATTTTCCTTATGGGATCAGTCTTGTTTGACCGGCTTTCTCAAGTTCATCCGGTGTTGGTTTCTTGGTGTCAGGCACGGGAGCATCGTTGCCCTGCAATTCCTTTTGGCATGCCTTGCAGAACGGGCTGAAAATCCCGCACTCTTTACCGCATGCGCAGCAAACGATTCTCGGGCCGTTCATGGGATGCACCATTGCGTCCCGCCACAAGCCTTGGGAACATCAGGGTGCTCGAAGTCCTCTGGCGTGCCGTACCACTCACTATCACCTCCACAACTTGGGCACTTGTAGTACAGCGTGCCGCTGCGCAGAGACAGCCCTCTCGGGAGGCTTGCCTCATATACTTCTTCGGCCAGTTGGCGAGCTGTTGCCCTGTTTAAGTTTCGTTGCAGTGCGTTCATATCGTCACCGGTTCGTCACGTTTTGACGCCTCTTTTGCAGCGTCGTATTGTTGAATTCCCCACGCCAACGCAAAGCAGCACCATAGGAAGCGGAATGTGTATTCCTTGGTCGCGAAGTCGAATCCGTCCCACACGTCGGAAAATTCGAACTCAGCATTTAGGCCGTGGAATTCTTGCCAAGCATCGCCGTTGTGGCGGAAGTCGGTCGCCGCGTCGTAGCAGCGCGTCGAGTTATCATCCGCGCCAGCAACTTCGGACTCGACCGCAGCTCGCAACTCAGCATAGGCAGCGGCGTGCTTGGTAACTGCGTCTGCGTCCTCGGTGTCCGGCTTTTCGCTCTCTTCGATCTCATCTACCCAAGAGCGCACCATCGCCTGAAACTTTGCATGACTGAACTTGCGCACTCCATCGCGATCGGCAGCCTCGACCTTTTCCGCCCAGTAGGTGTGATCGATGGCGTCTAGACGCCCGCCGTTGCGGAAGAATCCAAACATGTCGTGCGTGCGTTGGAACACAAATGTACCCATATCGCCGCTGTAGCACAGGAAGCCCGGCCAGGTGACCAGATCGAAATACATGTTGGTACTGTCAGGCTGCTTGAAGCGGACATGCCGGTTCACCCCGTCATCACGAATCACATTCATTACATGTAAGGCGATGTCTCGTAAGAACCGCTCTTTGGTGCATGCAGCGCTCATCCTACTGCTCCTGTCATTGGGGTAACGCGGTCCAACATGTAGCAACCCCTTACGCCTTCCAGCCAGATGACTGCACTATGGCCACTGAGCACCTGTGCCTCGCTAGTCGTTACTGTCTGACGGAGCTCACCGCCATCCAGCAGCACGTTGACATTCGTGCCTACTGGATGTGCTTGATTGAACTTGTCACATGCTGCTTGGAGTTGTGCGCTTGCCTTTGCCAGGCTTGCGGATGTATGTCTGCTCATTTTGGTCTGCCCTAATTGATCTGTTCGTCGAGTTGGCTTAGCTGATTTTTACGAATGGAAAACGGTCATCGAATGGCTTGATGAACTTTTTGAAATACGAGCCCTGAGACTCAGCCATGCGGAATGCCTCGAACGCTGCAGCGTCAAAATCGCTGTAGTGATAGACACTGCCAGGCTGATCGCCCTTGCCCTTAAACTGGATAGCCAGGCGGTTTGTTGCAGGGCAGTGACCTATTGCGGCCAGTTGGGATGAAATAACTGGGGACAGAGTAATTTCCGGCAATGCCTGTGTTTCTGTGTTCATGACAGCTCCAATAGTTGTTGGGTTAGTTGGTGTTTATGCTGCTTGCTCGTGCAAATTGCGTACGTTGCTGATGTGTCGGATCAATGCTGCGCAGATTGATTGCCAGTCGCGCTCGTTGTACAAGATCGCAGAACGATCTTTCCCAGCAGGTTCAAAGCCCAACTTGCGTAGAAAGTCAGCCGTGATTGCGAAACCTAGCCGCTCGGTAATTTGTCCCATGCGCAGGGCAGGGGATTCAGTGGTCGAGCCCGGGCCTACCGGGCTGACAGGTTGTTCAAAAGAGAGAACTCCGGCAACTACGTCGGCCTCTTGCTGCACCTGTGCTTGTTCCAGTGCAGCCTTCTCTTCCAGAATGCTTTTTGAGATGCGTTGCATTTCCTCCATCTGTGCATTCAATGCTGCCTGAGCATCACTAAGTTTCTTGGCCTCTGCCATAGCGATTTGGTCGCGCTCGTCCTGTTCGGCCTTGGCTTTGCGTTCAATTTCAGCAGCTTTCTCTGCGAGTTCTGCTTGTTGGCGCTGAATTTCTTGTCGTGCGGCCAGGTCTCGCGCAGCTTGCTCGGCGCGTAGTTTCTCAAGTTCTGCGCGCTCAGCCTGAATGCGGGCAACCTCTGTAGCTTGTGCTACACGCTGCAATTCAGCTTCTTTGCGTGCGGCTTTCTGCTCAGCCTCAAGTTGATCTTGTCGCTCCGCCATGGCGGTCAGTTGTTGCAAGACTTCCGCACGAACAGACGATGCATGCTCCAAGAATTCGCCAAACAGGTCATTTTCAATTGGCATTTGCACGCCTTCAATCGCTTGTAAAATCGTTGCTGATGATTGGCCGGCCATTAAAACAGGCACTTTACGGAATTCTTCAATACGGGCTTGAATTGCAGCGACCCTGGCACGTTCAGCAACAACCTTTGCTTGCTTTTCTGCTTCGATTTTGGCGTCCCATTCGTCCCGCAAGGTCAGCACGCGAGTCTCTTCTGGTTTGATCAATGCGATTAACGCATTCTCTTCAGCGATGACAGCCTTACTGAATGCCGTTGCATCTTCACGTGCAGTCTTGCCCACTTTCTCAATAGCAGTCCTGGTGCTCCGTAGCTTCATGGCAGCGGCATGAGCTTGCTCGCGGCCATCATCATTGGTCACAGCAACAATTGTTTTGGACTGTTGAATGAGTTCAGCCAACTGGATGCGGTGCTGCGCACTATTCAGGGCAGCAGCAGCTCGTTGTGGTACTGTTAATGCACGCTCTGGTGCAATGGCTTCAGTTGTCATTGTGTAACTCCGTATTTTTCAAGTAACGATCTGACATTCAGGTTTATTTCTGCGACTGCGTCTAAAACCGACTCTTGCATCACGTCGATAAACTTCTGATTTCTGGGTATGCGTTCGACGTACAACTGCATGCCAGGTGGGAAAGCAGGGTGGTAACTGACAAAATCCCACCAGTCACGGCCAGTGCACCACATGCCACCCTGGCACTGGGCCATGTGTTCGTCTGGCATGCCACGCAACAACGTTTGCATGTGGACGGCTGCCGTGTAAGGGCACTTGGATTCATAGCCGCCATCTGTTCCTATCAGTCCGTCCGGCGACACGCCAATTTGAAAGTGCTGTGGATGTGTAATGAAACCGACTTCCTCACACATGACCCCAGTCGCTGCTTCATACGCCATGCGCGCATACGGCTCGTGCACGTTGCCCCAAGTCGTCGCCTTGCTTGTCCACATTGGCCCTGGCTTGCCGGTGATCAGCTCCAGTGTTACTTCAGTAATGACTGTCTCGCGCGAAAGTAAATATTTCTTTCCAGTGCGATCGCGTACAGTGGCTTCATGAAAGCGAGAGCCTGTTATATGACCAAGGCGCTCCATCAGCCATGCTTCGGTCTTTTGTTGTGCGCTCATGGACCAACCTTTGCTGCGCGCGCCACGAAGTCATCCTTGTAGGCTGCCAGCATTTCCTGCGTAGCTTTGGACAATGTGCCCCAAGCTTGTTCGAATGCGTCAGTGCCGCCATCTGCAGCAGCTTCAATGTCCGCGATCAGGCCATCCATGCCCTCGGGCAGGGCGGGTTTTTCAATTGGCTGGTCAACAGTTTTTTGAGTGGATGCAGCTTTTGTTGCAGCCTTCAATACGGCGCCACGTGCAGTGACTGCATCTTTAAACACGGTTGAGGCAGACACATCTTTTGCGTCATTGATTGCCTTGACGCCTGCTTTCCAAATTTCTGCGAGCGCTTCTGCTGTGCTGGCAGCATTTGCTTCAGCTACCCATTTGTGAGCCAGCTCTGAGATTAGTGGCTCACCAGGCTCTTGAGTGCGCAACTCTTCAGGCAAGTCTTCAATATCCTGAGTGAAGATGTCAGACGCAGCGGTAACGTTGAGCGTCATAGCGATCATTGCACGCTTGCAGGCCATTTTCAGGATCGTATTTGACAAATCAGCAGCCTCCGTCCGAATTTGGGATGCTTTACTTCCATTTCTGTAGAATTTCAAACGGCGCATGGATTCGGGAACGTAGTTGTATTCTTCAGTGTTCACAGCAGCGCGCCACTTGTATTTTTCTTCGCCTGATGAGCATTCGCCTACGCCTTCGCCCAAAACAAGGCTTGAAACTTGATGCTTGCCAACGCAAGTCACCCGGAACCTGGCAATCAGGTCGGTACTCAGATCAACGATTTGATATTCCTGAGCAATGCGAAATGTCACGCAGAGGACTTCAGCGCCTGGCTTGTAAAGCGTTGGCTTAGGTGTGCCAGGAATCGTTCCATAGTGCGTGTCCTTCTTCATGATGCCGCGCATCACTTCTTGAACTAGGACCACCCGCTCGCGGATTTCGGCGAGAGAAAAGCGATGCACTTCACCAGCTACTAGGCCAGCAGTTTCACGGCGCTGCATTTCAATCACATCAGACATTTGTTGCTCCAGATAATATGAAAATCGTTTAAATCGTATTGCGTGCCTTGCGCCAAGCTGTCCGCCAGCTATACCCAAAGCTCCTGTAAAAGAGGATGTTCTTGATCAGTACCATGCTGGGCAACCCCATTTCACTGTCAGGTAGAGCGCGTTCCTGATACTGAAGCCGGCCCTGCGCCAGTGGCGGAATGCGCGAAGAGGGCGTGCGCGGGTCATGTTGGCACCATCGGAGTGATAAACTTGACCAACTGCACCGGGACGTTTCTTATGCTCCCGTCGGAAAGCTCACAAATTACAGTTGAGTAACTGACGGCACCAGTTTCAAATTCTTCGAAGTCAACGCCAAATCCATGAGAAACGGCGAGACAATCGGGACTGATTACATTTGTCCATTTCTTCGTTTCTGAGTCTTGGACTTGCTCATGCTTGTAAATTTGAACGGCTCTCATTTCGGCGCTCCTGTGGCCTTGTCAATTGCAGCGACGGCAGCTTTGTAGGTTACGCGATCAATGCCGAGTGGCTGGGCTTCGTTGATCAGTTCTTGCAGTGCGGCAAGCAGTTCAGGCGCAGCAGCGATCAGTTTTGCGTTGGCGTAAGTTTCACTGCCAAATCGCACTCCGAAGCCATCAAAGCATTCGGCCAGCATTGCGCCGCGAAGTCTCCCTGAGCCCTCTGGCTGAACCATAGGAGAGCGAACCAATCTATCTATCGCTTCCCACGGTCCCGGCGTGTGCGCCACTACTTGAAACTGATCTGCTGTATTCATGCTGCTGATCTCCTGGTTAAATTGGGTGTTGGTGAACAATCACCAAGGGCGCTTCTGTTTGCGGCAACCGGCACCACCCGGCAATTTGTGCACTTCACGCTTGGGTCTTTCATTTACCAACAGGGGATCCGTCAAACTATGTGCGGTGCCGTATGTACGGCTTTGGCTCTGCATCTTTGCTCGACCAAATGCAGCCTGTCGGCTCTCCTGTTGGCTCTCCTTTAAAACTTCGCTGGCGAGAACGTCCAGTCCGATTTATCGACCACGGAAGGCGGCAGGGTGGGTGAGAGTCACCCTGTAGGCGAGACAAGCTCAAAACAGAACCGGCCTCGTACATCAGGAGCTCCGCTGGCTAAGGCGGGTGAAGCCGGTTTTGTTTTATTGCCGCTTATATTTCCGACAAGCGTTGTGCAACTTCTCTTTTCTGCCGTTGCCTTGCCGTTTTCCTTCTGTGCTTGATGCCTCTGCTATCACAGCCTGACAATTTCACGTAATTGCCCGCGCAGCAGCCGTGTGAGCAATTTTTGTGATCTTTTGGGGACATCCCGTAAGCCTTCATGCTGATCACCTGTTTTACTATTTGAGTGCTGCTGTAGCCGCCTTGAGAGCTGCGTCATAACGAGCCTCTGCTTTGTTCTCATCCTCGGCAGTTGCATTTTCGTGGCCGATCGTGTTGCTCATACTGGTTGCTGCCTTGTAGAACTCCAGCAAGGCTGGTGCGGCTGCCCACAGCTTTGCGTTTGAGACTGCTTCAGGTGAAGGTTGCAACGCTTCAGGATTCGAGATCAGGCCATTTGCATCGTATTTGGCTGGCTCTGCCCAACCGTAAGCAATGCCCATGCATTGGCTGTTTGTTGGGTTAAAAAGGCAATTGCCCAAAACTTGTAAGTTCGTTGAGTGCATTTCATAGCTCCTTTTAGTTGCCTTGTTCTGACCAGTCGCGCATCAGATTGAACATGGCGCGACCAAAGGATTCGTAACGTCCTTGATCCAACATTGCGGCCAGCTTGTCGCACTGTTCCAAGTCGCAATCAGCAAATGCGTCCACCAGGTTTTGGCCGTTGATGACAAGCGCTTTCGTTTCCATCGATGGTTGCGCGAACTGGCCGACTGGCAAGTTGAAGGGTGTCTGTATATTCATCGTTGCTCCTGATTTGCTTGTTTGCTTCGAATGATTACAACTATAAGTTACAATAAAACATATTGCAACTGAAAGTTGTAGAAATGTCGAAAAAAAATAAAATTAAATTTTAAGTTGTAACTAAATAGCCCAAAAACGGCTGTTTATTCGATGCTGTTTTGTCCAGGTGGTGAAGGATAATTGATGTGCGCTGGCAGTGGTGCCAGGACGTCTAGAGAGGATCAAATGGAAGTTTTAAAGAAATTGATTGGCGCGGTTTTGGTTGTGATAGTGCCGGTAGCTATGGTACTGGGATCAGTCTACCTAGTCGATAGATACGAGAGGGAAGGGCCGGCCTGCACGGCCGCAGGAGTGGGGGTGGCTGTATGCTTTGTCAATCCTAGTCACCGCTGGCAATAGACAATAAAAAGCGGCCGAAGTCGGTTTTTATTGCCGTGAATATATTAAGTTGCCGGAGCGACTCTAATCCAAAGTTTTCCGGCAGAGATTTCAGCCCCATCTGCGACAACTACTGTTTGCAGCAATCCTTCTTTCTCGACCACGAGTGGCGAAACCACCATGTTGATACAAAGTAACGCTGAACTTACATCCGCATTTGTTTTTTCTTTGATTGCAGCAGATGCACTGTAACTTTGCTGAAGCCATTCCTCTGAAGGGATTGTTTCAGAAACCACATTGTCTTCCCACATTATTCTGATCGCAACGGTTTTCGGGGGGGAGTCGATTGGAGCTCCAAAAACAATTGAAGCACAAATTTTCGGTAACACTAACGGCATCTCAGTTAAATATAAGTCATTCCCGTAAATACCCATCAACGAAAATTTGTTGCCAATTTCATGGCGGATATCGTCACAAAAGTGAGTTATTGCATAACTAGTCATAATTGATTGAATGCGTTGTGTCCAGTGGATGGTTCAGTTTTTGGTGCAATTTTTATGAACGGCCTAATTTGATCAAGTGTGACACCTAAAACATCAGCCAGCTTTGTCACAGTTCCCCACTTCAGGTCGAGATTGCCCGCTTCTATTTTCGCAATGTGGGATTGACTCGTGTTTAATTTCATTGCAAGCTGAGATTGGGATAAACCTTTTTTTAGTCGCAGTGTTGCCAACGACTCAGATTCAATTTCCAATAAATCGTCCGCAAGTAATTTTCTTGCAGCTTCCATCCTCTTCCTGTACGAAGTATCAATAAGCTCCTTAAAATGAACTTCTGCCTGATGAGATTTTTTTCTTGTTCTCGGCGAAACATATGGTTTGGGATGAACAATCGCCGAAATAAAGGGCATCTCTGATGTCGATGTTTGAGGGATATTATTAGTACTTTGGAATACCAAGTTCCTCGTAGTCGGCACGGATTCGCAGCGAAGTAGCATGGTCTTGCTCATAATTGTAATAATCGTAATTTTTTCGTTGTATGGGGTCTTCTGGCGGCTTTCTGACAATTGCTAGTACATAATAATCTTTGTATTCACTATCAAAAGCGTAGATAATCCGGTACTCATAAATGGTTCTTACTAATGGTCTGAACCGATAAACATTGATCCCATCTCTTTGGAAACATTGAATTGCTTTGATATTTATCGGAGGGGGGCGATGCTCGCCAATCCAATCGGTCAGTTTCCACTTTGCCTCTTCGGACGAGCTAACCTGCTCAATAAAAGCATCTAGATAATCAGCGTCCCCCTGACCAAAAACTTCCGCTATCTTAAGCAAGTCAGCCTTAGCGGATTCATCTACAAATAATGCGTTCAATATATCACGCTAGGTATAGATTTGATCAAATTTGATCAAAAAGTTCAAAAATTGTCGTTACAAGATATTACTCAAATTTCTTGACTAAGTTTTACTATATTTTTATGGGTTGTTTTTGCACCACTTAGCTTCCCGCTTAGTTTTCTCTTTATGGTCAGTGACGCTAAGCCACTGCATGTTCTGTGGTCTGTCTGCACCAGCACATTTCAACGGTGCAACATGATCAACCTGGTAGCCTGGGCACTTTCCCTTGCGCAGGCCGGTCGACGGGCAGGGGTTTTGCCTCTTGAACTCTGCGACTGCTGCTTTCGAGCGGGGTATCTTAGCTTCTACAATCGTTGTGCAAGATAGAAATATCAAGCCAATGCTGATTAAGTGCCGCAGATATCTGCCCATAACTTTTTGAACTTCCGTTGATTTACTGCAGCTTCGATCTCGGAGTCAGAGATTTTCAGGGCCAGGCCAGTTGACGCATTCAGGCTATTCATCTCTTTGAGAAATTTTACTTTCTCATCTAGGCCGGCGACGATTTTTTCAGTCGAAAGCTCTTTTTTGCCGACATACCCTTGGTCTTCAAGATATGCTTCTCCGTTCGTGCTGACAACATACTTCTTGAAGCCTACAAAGGAGCCCAAGCCATTTTGGGAATTTAATTCGCCACATAGCCATCCCCCAGGGATGAGCTTTTCATTGCGAAACTGCGTGCTGTCCGGGTCTTTGAGGTCCGCGCTGATAACTGCTCGATACTTTGGAATTACAATCCATTCATCATATTTTACGAAAAGAACTGCTGCTGCCACTACGCTCACTGAAGCAACAGTCAACGCAATTGTCTTATTCTTCATGAGCTAAGCACCAATCAAAATTCCCTGCGCAAATCGACAACGAGACCAATTGGTATGCATTCGCCACTCTTGCAGTGGTGTGGAGAATATTGCTCCTGGTCAGGATTGTCTGAATAAAGAAACCAGTTTTTATTCTTAAACATCATCCTCTTGATTACAGCTTGGCCATCGAAGTTAACAGCAAATATCTTGTTGTGCTTTGGTATTTTCTCCGACATGTTTATGACAACAACGTCCCCAGACTGCATCCCTGGGCTCATGCTTTCTCCGGTAACTTCCAAGGCAAGAAGATCCTCAGCGAATAGTCCTCGACGTTGCAACCACTCCTTTGTATATGAAACAGGCTCACCGATTTCGATACAGTGTTCGATTTGTATTTTATTTATGCCGGCAGACAACTTTAATTTCACCCTTTTAATTTCGACGGTCTGAGCATCTTCCGAAGAGAGCACGTTCCGTGACTCTCGAAGATCCTGATCCGACTCACTTCCAACATGAACCGGAACGTCAGAAATTCTACCTGCCAACTGCGGGCTAATCTTCATTGATTCAGCGCTGAGTTCTTTAAGGTAGTCGTCACCATATTGCAGTAATGCAGGAGCCACATTAAAAAAATCAGCAATTTTTGCAAGATTTTTCCCCCGTGGTTCGCTGTCACCAGATATCCACTTTTGAACCGCTTGGGGCGAGACTCCGCAAAAGCGAGCCAGATCGGACTGGTTCCCGCCATTCTTCAGCTCTAAAAAATGAGCAAGCCTAGATGCAATTGTATTCATGAAAACCACTTTACAACCATTGGTTGATTCTGTCACTGCAATTTAAAGTTGTAGTTATTGTGTTTTTGTTGTAACCTGCGGTTGTAATGAACTTAGGGCAATAACATGGAACACGGTATAGACAAGGCCGTTCGACTTTTCGGCAGCCAAACAGCGCTGGCAGACTTTCTAAGTTTGTCACCACAAGCAATCCAAAAATGGGTTGCAAACAAGAGATTCCCACGCACTGAATGGACTGGCGAAACCAGTTATTCGAAGCTCATTGCCGAAAAATTCCCAGATGAGGTCACAACGGATCAACTGTTGACCCGCCCTACAACTGACCAGAACTGATGGAGATCAATCCAATGTGACTCTCCGTTGCTTGACCGTCTTTTATCACCCCACCTGAAACACTAACACTAGGAAAAACTATGAACTCGCGAACCATTGTCGTAAAAACCCTGCTGAACGCTGACGAATACTTGAGCTTTCAAAATCAATGTAAAGCGTCTGACGTGCCTCAATCCCGCATGTTGCGCACCCTGGCAAACAAGTGGGTGAGTAGTGCGAATCTTATTCGAACGCGCCGTCGTACTGAAAGACCAAGTTTGGCACTGAACAAGGCCATGTTTCCAAATCGGAACATGCGTCTTTGACAAAAAGGCCGAGTAACGATGGGACATACGAAAGAAAGCAATGATCGAAAAAATAGACCAGAAAAAAGAAAGGGTGCTTGTAATGGCAAAAAACTGGCGAGAAGCAGATAAAGAAAAAAGCGGTGCGCGTGGCACGGCCAGAGCAGAGGAATGCAATAGCCGACTGGTTGTCGCTACACGTCACCTGCGTGAAGCAATTGATACGTTGGTAAAGGCGGAACCATGACCGGACCAACTTTTCTTGAGCGCTTGCGGCTTGAATTGATCTGGACAAAGATCCTGGTCATTCGCCGCCTGCGTGCAGTTCGCGACTTCTTCAAGGGGAAATGATGATGTATCAATCCCCCGCAAAAACGGATGAGCAACACATCCGCAATCAATCAAAATCGCCTATCAATACGGTAACTGCCCGCCGGTTCTGTAAAGGAAGTCGCTGCCGCAATGGCAGCGGCCAATGGCGTTCAATTCGTCAGTTTTGCAACGCAAAGAATGAGCCCGTCTTCAAATTCTGCAAACAGTGCAGAGGTGGGTCATGACTCGCCGTCGAATTCTTACGCCGGCACAAGTGCAAGAAATCCGCGGTCAATACCTTGCTTATGTGCGTGGATATGGGCACTTCGCCAAAAAATTCAACGTCGGCGTAAGCACAATACGTGACGTCGTCCAGTACATCACTTACTTCAACGTCAGACCCGCCAATACAAAAAGCAAAGCCCAGGCAGCTGTAACTGCCCAGGCTT
Source organism: Undibacterium sp. FW305-107 (assembly GCF_058788535.1). NCBI lineage: Bacteria > Pseudomonadati > Pseudomonadota > Betaproteobacteria > Burkholderiales > Oxalobacteraceae > Undibacterium > Undibacterium sp. FW305-107. The sequence continues at coordinate 21,965 of NZ_JBYTAV010000008.1, forward strand.
CTGATCATTCAATAAAAATAGGGTTTCGTTAAATGACTGAAAATATTTTAACTGACTATCATAAATTCCTGCAACAAAAGGTCGTCAAGGCCGAATCTTATGGTTTTGACGTTGCCGATTCTGAAATCAATCCAATCTTGAAACCGCACCAGCGCGCAATCGTGCGCTGGGCGGTTCGAGGTGGTCGCAGGGCGATCTTTGCCGCCTTTGGTTTGGGCAAGACCGTCATGGAGCTGGAGATCGTCAGAATCGTGCGCCAGCATGTGGGTGGCATGGCCTTGATCGTTCTCCCGCTGGGCGTGCGCCAGGAGTTTATGCGTGATGCTGCCATGCTGGGCATCATGGTCACATTCATTCGCCGTATCGACGAGGCGACAGATCCCGACGGCATCTATCTAACCAACTACGAGACAGTCCGCGACGGTAAGCTTGACCCGCAACTGTTCAGCGTTGCCTGCCTGGACGAGGCAGACTGCCTGCGCGGGTTTGGAGGCACAAAGACTTTTCGGGAATTCATGGCCATATTCGCTGGCGATCGCAAGACCATGGATAGCCGGGTGCGTTCCGGTGGTGTGCCATATAGGTTTGTTGCCACGGCCACGCCAAGCCCGAACGAATACATCGAACTGCTGGCTTACTCAGCATTCCTGGGCGTGATGGATGTCTCAGCTGCCAAGACACGCTTCTTCAAGCGCAACAGCGAAAAAGCCGATCAACTGACCATTCACGCGCACAAAGAGCGCGAGTTTTGGATGTGGGTCGCATCCTGGGGCCTCTTTGTACAGCGCCCATCTGATCTGGGTTTTTCAGACGAAGGCTATTCACTTCCCGCCATGGATATCCGCTGGCATGAAATCCCAGCAAATCATTCAAATGCCGGTCATGAAATGTCTGGTCAGGCGCGCATGTTCAAGAACCAAGCCATTGGGGTTGTCGATTCCGCGCGCGAAAAACGTGAGTCCTTGACGGCCCGAATCGAAAAGATGATGCAGCTACGGGCCGAAGATCCGGATGCACACAGGCTACTGTGGCATGACCTGGAGTCCGAGCGCTATGCGATAGAAAAGGCTATTCCTACCTCTGTCAGCGTGTTCGGCAATCAGGATCTGGACGAGCGCGAGACCGCGATTATTGAATTCTCGGACGGCAAGATTCAAGAGCTGGCGGCCAAGCCGGTGATCGCTGGCAGTGGCTGCAACTTCCAACGGCACTGCTCCTGGGCGATCTTCCTGGGCATTGGCTTCAAGTTCAAAGACATGATCCAGGCCATTCACCGCATCCAACGGTTCCTGCAGACGAAGACCGTCCGAATAGACCTGATCTACACAGAAGCCGAGCGGGAAGTGCGCCGGCAGTTGGAACGCAAGTGGAAACAACATAATGAAACGGTGGCAAAGATGTCAGAACTAATCAAAGAATATGGCTTGTCTGAAGATGCCATGGCCGAGGCCTTGACCCGCGCCATGGGTGTAGAGCGTATCGAGGTTACTGGTGATAACTATACCTGCGTGAACAGCGACAGCGTCCTGGAAACGGCTCGTATGGATGAAAACAGTGTCGGCCTGATCGTTACGTCCATTCCGTTTTCTACACAATACGAGTACAGCCCCAATTACGCCGACTTCGGACACACAGACAATAACGAGCACTTTTTCAAGCAAATGGACTTCTTGACGCCAAATCTGTTACGCGTGCTGAAGCCAGGTCGGCTAGCAGCCATCCACGTTAAAGACAGGATTGTGCCTGGTGGGCTCACTGGCCTGGGATTTCAGACCGTCTATCCATTTCACGCACGCTGTATTGAGCATTACACAAAGCATGGTTTCTCCTATATGGGCATGAAAACCATCGTCACCGATGTGGTACGCGAAAACAATCAGACCTACCGCCTGGGCTGGTCTGAACAGTGCAAGGACGGTTCAAAGATGAGCTGCGGCATGCCAGAGTACTTGCTGATTTTCCGGAAGCCACCAACTGACACAAGTAACAGTTACGCGGATGAACCGGTCGTGAAGTCAAAGGAAGGCTACAGCCGCTCACGCTGGCAGATTGACGCCCATGGTTTCACCAGATCGTCTGGTGACCGTTTGCTGGCGCCGGAAGAGCTGCAGTCTTTGCCACATGATCAGATTTTCAAGGCGTTCAAGGCAAACAGCCTGACCACAGTCTATAACTTCGAGCATCACGTCAAAATCGGTGAGACCCTGGATGCTGAAGGCAAGTTGCCGGTGACTTTCATGCTGCAGCAGCCGCAGTCCTGGTCCAGCGAGGTCTGGTCTGATGTGACGCGTATGCTGACGCTGAACAGCGCTCAGTCAGCGAAGGGCAAGGAAATGCATCTCTGTCCTCTTCAGTTCGATTTGGTTGATCGCGCAATAGAACAATGGTCAAACAAAGGCGATATCGTCCTGGACCCGTTTGGCGGTCTGATGACAGTGCCTTACCGCGCGATAATGAAAGGCCGTAAGGGTTACGGCATTGAATTGAGCGGCCAGTACTTCCTAGACGGCGCGGCGTATTGCAAGGCAGCAGAACGTGAAATCAGTATGCCGTCGTTGTTCGACTTCGAAGAGCTTGAGGTGGCAGCATGACACAAGCTGACCTACTCAATGCCGAAGCACCAACGGCGCCAGTTGTGCTCAACACCGCGCACGCCCGTCAAATGCTCCATAAACGTTACCCTGCGCCAGAATGGGCGTTGATGGAAGAGGTCGCGCCAGCCACCGGTGGCGGTACCCGTTACGCGGATGCAGTAGCGATCAATCTCTGGAGTAGTCGTGGCCACGCCATCCATGGATTTGAAATCAAGGTAAGTCGGTCTGACTGGCTTCGCGAGCTGAAACAACCAGAGAAAGCGGAAGATGTCTTTCGATTCTGCGATTTTTGGTGGATTCTGGCACCGAAAGGCATCGTCAAAGATGGCGAACTGCCACCGTCGTGGGGATTGCTTGAACTGCGCGAAACTGGGATTGTCCAGGTTGTGAAGGCACCAAAACTCCAGCCGATTCCAGTTACAAGAGAATTCTTTGCATCACTTATGCGGCGCGCTCACGAGCAGATCGACAAGATAGCAGAACGCAAACTGCGCCATGCCGTTCAGGCCGCACGGGATGACATTGATAAACGCGTGGCATCTGAAGTGGCGAGCGTTACTCGTCGATATCGCGAACGCGAAGAGCAGATACAGAAATTCGCTCAAGAGACGGGTATTGAATTCGATCGATATACCGGGCCATCAGTGGAGATGATAGCGCTTGCGCGCAAACTTGAATCTCTGAATGGCTGGTACAACAAAGGTGCCTATGGGCATTTGATCAACTTGGCAGAGCAATTGACGAAGGCTGCTGTCACGATTCGTGATGCGGTTGATCCTGTTTCCACCGAGGAGGCTCTTACATGATTAACCAAGTGGACTTGTTTGCAGCCGGTGCCAAGCGCCTGCAAATGACTGACTCAATTGATTTGACCATCCGCTCTATGCAGGCCTATGGCCCGCAGCATGATCATTGGGGAATTGCCTGGTCCGGTGGCAAAGACTCGAGCGCAACCCTTACGCTCATTATTTGGCTCATTGACACCGGCAAGATTGCCAAACCAAAGACACTTACGGTTTTCTATGCAGACACGCGCCAAGAGCTTATTCCGCTGGCGGCCGCTGCACACCAGATCATGGATGAGCTGCGCAATCGCGGAATTGCAGTTGAGATCGTCATGGCTCCTATGGACAAGCGGTTTATGGTGTACATCCTTGGCCGTGGCGTTCCACCGCCAAATAACAATACGCTGCGTTGGTGCACCAGGCAAATCAAGATAGACCCCATGCAGCATGCCTTGGAGGCGCAGCTCGACCAGCTGCAAGGCGGCATTCTGATGATCACCGGCGTGCGCCAGGGTGAAAGCGCCATACGTGATCAGCGCATCGAAATGAGCTGCGGGAAAGACGGTGCCGAGTGTGGTCAAGGCTGGTACCAAGAAGTACTACCGAATGCAAAAGGCTTGCGCGGTCGTATTGCTACGCTGGCGCCATTGCTGCATTGGCGGGTCTGCCACGTCTGGGAGTGGCTGAAACACTGGGCACCGGCTGCCGAGTTCGGGGACTGGAGTACGCGGGCCATTGCCGATGCATACGGCGGTGACGAGGCTGAGGAGATTAATGCCCGCACCGGCTGCACAGGTTGCCCGCTGGTGGATACTGATACTGCCTTGGATAACATCCTTTTAAACCCACAATGGGCCTACTTAGCCCCCCTCAAAGGGATTAAGCGATTGTGGCGTGAGCTCCGAGAAGATCAGTATCGGTTGCGCAAGGCTGGTATTGAACGCCTCAAGGACGGCTCCATTGGCAAAAACCCACAAAGGAAAGGGCCACTGACATTCGAAGCCAGACTGATGGCGCTTGATCGCATTCTTGGCATTCAGGCTGAAATCAATGCGGCAGCGGCCATTAATGGTCGCCCGCTGGTTGACTTGATCAATGCCGAGGAAGAAGCCCGCATTCGCGAATTGATTGAATTGCAGACCTGGCCGGATGGTTGGGATGGCGATGAGCCGCTGGCTACAACCGTCATGGATGTCGTCTATCAGAACGGCGCTGTGCAGCCGAGATTGTTTTCGGAGGCCGAATTATGACCGACATCGTACTGACAAAACAGTCTGACCAGGCGCTGACAGAAGATCAAAAGTCAGTCCTGCGAAATCATCTTTTTGGCTTGATCGATGGCCATGCTGACGAGGACAAGAAGGCTTGGCGTAGATTCTGGAATGGCGTTCTTCGCCTTGGCTCTGGTGAGATGTTCTCCATCATCACGCTTTTGCCGCGCTTGGGCCCCGTTCACCGCAAGCAGATGAAAATGGAAGGCGAAATCTTCAAGAATCAGGAGCGATTCAAGGACCGCGAGGCTTTCCGACTGTGGTTGAAGGTCGGCTCTGGCTGGGTATTCTGGTGTAGTGGCCCCAAGGGTGGTGTGTTCCCGGTACCGAAATCCATCAGCTACGCAAAATGCGACGAGGGCGATTTCCAGATTTATTGCGATGGCGTTTATGAGTTTTTGCGCACGCCACACGCGCAAAAGTACCTTTGGCCTCATGCCACTGCGCTGGATGCCGAACTGGGCGTGGAAGCCATATTAACGCGGTTTGAGGGATGAGTATGAGTCGTCGCTCGATAACCACATCGCCTGGTCAGCTTGCACTTGCATTCGATAGCTATGCCGTTACAAACGATGCTGGAGTATATCTCGATTGTGAAAAGCTCAGTCTTTCGAACAAGAATCATCGGCCATCGGCTGAAATAAGGATCGCCAACGCACCATTCGGGTTTTGCTGGGGTATTTCAGTTATGTTTTCCAATGGTGGCGTTGCTTACATGCCAAATGAAATTGATTTCAAAACTGGCGAGTTTGCATTAACTCGGATGGACGCTTTGCGGCGTGCCTGCGACAGCATCATCCGGTGGATTGAGCGAAATGTAAGCTACTTCACCTCTAGAGAAATCGCCATTGTTCGCAAATGGGTTGAGGGGTTATGTGAATGAAGCGATCTTGCATAAAACCATCTCAAAAGCGGATGAAACGCAGCACTAAGCGCATGAAATCCAGTCGCCCGCGCATGACGCCAATACGCAAAGCTGCACGTAACCAAGAATGCACACTGAGATTCCCGGTCTGCAATTACAACATCGAAACGACTGCTTTGTGTCATTCCAACCTGCTGGAGGACGGTAAAGGCATGGGCTTAAAGGCACCTGACACCGCCGCGGCATTTGGCTGTTCTGCCTGCCATGACTTACTGGATGGTCGTACGCCCAGGCCAAAGGGCTTCAGTTACGAACTGATGATTGCACAGTTTAAAGAAGGCGTGGCGCACACGCACCGAATTTTAAGAAGGATGGAGCTACTCCATGATGAATAAAAAATTGCAGGCCTTGGGCCGTATGAAGACCGGCGCAATGAACAAGACTGAATCCTCCTACGCGCTGACCTTGGAGGCGCGCAAACAGGCTGGCGAGGTGGCTTGGTTCAAATTCGAAGGTATTAAATTTAGATTGGCAGACAACACATTCTATACACCTGATTTTGCGGTCATGTTGGCTACAGGCGAATTTGAAGCACATGAGGTTAAAGGCTTCTGGCTTGATGACGCCAGAGCGAAAATAAAGATTGCCGCAGATATGTATCCATTGCAGTTCATTGCCGTGACACAGCAGCCTAAGAAAAATGGCGGCGGTTGGAAATTGGAAAGGTTCTGACCGGGATGAACTATTACAGTCATCACATAGGTGATTTTCGCGCTGGCACGATCAACATGAGTCGGCTGGAACGCTGGCTCTATCGTGACATGGTTGACGTGTATTACGACACCGAAAAACCACTACCACTGGACCATGACGAGCTGTTCTACATACTTGGAACGACCGATCAACAAGAGCGAACGACCGTTGAACGTCTGTTGAAATACAAGTTCGAAAAAACCTTAGAAGGGTACAGGCATTTTCGATGCGATGCAGAAATTCACGCCTTCCATAAAAAAGGGGAGCAAGCCTCGGTTGCTGGTAAGGCGTCTGCTGCGAGTCGAGCAACAAAAAAGGCTTCATCTTATCAACAGACGCTCAACGGACGTTCAACGGACGTTGAACAGATGCTCAACGAACGTCAACTAACCAATAACCAAGAACCAATAACCAATAACCAGGAACCAATTAAAAACAATACGGCGCAAGCGCCTAAATTCAATTTTGCAAAATCGTTATTGGAATTGGGCGCTGATCAGAAAGCGGTGAAGGATTGGATGGCGGTCAGAAAGAAAAAAAACGGGGCCAATACAGAAACTGCCCTTGCCGGGTTTGTTCGCGAGGCAACCAGTGCCGGACTAACTATCGCCGATGCGGTGCTGATCTGCGCTGAGCGTAGCTGGTGCGGGATCAATGCTGATTGGCTCAAACCCAAGTCTCAGGCTTCGCCCCAGGGGGCGAGTTTAGGATCGCACGGTATGGCCACGGCAGCAGCCGCTCAACGTTGGTTGGATGAATCGAATGAAAAATGAAGAAAAAACAAAGTTTTTGATACTGTTGACGGGCATTGCAGACTACTACGGTAGAACGCTTTCCACTGGAACTATTGGTCTGTACTGGGAAGGACTGAAGCAATACGACTTTGCTGCAGTCGAAAAGGCACTCTGGGAACACACGCAGAATCCAGACACGGGGCAGTACATGCCAAAGATTGCTGATGCTACGCGGGTTTTGCAAGGACGCACGCAGGATCAGGCGTCGCTTGCCTGGTCCAAGGTTGATGGCGCTATCCGCAAGGTCGGTACGTACCGCGATGTGGCTTTCGATGATGCGACCATTCATCGCGTAATCGTCGATATGGGTGGCTGGATCGGCCTGGGCTCAAAAACAGAAGACGAGTGGCCGTTCGTGGCAAAGGAATTCGAGAACCGTTATCGCGGGTACCGCATTCGTGCCGAACGTCCGGAATACCCACCACTGCTGATTGGCATTGCCAATGCGCAAAACAATCATTCTGGTCACATAGGGCAAGAGCCGATCTTTATCGGCGATGCCGGAGTGGCAAAGCAAGTGTATCTCGGCGGCACTGATAAACCGTTGATTGCCATGCAGTCAGCCAGTGATTCGCTCTCTGCACCGTTGCCGAAGAGGTTGGCCGCATGACATGCCTGCACTGCACCCACCTCAATCTACAACGGCATCCGGAGCATGCAAAGGTCGGTCTTGGGCGATGCGCCAAAGATAAGGTTGCCGGTCGCTTCGTCGCACTGGGCCAAAGCTGCGAACGGTTCGTAACCGCCGCCCAAGATGTGATTGAAAAGCGTGACGAGTGGCACCAAAAGAACAAACAGAAAGGACTTGACTGTGGCAACTAAAAAGAGACGCGACAAGAAGCGGCATGTTCCGCGTGACCCGACCAAGTGCCTGATAAAAACCCAGCCCTGGCGTTTGAACGCCGTTTTTGATCCGCTGCTGGCGATTGTGGACCAGCTTGAGCGCGACGGTACCAAGGATGTTGCCAGCAACGGGATAGCTATTTTTAAGGACGTGGTAGACGGTCACTGGTATGACAGTTCGGTGGCAATTATGGGCGTAGTTGATGCCTATGAAATCCACGAAAAGCGATCAGGTATCAAGATCGGTTTGGGTCCTTTGCGTCAACTGGCCAAGAAGCTGGAAGTTGACATGCCAATCTTTGCCAGCGACACCCAAGAGGTCAGGGCATGCTTTGACCGGATGCGGCGGGCATCGATGACGATGACCCTGGGCTATGCTCGCGAACTGATCCGGGACACCCAAATTCAAGAAGCTGCAGAGAAACTGCGGGAGGCCAGGTGACCAGGCAAAGAGAGTATTCCAGGGACCCGCTGGACATCATCATCGAGCGTGAAGAGCGGACTTGCAAGGGCTGCGTGTTTGAAAAGACAGAACGCGTTTTCGATATAAAAATCAAGATTTGTGCCAAGGGCAGGCGGCACGGTAAGAAATGTACAAATTATAAGGAGCGGGAATGACAGCACTTTTTAACAATACGCACGAAGCATTGACATTTGCTTTCAACTATTCTAGCCAGCAGTATGCGCTTTCGCCAATGTCCAAGTTGGCCTTGAAAGGCTCGGGCAGCGGCAAGGGCCTAGTCTCGGTCGACGGCGCTGGCCAGGCCGGACTGATTCTTGCGCATGTCAACCGGCTTTCGTCTGTGCACAAGTGCTGTATCACGGCTCGGTACGCCCCAAAAAGTCGAGATTGCCAATGCTGTGGTGCCGAAGCGATGGGCGAGCTGTACGCTGAAGCTGTGATGAACCTGATGGAGTTATCGTTGGCCAATTTTTCTGGAGTATCTGTTCGTAAGGTTCGCGAGGCAATTGTCCGAGCCTTTTATGAAAAGGGTATTTCTATTCCCGTAGTTGCTGAACGTTTTCAGGTGCCTAAGACAACGCTATATCGACAAAAAGACCAGATATGGGTTTGGTTAAAAAAAGTCGATACGGAAGCTCAGCGTGTAATTGACGATGCACTGCAACCAATGTTTGAGCAATGAAACCTAGCAAAATGTATTGTACAAAATTACAGGCAATAAAATTCTTAGCCGTAATGTTTGGTATTATTGATAATGGAATCTCAAAACCATACGCACCGACTTATGTTTTGAGACTTTTCTAAGAGACGACTATTTATAAACGCTGGTCTTTTTACAACAAGGATTTGATATGAGCGAGTATCAACAGTTTTTGCATGAACATACCCCAAAAATTTTAGTCGGTATCGTTGCCGGAAGTTTGGCGGCAGACAAAAAATACAATGCTGAGCATGTAGCCGATATGGCGCTCAATTGCGCTAAAGCACTCTACAACAAACTGGAAACAGAAGGTGCGGTCTAAATATTTGGTTTAAGCAAAGAATCAGTGGACAAATCTCTGATTTTTGCTTGACTGGGAAATTCATTCCCATATATCATGCGTTTCATATACACGTAATAAGTGTTTCCAAAAAGCCCCGGTCGCGAGATTCGGGGCTTTTGCTATAAGTGAAGGGGTCGTTGTCTTGTTTTAGTTAGCTGGTGCAATATTGTAGGTTGTTACGACCTGCATTGCTGGTGAAGCTCGATAAGGACGAGTGTAGTTCTTGCCAAAGCCGTATGCCCTTTCGCGCTCGACCGCTGGGAGCCCAGCCCTGTCCACTTTTCATAAGAGTCCGGGCAGGTTTTATAAAAAGCCCAGAGTTTAAAGACTCAGGGCTTTTTTGTTGAAATCGGCTCATTTTTGGGCCGGGGGTTCATCCTCTGATCCGCTGACGAAACTGACTTTAAGCGAAGCTTTATCTTCTGGACTTGCCTCAACAAGGGAGTCTTCATGGAAAATATCATGCAATACTTTATTTTCAAAAAACCATTTGCAATTTAGAGATGCGCTATTAGCCGACACCGGTCCCTGAACGCTCATTATTGGCCCGTTCCCTGTATTCAGTTTTACTACTGCTCCTGCCTTGAATTTGCCCATATTGTTCTCTCAAAGTATGTTTAAACTAAAGTGATGAGCAGACACGCGCGTGCTCACGTTATTGTAGTGGCACATTAATTTTACTTTGTATGATAATTTGCAAACAATAGTTGCAAATAAGTTCACTAACAGCAACATGAATGCCCGTTGCAAACAAACAGTGGTCGTTCATGTTGGTGCTGGTATCGGCAATGCCGGAGCTGGTTTAACGGTGACGCAGATAAGTGCTGAGTCTGGCGCTGCAGCCTGCAGACGAGGCGCCGTGGGTTCGAATCCCACTTGCTGACGAATAGCACCAACAAACTTCAATGCATCCTTAGCTCAATGGTGGAGCGAGTGCCTTCCACGCACAAGGACGAGAGATCGGTACTCTCAGGATGCTCCAAAACACCAAACAGAATGCTCGCTGGACGCCAGAGTGCCTCTTAGTGGCGCGTTACAGGCACAGACACTCACGAGCAAAAGCCAGGTGTCTCCGCCCGCAAGGGAACTTTACCAGGCGCGGGGAGTGCCAGTACTCATATGAACAAATTTCAACATCCATCAAATAATTCTGTTCTTGGTGCGCCGGCAGGCTGGGATCAGAAAGTGCTGCCGTGCTCAGCGTTGCCGATTACTCGCACAGAGGTGGACGGTCAGCCCGCAGTTGTGAGCTTCTGGAAGCCGACGGCTAACGAGCTGGCACTTTTGAATCAAGGACAGCCTGTAGCGCTGTGGGTGATTGGTGGCACGATGCCGCCGGTGTCTCTGACAGTCGAACAATAATCATTAGGGGAAATAAAATGGCACAGTATCGTAAAAAGCCGGTTGTAGTTGAAGCCATCACTTTTGATCAGTTGGTTCAGCATGGCATTGCCGTCTGTAAAGCAGAAGGCCGTGAGAGCAACATCGTCAGGGGCTTTCCGTGGTCGTTCAATTACGCAGGTCACCCGATCACGCACGAAAATGACCAGCGCTACATTATTCTAACGTTGGAAGGCTCAATGGACATGACGCCTGCTGATATGTTGATCACTGGCGTGAAGGGTGAAATCTACCCGTGCAAGATTGATATCTTCAATGCAACTTACGACGCTGTGTAGGCAGAGTAGGTACCATGGGCCGCACATCAAAGGCAACTACTGCACTCAACAGGCCAATGCCGCCGGGTTCTCTATTTGAACCAATGGCGCCGCACCAGTTTGTTCCAGCACCTGAAGTCAAAGCATGGGCCTCTGAGCAAATCATCAATGAAGGCGGCGCGCTGTTTAACACTGACCACGCACACCTTCAGTTTGCCGAGGTAGCGTTCTTATGGGCTGTTGAGGGCTTCAACAAACATGGGCGAACAGTTCTTGGTCAGTGCGAAGACGTAACCTTTCGCTGTGGGCCATGGCAGAAGGGAAGGCAAGAGCAGCAGATGCTCGACTGGTTCGGCCTGGTGCCGGACTTCTTGATCACCCTGGACGCAAGCCACTGCGCACAATGTTCAGACATTGATTTCTGTGCATTGGTCGACCATGAGCTTTATCACATTGGGCAGACACTGGACGACTTCGGCCAGCTTGCATTCTCCAAAGATGGGCAGCCAAAGCTTTCAATGCGTGCACATGACGTAGAGGAGTTCATAGGGGTGGTTAGACGCTACGGCCCGTCAAAGGATGTGGCAAAGATGATTGACGCCGCCAAGACATCGCCTGAAGTGGCGAAAACCAACATTGCGAGGGCATGCGGAACGTGTTTGCTTAGAGCCGCATAAGCTTTACGCGGCTTTTACAGGATAGCAACATATGGCAGCACTACGTGACGAGGTGAAGCTGTTCATCGTCCAAGCGCTGGCATGTTTCGATACGCCAACACAGGTGGCGAAAGCAGTAAAAGAGGAATTTGGGCTCGATGTGATGCGCCAGCAGGTGGCCGCTTACGATCCAAATTGCTTTGTCGGGAGGCGTTTGAGCCAAAAGTGGCGAACGGTTTTCGAGGATACGCGCAAGAAATTTCGTGAAGAGGTTGCAGAGATCCCCATCGCAAGCAGGGCATATCGCTTGCGCGCATTGGCGCGGATGGCACAGCAGGCTGAAGGCATGCGCAATATTGCCCTGGCTGTTCAGGTTATTGAACAGGCTGCAAAGGAAGTCGGTGACGTGTATGTGAACCGACGCCTCGACTCGAACAAAACACCAGGTGTAGACGCTCCCGGCATTCCAGCTGCGCCGGAATATGTCCTGAAACCTGACGAAGATGTCCCAGACAATCCCATACTCTGAACCACCGGTCGCGCTGACGCCAAAGCAGGCGAACATTTATGTCTGGGGCTGGCAGAAAAAGGCACGCTTCCGCGACGCAGTGTGTGGCCGACGCTTCGGCAAGACCTTCCTGGGTAAAGCCGAGATACGGCGTGCAGTGCGGTATGCAGCGCTATGGAATGTCAGTGTTGAAGATGAAATATGGTACTGCGCACCGACCTTTAAGCAGGCAAAGCGCGTTTTCTGGCGACGCCTGAAGCAGGCTATACCTGCGAGTTGGCGTGCGACAAAGCCGAACGAGACAGAATGCTCAATTACCACCAAGGCTGGTCATGTGGTGCGCATTGTCGGCTTGGACGCCTACGATAATCTACGTGGCTCTGGTTTGTTCTTCGCCCTTGTGGATGAATGGGCAGACTGTCCGTATGAGGCTTGGGAAGAAGTTTTGCGTCCCATGCTCTCGACGTGCAAGTTCATTGTCAACGGTGAGCAAAGGGTTGGTGGCCATGCGCTTCGGATTGGAACGCCAAAGGGTTTCAACCATTGCTATGACAGCTACTTAGACGGGCAGGGCAAGGAGCCAGATCATAAAAGCTGGCTATACACGTCAGTTGACGGTGGCAATGTCCCAGCGGAGGAGATCGAGGCAGCGCGGCGGAAGATGGACCCGCGCACGTTCCGGCAGGAATACCTGGCCAGCTTCGAGAACTACCAAGGGGTAATTTATTACTGCTTTGACCGCAGGCAGAACCATACCGATGATACGGTGCAGCCGGCTAAGCCTGGCATTGCTGCTGATGCTTTGCATTTAGGTATGGACTTTAACGTCGGCAAGATGGCTGCAGTTGTGTTTGTGATGCGTTCTGATCTGCCGCGTGCGGTGGATGAGATTGTGGAAGTTTTTGACACGCCAGCAATGATTGAAAAAATCAAAGAGCGGTACCCTGGCCATGCAATCACGGTCTACCCGGATGCATCTGGTCAAAACCGTAAGACCAGTAATGCAAGTGAATCAGATTTGTCTTTGCTGCGAAAAGCTGGATTTACAGTAGTAGTCGATTCAACGAATCCAGCTGTAAAAGACCGCATCAATAGTATGAACGCGATGCTCTGTAACACCTACGGAGAGCGGCGATTACTTGTCAATACGAACAAGTGTCCGAAATTCACGCTTTGCCTGGAGCGGCAGATTTATGACGATAAGGGCGAGCCCGATAAGAAGGGTGGCTTCGATCACACCAATGACGGTGGCGGCTACTTCATCGTCAAGCGTTATCCAATTACGAAGCGCGTTGCAACAGTTGAACCATTGAGAATGTAAGAAAGATCAAATGACAGTAAGAACCCTATCAAAAGCAGTTTCAGCCATGGCCGAGAACTGGCCGCTGATTGCTGCTTTAATGGGTGGCACCACTGCCATGCGCAAGAATAAGGGCTTGATGCCTCGTTGGCCGAGCGAGCATGAGAAGAGTTATGAAGCCAGGTTGAGTGTCGCCACGTTGTTTCCAGCTTTTCCTCGGACGATTGAAGTGCTGGCCAGTAAACCTTTTTCGAAGCCGATAACGATTGGCGACGACGTGCCGGAGCGCCTGAAGAAATGGACTGAAGATATCGATCTTCAAGGCCGCAACCTGCACACATTTGCAGCGGCAGTTGGTGAGGAAGCGTTGGCCTACGGATTTAGTGGCATCCTGGTAGATCACCCTCCTACAAAAGATCAGGACGGCAAGCTGCTGTACCCAACGCAGGCTGACGAGGCTGCGGCTGGTGTCCGGCCCTATTTTGTTCACATACACCCCCAGCAACTAGTAGGCTGGCGCTCCAGGCAAGTGAATGGTGCCGAGGTACTTACTCAATTACGGATTCTGGAATGCATCGTTGAAGACGATGGTGATTTCGGTGAAAAAGAGATTGAACAAGTACGAGTACTTTTGCCAGGTGCATGGCAGACCTGGCGGAAAACAGCAGCGCCCACGGCCACGGAAGAGTGGGTACTGCATGAGGAAGGCACTACCTCTTTGACCAATATTCCATTTGTGGCAGTGTACGGGAAGCGCAAGGGATTCATGCGCGCAGTACCGCCGCTGTTGGAAATGGCGCACATGAATGTGAAACACTGGCAGAGTCAAAGCGATCAAGACACGATTTTGCACGTTGCGCGCGTGCCAATTCTAACCGTTACAGGTATAGATGACGAAAAGTGGTCATTGACAGTAGGTGCAGCGGCGGCAGTTAAGTTGCCCCTGAACTCAGAAATGAAATTCGTTGAGCACACTGGCGACGCCATCGAGGCAGGCCGCAAGTCTCTGCTTGACCTTGAAGATCAGATGCGCCAAGCAGGCGCAGAACTGCTGGTGATCAAGCCCGGCAACATAACCGAGAGTCAGACTCTTGCCGATAACGAGCAAGGTGCATGCGCGCTGCAGCGTATTGTTGGTGACCTGGAAGATGGTATTGACCAGGCCTTGCAATTCATGGCCATGTGGGTAGGAGAGCAACAGGGCGGCCACGTTGAGATATATGACGACTTCGGCGCGGCCACACTGGCAGAGGCCAGCGCAGAGTTGTTGCTGAAGATGAAGCAATCTGGTGATTTGTCACGTCAGACCCTGCATGGCGAATATAAGCGCCGTGGCATTCTTGCACCCGAGTTCGATAGCGCCAAGGAAGAAGACCTGATTGCAGCCCAGGGTCCAGCACTTGGTGTTGTGTAATGGCTGCCAATGACGATCTGCTCGATGCAGCGATCAGGCACCAGATAGAGCTGCAGAAGTACACAAACAGCGTTGTGCACCGGATGATGAAGGTGCTGAATCGGTCTGACGATGCATTGTTTAAGGAACTATCAGCAGCGCTGGAACGACTTGACCCCGAAGCTTTCACCATCCAGCGCCTTGAAGCAATGCTCGGAAGCGTGCGCGGCACTAATGCCCAGGCGTACGCACAGGTGCAAGCCGAGCTGAAGGATGAGCTTCGTGATTTCGTCAGGTTCGAGGTCTCTTATCAGCAGATGACCCTGCAGGATGTGTTGCCAGCCCAGTTTAATGTCGCAGATGTATCGCCTGACCAGGTGTATGCAGCGGCACTTGCCAGACCGTTCCAGGGGATAATTCTGACAGGCGCGCTTGAAGATCTGGAAGCGACCAAAGCCAAACGAATCAGGCAGACGATTGCGCAGGGTTTTGTGGATGGCAAGACGAATTCAGAGATTACGCGGCAGATTCGCGGCACCCGGGCGCTGAAGTACGCCGATGGCTTGCTTGAAATCGACCGAAGGAGCCTGCAAACGATCGTGCAAACGGCCATTGGCCATATTGCAGCATTCACCCAGCGGCAGATACATGAGGCGAATGCCGACGTGCTGCAGGGGCTGCTCTGGTCAGCAAAACTGGACTTGCGCACAACATCAGCATGCCGGATTCGTGACCACAAGTTATGGACTACGGACCATAAGCCAATCGGGCACAAGTTGCCATGGGGAGCAGGGCCCGGGGCATTCCACTGGAACTGTCGCAGTTCAGCGGCTCCGATGGTGAAGAGTTTCAAAGAACTGCTGGGCATGGGAATCGACGAGAACGAGTTTCCGCCTGGTGCACGGGCAAGCCTTGATGGTGCAATACCTGCCAACCAGACTTATAACGAGTGGCTGACAAAGCAATCTGCTGACAGGCAGGACGAAGTACTTGGCCCGACCAGAGGTAAGTTGCTGCGAGCTGGCAAACTCTCTGCTGACCAGATGTACTCTGCAAAGGGTGAGTTTCTTGACCTCTCCCAACTGAAGGACAAGTACGGTGTTTAGGCTAGAATGCCAGGATGACAGTGAAACTCGTACATTCTCAACAACCAACCGGTAAAGCCGGGGTTCATCAGCGCGTGCGCAAAATGGTGCGTCCTGATGGTGCATTGAAGTGTCCGAATTGCGGGTGTCAGACGAGTTTAACCACGGTCAACGGGGCAGTCGTGCGGAATGGCAGGAAGCAGGGCGGTACCGTCATTGATAAAGACGTATGCGCAGAGTGTTGGCGACGAGGAATGTCAGTCTCCATGCTGTCGGAACTAAAGCCAGTTGAATAAAACAAGGAACCCGCGATAAGCGGGTTTTTTTATTGCCCAAAGCAGGATTGCAGAGGGTGGAACGAGCCAGGCGGCTCAACATTGGGCGGATGCCCGGGAAAGTAGAATCATGCCATTCAAATTTGACGACAAAGGTAATATTGTTCTCGACGCAGACAAGAAACCTATTTTTATTCATGGTGATGGTCGCGAAGCAGCATTCGATGCTGATACGACGTTGGCCACAATTTCGCGTTTAAATGGCGAGGCCAAATCTCATCGTGAGGCGAAAGAAGCTGCGGAAGCGAAGCTGAAGACGTTCGAGGGTATTGAAGATGGTGAGGCAGCACGCAAGGCACTGGAAACTGTAAAAAACATCAAGGATGGTGAACTGGTCCAGGCTGGCAAGGTTCAGGAAATAAAGGATGCAGCAGCTGCCTCCGCTAAACAAGCCGTTGCTGAAGCTACACGCGCAGCAGAAGCCCGTGAAAAAACACTTGCTGAACAAAACGCGAAACTGACCAACGATCTGAACAACCACATTATTGGCGGTAGCTTCGCCAGCTCCAAATACATTGCGGAAAAATTAGCGATACCTGCTGACATCGCGCAAAAATTCTTTGGCGATCGCTTCAAGGTCGATGGTGGCAAGTTGGTGCCACTGGACCAAGCTGGCAACCCGATTTTCTCTGCGACGCGCCATGGTGAGCACGCCGACTTTGAAGAATCGCTCCAGGTAATGGTTAATCAGTATCCGAACAAGGACATGATCCTCAAGGGATCTGGAGCATCCGGCAGCGGCGCACAGGCCGGAAACGCGAGTGGCGGTAAAGACTTGTCTGGTCTGTCGCCGGTTGAACGGATGAATGCTGCTCGCGCAGTAACGAAATAGAAATATCGCCCGCAAAGGGCATCAATTTAGTTAGGCCGTCCTAGATAACTTGGACGGCCTTTTCTTTGCCGCGACTCGGATGACGAGCGGTGCACAGGCTGGATAGCCAATACACAGCAACCCACCCGTCCGCTTTTTGCGGCAACGAAAGGAAAAAACATGGCTCTGACCTTAGTCGAAGCAGCGAAGCTGGTTTCCGGCGACGTACTGCGTTCTGCAATTATTGAACTCTATGCTGGCTCGTCCAGCATCCTGATGAATCTGCCGTTTGAAAGCATCAGCGGCAACGCATTGAAATACAACCGTGAAAGCTCGCTGCCTGGCGTTGGCTTCCGTGGCGTGAACGAGTCCTACACTCCATCCACAGGTATCCTGAACCCTGTCACAGAATCTCTGGTCATCGCCGGTGGCGACCTGGACGTTGACAAGTTCATCATCGATACCATGGGCGCAAACCAGCGATCCGTGCATGAAGCAATGAAGGTCCGCGCACTGTCGTTGGCCTGGACCCGCAAGTTCATTAAGGGTGACAGTTCTTCTGATTCGCGTGAATTCGATGGCCTGCAAACTCGCGTAACAGGCGAACAGTTGATTGCCGCTGGCTCCACCGCTAACGGTACAGCGCTGTCTCTTTCAAAATTGGATGAGGCAATCGACCAGACGCTGAACCCGACGCACCTGATCATGAACAAGGCCATGGTACGCCGCCTGACCACTGCGGCGCGCACCACCACCGTTGGTGGTTTCGTGACCTACGATAAAGACGCCTTTGGCCGCCCAGTGACAAAGTATAACGACCTGCCAATCCTGACTGTCGATTTGGATCACACCAATACTGCCATCCTTCCGTTCACCGAAGCTGCAACCAGTGGTACGGCTACTGCGACTTCTATTTACGTAGCCAGCATGGGCAATGAAGGACTCGTTGGTCTCCAAAACGGCAATATTGACGTGCGCGATCTGGGTGAACTGCAAACTTCACCAGTGTTCCGTACCCGCGTCGAGTGGTACAACGGCATCGCGGCTTTCAACGGGCGTGCTGTGACTCGTTTGTATTCCATCGCCGACGCGCCTGTAACAGCTTAAGCCAGCACACTGAAAGGAAATAATCATGAGTAATATTTACTCGCAATTCACCTACGACAATGCGCTACTGCTGAAAGCAGCAGGCTTGGTTGCTGCCACCACCACCGAAGCTACGATCTTGGATCTTGGTGCAGGTCTGGTCGACGGTTATCTGGTCTTGGACGTAAGCGCCGTGGAAGTGGCGTCCAACGATGAGATTTATACGATCTGCCTGGAGGGATCCAACGTGGCTGGCATGGCGTCTGGCTCGGTCTGCTTGTCGCAGATCGAACTGGGTAACGCAACCGCACCAGCTGATGCCGACACTGGTATAGGCCGCTTTGTCGTTCCATTCCGCAATGAACAAAATGGCACCATCTACCGCTACGTGCGCATTTTCACCAAAGTGGCTGGCACTGTCGCAACTGGCATCAACTTCCAAGCGTTCATTGGCAAGGATCGCTAATCGACAATAGTCGATAGCACAATTTGAGTGGGAGGCTGAGTCCTCCCACGCACTTATAAAGGAATCCCAAAATGATGATGACCGTTTATGATCAGAATGGTAAAGCGCATACTGTCGAATCTGTGGACGCTCGCGAATACTTGAAATCGGGTCACTACAACTGTGGTGGAACTGAAGCCTCGTTGTCCGTTGATAATGCGTCGGCACTCAATGAGTTGCAGAATGTGACACTCGGTTCTGGTCCTGGAGATGTCGAGTCACTCGAACTGCTGCGTGCGGAGTTCAAGGCGGAAGTAGATAAGGTTCGCGCAGAAATTGAGCAAGAGCAGAAACGTCTCAATGAACGTGCGGCAGAATTACACGACCAGGCAGAAAAGCAAAACAAGATCGAGGCTGATCACACTGCAGAGCGTCAGCGCTTGGAAGCATTGGCTGCGAGCCTGGAAGCCAAGGGTAACGATGTCACTGCACACATGACTGTTCCGCAGATCAAAGATGCTTTGACAGCCAAAGGCATTGAAATACCTGCTGGCGCAAACAAGGCTGAATTGCTGGCATTGCTGAATCCGGCTGCATAACTATGTCTCTGATCGTCGAAGATGGCACAGGCCTGGCTGATGCAGAGAGCTATTGCTCTGTGGCTGAAGCCAACGCGTATCACGCGGCTCTGGGTAACCAAGCATGGGCAAGCCTGGCCAGTGACACGCTGCGTGAACAGAATCTACGCAAGGCCACGAACTTCATGCGCCAACTGTATCGCATGGCATGGCAAGGTAAGCCCAGCAAGTCTACGCAGGCGCTGGACTGGCCGCGTTATGACGTTGAGGTCAATGACTACTGGCTTGCGAGCAATATCGTCCCAGTCGACGTCAAGAATGCGTGCGCAGAGTTGGCGCTGAAAGCGATCGCTGGCCCTTTGGTCGTCGATCTGAACCAAGGTGTCAAAAGTAAAAAAGTCGGGCCGATTGAGTTTGTCTATGACGAAAAGTCAACCAGGCACACTCAATACCTGGCCGTTGACAGGATGCTGGCACCGTTCCTTAATGGTGGTGGCAGTGCAATGATTAAGGTGTCAAGAGCATGAGTGCTTATCCAGTTGTGAAAATTGACGGCGTCAAGGTCGAAGAGAATACCTTCACTTGCCAGAATAAAGTTTGGATCGTCGCAAACTTAATTGAGCGGGCAAAACCCTTGCCAGTGTTCGAATTACCTCTGGCTGCGATCTATATCGGTTCAGAAGTCTGGGATCCGGTTCGGTCTGCTCGTGATCTGGCGGGGCATATGCGCCGAGTTCTGGACGTTGACACTTCACACCCGATCATTCTTGACCAAGAAGGTTTCATCATGGACGGTTGGCATAGGGTAACGCGAGCTTTGATAGATCGCAAAACGACAATTAAGGCTGTGCGCTTTGAGGAAACTCCGCCGCATGACTATGTGAAGAAGGACTCATGAACATCGACTACGCTTCGATTGCCCAGGATGTCGATGCGATTCTGGCTGAAGCCGGGCAGCCGATCACAGTCAGAACCGTTACTGCAGGTGCCTATGATCCCTCGGTAGGGAAGCCAACGACGACTAGCTCTGACCTGCCAGGTACAGGTGCAGTCTTCGATTTTGCTCTGCATCTGTCTGGTACCGCGTTTCAACCGGGAACGCTAATCGTTGCCGGTGACAAGCAACTGTTGCTGTCGCCGGTTGGCGTGACAGAACCACAGCCAGGCTCGTTCGTGGTCATTGGCACCGTGAAATGGCACGTAGTTGCCACGAAAACGCTAGCACCAGCAGGCATTCCAGTCCTATATGAAGTCTTACTGCGCAAATGAGCAACGCGGAATTCAAACGCAACTTTGCCAAAGTGCTTGAACGTGCTGGTGCAAAGTCGGAAGCCGTGGTGCGCGCTGCCGCCATGGAACTGCTAAAACGGGTAGTTGAACGCTCACCAGTCGGTGATCCGTCAATGTGGAAAGGGCCAGCGCCAAAGGGATATGTCGGCGGCAGGTTCAAGGCTAATTGGCAAGTGGCGGTTGGCTCCATTAATTACGGTACCGGCGCAGCTCCGGATAAGTCTGGAGCTAGCGCAATGACTCGAGGCGCGGGAACAATTAACGGGTTCCCCATGGGTGCGCAGGTGTTCCTGACGAACTCCCTGCCATACGCCCGTCGAATTGAGTACAACGCGTGGTCGCACCAGGCAAGCGCCGGTGTCGTGAGGTTGACGGTACTTGAATATCAACAAATTATTAAAAAAGTGGCAGACCAAATCAAATGAGTGACGATATCAATGTAAGGCGGGGCTTTGAAAAGGCTTTGGCCGCTATGGTTTCGCCAATTGCGACCGCTCACGAAAATGTCAAATTTGAGCCGACAGCAGAAACACCTTTTCAGCGAGTAAGCATCTTGCGCGCTGCACCAGTAGACCTGGTGATGGGGCGGACGCTTACGCAACTGCAAGGCATCTGCCAGGTGTCGCTTTTTTATCCCCAGGGAGACGGAACTGCTGACGCTGAATTGTACGCAGAGCGTATCAAGGCGCTATTCAAACCACCGCTGAGTATTACTGAGGGTGGCACTCGCGTGGATGTTGTCAACACCGCGACGATTGCCACTGGCTTTACAGATGGTGACAGGTGGGTAATCCCCGTCTCAATACCCTGGTCAGTGTACGTCAAAGGATAACCGGCTTACCCGGACAAGCAGCCCGCCTAATCAGCGGGCTTTTTTATTGGCTCGCCTTGCGGGCTATTTTTAATTGAGGTGTAAAAAATGGCAATCGAACAAGGTGTCTTTAAACAAACGCGAGTTAAACGTCAGTCCGCAAAAGGTGCTCTGGCAGGTCCTTCAGGCGGCCAGATTATGCGCCGTGAAAATTCCAAGACTGAAATGGCCAAGGAAACGTACACCACTGAAAGTGAAATAACCAGTTCGCAACAATTGACAAGCGTCCGTCACGGGCCAAAAACTATCAATGCAAATATTGATGGCATTTTGTCGCCGGGCACATACAGCGATTTGCTGTCTGCTGTCATGCGCAAAGACTTTGCTGCTGTGTCTGCGATCACTGGCGCATCAATTACTATTGCAAGTAGTGGCTCTGGTTACACGCTTACCCGTGCTGCCGGTTCCTACCTTACAGATGGTATCAAAATCGGCATGGTCGTTCGACTGACTGCCGGTGCATTCGCCGCTGGCAATCTGAACAAGAATATCCTGGTGACGGGAGTTACGGCCCTGGTACTGACAGGCATTGTGTTGAACAAACTTTCGTTGACGGCGGAAGGCCCAATCGCTTCGGCAACTATTTCCGTGCCGGGTAAAGTGACCTATGTGCCTGTTTCTGGGCACACCGATGTTTATTACACAGTTGAAGAATGGTACCCGACAGCTGGCGTCTCTGAGCGCAATCTTGATGTCAAATATACCAAAGCAGATTTATCTCTGCCAGGTTCTGGCAACGCTAAGATCAAATTCACGGCGTTGGGGCTGGATCAAACATCTGATACGACTGCTTATTTCACAGCACCAACG
Organism: Undibacterium sp. FW305-107; assembly: GCF_058788535.1. Lineage (NCBI taxonomy): Bacteria > Pseudomonadati > Pseudomonadota > Betaproteobacteria > Burkholderiales > Oxalobacteraceae > Undibacterium > Undibacterium sp. FW305-107. The sequence goes on from NZ_JBYTAV010000008.1 coordinate 44,202, forward strand.
GCAGAAACAACTACCGACGCACTTGCTGCAGCGAACGGCGCCCTTCTGGTCGACGGTGCCGCGATTGCCACAGTTACCGATCTGTCGATCAATATCGACGGCAAAGGCGCAGTCGCCGATGGCGTGGTTGGTTCAGATGTCCGTCCTGATGTTTTCCGGGGCATCGTCATGGTATCTGGTTCGTTCACTGCATATTTCGAAGGCGGCACCGTTCCTGATCTGTATCGCAACGAAACGCTGACAAGTATCGTGTCTGCGCTGACTGCGGGTGCCGATGCCAGTGCTGACGTAATGACATTGACGCTGACAGCTGTAAAGCTCACTTCCAGCACGCCTGACGATAATCAGACCGGCTTGAAACGCACCTACAACTACACAGCACAGCGCAACAGGGTCGGCGGCGCCGGTACCGCGAACCACGCTACCACCCTGATGGTTCAAGACTCCCAGGCATAACGCCTAAATCCTCTTTGGCGAAAGCCATTCACTTGCACCGACTCGTTCGATGTCTTCCTTCGCAGGGAGCATCGGGCGAGCACGGGCTTTTTATTCTCTGCGAAAGTAAATTATGACAACTCAAACACAAAACAATCTGGTTGATTTAGATGCACTGGACACAGTTGCTGATTGTGAAGTCCCACAAGAACTGGAGCTGATGAGCGCTGACATGGTTGTCTCTACGGGCATCCGCGTCCTGGTGCTGGGTGCGCATGCCGAAAGGGTGGTCACATTCTTTAAGGGCAAGACAAAGAAATATGTTGCAGGCAGCGAAATCGCCAAGAAACAGAAGAAGGAAATCGAGTTTGCTCAAAACTTGATTGAAAACAGCACTGCCAGTGAAGTCGATGGCGCTGCAGTGCGCGTCACTGGCTGGAAAGGTGTCAAACAAGACTTTTCCCAGGACACGCTGAAGCGTGCTTTGACACGTAATCCGCATTGGATCAGTCAAATCAATAATTTCTCGGAAAACGTTGGAAATTTTACCAAGAAGCCGTTGCCGAACTCGCCGAATTTGCAAGACACGAGTACCGACTCTCAAAGCGAGACAGCGACGGCAAAAGCCTGAGAGAAACGCTCGAAGTAGTCGAGCGCATGACGGGAAGGATGCCAGCAGAAGGCATCAATCCCGTTGAGTTTCCTCTTGTACTGGCCGAAGAGTGGAGCTGGTTCCTGTCACTGAACGCCAGTCGTCAAACGGGTATGGAACCGTCTCCCATCACTGAAAGTGAAATCGGTTGTTTCTTTCAAAACCGAAGAATACGCCCTGAATTATGGCAAATCGATGTCATCAGAGCACTTGACATCATCGCGCTTGAAAGCACACGAGAAAATAAATGACTGTTGATATTGAAACGATTGGTATCGGGTTTGACACCTCTGGCATGTTGGCAGGCCAGCGTGCGCTCAAAGAAACCGAACAATCCGCCAATAGAACAGCCGACGCTGCGGATAAAGTAGGTGCCGCCGGGTCTCGGAACTTCAAACAGTTTGGAGACTCAGCAGCAACTGCCGAGCGCCAGGCAAAGTTGCTGTCGGAAACAACGTCGACCTTGAACAAGGTCATGGGGATGGCCACTGCTGCTTTTGGTGGTGCTCAACTGATTAGCCAGATTGATCAATACACGAAGTACACAGCACAACTGAAGCTGGCAACTACCAGTCAGACCGAATTGGGGAATGCCTTGAACGACGTTCGGCGCATTTCCAAGGATGCCCAGGCTGACCTGGCTGGTACTGGTGTTTTATACGCCCGTATCGCCAACGGTACCCGTGAACTTGGTATCTCGCAGAAAAAGGTCGCAGATATCACAGAAGTAGTGAATCTGGCATTGAAGGTAAGTGGGGCAACCACTGCCGAGGCTGCATCTGCACAACTGCAACTTTCGCAGTCTTTTGCATCTGGCACGCTGCGCGGTGAAGAGTTCAATGCTGTCAATGAGGCAGCACCACGCCTGATGAAAGCATTGGCCGATGGCATTGGCGTGCCGGTTGGCGCACTGAAGAACATGGCCTCTGAGGGAAAGATCACCTCTGAAGTAATGGCCAATGTCCTGCCTAAAGCACTTGGCGATCTGCGCAAAGAAGCCGAATCTGTCCAGACTATTGGTGGTGCGTTCACAGTTCTGAAGAACAATGTGCTTGAATTCATTGGTACTCAAGCAGAGGCTAATGGAACAGTAAAGCTTATCGCTGGCGGTATTGGCCTGCTTGCGGACAATCTTGGATTGGTCGCCGCTGCGGCCTCCGGCATGGCTGCAGCAAAGATTGCGGAAATAGTTGCAGGTATAGGTGCGTCGGTCATTCAAAGTACTGCCAGCACTGTTCAGTACGCCGAAGCACAAACAGCCCAAAGGGCGGCAGCTTTGGCATCTGCACAAGCAGAAGCCGCAGCGGCAGTCGCTACTGGCGAACGGCTGGCAATGACCCAGGCCGCAGTTGTGGTTTCAAGAGAGGAGGCAGTGGCTCAGCTTGCTTCTGCCAATGCATCTATGGTTTCGGCAGAGGCGCAAATTGCTGCATCCCGCGCGGCAGGCGCACTTTCGTTCGCAATGGCAAGTCTCACCCAGGGCGAGGTCGCATTGACCGCGGCCACACAGGCCCGTAGCGTAGCCCTGGCTGAACTTGCGATACTCGGGCAGCAGCAAGCCAGGGTATCAGCAGAAATTGCCGTGGCCAATGCCGCACAGACAGCGTCGCAGGTTGCATTGAACGGCGCTATGACTGCCGGTGGCGTGGCTGGTGGGCTTGCCAGTAAGGCATTGGGCCTGCTTGGTGGACCTATCGGCGCGATATCTCTTCTATTGGGTGTCGGCGTCACCGCCTGGATGGCTTGGAGCAATGCCTCTCGTGAGTCTGAGAAAGCGGCCACTTCCGTCGTGGGGAAGAGTACCGTCGAAATTATCGCTGATCTCGACAAGCAGATTGCGAAGTTGAAGGAGCGCAATGCACTGGCAGCGCAGCTTGGTGGTATGGCTAAGCAAGAAACTGAATCGGTTAAAGAGCTGGCGCGCCTACGTGCCGAAATGACCGATTTGGAAAAAGGCACGGGCAGTTACAAGGATGTGCAGCTTGATATCCGCACGGAACTGTTGCAAAAAATCGGCGCTCAATACGGAACCTTGTATGCCAAGATCCAAAGCGTAAATGAAGAGCAAAAGAAATTTGATGCAACCGGTAAAGTCGCAACTGACCTGGTTGAAGTTCGTGAGCGCCTGCTGGGTGTTAATAAGCAATATCTTGACGACCTGACCAAGCTGAACGCTGCGCGTGAAAAAGGGGCAATAGGCGAACAGGAGTATATCAAGCTCACATCGCAACTTGCGACAGAGACTTACAACAAGTCGAAGGCTGGTAAGGAGGCCGCCAAATCTTCCAAAGAAGCTGGCAATGAAGAAGAGCGCCTGGCAGAACTGCTGCTGAAAACGTCAGGGCTGACACGTTCGTTTTCTGACGACTGGGCCATGCTCAATGGTGCGTATAAGTCTGGAACTGTAACTCTCGATGGATTGATCGAGGCACAAGCGCGCCTCCTGAATCAACAGCCAGCGATCAAGAAGGCGCACGAGGAAATCGAGAAAGCAGAAAAACTGCGTGCGGCAGCTACTGCAGACGTTACTGCCGAGATAGAGAAGTGGCAGATTGCTACGCGATCAGCACAGGATCTACTTGACGAAGAGTACAAGCTGTTTGGCAAAGTCGGAGAAGCCAGGAAGATCGCCGCTGCACAAATCAAAATTGAGGCTGAACTCGAGGCGTTCCTCGTCGAAGAAAAGAAAAAGAAACACACTCTCATGCCCGATGAGATTGCATTGCTCATACTCGAGGCGAATGCTCGCAAGGCAAACATTGCGGCGATCATGGGTGAGAGTCAAGCTTTGTCAGGTGCCGCTGAGTTGCATGAGCAGAACAAGCGTTTCGGCTTGGAATACATCCTGGACGAAAAAGAGCGCGCCAGGGCAACTCTTGAAATTGACTCTGAATCGTGGCGACAACGCATTCAACTTGCAGGCGAGGGCACTGACGCCCAGAAAAAGCTGCAAGAAGAATTCGATATCTGGTACCAGAACCAGAGCCGGAAGCCGCAACTGGATGAAAACAAGAAGTTTTGGGAATCATTTGGCAGTACTGCGCACGATACATTTATAAGTATCACCAACGGCAGCAAGGATTTTGTATCACGTATGCGCGACACTTTTAGAAATGGATTCTTCGAGTGGTTGTGGCAGATGACTGCCAAGAAGTGGATTATCAATATTGGCACGTCTACAGGTGACAGCATCTTGGGCGGCGCTGTAAATGCTGTTGCAGGAGGCGCTTCGGGAGGGGGAAGCTCTTTGCTGGGAAGCATGGGCAACTTGTTCTCAGCGGGTAAAACCCTTTGGTCTGGCTTTTCAAGCGGTTTCGCCGCGACGAGTGGCATGGATTCCGGTCTGGCAGCGATGTACAAATCTGCGGAAACAGCTGGCAACTTGACCACTAGCGCGCAAGCAGGTGGATCGGTCGGTAACTACGCCTTTGCAGGTGGTATTGCTGCAGCAGTCTTAGCGGCCATGTCATACAACAACAGCTTGTATCAGAAGGGCTGGGATATTAAAAACGGGTTACAGGATAACTCGGCATCTCGCCTGGTGAACATGGGTATGCCTATGAATGGCCTGGCCTCTTGGCTTGGACCAATAGGCATGGTTAAGAATTCCGATGCCTTGTTACAAAAACTGGGCATGGGTTCGCAGATGGCATCCTTGCTGACTGGATCCTCGCTGATTTCGTCCCTCTTCGGCAACAAGAATCCAGAGGTAACGCGCCGTTATGTCACCGGCACTTTTGGTGGCGATGGTTTCTCCGGTCAAAACAATGCGGACTGGTTTAGTAAGGGCGGTATTTTCTCAAGCGACAAAACAGGGACACAAACTGGTGCGCTGGACAAGGACTTCACAAAGTCACTGACAAAACAGTACGAAGCTATAACGGCTGCCACATCCATATTCGCTACCTCTTTGGGAGTCAATGCCGATTACTTAAAAACCCGTACCCAAAATATCAGTTTTGACCTGGGCAAAGATGATGCGGAAAACAAGGCGAATGTCGAGAAACTGTTTTCCGACATCATGCGCGACATCAGCAAAGAGATTCTTAATCTGGGTGACAGCTCAGGCCTGGCCTTAAGCAACCTGGCAAAAGATGAAGAATCGGCATCTGACACGTTAGCGCGCCTGTCGCTGAATTTCACGAGTGTGAATGGGATTCTGAAAAGCCTTGGCCTGACTTCCCTCGAATTGACAAAGGCAGGTATTAAGGCATCCGACAGCCTGATGAACCTCTATGGTGGGCTGGACAATATGAAATCCGTGTCCGCTGCTTATTACCAGGACTACTACAGTGACACGGAAAAAGCAGCCATAGTCACTGGCAATCTGACAGACGAATTCAAGTCTGTTGGTTACGTTTTGCCGGAATCCTTGGCGCAATTACGGAAGTGGATTGAGGCTGCAAAGGATCTCGGCACAGAGGCGGGTGATAAAACGTATGTAGCGCTGATGCAGCTCTCTGGAGCTTTCTCAGCTTTGCAAGATATCAAGAAGCCTGCTGATGACAAAGTCGCTCAAAAGTCAGACATCATGCTGCAGATTATGGAGGCGCAGGGGCTTGGCCAGCAGGCGTTGAATCTGAAGCGTCAAACCGAACTCATGCTGATGGATGCTGAGACTCGCGCATTGTCTGAAAAACTCGACGTTGCATTGCGTGAAAAGGCTGAGCGTGAACTGGCTACCCGCCAATCTGAAATGATGGTTCAGATTTTGCAACTGGAAGGTAAAGCTTCTGAAGCGGCCGCGTTGAAACACAAGTTGGAAATGGCAGCGACGGAAGATGGCCTCAAGCCACAGGCAGAGCGCATCTACCAGCTCGGACTTGAAAATGCAGCGTTGGAAGTGGCAAAGCAACATCGAGCTCTTGAGATTGAATTGATGCGTGCTTTGGGTAATGAGGAAGGTGCACTTGCTGCCGAGCGTGCGGAATCACTTGTCGGTTTGGATGATTTCAGTAAGGGTATGAAGCAGCAAATATGGGCGGCAAACGCTGCTCAGGAAGCCATTGCCAAAGCCAAGGCGAGCGCCGAGGCTGAAGCGCAAAGGGTACAGCAAGCGCAAGAAAAAGCCAGGCAGGAGTACGAGTCTGCCTTGTCCAAAGCGCAAAGCAACCTTTCGTCTGCCTATCAGAGGCGCGCTGGCGAGCTCCAATCGCTGATTGATAAAATGGGGGCATTCGGCAAGGCTGCCTTGGACATGCGCGACAGCCTTATCTATGGTGCCAACTCCACATTGGGCACTGAAGCCAAGTACTTGCGCGCAAAGAGCAGCCTGGGCGACCTGACAGCGCGGGCAAATGCGCAAGATTCTTCAGCATTGCCGGAGCTGCAGCAGTTTATTGAATTGTCCAGAGCATATAACGCCAGCAATGGCGTATTTGTTGAGGAGTTTGATACTGTCCAGTCCATTTTGGAGAAAGCTGGCAAGACAGCGATGTCTCAGGCTGATGTAGCAAAAGCACAGTTGACAGCGCTGAATCAGTCTGTATCTGGATTGATCGATATCAAAGACGCTACAACTGACAGTGCTCAGGCGGTGGTGGACGCGATCAACGCCCTTACTCAGGTCACACTGGGCAATGTCAATGCCGCCAATGCAGCGAACGCTGCAAAGAATGGCACCATCAGCACAAAAGCTGGTCTTACTCCAGATCAGATTTATGGTGGCTTGGCAGGTGAGGGCGACAATCAACAAAAACGGATGAAGGCGCTCCAGGACGAAGCTGCAAACACTGCAAAGGTCACTGCATTCATGGAACAGGCATTGCAGGCGGATCTGCGGGCTGCGCAGAACGGTGGCGTGACCAACCAGTACTACATGGATCTGAACGACAAGTACTACACTCAGGCATCTTTTGAAAAATTTGCCCGTGAGTTGGGTTTGTTTGCGAATCCGGATTTGCCGACCGCATCCCGCTTGCCAAAGTTCGCGATGGGTGGCGTGTTCACCAACGGGATCGTGTCTCAACCAACTCGCTTCGATATTGGCGAGATGGGAGAAGCTGGCCCCGAAGGAATTATGCCTCTGGCACAAGGACCTAAAGGCCTCGGAATTCGCAGTTATGGCGGTAGCGCTGGTAAGGACAAGGAGCAAATCGAAATTCAAAAACGGCAACTCCAAGAAGCCGAACGAAATAATCGGCTTCTAGAGGAGCAGAATAAAGCCTTGGCTGACTTGCTGGCGGCAACGTTAACTGGCCAAGATCTGAACACTGAAGAAAGAAGGTCATTGAAGCAGTACTTGGGTAAGGCGATTAGTCAAAAGGCGGTGGCAAATGCCTGATCAAATCGTGCTTACTGAAATCACTGCATACAACCTCGCTACGTCCACAGTCGAGGTTCTGCGGTTTTGTGATGGTCTTGCCTACCGCACCAGGCCATCTGAGTCCCCGGCGAACGCCTTGTATCGCCCCTTCCTTAAAGATCCTGGCTGGTCGAGGGTGGATGTCTATAGCAGGCCTGGGCAATACGGGCACAACACGCCAGGCGAGGTAGTGCTGTTTGACCAGAGCGGCGCGCTTGGCACTTTGCTTAAGGGATATGCGTTTGACGGACGTAGCATCATCCAGCGTATCGGTGACCGTGGTGCGGCCTATCCGTCCGGATATGTGGTGACATTGAATGGCACCATGGCCGGCTCGCCGGTATTCGGCAGGACAGAGATTACCTTTCATCCATCTGACCTGACAGAATCACTGGATAAGCCACTGCAGTCGGTTCGGTATGCTGGAAGTAATGCCCTGCCTCTGGGTATTGAAGGTGTCGATGACATCAAAGGCCAGGTGAAGCCAATCGTGCTGGCGTTGGGCTCGAATATGTCGCCGGTTCAAGTCAATACCAGCAAGCAGATCTACCAGGCTTCAATCCCAGTCGGCGGTCAGGCAGTAACGATATCGGCTGTCCGGGATAAAGGTGTCCCGATTACTGCGGGCGCTGCTTACACGAACATGGCCGATATGATCGCCAATGCACCTGGAGCTGGCACTTACAGAGTTTTGTCAAATACAACTGATGGCTGCTTTTTCAGGCTGAACATACCACCTGCAGGTCAGATTACCTGCGATGCCGTATATGGCACAACCACTGCACATCGCACTCATGCCCAGGTTTGGCAGCGCCTCCTTGCCTATGCAGGTATTTCTGGAGGCTCGATATCGTCAAGCGACATTACCACCCTTGATACTGCGATGCCCGGTGAAATCGAATGTGTGTACATGGACGAGGTCACCGCCATTGATGCAATCCGTGAAGTAGCCGAAAGCGCGGGTTGCGCGTGGTATGGCGATGCCAGCGGTGTGCACAGGATACTGCAATGGACCGCACCGACAGGTTCGCCAGTTGCCACTCTGACGAACTTGCGTACAGACAGTATTGAGATTGCAGACCCTGTGGGTAATGGTGAAGTAGCTCCCGCATACTTGGTATCTCTTGAATGGGGGCGCAATTGGACGCGCCAGGACGACAGTGCTCTTGCCGGTGACAAAACAGTAAATACAGATACTGTCCGAGCTCCTGGTGGCCGCGCCTGGGTTGTGGCGCGTGCATGGCTTGCCAGCGAGTACCGTAAGGCTTCATCAACTGATGCCTCAGTCAAAACACCGCATCCGAATGCGGTAGAGATCAAATTAAGGTCAATGCTGGCAGATCAAACGCAGGCGCAGAACTTTGCTGACATGCAGTTGGCGCTTTTTAAAGTACAGAGAGATATGACGAAATTATCACAGTGGCTTTCGCCAGATCTCATCAATGTGGTCAGGAGCGGAACCGTAGTGTCGGTAAAAGATGACCGTTGGGATTATGCGAATGGGAAGTTGATGCGGGTTGCTGGTGTGCAGGTGGATCGATACACCGGTAAGACCGAATTAACATTATGGGGGTAGTGTGGCGAATCCGAAATTTTGTTTCCCGAACCATACTCTGCCAACTGCCACCATTACCCCAGTCGTTACTGGATCAGGTTGGTTAAGTCTTTCCAACTTGTCAGGTGATGTACTGTCGGAAATGGCACGTTACCCAGGCGTCAATCCGACCAACACTAAATTTGTGATCGATCTGGGCACCATACGCGGGGCAAGCGTCTTTGCAATTCCGTTTAACAATGCCCAACTCGGTGACATGGGCCGCATCCGCTTTGCGACTGATTCAGGCTTTACGGATGTTGTGGCCGACAGTGGCTGGAAAGAGTTTTGGGGCGAAATCTACCCATACGGTTCTTTGCTTTGGGGTCACCCGTGCTGGGTTGACGGTCATCCAACAAGTGAGCAGATCGCTGGTCAAGTGCCAGCTTGGATGTACCTAGCACCTGGCGAGGTTCTTGGCAGATATGTCGAAGTATCACTCAACTTTTCCACCAACACAGATGGATTTGTAGATATAGGGCAGATCGTCGTTTCTCCTGCCGTCTCTCCTGTTTATAACGTGTCTTTTGGTGTCGCCGTTCCGTACCTGAAAGACCCAAGTACAAAGCAGCGCTCAAAGGGTGGGGTGCAATTCTCGGACAAACAAAAAAAATATCTGGCGACCAGGATGCGGCTTGATTACTTGAGTGACGCTGAGACGTATGGGCAGATTTACGAAATGATGAGGCAATACGGCGTTAGCAAGCCATTGTTTTTTATCTATGACTCGGATGCTCCAGCGGCGATTCTGATGAAGCAATCGTTCATGTGCACACTCGAAAACATCACTCCGCCATCACAGACACGCATTGATCTCAATTCAATGGACTTTGAAATTTCTCAAACATTTTAGGACGCTATGGCTTATTTCAACTTCACGATCAATGGCAATACTTATACGAACGATCCGACAAGTGGCCTGCCATACGGCTATAAATTCGCAGGTTATGAGTACATCCCAGCACTGGGTAATCTGTTTACCGACTTGGCCGCGACGGTAGCGACCGTCTTGGGATATAAAAATGCTGCTTACAGCAGCCAACAGGCAGCAGCTACCAGTGAAGGCAATGCAAGTAACTATGCAGGAGCAGCCCTTGCTTCTGCAGTTGCTGCTGCCAGCGCTGCAGCCGGGCTGCAGGGCACAAGCACCACTGCTGTCACGATAGGCACTGGCACCAAGACATTCACAACCCAGTCAGGCAAGCAGTTCAATAATACCTGGGTGCAAGCTACAGACAGTGGCGATGTCAATCGCTGGGTGTTTGGGTATTGCACTTATTCAGGCACTACGCTGTCCATGACTGTAGCCAACGCGACTGACGCGAATGGTAGCGGTTCCTGCTCAAGCTGGGTGATCAGCGTCGGCGGACCACGGGGGCTGATCGGGCCCACAGGTTCCGTTGGTGCGTTACAAACTGCCTCCGACTTTGCATATGATCCAGCAACTTCATCTGGTCTGAACATTGGTACAAAGGCCGGTGATCTTCGCTCAGATGCGACAACTACACATATCAACGCAACGACAACAGCGCTTACGAACAATACTACCAACTATGTTCAAGTAAATGCTTCTGGTGTTTCCGCAAATACGACAGGCTTTACGCCAGGGTATTTCCCTATCGGAACGGCGGTTACTTCTGGCGGCGTAATTACTTCTTTCACTGATAAACGCGGCATTGCCTTGCTAATGAGTTCGGCAGCGTTGAATAAGCTCACACGCACGTCAAATACGATACTTGCAAGCGGCGATAGTGGGAAATACATTACAGCATCAACTTCATTTACTCAAACATTTGACACAGCAGCGAATCTCGGCGCGGGCTGGTTCGTCTGGTACGCAAACAACGGTACTGGTGACATCACAATTGGGGCTAGTGATGGGGTATCGAACTGGGTCATGTATCCCGGAGCAGTTCGCTTGTTCCAATGCGACGGAACAAACCTGACTTCCATTCCACTTCGCGCAGGTAGCAGAACATTCTCCAGTTCTGGCAATCATGCCTGGCCACCTGGCATTGCGACCTGTTTTGTGCAGGCTTTGGGCGCGGGCGGTGGTGGTGCGAGCGGTTATTACACATCAGGATCAAATGGTCAGGGCGGGCCAGGAGGCGGCGGGGGAGAGTATTTGGAGGGATGGATCAAAGGGGTATCTGCTGGGACGGCAACCACTGTAACGATTGGCGCCGGTGGCGCAGGCGGGCCAGCACGAACATCTAGCAATTCTCCAGCACCAGGATCTAACGGTGGGCAAACTACCTTTGGTACTTTGGTTAAAGCTGCGGCAGGAGGCGGCGGCGGAAGCAGTAGCCCTGGTCTTGGTGGAGGTCTGACGATTGCCAGTGCGAAACCAACGGGCGCAATTTGGCTGACTGGTCACGGCACGATATCGTCAAATTTTGATGTGGGCACAGACGCTGCAGGAGCTTTCGGTGGCAATCTTTCATCTACCACAGGCATTCCCGGCTATAGATCGCTTCGCGGTGGCGGTGGTGGTGGTAGTGGTGGCGCAATTGACGGTGCACTGAATCCCTATGCCGGAGGAGCTGGTGGGGCTACCGGCCGCAACGCATCCGCACTCACAAACAACACTGGTGGTGGTGGTGCTGGCGGCGCGTCTGGAGTCGCTGGATCTGCCGGGACGCAGCCGACGGATTCTATTGCTGGTCACGGTGGTGGAGGTGGAGGGTCAGTAACATCGGGGACTGGTGGCTCAGGTGGTGCCGGAGGACTGGGGGCTGGCGGCGGTGGTGGTGGTGCCGTGTCTACAGGGACATCTGGGGCAGGTGGCGCGGGCGGTAACGGAGTTTGTATTGTGACGGAGATTATTTGATGAGCAAGTATGCAGTTGTAAAAAACAATGTGGTTGAAAACGTCATCATAGCCGACGCCGCTTTTGTCTCGCGGCTGGAGGGAGTGACTGGCGTTGCGGTTCCTGACGATTCTCCTGTAAGTGCTGGATGGCTGTACAACGGATCGTCATTTGCCGCACCGTCAGCGCCAACTATCCCGCCAGCAGAGCATGACTGGTACATCGACGTCGGCCCATTCTTTGATCGGTTTGGCTCGGCGAAGATGGCAGTGCTGACATCTTCCGATGTAGGTGTGCGAGCCATTATTGAGGATACAAAGGTCAGAAAATGGATTGACCTTCAGAATCCTAGCGTGCCGACATCTATCGACTACATCATGACTAAAGTCCCATTGCTGACAAATTTGCTTAAGACAAGCATCTTGACGACACCTGTAGCCCCTGAAGAAAACCTAGCTTTAAGGAAGCTGTACTTTTCATAATTGAGGAGTAGACATGGCATTGACCTACGAAATAGCACGGAATCAAATCAACGACGGCGATCTTATCGACGTTATTACACCGCATAGCTTTTTAGGTCATTTGACCAAGTTCTTCACTCGTAAAAAATACATTCACACCGGTACCGCAATCTGGTTTGGTGACATGCTCTGCATCGCTGAGCTTAATGGTGGCCGCAATCATTACACTCCGCTCTCACAACTTCAAGGCCTGGACTTTGATGTGTACGCCAAACCAGATGGATTGGTCGACATCCGGGCGGCAATCATCAAATGGGTTCGGTTGCCTATCGATTATGGCTACGTGGCGTTCATAGTCATTGGCCTGCGAAACTTCTTCCAGATCAAGCAGCAAATCAACTGGAGAAATATCCTGGTTTGTTCGGGTTTGTGTGTCGCGATCTATGAAGAGGCTGGCTGGCCTCGATGCAGTCGCATCATTTCGCCAGGTGAGATGGCAGAGATGCTTGAATTGAAGTTTGAAGTAAGAAAACAGTAATACAGTAAAAATTCAAAAACAAGTCCGCCAGTGCGGATTTTTTAAGTCCTAAGAATAGGAAGACCGATGCCAGGAAATTACTAGCCAATTATGGCCGCTGCGGCGTCGATCAAATCAATTCAGTCGTGTGCAAAACTGGATACATTTAACTGTGCACATTTTAATAAAGGAAATACCATGAAAATCATCAAACTTGTTTTGGCTTCACTCTGCTTTTTGACCGCATCAGCATTTGCGCAAAATGGCAAGTTCGTCACAGATCAACCTGTTTATAACAATCTCACCCTGGCACAAGCCAATTCTGTAAATCCTATCGAAGTGGCCTTGATAGACTTCAGTCCATCTACAAAAACGGTTTCTATCACATACGCTGATGGTGTGACTGTGGAAAATTGGACTTTCACAGTATTGGCCGATGCCAGCGCTGTTTTTGACAACTTTGTTACTGGCAGTCGTGCGCAGGGTGCTGATTGGTATTGGGCACCGCAATACGGCAGCAATGCGCAGCGCAAAGTATCTTACAAGGCGATTCGCAAGGCAAAGTGTGATTACACGACTTTTGGCGGTGGTTTCTGGACAGCGACAATCACACTGAAAAGTGGTGGTGCTTTCACTGCCAGCGGCAACGATATCGGTATTTGCGCACGTCTAACAGATTAATTAAGTCACTATTTGAAGTAAGAAATCAGTATTAACAACAGATCCGCAAATGCGGATTTTTTTACGTCTTAAGAAAAGGAAAAGCGATGCCGGAAAATCACCTGCCAGCATGGGTAGATGCAATCTCAATAGGTACAGTACTGGCCACGTTGGCTGGCTGGTTACCTGCTATGGCCGCTGCGGCATCGCTGATCTGGACAGTGATCAGGATTTATGAAACCAAGACAGTGCAAGGTTGGTTGAAAGGACGAAAAAATGGCAGACGATAACAGGATGAAAATGGCCTTGGCACTTGCAACGGCTCTTGCTGTGCCAGCAGAAGGGCTGCGACAGTTTGCGTATTACGACCCGCCAGGCATTTTGACAGTGTGCTACGGCCATACTGGAGCTGACGTGCAAAAAGGCAGGCTGTACTCATTGCCAGAGTGCAAGGGGTTGCTCAGCAAGGACATGCTGAAGGCAATCAACCAGGTGGAAGCGTGTCAACCAGGACTGCCGGTGAATGTCCTTGTGGCATTCAGTGACGCAGCATTCAATATCGGGCCAAAGGTGGCCTGTGACCTGAAAAACTCAACTGCAGCGCGATACCTGCATGCTGGTAAGTTGATCGAGGCCTGCAACCAGCTGCCGCGCTGGAACAAGTCAACGATTCTTGGCGTGTTGGTGGAATTGCCAGGGCTGACGACCAGGCGCGGCGCTGAGCAACAACTTTGCTTGAATGGACCAGCATGATGGACTTTTTAAAATTGGGGATTGCCCTGGCCGTGGTCGCTGCATGCTTCGGCACTGGGTGGACTGTTCAGGGCTGGCGTAAAGATGCGGATATTGCTGCTATCGAATTGAAGCAATCTAACGACCAGGTAGCAGTCGCAGAAAAGGCCGTCAAGGATATGAAGGAGGGCAGCCAGAAGATGCACGAGGCTGCCACTGAGTTGACTGGTATTAAATTCAACCTGTCTGGGAAGTTGGACGGAATCTCAAAGGACTTAAAAAATGCACAAACTAAAAACCCTCTGCCTCACGATTGCAAGCCTGATGATCTGCGGGTGCGCAGTCTCGAAGCCGCCATTAGTGCTACAAACAGTGCCGCTGCTGGACAGTAGCCTCGCGGAACCCTGCAAAGTATTGATCGTGCCGGACGTAGCAGATTACGATGCCTGGCAGCTTTGGCTACAGAATAGCGTCTTGCTGGCGTATGGGGAATGTGCAGCCAGGCACCGCAAGGTAGTGCAAGCCTGGCCTAAGTAGCCATTGAATAAAGCAGTAGATTTGTTACCGAGGTTTCGCAGGCAAGTGCTGCGCGTGCGGTAGAGACCGATTCTGCAATTCTGAATAATTGCTTTTTCCCTTGGCGTGAAAATGAGACCTCGATTGCTTTTGTATTTAAGAACAAGTGCTTGCGCTGTAGGAGTGTGTTCTTGGTACGGCGGCACAAATGAAACGCAGCAAAAATCGAATAGGTTTTGATGCGAGGCTCACTGGCGGAGTTGGTACAATTTTTATGCGTTTGTGGCAGGAGCGCAACGAAAAATCAAAAAGAATTAAAAATTTTTGCATCAAAACGCAATTGCGAAATACCTAAAATCGATGTCACGATTTCGAGAAATTGCGATTGCGTTTTGTGGAAACTCGTTAATTGTTTCCATAAATCATTACATAAATTTTTATGGAAACTGTTTTGTAAGTTTTGAAGTACGCAAATCAGTGTTTCCTTGGAAATCAACAATTTACGTGCGTTGTGGACGGTTTGCGAAGATGCGAAAGCTAATGTTTTTTTGCGACAAATCCGTGTCGTTTAAGTTTTCTGACAAAAACATTGAAAATTGCACTAAATAGCCCATTTTTCGCTATTTATTGCATATGGACCGGCGAAAAAACTGCTGTATAGTTTTATCAGGGCGTCAACTGGCATTCACAACTTCTTGAAAAAGTTGTGGTTTATAGAAGAAAACCGAGATGGCAATATAAAGTATTGGACAATAAAAAACCCCGAACAGCTGTGGCGGCAAGGACGGGGCCTGTCGAATCCTAAATTTCAAAAAAAGGACGTAACGTGAAGAATATTATCACTAACTTGGTGGTAAGGGACAGGTGTGTCGAGTCGAAACCTATAGTTTCGATACGGCAAGCAAAGGTATTTATCTCAATTCAACATTTTATTGGCAGCGATGTGGCAGTAAATGATGTCATCAATAGCATCAAGAAAGTCGTTCGTGACAAGGTCTTGGAGGCGGCAGAACGCCCAATTGAGAAAGCCCGAGCAGTGGGTGCGAAATGCGCTAGTGTGAGTATTGAATATGGCACTGAAGACCCGGAGCTCAACGTAGAAATTTGGGATCCCATAAAGTTCAACGCAAATTTCGACAGTAATTTTAGCAAGTTAATCTTTGTGGCCGATGATATGGCACGGGCAGCAGTACAGGATAATGACCGCCCATCAGCCTTGCCAGAGGTTTAATAAATTGAGTGAGATATGTCCATTTAGAATCGAGCTGGCCATGTTTGGTAGTACTTAATACATGCAAGAAAAAACGCCGCGATAAAAGAGCATATTGCAGTTATTCCCATTAGGCCGACCGAGACAAAGGACTGGAATTGCTCGATAAGTGGCCCATAAATGCCACGATGTTCTGATCCCAAAAAGCGAATTGCAATAGCTGCAAGACAGGCAATGACTGCTATCGCAAAAGATATTTTTGCGTTTCGCATGTAACCATGCATCGCTTCAGTGAATGGGTCGTCGAAAGAAAAGTGTGATTTGCTCAATTTTAATTCTCCGTTCTTACTTAAATTTTTATGGATGTGAACATGCCTGGGGTTAAATGATACAGGTCAAGGTGCCACTTGCCGTTTGACATGCCATTGCCTGCATCAGTCATTCCGTGGAAGTCAAGAAATGTAGAATCACGGACTAGGCACCTATGTTTTAATTGCTGGTTATATTTACGAATTGTCAAAATCAATTTGTCAGCTTCCTCTTGCGGTATAGTTGCGAGGTCAATTGCTGGGCAGGGAACTCCAGCAAAAATAAGGCTGTGCCCATGTTTGCCGCCAACCGATGACACGTATTCGAAATACCTGGTCACTGTATTGGAGACTAAGGCACTGATATCTTGGTCACGATTCTTCCTCCAAGTGTTAAGAATGCCCTCGTCCACTCTACAATCGATCTCTCCAAACATCAGCAAGACGGTTGAGCCTTTAGGCAGACGAGCCATAGCATCTTCAAACTGAAACTTGTATCTGTTCGCATGCTCATTTCCAAGGTGCCAGGCCTTACAGCCGATTATCCATTCTGTTTGACTTCTGAGTTGCTTGCCCTCGTAATTGAGAATCGTATGCGCAGCGCTGAGGCTGTGGCTGTCACCAATAACATGCAGTGTCGGGAGACTTGGAGCTGGGATGCCTGGAAATTCTGAAAGCAAGAGCGTCAAATATCGCCAGTAGACGCAGGCATTTTTATGTTCGCTTTCCAGATTCAAAATCGATGCCGACAGATTCAACAAGTGATTGCAGCTTTGTAAATCGCCCGCAGTATAGCGAAGCACAGCACCATAAACAGAAGCTTCTAACTTTAGATTGTCCGGGCCGTTCGTAATTACCCAAATAAACTCAGCAATAGCTGTCGCATGGTCGCCGGCATAAAGGGCTGTGAATGCTCGATGATAGTGTGCATTAGCAAAAGCCGGATTGATACATAATGCGCGGTCCAAAGAATTTAGAGCCTCCCGAACTTGTCCTGTTTCTACCGATGCAATTGCCAGACAATCATACGCCTCTGCATAATTCGGATTAATCTTGATCGCATTGGATGCCGCCAGCGCTGCGTCCTTATACATCCCCGCGTCAAGAAAAATTGCTCCCAAATTCTGGTGCGCTTGTGCCAGGTTCGGGTTAATTCCCAGAGCTTGCATATAAGCATTCAAGGCCTGGTCATGCTGGCCAAGTGCCTTCAGTGCATTCCCTAAGTTGCAATATGCTCCCGCATCGACAGGATTGAGCGCGAGCGCTTGCTGGTGACTTGCTGCCGCCTTCTCATACTCTCCCAGATTCTGCCAGGTATTCCCAAGCGTACTATGTGCATTGGAATCACCAGGCGACAGTTCAACCGCCTTCTGCAGGGCTGCCAAGGATTCTTTCCCTTGAACCTGTAAGCTAGCGCCCAATATCTTCCATAGAAAGCCGGAGTTCGGGAATTCACCTAAACGGTCCTTGGAAAGAATCTCCAGTTCAGCGTAGCGACCAATTGAGAACATCCCGAGCATTTGTTCAATGTCATTTTTGGGAAGCGATAAATTACTTGTTTCAATAGTCATTTAATTGCTTCATTCCATGTTTTATTGTTTTTGAATAATACAGATATTTGCAAATTGTTTCCCCAGGTCAGTAACTTGCAGAATTTTTTTCTCAACAACAGATTCTTTAATCGGGTCGGCGTCAAAGACTGTTCGTATTCCTTTAACTATTGCATCATTTTCCAATGCATCATAGACGCCCTTGGCTGTGTACTGTCCATAGATTGGCACTGATGCCAAACCTAATCGACATAAGTTATCTATGTATGTTGGAGTCATATCAGGATATTGACACCCTACCAACGTGCCAAGATGCGAGTAATTTCTAAGAGCCGTTACTCCGCCTTCATGATTCTCTTTGTTTGGTTTGAACTTCCAACCAACACTGATCAGTGGTAAGGGAGTGTCTGTCGCAAACAATGTAACTAGCTTAGCCTCATCAGGAGTAATCTGCTTTATGATCTCAACAAAAGCAGGATGCGCGCCTCTGGCGGTACTTGCATCCATTGCCGAAGCCAAAAGGTTTGCGTAGAGGTCGCTCAAAGACGATTCGTGCCCTGTATAACGAAGTGCTTCAAGCACCGGGCCAGCTACATTCGGTTTTGGTGGAATCAAATTTTCAGGAGGAACATTTTTTAGGCGTTCAGATACCTTAGTTGAAACAAAATCTTTCATTTGATCGTAACCCCATACAAGCGCACTTACTGGGGCCAGCATAACGTGAACAGTTTTTGCAACTGTTTGTAATGCTTTCCCTATTTCTTGGGCAGCAGGTTGAACTACATCTTGATAGACGGGCACTGCTTTTGCGACGCCTGTGACTGCATCAACTACATCTCTGATTTTATTTTCTTCGGTCATTGCTACTCCAGGAATCGATTGAAAGGCGAGCTCATCATATGCAAAAGCAAATACTTTTAAGAAAGACTGTTATTTGTATCAATTCGATACTACTTCAATGGATAGCTTTTTGCCAAGTGTCTCCATCGCACTTTGAATCGCATCAATCTTTGTCGCATGCTGTAAGTCAACCAGGCGATTTACTGCTTGCGGGGACGTATTGAGGCGGCGGGAAAGTTCAGATGCTGAAACCTTCTGTGCCAACATTTCATTCAACAAATGCACTTTGGCAGAAATTGAAAGTGGCAAGTCGATGCCAACGTCCCCAGGCTGTACAGCAGACGGATGCGGAACAGGGCGCTTGTCCTCGAAGTAGAACTCCATCGCTGTAACCAACGCGTTCTGCGCCGCCTGGCGTGCCTCTTCAACTGTTTCACCCTGCGTAATCGCTTCCGGTATATCTCTAAAAGTAACGACAAATCCGCCTGAAGGATCGGGCGCAAAAGTAGCTGGATATTGCATAAAAATTTCCTTATCTATGGAGGTGCGGTCGAGAACAACCCCTTTCGGGGTTGCCTCCTATTTCAGTTTGAGTTGTTTCTTAATCGCTTCCACCGTTCCAGTTTTTAACTCTTCCGATGGATGTCTGTTTAAGGTTGATTGGGTTCCATTTGCGTAGAGTTTTAAATGCTTCGTGCCATTCTTAACTACTACACCTTGGTTTTTCAACCATCTTACAAACTCGCTCTGTTTCACCGCACCTCCTTGTGTTGTTGACGATGAAGATAGTTTAAACAAAATTGTTTAAACTATCAAGCATTATTTAAACATTTTTGTTTAAATATTTGATTGGACAAGCGCGCCTAGCAATAAAGTGGTTGTCTATGCTGAAAATCTTAAATTATACTGATTGCATATACAGTATTTTTAAGATGAGTTATGCATACCCGTACAAACATTCAATATTTACTCGATAAGCGCAGCATGACCAGAAACGCTTTGGCGCTCGCAACCGGAGTACCTCAACCATCTATTCAACGAATGATGAACGGAGAAACTGCCGAGCCACGCTGTAGCACCCTAAAGCCGATTGCTGATTACTTCGGAATGACAGTAAGCGACCTTCGTGAAAAAGACTTGCTGAATCCAGATGTAGAGGTGCCAAGAGTTCTTTCAGAGTGTGAGAGTGAGTGGCTTGGGCTGATGAGCGGACTGGCCAGCGACGATATTGCTGAGTTCAAAGCACTGGCCGCAGCTCGGCAACGCCGCAATGCCAGGCTGATGAGTGAACTCAAGGCCCCCTAAGGCGATCGTCTATGAAAGTTCACTTGGTCAGAATGATGCAGAATGGAATCGAACTCAAGAAGAGCATGCTCTATGATCGATTCAATCGCCCGCCGTTCGGTACGCTGCAGATTGGTGATTCTACTGATAACGGCACGCATCGAAATTCAATCCGCGCCTATTTCATCCCTGAGGGGCAAATGGTCAGCAATCTAGTTTTGCTTGATTGTCATGTGCTATGGATGAATGAACAGCGCTTTATGTTAACTGGATTTGAGATGGTTAAAACCGTGGATGGAGATGCGCGATATGCTCAATCCTGGCTTTGTATGCTTGATGACCCGCCAGCGATGCCTGAGGGGCGGTAGTCTCACTTGAAGTTCATATATTTGGTCTCGAATTAGTGTAACCAAATGGTAAAGCGAAGAAGTTGATTTATTTCCTCCTCAATTGAGGAATGAAATTAACGGTATATGTTGTTGCTATGCATATATTAAATGACTTTTCACTAATAATTGTTAAAGCATGCTATTTTATTACTAATAGAGAAGTCGCTTGAACTTAATCACTCACAAGATTGCGATCACATTATTAAGCTAATTTAACTGCAAAATTGCTTTTAAAATCAGCTACGTGAAAAACAATTAATCAATTGCGTTATCAAAACCTAGCAAAAAACATGTATGATCGAGAGCCCATAGGACAATTCATAAGAATTGGAACTAGGCACCGAATTTTTGATCCTTTACGCTTTAGAGTAATTTTTATTTTACTTGCTCAACCAACAATTGATACTCCTCTTGAGCGCATTGCATAAAATGATATACTTTATATAATATGAGCATTGAAAACCTTTATCCTTACGCTGGAAATCATGCCGTTCAATCAGTTTTTTTTGCTCTCGAATGGGCTGAACCACTTAATCAAAGTGATCTTTTAGGCGTAAA
This sequence comes from Undibacterium sp. FW305-107, assembly GCF_058788535.1. NCBI lineage: Bacteria > Pseudomonadati > Pseudomonadota > Betaproteobacteria > Burkholderiales > Oxalobacteraceae > Undibacterium > Undibacterium sp. FW305-107. The sequence goes on from NZ_JBYTAV010000008.1 coordinate 65,021, forward strand.
GAAACTAGCTGCAAAGTTTGCAAACGCTGGATTGCTGGAGCATCGAGAACAGGCGTCGATTGCTCTGAATTTAGAGGCTCATAGTGTAAGTAAAAGACATGCAAATGCGCAGCCTGAAGTTTCAGGACATATGTTTGCGAGAGCATTTGGGTTAGATACAAGTTCTCGTAGCGTCACCATCGACAAACAAAATTGTCTAATTTCAATACCAGACTATACCCGTTGGGAGCAAGTGTTCGATGATGTGCAAGGGTATTTAAAAATTGCGCTAAATGAAATTGCACCTAAAAGAGGAATAAATGTTGTCGGCTTGCAATATATCGATATATTTAGTTGGAAGGACGATCCATCAGAAATCAATTTAAGGGAAATATTCTCTGATGGGGGATACATGCCCCCAAATGTATTTGAGCAAAATGGGCTTTGGCACTTACATCATGGTTTTCTTGAAGATCACTCGGTTCCGTTGCCACATAAACTACTTGAAAACATAAATGTCGACATGCAAGATGTTGGTGGCGAAAGAACAATTCGAATTGTTGGGTCTCATCGAGCAAACTTAGAAATGGTGATGTGGCAGTCACATATGAAAAATAAACACGCTTTAGATGAAATGTTTATTTCATTGCATGAAGCAAACAAAGCGATGCTAAAAAAATTATTAGAGCCAGCTGTCTGTTCGAAAATTAAATTAAACTCTGACTGAAAAGGATATTCCATGGAACCAGTATCCACAATTCTTTTGGTTACAACGTTGCTTGCTGCTCCAGTAACAAGTCGTCCAAAATGGGATTCCTTAAACAAAACTCCGACCAAAGATTCGGGGGTTGTTTGGAACGTGCAAAACACCGAGACTATTTATCGAATTGACGAGAAAAACGCCTCGACTACTAATAATACAAATTTACTTGTTTCCAAACCTACGCCTATTCGTTTTACGAGCCTAAAGCATGAACTCTACAATGAATTGGACTCCTACATTTCTTATGATCCCGGACGAATACCTGCATTAGCCGACGTAGAACTCGCAAAACAAATTATCGATGCGCTCCCGAGTGGAATTCCTTTGCCTGTTTTAATGAGAAATGATAACGGTGAAATTGGAATGTATTGGGACAATCAGCAAATGTATGCTGATATTGATGTTGATTCAAACGGGACATTCTCTTTTTTCTCCAGATTGAGGCGGAACAATGAAGAGTTATTCTTAAGTGACCTTGTCATTGAGGATATGAATGTCAGTTGGTTATACCAACATTTGGGGCCATTGAATGGCAATTTACCGTTAGCAGCGTAAGGTCGGTGCATGAGTGGAAAAATTTTTTTTGATCAGCATAAGGGGCAAGGAGATAAGTGCAAACATCTGCAGAAATTAACTTCTCAGCAGTTAGAGGCATGGGAAAAAGAAGTTTGCTCTGAGCATTCACCTGGGATAGTAGATGATGCTGAAGAACTATTTCAGCAAATTGTCGACCCAACGCATTTCGATTTGGCAAGTAAAACATTGAAGCCCGTGGCCTTCGATGATAGTGCAAATAAAGGACTTTCAGTAAATCGAATAAAATACAGCACTAAAGAAGCCCTTATAGAAAAAGGTATGTTGCGGGCTCAAGAATTTAATGAAAAGAATCCAGAGCGACCCAAACGTTCACTCTGGGGGTTTGTTAAATTTGAAACATCTATCGTTAGGAATATAATATCTCAGTCTAACTCGAGAGCTTTTTTTGTTTATGACACAGCAAACGAGAGCGATATTTCTCATGCAGATATTTGCCAAGGTATTTCTGGTGGCAGGCAAATTGAGCGTAGTTTGAGATCACATCTTTATGATCTTGCAAAGGAATGTCTATTGCCTCTAGAGGCTTTGACTAACGAAACAACTACCTAAAACAACCTAGTTATCTGTGGTGAAGCTAACTAAATTGATTACCATTTAATGGTGCCTCTCGTTCCGCAAAAAAATATGAAGCCTCGTGAATAAAGGGCCACGCGCAACTACTTCGGAGGTATTTGCGGAACGAGAAATGTAGGTAACTCTCTGATTTTATTGAATTAAGCAATGGACTTAAAATCCGCCGCTTCGTTAATAGCGGGCGTGCCGGTTCGATTCCGGCCTCGGGCACCACATACTTACTTTTCAAAATACTTACAAAAGCATGTTAAGTCAATAAGTTCAACGACTTAGCGTGATCTTGTTTCGTCTGGACTCGCTCAGTTTCATCCAGATTCTCTCAAGTCTGTTTTGCATCTTCCGAAATCATTTTCTTTGCAATTAAATAATTTTTGAAACATCTTCGTTCTCGGGGAAAAAAGTTCCAAAAATTGACTTTTTCGATTTCATTGTTTTTTATGGAATTAACATTACACTATGTGACGAGTGAATCTGAGTCGCAGTGAAAAAGGAGACTGACATGGAATCTATGTATGAAGTTCTGGCATTAAATTTTAAATCCTCGACCGACGACAAAAAAAATGCGGTAACAATTCACATGAAAAGTGGAATATCCCATTTCGGCTATGTCAGGGAAATAACTGATGCTTCGAAAATTGTAAAGATTCGATTAGTTAATCCGAGTGGGAAATCATTTCAAGATGCTTACCTCGACATCAGCAGTATTGAATCGATTTTAGCAACCTCTGTTTAGCAGTTATCGAGGTGAGGATGTATGGCTATCCGGCCCCATGGGCTGCGAGAGCGCGTTTTATAGTCCTTACCAGCCGGTCTGTTTTCAGATAACGAAACTCGGCGATTGTCGATTTGTCTATCTGACATGTACTTTGCTGCTCTGATTTGTGTGATTCTTGGTTTGCATATCCGTTTCCCGGGTCCTAAAATGATTTGCGCGATATCGACTTAATAAGTCTGTCGTCGTGCCGACCTACCCACTTTCAGGAGCGTGTGATGAATTTCAAGAAATCCGCATTACTGTCTTCGCTGACAATACTGGCCCTGTGTTTTTCATCTTCGGCTTTTGCAGAACTTTGTACGGTGGGGCGAGCGACACAGGTGCTATGGAAAGGTGATTGGTATAAGGCAACGATTACCGAGGCTTCGCCTGATAAGTGCAAGATTACTTATGTCGGTTATACCGCCGATGACGATGAGTGGGTGGGGCCAGAGAGGCTCAAAATCAAGATATTGTGGAAGGGCGACTGGTATCCTGGCCGTGTGATAAAGAAAGAAGGTGCCAACTATCTCATAGGTTATGACGGCTATTCCAGTGATGACAATGAGATTGTTCCCCTGTCACGCATACAGGTACGCTAGTTTTAGCATCACCGAAAACATGATTCAATTTACCTGGGCCTGCTGACTGGGGCCCGTAAACCACTTTGCCCGTATTTGCATGAATGGTGTCTCCACCAATCTATACAACAACCAGCCACCAAATATACCCGCAGCAGTCACCAGAACAATAGTCAGTGGTGCATTTGCATCTATGTGTCGCCTGGCTAACTGCTCACCAATCAACATGAACACAGGTTTATGCACCAGATAGACAGCATACGACCACAGCGCCAGTTGTGCTGCACCTGGCAATCGCAGGCGGTGAAGGTAGCTGTTGGGGCTGAGGGCTGCCAGAGTGAGGATGGCGAAGCTGATGGCAATGAGTGAAAAGCCCAATGAGTTGACGATCAGTAGTTTGTTGTAGTCGTCGCTGTTGATGCAATACAGGACGCCGCCAGTGGCGAGCAGGCCGGTGATGAGCAGAGCCTGGCCGTGGCGCATGAGTCTGTCGTATAAACCTGTGTGAAAATTCTTGAGCATGGCGATGGCGACGCCGGGGAGTAGTTCGTCAAAGCGGCCAAAGCTGGAGTAGTAGATCTCTGCATCAAATGCAGGATGACCATCCAGAAATGCCATGCCGCGAAACAGCATGCCCCCAGCAATCGCTGCAATGAGCAGGCCCCAGGCTAGCCACAGCGGGCTTTTGAGTCTGACCAGGACGAGGCTGACTATGGGCAGTATCAGGTAAAACTGTTCTTCTATGCACAGCGACCAGGAATGGGTGAAGGTTTGTCCGTATTCCAGCCCTATGTTTTGAGTGAATGTGAGAAACTGCCACAGCGGTGAGGTACTGCGCCCAGCCATTGCTACCGGAAAAATAAAATACACAGCCAGCACGACATAGTAATTGGGCAGCGTTCGTAGCAGGCGTCTGGCGAAAAAATTCTTAAGGGACAGGGCCTGACCATTGGCAGCGGAAGACATGATCTGGTTGCCTATCAGGTAGCCACTCAATACAAAAAATAAATCCACACCTGCCCAGCCAATGTCACCAGCAAAGCCAAAGGTTTGGTGTTTGCTGACAAAGCCGCAGTAGTGCGACATTAATACCAGCAATATGGCGAGGGCGCGCAGGGTGTCGAGGCCGTTGACTCTTTTCGTGTACATGAGGTGCGTCTGTTCTTTATGTCGATTACGGCCCTGGATCAAGGTCAGGCCCTGGTGATTATTTTTTGTTTGGCTTGCAGAGTTTTAAATTGGTACGTGTGGCCTTGATCATGGAATGATATTTGGTATTGGTTTCATCTGTGCATGAATCGCAATAGGTCGCCAGGATAGTGTCACTCAGTGCGGCATCTTCTGCCAGTGGTTGCAGCGTTGCCGTGCAGCGGTCAGGCATTTGCATTTTGTATTGGGCGAGTGCGACATCATTGCGTAGCCAGCCCAGTTCCAGTCTATTCAGGACTTTGCCGCAATTGGCGAGTACAGGTTCCAGTTTTGCCAGGGCCGCGGCATAGTCTTTTTTGTCGTACAGGGCCCTGAATTCTTTGCGTGCCTGACCACGCTCAGCAGTGCTGCAGGTAGGTAGTTGGAAGTACTGTTCTGTGATGCTCGCCAGCGAGCAATAATATTGTTCGCAAATATCAATGTTGCCGTCTACGGCAATCTCATTTTTCTTTTGGGTGAAGCGCAAAACGCAATTTTGCTTCATGCGGCTTTTTCGTAATGTTGTCTTGCCTGAGACTATGTCACCTTTGATATCGCAAGTACCTTCACCTTGAGAATGAATGCTGAAACTGAGTTTTCCAGCCTTGTCTGCTGTGATATTCAGTTTGCTAAAAGCGCCTTCACTGACATATTCGCCAGGGATGATTTGTTGTGCCTGCGCTTCCGTCTGTAACAACAGGGATGCACTGCTCAGTGCAAGAGCCAGGCAAAGCTGTGAATGGCGGCGCAATAATGTCATACATGTCATGTCAAATCTCTATAGATATAAGAGCCAGTATCACTGAAATGTGATGAACGTGAAAACCGCGTCAGGCGGCGGCATCATATCAGAATTGACGAGTAGCAAGCATTTCACTCCCTCGCACACAAGCCAGACGCACTTGCCATGTTCTCAGAGACGAAACAGAGACGCTGCCTGTATAGCATGCAGACAGCCTATGTGGATGCCATCACGCACAGGCTCTTGTGCTTCGATGGCTTTTTATTTTAGGGAGAAATAACATGACTGCGACTTGTTTTGAAGGCGCCAGCACCAATCCTGAAATTCTGGCGATGGCTGACCGCGTGTTTTCTGTATTGCGCTTGTCCATACAAAGGGCAACCTGTGTCTTGAATAATGTGCCTGCGACGAATTTGCCTGCGAAGGGGGTAGAGCGTGACGCGTTTGATTTTTTAAAGACTTACCAGACCGTGAATCGCTCTGCCGTGGCGCGTCTCAGTGGTATTTCGCGTACCACCGGGCGGCGTCTGGATATCAGTGATGCCAGTTTGACGGGGACTTCGCTCAAACTGAATCATGCTGCGCCGGATAATCTTTTTGAGCAGGCAAAGGCGGTTAAATATTTTGATGATTTGAAGCTGTCATCAGCCACGCTGGCTGGCATGCGCTGGGATGCGGCGAACAAGAATGTGCTGCTGACTGCAGATAAAAAACTGCAGGTCAACGAGATCATGAATGCGCTTGCATTCAGGCGTGTATTTACCGATACGGCGGCGAGTGCCGCACCTGCCAGCCCCGCAACTGCGAAACCCAAAGCCAGGGAATTGCATTTGAAACTGAAGAGCCTGACGGCGATACGCCGTTTTGGCTGGGAGGTGACAGACTGGGGCGACGACAATATCTATTGCGGTGGTGATGGTGTTGATTGCGCGCAGCAACTGCATGTGAAGGCACCGCAGTTTTCTATTCACACCTTCAAGCGTAATGGCGAGATTTTTGATATCAAGCCTGACCGCACCTTTGTGAAGTTCAATCTTGGCGGCGCTGCTGCCTGGCCACGGGTTTATATGGCGAATGTGTTTTTGGCAGAAAAAGATGTGGATGGTGGCTTTATCGAATTTTTGCAAAAGCTGTGGGACACTCTTGCTGCTGAAGTCGTGAAACTGGCAACGGCACTCGCCATGTCGGGGATAGGCGCTCTTGTCGGTGCCGTGGCTTTGTCGGAAATGCCGGTGGTGGGCACGATAGTAGGTGCGGTGGTGGGGGCGGTGATTGGCTATGTAGTCGGCTGGCTGCTTGATACTGCCAAGGACGATATCTTTGAATCACCAGACAATCCTCTAGGCTTTGCTTTGTCTGCACCAGATTTTCAGTTTAGTGGTGGCCGTTTGTTCTCACCTGACATGACCCAGGATTTTTCAGTTGGCAGCTCACGTTACCTGATGACGTATTACTGGCAGCTGGTGCAGTAGGCAAAATTCTTGGGTAGCAGCGGATCAGATTGATGTGCAGTCTGATCCGCTGCGAGCGTGAAATCAAGTTGGATCATTATTGAGGAAGGGTCCGCCACGACTAGCTTCCATTTCCAGGAACAGGGGTGTGGTCGTATCGCCTGTCAATTGTTTGCAAGCCAGTTGAGCGGCAGTTTGATGCATGACATTGGATGCTGCCAGCGCACGGTGGGCGCGCCATGCCAGCTCTACATAACCTTGTGCCTGCGCCAGATTGGCAGCTTCTTCCAGCAGTGCTCTGGATTGTTCAACATCTGTTTTGCTTGCATATGCTTGTAGCAGGAGGGCTTCACACAATACTTCTTGCAGACCGGCTGTGCGGGCAATATCTGCCTGCAGCCGGGCCGCAGTATATGCAGCTGCTACATCTTTGCGATAGCAAGCCAGGGCATGATCGATGCGGGCGATACGGGCCTGTAATAGTGGGTGAGTGCTGTTCTTTGCCAGTTCATGCAGGCGTGGCAGCAAGTCAATAGCCGGATTGGCACCCAGGCTGATCTGGCACAACAGACGCAACATTGCATACTGCGATACAGGTAATGGGCTATGGTTGTCCTTGAAGTAATCTGTGGCAGCTTCCAGATCTGACATCGCATGTGCATAGCGTCCACATTGCAGATAAATGCGGCTACGCCGCACCAGGGCTTCGGCTTCAAACATGGCTGAGGTTTGCTGGCGGCCGAGGTCCAGTGCAGTATTTACCGCAGCCAGCGCTGCATCATAGCGCCCGCCACTGGTGAGTATGGATGCCAACGCCAGTTGCGACAAGGTTTCAGTATGGGCGACGCCTGCCCAACTGAGCAGGCTGCGGCGTGCCATATCTTCTGCCCTTGCCAGGTCGCCCAGAGCATGCAGCAAGACCGCCAGGTCGTTTTCTATGGTCAGCCCACGGCAATAGTCAGGGTAGGCGAGCAGCATGCTTTCAAAGGCATCGCGGGCAGCCCTGACATCGCCAGAAAACCAGTGTATCTGCGCTTCAAAACTGGATATGGATGGGCGGCGTGGTGCCTGGCGGCGCAGTTGATCCAGCAATGCCCAGGCACTGGCGATATCGGGCTCTCGCATGGCCAGTTCGATGAGGGCCTCGCAAGCGTGATTGCGGTCTTCGCTACGCAATTGTGGCAAGAGGGGGCGCAGTTTTTGTGCAGCATGGCGTGCAGTGAGCAGGTCGCCAGAGAATACTGCGTTGTCCACCAGGCCCGACAGGGCTTGCCCTTCAATCTGGGCGCGCTGCACAGGGTCGGCCACGGCGGCGAGTTGATCCAGCACTTCTTGCAATGCAATGCGGCCACGTTTCAAGTCGCTAAGGAGTTCGCAGTTTGCCAGCGCCAGACGTGCATGCAATGCCTGGGTGGCATCCAGCGATTCTGCCGCCACTTGTTGCCACAGGCTGCGCGCTTCGTCAAAGTGACCACGCAGATGGCATTGCGCTGCTGCACGCAGCATCCAGGCCAGCGCAGTTTGTGGTTCTTGTGCGGCAGACCAGTGGGCAGCCACGGCCAGCGGGTCGCTGTCGCCTTCTGCCCTGGCACCTAATGCCAGGGCAGCACGGCGGTGTAGGGCTTGCAGGTGTGGCATGCTGAGTCCGTTTTCTACGGCATATCTGACAAGGTCATGGCGACATAGCAGGCCCCGCGTTTCTTCACGCAGAAAGTCTGCTTCAATTGCCGCTCTGGCTGCCTTGGCTGCAGCCATTTGCTGGCTGGCATCCAGGTCAGCAATCTGCATCAATACGTTGACAGGCAGTGGTTGCACCAGTACTGCAGCGGCTTCCACCAGAGCCCTGGCAGATGGGCTCAGGGTTTGCAGGCGCTGTTGCAGCATTTGCAGTACCCGCTGCGGTAATTGATGTTCTTCACGGCGACGCCGGAAAATGCCAGGCAGCTGACGGGTGCGCTGCTGGTATCCTGTAGTGACATCGCCGTTGAATTGGCTGTCGTCTACCATCTGTGAAGCTTCATGCAATATAAATTCACGCAAGATAAAAGGGTTGCCAGTGCTGGCAGCATGCAGGCGGATGAAGTCGGCGTCCTTCCAGGCATGTTGGGGATATTGGTGCTGGCAATATTGCTGCACTGTTTCCAGGTCCAGACCTGTGACTGGCAGCACAGTCAGGTGCCCGGTCTGGCGCAGGCTTTCCAGCCAATTGCGCTGGTAATCACTCAATTCATTGCTTCGGGCTGCCGCACGCCAGCGCAAGACACCGCGATGGCTGAGCAGGCTCAATAACTCCAGCGTGGCATCGTCACACCATTGCAGATCATCTATCAGCAGCCATGGATTGCTGGCTTCAAGCACGCGCGCCAGGGCTTCCAGCAGACGTACTTTTGCTGTCAGCAAATCCAGCGGCGGTAAAGGGTCATTGGGTGCCAGTTCTGGCAGCAGGCGTGCCAGGTCAAGGCGGTAAACCATCAGGCCATCTGAAGATTGCAACTGCCTGCGCAAGCTGGCGATGTGTAGCTGCAGATATTCGACTACCGGGCGATAAGGGATTTGCCGCAAACCTTCACGTCCATGCAGTATGGGGGCCTGCTTGAAAGCCATATTCAGCAGGCTGCTTTTGCCTATGCCTGCTTCGCCTGTCAGTACCATGGCGCGGCTTTGTAGTTGCCGCAGGTTTTGCAGGATGGATTTCCTGCCGAATAATTCACCGGCGGGTGTTACGCTGTCATCGTCGTCATCTGTGTCGCTGACTGGCATGGATAGTGACCCTGATGGTTTTGCATCCAGCAATTGCCGTAGGGCTGGCAGCCATGCCGGGGGCACTCCGTTTACCTTGCTGCTATTACGTATGGCCAGTTCTGCGGCGTTGCGCCATTGCCTGTGCAAGTGCTCGCCGTGCTGTTGTGCCCAGTTCCAGAAAACCTCAAAATCAGCAAGGTAAAATCCTTCCAGCCACGCCGCTGGATGCAGCGCCAGCAATTGCGCACCATCACCACTTTTCATGGCTGCTTGCAGTGCATCAGTATCGAGCGGTAATTGCAGGCATATACGTGTACGCTCACTGAGCAGGCAGTTTTCCAGATCGGCGATGGCCAGCAATTGTTTTACCCTGTGCAGGTTGATGCGCAGATTATGCCGGGCTTCTTCACGGGCGCGCCCAGGCCAGAACACTTCGGCAACGGCATCCCTGTCCAGCCAGCGTGCATGGCAAGCCAGGTAGATCAGCAGGCAGGTTGGCAAAGTGTTGGGCAGGCGCGACGACCCGGCATGCAGCCCTTGCCACGCGGGTGTGCCTAACAGTTGCAGGAATATGGTCGGCGTTTTGGTATGCATAGATTATCCGTTGAGGTCTGCACAGGATAACCAACTAGCGTTACTGTAGCGTCTCTTTGTGATCATTTTTTCAGATAAGCTTGATTTTTACTCTTGAAGATAAATAGATTTTAAGGAACTTAAATGCTGTTGCCGGTAAATCTGGTTTTTGCACAATAAACAAGTGTAAACTCCTGAAGCACAAAAAAGATATGTCTAACTAAGCCTGATTACTATCATTCCTAAAGCCAATAAGGCATGCTGAAAACCCTGTTCCCTTTCATCCAAAGCGCAACGATACGCTGGTATGTCGCGTTGACGCTGTTGCTATTGACCGCGATGGCAGGGGAGTTGTTTGGCTTGCGCTTGCTGACGACCACAGAGTCACGTCTGGGAGATGTCTACCTGCGGCACCATGCGGCCAGCTACAAAGCTGACCCGGATATAGTGGTGGTGGATATTGATGATGCAAGTTTGCTCGGTATGCAAAAGATAGCCGGTTTGTGGGCGTGGAAACGTGAAGTCCATGCTTTCTTGACCGCTGCTTTGGTCGGATTTTCACCGCGTGCACTAGTATTTGATATTAACTTCAATGTACCCGATCTCGCGGCTCCCAAAAGTGACGCTATGTTGTCAGAGCAGATCAAGGGTTTTCCCCACGCATATATGCAAGTCTTGCAATTGCAGGATGCAAATTCTAATAACGCTATACTGATATCTGAAATCGCAGATGGTTTTGCATTGCAACATCAAGGAAAATCAAATGCCAAAATCTCTCTGCAATTACCGTTGGCAATCGAGCGCAAAGCCTGGCGCTTGGGTTTGGTGAATAGCCTGGATGATGACGATGGAGTCTTGCGTCGTTATCGATTGTATTCAGACGTTTCTGACTGGCATCTACCTTCTTTGCCTGCCAGAGTTGCCAAGGATTTGAGTTGGAAAATACCGGCCGGTAAGGACATTCAATTGTTTTGGCCAAGTGAGGGGCATCAGCGGTTTACCTATGCAGACTTGTTCAAGACACTCACAGAAGATAGACCAAATCTGACCCCTGAGGTTGAAGCACAACTCGTTCAACTTTTCCGAAATAAGATCATCGTCATAGGTGCTTCTGCTGGAGGCCTTTTTGACCATCATTTGACCCCTTTGGGGCCTAATTATCCTGGTGTAGATATTCTGGCAGTTGCCTTGGATAATTTGAAGAATGGACATAACCTGCAGCAGACGGGGGCCATATGGCCATTTTTGCTTGGCCTGGTCTTGATCACTTTATTGGCACTGGCTTTTCAGCGGCGTATCAATCCGATTTTTACTGGCAGCGGATTGACCTTGGTGACTGTTTTGGCTGTGTTATTGGCTGACCAGATGATGCTCAGGTACTGGATGCTGCCCGTGGTGACTCCTCTTGCTTTTGCCTGGACTTGGTTTCTGTCGGCAGCAATTGCTGGATATTTGCGTGAGCGCCGCACACGTGACCGTACAGTATCTTTGTTTGGGCGTTTCCTTAATCCTGAAGTTGTGCGGAAAATTGTCGACCATGGTGAAACTGTGGAAAGTCTATCTGGCCAGACGCGTGAAATCAGCCTTTTGTTTTCTGATATACGCGGTTTTACCACGCTCTCAGAAAGCAGGCCGCCGGATGAAGTCGTTAAGCTACTTAATCGATATTTTGAAAGGCAGGTCGAAGTGGTCTGGCGGCATGGCGGGACGCTGGACAAGTTTATCGGTGACTGTATTATGGCCTTTTGGGGTGCTCCTCTGGATGATCCGGATCACGCGAAGAGAGCAGTTGCGGCAGCACTTGAGATGGAAGAAAATCTACTTGCCTTTAAGGCGGAGTTGCAGGCAGATGGTACGGACTTACCGGACTTTGATGTTGGCATAGGTGTACACACTGGTGCAGCTGTGGTAGGCTTTATTGGTGCCAAACGCAAGCTTGACTATACAGCTATTGGAGACGCGGTCAACTTGGCAAGCCGTGTGGAGGGCTTAACCAAAGGTGTCTCACGTATTCTGGTGACAAAAGACACTATGCTGGCTTGCCAGAACCCAGGTGTCGATTTTATTTTACGAGGCGCGTTCCAGGTAAAGGGACGGACAGCTGAAGTTGAGTTATACGAACCCAAAAGGACAAGTGCATGAAAATCCCAATTTTAACGTTGATGATGCTGGCATATGCCGGCGTTGCTTATGCTGATTCAGCCTCAACAACACGATCGACGCCCTTGCTGGAAAAAGCAAGTGCAGATGCAGCTGTCCTGGCTACACTTTCCAGTCAGACAAGGCTGGATGCTATCCAGCGTCAAGGGGCATGGCAGCAAGTCAAAACTGCCAATGGTCAACTTGGCTGGGTGGATATGATGTCATTACGTTTCGATAGCAACGGTACAGCCAATTCTGTGAACACCTTAAAAATCCTTGGACGAACATCCAACACCGGTTCTGTCGGTACAGGTGTCAATGGTTTGGATAAGACGGATTTGGCACGGGCTTCACCAAATTATCCTGAATATCAAAAAATGCAAAGAGCTGCAGTAGACAGGAATGCAGCACAATCATTTGCTCAACGCTCGCAAATGTCGGGCAATAAGGTGGAGTATTTGGATCAACCCAGAAATTCCAAGCGGGAGGAAAATTAAGATGCGAGCCTATAAGAAATTGTTAATCGCCAGTATCGCGATTACATGTTGCGCGCCAGTTTTTGCTCAATTTGATTTTTTAAAAGGAATTGGTGGCGGACTTGGAAAGCACGTTGAGACTGCAAAAAATTTCGTTGAACAAACGAAGGAAATTGATGAACCAAAAGAAATTGCATTGGGTCAAGAATTTGCCGCGACCTTGTTGGGTGCGAAGCCTTTATGGAATGACGCAGGTGCTCAACGGTATGTAAATACTTTAGGGCGCTGGCTGACTTTACAAACAGAGAGACCAGATTTGCCTTGGACATTTGGGGTGTTGGAAGATGACGGTTTTAATGCATTTGCAACCCCAGGTGGTAACATTTTTGTGACCAGGGGGTTATTGGCTCGTATGCATAATGAGAGTGAATTGGTTGGTGTTTTGTCCCATGAAATTGCACACGTGTTGCGTAAGCATTATGTGAAAGCCATGCAAAGCAAAGCCTTTTTAAGTTTTGGGGGGGATGCTCTGATAAGTGCTTACGCAAAGGGAAATTTCGCAGAATTCAAAGAAATGGCCTTGAAGGCAGCAAAGGAAATGTACTCTAAAGGACTGGACAAGGGTGACGAATATGAGGCTGATCGCGTGGCCGTTGTTATTGCAGCACGTGCCGGATATGACCCTTACGGTTTACCCGCTGTGCTTCAGACTTTACAGTCGAAGAGTGCCCAGGATAATAACTTCAGTCTTCTGTTTGAAACGCACCCTTCTCCAAGTGACCGTATAGATAGTCTGGATAAGGCGATGAGATCACGTTTTGGCTCGGGTAATTGGGGCGCTGGAAAAACAATTGAGGAACGGCTCAAAGAGTTTAGCCGCTAGTTAATTGCTGCTTCAGTAAAAAAAACCTCAAGCTAAATGCTTAAGGTTTTTTTTGAAACCAGATGTTTAATGGCTACATTAGTTTTAATAAAACCTCGCCAGCAATTTAGACAACCGCCCGTTCGCTGTTCCCTTGCGTATCACCACGTTCAACTTTTCCATTTCCGCTTCATATTTACCATTCGCTGCGGCAAAATGGGTGGTGTCATAAAACACGGGTCTGGCGGATACATAGAAAGTCTTGCCCGTCAGCTCAGGGTCATTGAAGCTGGGGATGAGTTGGTCGCGCAGATAGGCTTCTACCTGGTTTGCACGCTGCAACTGGCGCACTGGCCAGAGCATGATGTCGCTGCGGCGGTTCATGAGCTTTTTAAAACGGGCAGCGGATGAGGCGGAGTCCTCCTGCACCTGGAAGACGACATTTTTGGCTTTCTCAAAATCCATGCCATGGCTGAAGCCACGGCCTATGCTGACGGTTTTGCCGCGCAGGTCTTCCATGGACTGAAAATTAGGGCGAGGATCACCATAGGTAATCGCCCAGATTTTTTCGCTGACGACTGGGATGGAGAAATGATACAGCTTCAGTCGTTCTGGTGATTTGGAAATGCCAAAAATAATGCCTTCACCATTTTGCGCCATGAGTTGCGCGCGGTTCCATGGCAATAACTGCTTGTCAAAGTGTATGCCGGATTCACGTTCAAAATAAATCAGTATGGCTTCGAGGTCACGGTCCAGTGGTAATTGCCGGCCATGGATGTCCAGGCTTTCTTGCAGGAAGAGTTTAATCGTGGGTTTGTCTTGGTCGGGTTTGTTTGTGCCGGCAGATGCTGGCGACAGTGCGAATACTGACAATGACAGAAGACAGACTAACTGTTTAAAGCGGTGCAGCATAGGTGTTCTCGACGGCAGTTTAAAGCCAATTGATATTTCTAAAAAATGGCGCAATGAGATCATTGCATTTTGATAAGCGGATTATTTTTTTGTGTAGACATCATGGAATCAGCGCATGCCATGAAGACGGGTATCTGAATGCTGTCTCAAAAATCCTGCACTAAACAGGCTATTAATCCGGCCTGATTGTAGTCTGCAATTGCCCGAATTTTGTCTGTTCTTGGACGCGGAATACTTTGTTTGCATTCTTGTGCTTGTATTATTAAAACCAAGTAAAATTTGGTTTGATAACCAAAATAACGAGTAAGCTTTCACCATGTCGAGAAAATCCAATACTGAGCAGCGCCGTCAAGAGATCGTTTTTGCACTATTGTCTGTCATGGCAGAACATGGCTATGAAAAAGCCACCATATTGGCGATTGCCAAACAGGCTGGGCTGGCACCGGGTTTGATTCATTACCACTTCAAGAGCAAGGGCGAGATCCTGCTTTATCTGGTCAAATTGCTGGCTACCATGTCACGTGCACGCTATGACGCACTGGCCGCAACTGCCAGCACGCCGCAAGAAAAGCTGCTGGCATATATCAACGCGCGTCTGGCCAAAGGGGAGGGGGCAATGCCTGAGGCGGTCTCTGCCTGGGTAGTGATCGGAGCTGAAGCTGTCAGGCAGCCTGAAGTGCGCGCCGTGTTTCAGGAAGCCATTGCGGCCGAACTGGTGCTGATACAGGCTCTGCTGACTGTATGTCTGCAAGACCAGAAGAAGCGTACTCATGGTGTCGCTGAGCTGGCGGCTGGTTTGCTGGCTTTTATGGAAGGTGCGTTTCAACTCGCCAGTGCTGCGGGCGACATTATGCCGCAAGGCTATGCGGCGACAACTGCCAGGGCATTTATAGAAAACAGCCTGGCGGCACAAGTGCCAGCCTGAAGAATCTTGGATACTTTGATGATTGTGTAATGATTGTGCTCATGTTCAAGAGAGCTATTCTTTCCAGCCATTCTTCATCATATTGAACAGGGTATGCAGAGTAGCTCTGGGGTTTTCAGCATCTTTCGAGCGATGGAAAGCATCCAGAATAAAGTGGGCGATGGCCTCTGCTTCTGCTTTCTCAAGTTTATTTTTCGTTTCTTGCTGCAGCACGACAGCCAGTGACTTTTCATAGCGCATCCAGATTTGTTTGGCGTAGACATATAAATCTGGCGTGGAATAGATCAGCTTCCTGAAGGCGTCTACCTCTTTCTTCTTGGCCAGATCAAAAGCCATAAAGCTGGAAAAATGCTCAAGTAAGGCATCCAGTATGGATACGTCTTTTTTTCTGTCAGTAACGGCAGCGATCAGTCTTTCTTCCCGCTCGTCTTCTTCATCAAATACCAGCATCTCTTTGGTGGGGAAGTATTTGAACAGCGTAGGGACGGACACTTCTGCCAGTCTGGCGATTTCTGCCGTTGTGACTTCGTCATAACCTTTTTCAATAAATAGTCTTGTTGCCAAGTCGGAAATCATTTTCCTGGTTTTCGCCTTTTTTAATTCCCTGAGTCCCATTACTTGCCTCGTGTCGCGTCTTTGCATAAGTGTCTTGCCATCATTTTAGCAGCTTTTGTTATTTGAATTAAAAAATTAAGTGACTTTACTTTTTAATTTGATTAAATTATAGTGTGACTCAAGGCAGTATTCAGGTTGCTGATTTCAATCAAAGTTTTTGAAATAAGCAGAAAATCCCCGGCTCCCTGCAATATTTGCAATTTCAAAACGTCTATCCATCAAGTGTGCAAACTAAGTGTGCAAACTATATTGCTGTAAAAGCATGCAATAAGACGGATAAAACCGGAATAATCGTCATGACACAAATCCATAAGCAAAGCTCAATACTAGACAAGCAGATTGCCATCATCGGTGCAGGGCCTGGTGGGTTGACGCTGGCGCGTTTGCTGCAAATGCATGGTGCGAAAGTGAAAGTGTTTGAAAGAGATATCAATCAGTTTGCCAGAGTGCAGGGTGCAACCCTGAACTTGAATGAGGGATCTGGTTTGTCGGCCTTGCGTGCAGCCGGTTTGATGGATGCATTTGAACAGGCTTATCGTCCTGGCGCCGAAAAAATGCTTTTTGTAGATGCGCAGGCCGCAGTCATCATTGATGAACTTGGCTCAGAGAGTAACGACAGGCCAGAGATAGACCGTGGTCCCTTGAGGAATTTGCTGCTGGCTTCTCTGACTGATAACACTGTAGTGTGGGATGCCCGTTTCTCGTCTTTGCAAAGAACAGAAGGGTCAGTCAAAATCACATTTGAAAACGGCGACAAGTTTACTGCTGATCTGCTTGTCGCTGCCGACGGTGCAAACTCAAAAATACGTCCCTACATTACCCCGCTTGCACCTGAGTATTCTGGCGTGACTGTGCTTGAAGGGAATGTCGCTGATGTAGCGAACACTATTCCAGAATTATTTGAGCTGCTGGATGGTGGCAAGGTGTGTGTGCTTGATGATGAAAAAACTTTGTTCATCGTCTTGAAAGGTGATGGCAGCGTGGCCTTTTATACCGGGCACAAAGCGGAACAGGATTGGTACACGCAATGCGGCATCGATTTTTCTGATCGCGATCAGGTATTCGCCTGGTTCAAACGGGAATTCAAGGGCTGGAGCGATATTTGGGCAGAATTATTCAGGCACGCCACTCTCCCGTTTATCCCTCGCCCACAATTCTGTGCGCCTGTTGATCAAAACTGGCCATCCTTGTCCAACCTGACCATGCTGGGTGATGCTGCCCATGTCATGCCACCTTATGCGGGCGAGGGTGTGAACATGGCGATGCAGGATGCCCTGGTGTTGGCCAGTCAATTGCTGAACCCGGACATGGCGGACATGCATACCGCTATCGCCGCTTATGAAACCGAGATGCGTGCACGCAATGCTGAGACCGCGGCAGAGACACTGAGATTTACCAAGGTCTTCCATTCATACGAAGCAGTACCGTTTTTCAGAGAATTTTTTGCTGGAAATCAGGACGTGCTTTTACAAAAAGATGGCTTCAGAGAAGCCGCCTAGACTACAAAAAAATTTGAACTCAGGCCATGACCAAGAGTCTGAGTTTCAATCCAAAAGAAAGTAAATATGAATCAAGCTATATCTACCGAACCGCCAGCGCAGTTCACTGGCTATCAAAAATTTGTACTCGCCATACTGGCGTTTTTACAATTCACTATCATTCTGGATTTCATGATCATGTCGCCTCTGGGTGCGATCCTGATGCCAGCTTTGAACATCACGCCTTCGCAGTTTGGTGTGGTGGTGTCCGCCTATGCTTTCAGTGCGGGTATCGCAGGCTTTGCGGCGGCGGGTTTTGCTGACCGCTTTGACCGTAAAAAACTCTTACTGTTTTTTTACGCCGGCTTTATCCTGGGGACTTTCCTGTGCGGTATCGCGCCTAATTTCTACTTCCTGTTATTTGCACGCATCGTGACGGGTTTGTTTGGTGGCGTCATTGGTGCCATCGTGTTTGCCATCACGACGGACTTGTTCCCCTTCAACATGCGCGGCAGGGTCATGGGGGTTTTGCAAACGGCATTTGCTGCCAGCCAGATACTGGGTTTGCCTATCGGTCTTTATCTGTCTGCTCATTGGGGCTGGCATTCTCCTTTCATGATGATCGTTGGCATGGCTGCTATTGTTGGTGTCATCATCATTGCCAACCTGAAGCCTATTGACGCCCATTTGAAATTGCAGTCCGACCGCAACCCCTTTCGTCATTTGAGAGACACCATAGCAACCCCCAGGTATTTGCTGGCTTTTGCAGCCACAGGTTTATTAAGCGTAGGTGGCTATATGCTGATGCCATTCAGCAGTGCCTTCTCGGTCAATAACCTGGGGATTTCGATGAAGGAATTGCCTATTGTTTATCTGGTGACAGGCTTGGGTGCCATCGTTACTGGCCCTGTAGTTGGCAAGCTCAGTGACAAGTTTGGTAAATACCGCGTGTTCTTATTCGGTGCTGCCATGACGATAGTGATGGCGGTGATCTACACCCGTCTTGGTATCACGCCTTTGCCTATGGTTATTCTGGTCAATGTCTTGCTGTTCGTCGGTATTTTTTCACGCATCATCCCTGCACAGGCAATGATGTCGGCTGTGCCTGCTGCAGATAGCCGTGGCTCATTCATGGCGATCAATTCATCGCTGCAGCAGATTGCAGGCGGTGTTGGTTCTGTGGTTGCCGGGATGATCGTCAGCCAGCCTGATGGGGGCGCGATACTGCATTTCGATTTGCTGGGTGATATTCTGGTGTGTACCGTACTCGTCACTGCGGTCATGATGTATTTCATACACCGCATGGTGAGCACGCCTGCTGTCGCTGTACCTGCCTGATCAAAGCATTTCAGTCAGCTAAATTTGATCAACTAAATCTGAGTGCCTTGTCATCTGGTGTGCACTCAGATTTCAGCCATTCCATGGTTCTTTAAACACAAAGAGTCAGCCTTTCCCCAGAGCTAAGGGGTATTTCTTCCTTTATTCCCCGCATCTTGTGCTTCTGTCATAGCCAATAATTACACCTGTACACATGCGTAATCAAAGCAATGCTTGCTTTGAGGAAATAACAGGAGTCGGCAATGGCCGAAGATAGCGATCTCGAAAGAACCGAACCGGCCTCGCCCAAGCGCCTTGAACAGGCGCGGGAAGAGGGCGACGTTCCGCGTTCGCGCGAGCTATCTACCTGTACCATCTTGCTGGCGGCAGGGGGCGCGCTCTGGGGCATGGGTGACGGGCTGGTGCGCCAGTTGAATCATGCATTGGTCGCTGGTTTGTCATTGGAACGGGCGATTATCTATGATCATGAACTCCTGTTTTCAAAAATTGCCGCCAGCCTGATGGAGGTACTGGTGGCTTTTGCCCCAATTGCCGGATTATTGATGGTGGTGGCGCTTGGCTCGCCTTTGCTGATAGGTGGCTGGCTGTTCAGTGCCAAGGCTTTGACCCCGAATTTTTCGCGCATGAATCCGATTTCAGGTCTGGGTAATATGATTTCCACCCGCGCAGGTGTGGAATTGATCAAGGCGATCATTAAAACCATCTTGGTCGGTACGGTTGCCTGGATAGTCATCATGGGGCAAAAGAATGCCATTTTTGCCTTGCCGCTGGAATCGTTGAAATCTGGCCCAGCCCACGTCGGCCACATGATGGGTGTATGTTTTCTGGCCATCGTTGGCTCGCTGGCCGTGATCGCCGCGATTGATGCACCTTACCAGATGTGGCAATACGCTGAAAAGCTGAAGATGACGCATCAGGAAGTGGTGCAGGAATCCAAAGAAGCGAACGGTAATCCACAAATCAAGGCGAAAATTCGCGCCCAGCAGCGTGAGATGGCACGCCGCCGCATGATGTCTGAAATCCCGACTGCTGACGTCGTTGTCACCAACCCGACTCACTTTGCTGTCGCCCTGAAATATACCGAAGGCGGCAATGGTGCGCCTAAGGTCATCGCCAAGGGGGCTGATGCAGTTGCTGCCAAAATCCGTGAACTGGCGAAGGAACACAATGTGCCCTTGCTGGAAGCGCCGCCATTGGCACGTGCGTTGTACAAACATACTGACCTTGGTGATGAGATACCTGAAGCCCTGTATGCCGCCGTGGCAGAAGTGCTGGCCTATGTGTATCAATTGCGCAGTTACACCAAAGTCGGCGGCAACAAACCTGTAGAACCAAATGATCTATATGTACCACCAGAGCTTGATCCTAATAACCAAACACAAAATCAAGCAGATAATCAAGCAGGAGTCCGAGCATGAATAGTTTCACCTTACCTGCCTGGATGAATGGCATAAATACCAGAGCGCTGGCGGCGCCTTTCCTCATCATCCTGATGTTGGCGATGATGATCTTGCCTCTGCCAGCGTTTGTTCTGGACGTGTTTTTCAGCTTCAATATCGCGATTGCGATTATCGTTTTGCTGACCAGCTTGTATACAGTCAAACCGCTGGATTTCATGGTGTTTCCTACTGTACTGCTGGTCAGTACCATGTTGCGCCTGTCCCTGAACGTGGCTTCTACCCGCGTGGTACTGACTGAAGGTCATACTGGCCCGGATGCCGCCGGTAAAGTGATCGAAGCCTTTGGTCACTTTTTGATTGGTGGTAATTACACCGTTGGTATCGTGGTCTTCGTTATCCTGACCATCATTAACTTTACCGTCGTCACCAAGGGCGCTGGCCGTATTGCCGAGGTGGGTGCGCGTTTCGCCCTGGACGCGATGCCAGGCAAACAAATGGCGATTGATGCTGACTTGAATGCCGGTCTGATCGCTGAACAGGAAGCGCGTCGCCGCCGTACTGAAGTGGCGCAAGAAGCAGAATTCTATGGCGCCATGGACGGTGCCAGTAAATACGTGCGTGGTGACGCGGTGGCAGGCATCATGGTCACTGTCATTAATATCGTTGGTGGTCTGGTTGTCGGCATGGTGCAGCACGATCTCGATTTTGCTACCGCCCTGAAAAACTATACATTGCTGGCGATCGGTGATGGACTGGTAGCACAAATACCTTCGCTGATCATTTCAACGGCAGCCGGTGTTGTGGTTTCTCGTGTAGCCAGTGACCAGGATATCAGTGGGCAGTTGATAGGACAGCTGTTTGCCAAGCCCCAGGTCATGATCATCACCGGCGGCATCATAGGTGGCATGGGCCTGATACCCGGCATGCCGCATATCGCCTTTATTTTGTTGGCAGCAGTGCTTTGTGGCGGCGGCTATTTGTTGAACAAGCGCGCCCAGATGCCTCCGGTCATTGAAGAAAAAGTCGAAGCTCCTGCTAATGCCGGTCAGGAAATGGAAGAAGCGACCTGGCAAGATATTTTGCCTGTCGATACCCTGGGCCTGGAAGTTGGTTATCGCCTGATCCCACTGGTAGATAAGAACCAGGGTGGCGAACTCTTGCGCCGTATCAAAGGCATACGCAAAAAATTCGCCCAGGAAGTTGGTTTTTTGTCGCCACCTGTCCATATCCGCGACAATCTGGAACTGAAACCTTCGGCTTACAGGATTACCCTGAAAGGTGTTGAAGTTGGTGCCGGTGAAGCGCTCAGTGGTCAGTATCTGGCCATCAACCCGGGTATGGTGACTGGCAATTTGCCTGGTGCTGTCACCAATGATCCTGCCTTTGGCTTGCCTGCGGTCTGGATAGAGGCTGCCATGCGCGAACAGGCACAAGCCATGGGTTATACCGTGGTTGATTCCGGCACCGTTATCGCTACCCATTTGAATCACCTGATCACCAGTCACGCGGCTGAATTGCTGGGTCGTCAGGAAGTACAGTTGTTGATGGATCATCTGGCGAAAGACATGCCAAAAATGGTGGAAGAACTGGTGCCAAAAGCCCTGCCTTTGTCCATCCTGCAAAAAGTATTGCAGAACCTGCTCATCGAAGGTGTGCATATCCGTGACATGCGTACCATCATTGAGACGCTGTCCGAGCAGTCCATGCATACCCAGGATGCCAATGAGCTGACGGCGCAGGTCAGGATTGCACTGGGTCGTGCCATCGTCCAGCAAATCTTCCCGACCGGGAATGAGATGACGGTCATGACCCTGGATAGCCGCCTTGAACGCCTGTTGATGCAAGCCCTGCAAACCAGCGGTGCTGATGGTTCTGGCATAGAACCTGGTCTGGCCGATACCCTGGCGAGCCAGACCGAGGCTGCAGCCCAGCATCAGGAACAAATGGGCCTGACTCCAGTCTTGCTGGTGCCAGCACCATTACGTGCCTTGCTGTCGCGCTTCTTGCGCCGCAATTTGCCGCAACTCAAAGTCCTGTCACACGCAGAAGTACCTGAAACAAAAACCATTAGAGTCACCAGTCTGGTCGGAGGTCAATCATGAACGTCAGAAAATTTACCGCGAATACTTCTCGCGAAGCTTTGCGCATGCTGCGCGATGCTTTGGGGGCGGATGCCGTGATCCTGTCGAACCGTAATGTGGGCGGCAAGGTGGAGATTCTGGCGATGGCCGATGAAGCCATCAGCGCCATTGAGCCAGCTTCCAGTGATGAGGCACCGGTACCTGAAGTGCCGCGCTTTGCGCCGCGTTTCCAGCCAGAGGATGCTGTCATCAGGCCGCGTGCTTTTGAACGCTCCATGGACGCGCCTGCAAGTGTGCCGACTTTCAAGTCTGTGACCAGCGCATCTGCTTTCACCAGTGAAATCGAAGCGCCGGTGAGCGCCAATGAACTCAATGATGTGATGTCAGAAATACGCTCCATGCGCAGTATGCTGGAATCGCAACTGGCAGAGATATCATGGACGCAGACGCAAAAACGCCAGCCGCAAAAAGCAGAAATCCTGCGTGAATTGCTGGCTACTGGCTTTAGCGCCAGCCTGTCCCGCTATCTGGTAGAAAAACTGCCAGAAACTGGCAAGGTTGAGAATGGCCTGGACTGGATCAAGAATGTGCTGGTACGCAATCTGTCCACTATCGATAATGAAAATGAAATGCTGGAAAAGGGCGGCGTGTATGCCCTGGTCGGCCCTACAGGTGTAGGCAAGACTACGACTACGGCCAAGCTGGCTGCTCGTTGCGTCATGCGCCATGGCCCCTCCAAGCTGGCATTGATTACTACAGATGGTTATCGTATCGGCGGCTTTGAACAATTGCGTATCTACGGCAAAATCCTGGGTGTGATGGTGCATGCCGTCAAGGATGAGGCTGATTTGCGCATTGCCTTGTCCGAGCTCAAGAACAAGCATACGGTGCTGATCGATACAGTCGGTGTCAGTCAGCGCGACAAAATGGTGACTGAGCAAGTGGCGATGTTGTCAGGAACAGACACTCCGGTGAAGCGCTTGCTGTGCCTGAATGCGACATCGACAGGTGAAACCTTGAGTGAAGTGGTGCGTGCTTATCAGGGGAATGGTCTGGCAGGTTGCATTTTGACCAAGCTCGATGAGGCAGCGACGATAGGTGGCGCACTCGATATTGCGATACGCCAGAAGCTTATGGTGTATTACGTTGCCAGTGGCCAGCGTGTGCCGGAAGACCTGCATATTGCCAACAAGCTGTATCTGATAGACCGTGCTTTCAAACTCAAGCGCGAAACGGCCGCTTTCCGTTATCTCGATGAAGAATTGCCTCTGCTGATGGCTGGTGCAGTCACGGCTGCACAGGCATCAGGACGTGCTGGTCAGGAGGTGTCCCTTGGCTAGTTTCGATCAGGCTGAAGGCCTGCGCCGCATGCTGGCTGGGCCAAAACCAAGAGTGTTTACCTTTTTGTCAGCATTGAGGGAAGATGAAAAAAGCGGCATGCTGGTCAATCTGGGGGTGTCGCTGGCACGTCAGGGTAACCAGGTGTTGATGGTGGACGCTCGTTCATCAGAGAATAGTGTTGGCGCATGGTTGAATGCCAACCTTGATCAGACCTTATTGGATGTAGCGAAACAACAGCGTACAATGAAGGAAGCAGTGAAATTGGTTGCTTCCGGCTTGTCGGTGACGATGTTGGCGCGCCATGCATGGCTGCCGCCAGAAAATACGCGGCAATTGTCCAAAGTGTTTGATGTGGCGGCGAACCGTGCTGATCTGGTCATCGTGGATAGCGAGATCAATCTGGATGACAGTTTTCCGTTGGCGACGCTGGACGACAGCGAACTAGTAATACAGGTTTCAGCTGATCCCGACATGATCAAGGCTGCTTATGGCCTGATCAAGCGAGTGAGCAATCGGCTTGGCAGGCGTGGTTATGGTATTTTAGTGTCCGGTGCATCGGAAAAAGAGGCGAGATTGATTTATACAAATATGGCGCAGGCGGCCAGCCGTTATCTGGCAGTGCCACTGCACTACGTCGGCAATGTGCCGGAAGATGAACATGTAAGAAAGGCTGCACATTTGGGACGCTCTGTGATTGATGCTTTTCCTAAAGCCCTTGCTTCGCTGGCATTCTCCCGGCTGGCTGAACAATTGGCGAAGACCGCGCGTTCCACATTATGTTTAGAGGGAGTCCCTGAGCTGGGTGTCGGTCTCGGAATGTAATCAAAAAATGTACACCGCTAGCGGAAAATCAGATAAAAACTTCCTTTTAAGGGAGCATGCGCCCCTGGTCAAGCGTCTGGCTTACCAGTTGAAGGCGCGCCTGCCTCCCAGTGTGGAGGTAGACGATCTTGTGCAGGCCGGTATGATAGGCCTGCTGGATGCCGTTAACCGCTATGAAGACACCCATGGAGCACAGTTTGAAACCTATGCGGTGCAACGCATACGGGGTGCCATGCTGGATGAATTGCGCAGTAGTGACTGGTTGCCGCGTGGCGTGCGCCAGAACATGCGCAAGATAGAAAATGCCATGAATGTGTTGCAGCAAAAGCTGGGGCGACCACCACTGGAAACCGAAGTGGCGAAGTCGCTCAAGCTCAGCCTGGAAGAGTACCAGAACCTGCTCACTGACAGTGGCGGGCATCAACTCGTGTACTACGAAGACTTTCATGATTCAGATACCAAGGAACATTTTCTCGATCATTATTGCTCGGATTTTTCTGGCGATCCGCTACAGGATTTGCTGAATGACGACTTCCGCGATGCTGTCATCGGCGCGATAGACAGTCTGCCAGAGCGAGAGAAACTGCTCATGGGTCTGTACTATGAGCAGGAATTAAATCTTAAAGAAATCGGTGCCGTGATGGGGGTGTCAGAATCACGCGTCTCACAATTACATAGTCAGGCTGTGGCCAGGCTCAGGGCATACTTAAGGGAGAAAGCGTGGACTGGGCTAGCATAGTTGGTTTGATACTGGTGGTGTTAGGCATCGTCAGCGGACAGTTGATTGAAGGTGGGCGCCTGTCTTCGCTGGTGCAACCTGCTGCTTTTGTGATTGTGGTGATTGGTACCCTGGGTGCAGTGCTGTTGCAAAGCAGGCTCAATACCTTTATGCGCGGTGTGCGCATGCTGCGCTGGGTGGTGTCTGAACCGCCGGACAGCAGCAAAAAAAATGTCGCGGATGCGCTGATCTGGAGCGTGGTCGCCAGACGCGAAGGTTTTCTGAGTCTGGAGCGTTATATGAACGCTTCGACCGATCCCTTCATAGGCAAGGGCCTGCGTCTGGTGATTGATGGCATAGACCCGATACGCCTGAAAGACATACTTGATGTCGATATATCGCTCTATGAAATGGAGCAGCGCCAGGCCGCTAAAATTTGGGAAGCAGCAGGTGGTTATTCCCCGACCATAGGTATCCTGGGTGCCGTGCTGGGGTTGATACACGTGATGGAAAACCTTAGTGATCCATCCAAACTTGGTGGTGGTATTGCTGTTGCCTTTGTTGCCACGATCTATGGTGTGGGCATGGCCAACTTATTGTTCTTGCCAGTCAGCCATAAGCTGAAAGAAATCATAGGCCGAGAAGTGACGCGGCGTGAAATGTTGTCTGATATTTTTTATAGCATCGCTTTGGGCGACAGCCCGCGTGTGGTGGAAGAAAGACTGACCAATCATCGCAACTGACGGTAAGGCTACCAGGTAATGCCAGACTAAGGCTAGACTGAGAAAATATACTTATGGCAAGAAAAAAATACCACGAAGAACCAGAAAACCATGAGAGGTGGCTGGTTTCTTACGCGGATTTTATTACCTTGCTGTTTGCTTTTTTTGTCGTCATGTATGCGATATCCTCGCTGAATGAGGGCAAGTACCGGGTCTTGTCAAATTCGCTGACTGGTGCATTTGGCAAGGTTATGACGGTTAATCCCAAGCCTGTTGACGCGCCAGTTGAGCAAAAAATCAAACTTGATCCTTTGCCGCTGGTCAAAAACCGCATCAGCGAAGGCTTGCGCAAGGAGAGAGCGCAAATGACCACCATGGCCAAGGACATCCTGACCGTGCTGGAGCCTTTGGTGCGCGAAGGCAAGGTGAGGGTGACCCAGACCAGCCGTGGTATCACCATAGAAATTAATGCCAGCCTTTTGTTTGCACCGGGTGATGCGCGTCTGAATATCGATTCCATACAGGCGCTGAAAGCCATTGCCGGTGTTCTCAAGATCGATACCCATGCGATACAGGTAGAAGGCCATACCGATAATCTGCCTATCAAAAACTCTATTTTCCCCTCTAACTGGGAATTGTCTGCCGTACGAGCCAGTACCGTTGCCCGTTTGCTCACAGAGAACGGTGTCGATGAAAACCGGGTGACAGCAGTAGGGCAGGGGGCGAAATTACCAGTGAGCGACAATGAGACACCAGAAGGGAGAGCCAGGAACCGGCGTGTATCTGTCACCATACTGGCAGTCTTGCCAGAGCCCGTAGTAGAAGTGCCTTTAGTGCCAGCATCTGCGCCTGCTGCAACATCATTGCCCGCACAAGCTGCAAGGCCAGCCGCAGCTTCCTTGCCTCAAACTGCGGTGAGGCCTTAAATTCGTTGAGGTTTGCCCGGAAAGGGCGAGGACAGACGCATGACAAAGTGTCACGTCAGTCTTAGGTGGCGATATAGCCTTTACCTGGCGTGCTTTTGACAGTCGATTGACCATTTGGGCCATACATGGACCCAGCCTGATTTGTATTTTGTTGCAGCAGATTTAAGGTTGCCTGATTCAGCGACAATCGACGGTTAATCAGTGAACCGTTGGTGCGATTATCTTCTTTGGCTTGCACAGTCAGTTGTAGTAGCGCATCCCAGTGTTTGGCGACAGTCTGGGCATCGTCGGCTTGCTGCAAATAAGCTTGCATGCCGTCAATATCAGCGTTAAATCCAAGTTCACTCAAAAAGCTGTTACGCTTTTTTTCCAGTTCCGTCATTTTGACTACAAGTTGTCCCTTGCTCTGGGTAAAGTCATTGAGCTGGACAATATCGCTTTCAACCAGTGCAGATTGCTCTTGCTTAAGCAACTCGGCGAGCGACGACATGACGCTCACTTCTTCCTGCAGGCATTGTTGAATGGCAGCGTGTCCGGAACTTGTTGCGTTCATTTTAGCGTTTTCTGGCGTTGAGCAAATCTTTAACTGTTTCCAGAAGCCCATCAGCGACTTTTTCCGAATTCACCTGAAAGCGTCCTTCGGAAATGGCCAGCTTGATCGCTTCCACCTTCTTCGTCTCAAACACAGCATTGCTGGCCTGCGTACTTTGCAAGGCTTGCAACTGTGTGGACAGGGTCGAAATTTGTACTTTCGACGAATTCGTCACGGGTGCCGCAGTTTCCGCGGGTTTTTCCGTGCGAGCCTGTTGCGGGCTTACTGGTAGCCCCGCGGTCTTATTCAGTGCGTCATCAATTTTCACAGCGATACCCTCTAGTGTGGGACTTACAAACATCTACATCCAGTTTATCGGCTGTGTAATTTTAAACTTTAACCTTACTGTGAAAAAATATTGCATACATTTAATTCTATAGGCTAAATATCTTGCTATCAGTAAACTATTTCTATAATGCCACCATTCTTGGCAACACCGCTGACGGTTTGTCCAGAGCTGGTTTTGGCCTTGGCAATCTGCCCATCTGCTGCGTTATTGAGCGCAATGGCATCTGTTGCTACTTGGAAACCAGGCCCATTGCTGACTACCCGCACAGATTGTCCCTGTTGAACTACGGCAGGACTCTTCAAGGCATCCAGACGCATGACGCTGCCAGAGGCCATGGAAACCTGCATGCTTTTACCGATCGCTTGCTCAGGAGCAGTGATGACACCGGCTGGCAATTTTGAGATATCGCCTCTTTGCTTGCTTAAATCGTTTAGTGAAATGACTTGCCCATGAGTAAGGGCGTTGGCTGCAACATAATAATCCGCCGTGACTTGTACATTTGCCTGCAGATAAACCAGCCAGGGGGCAGGTGCAGTACAGCGTATCGCCAGGGTCACTTTGCCCCATGGCTTGCTGCCTGGCAATAGATAGGGATTGGGATTATCGCAAGCCTGCAAGTTGAGTCGTTTATCAACCTCACCCACGCTCACCACTACTTCATTGCTCAGGCCTGATGCCTGTAGTGTCAAAAAGTCCAGTGCAATCTGGCGCAACTGTGCAGTGTCCTGGGCCTGGGTTGCAGGTGCCGCCTGACCAAGGCATGTGAAGCCGAGCAGCGATAGTGTCAAAACTTGCTTGCTGACGATTCTGCTTAATTTCTTTGCGGCTTTCATCATGTTTCCTGCCTGGATTGTTCTGAACTCTATTTTAGGATTCACAGGCTTTTTTGAATGCTTGAATAAACGGGCTTTTCCCTTTCTGCTTGCCTGATCAAACTTGTCCTGTGGCGAATAAGATGCAAGGTATAGAAAACCCTTGTGTGCCTTATGAGTAAAGCACAGTGGCAGAGGAGAGAAAGATGGTTGGCAGATTAGATGACTTTTTGAAATTCCACGAGACTGCCTTGTCAGTCCGGGGGCAGCGTCAGCAATTGCTGGCATCCAATATTGCCAATGCTGACACACCTAATTACAAGGCGAAGGATATTGATTTCTCCAGCGCACTCAGCCATGCCCTGGGGCAAAACCTGAACCAGTCACCGACAGCCTTGAGCAAGACCGCAGCCCAGCACATCGACACACCGGGTAGCGTAGCAGGCATGACGCCACAATACCGCCCCACAGTACAAGGTAGCGTCGATGGTAATACTGTTGATATGGATGTGGAGCGTAATCAGTTTACCGACAATGCCCTGCGTTATGAAGCCAGCCTGACCATTATCAATATGCAGATCAAGAATATGTTGGCAGCGATACAAGGATAATCATCATGTCACTCTTTAATGTCTTCAATGTTGCCGGATCAGCCATGAGTGCGCAGTCACAGCGCCTGAATGTGGTAACCAGCAATCTGGCCAATGCCGACAGTGTCACCAGTTCAGACGGTACGCCATATAAAGCCAAGCAGGTGGTTTTCAGTGCAGTGCCCGTGGCAGGCACTGCGTCTACCGCCGTCAAGGTAAATGAGGTTGTAGAAGATACTAATCCGCCTAAACTGATGTATGACCCAAAACACCCGATGGCGGATGAAAAGGGTTATGTCGCCATGCCAAATGTGAATGTGGTGGAAGAAATGGTGAATATGATTTCGGCATCACGTTCATATCAAAACAATGTAGAAGTCATGAATGCAGCAAAAACCATGTTGCTGAAGACCTTGACTTTAGGGCAATAAGATTTCTTGAAGGAATAGATCATGGCTACCAGTGGCGTACAAAGCAGTACCGTTGATCCAGCATTGCTGGCGACAATGAACGGGGCAAAAGCCTCGGCAAATTCGACAGAAGATGCCAAAAACACCTTCATGACTTTGCTGGTAACCCAGCTCAAGAACCAGGACCCATTGAACCCTATGGACAATGCCCAGGTGACCAGTCAATTGGCGCAATTGTCTACAGTTTCTGGTATCGATAAGTTGAATGCATCGGTGACTGCCCTGAGCGCCAGTTTCCAGAGCGGACAAAACCTGCAGGCCGCCAGCATGATAGGCCACGGCGTGATCGCACCAGGCAATTCCATGATAGTCACGGAAGGCAAGGGTATTTACGGCGTTGAATTGCCGCAGGCTGCCAGCAATGTTGAAGTGGTGATACGTGACAGCTCGGACGTGATTGTCAGAAAAATGACTCTGGGTGCCTTGCCGCAAGGTGTGAATACCCTGACCTGGGATGGTAAAACCGACGCTGGTACGACAGCCGCCAATGGCGCCTATAAATTCGAGTTTGTCGCCAATGCGGCAGACAAAAAACTGGATGCGACCAGTCTGGCATTTGGTGTGGTATCGAGCATTACCTCAAGCTCTCAGGGCTTGAAGCTCAGCCTGCCAAATATTGGTGATGTCAGTATGAATGACGTAAGACAAATTTATTGATCCTTGGAGTAATCCTGTATCAAATCCTGTAGTAATGCGTAACGACGAACTAGCCTAAGTAAGGGAGAAATATCATGGGTTTTCAACAAGGACTGAGTGGACTTAACGCTGCTTCCAAATCCCTGGATGTGATTGGTAATAATATTGCCAATGCCAGCACCGTGGGTTTCAAGCAAGGACAGACGCAATTTGCCGATGTCTATGCCAATTCACTTAATGGCTCTTCTGCAGGTACTGTGGGTATTGGTACTAAAGTATCGGGTGTCGTGCAGCAATTCACGCAGGGTAATATCTCGACGACGAATAATCCCCTCGATATCGCAATTAATGGCGGCGGCTTCTTCCGCATGTCGACCAATGGTGCTGTCACCTATACACGTAACGGTCAGTTCCAACTGGATAAACTTGGCAATATCGTCAATGCGCAGGGTGCGCAATTGACGGGCTATGTAGCCAATGCCGCAGGCGTACTGTCTACGGGTGCTGCTGCTCCCATCAACATCAATACTGCAGATATTCCGCCTGCACAGTCAACGCTGATCAATGCGGTCATGAATCTGGATTCGCGCAAACTTGTTCCTGGTACGCAATTGCCAGCTACGATTCCGCCTGTCATTACACCTATCGCTTTTAGTGCGACTGATCCGACTACTTATAACAGTTCCACTTCCCTTGCTGTGTTTGACAGCTTGGGTAACTCACACGTTGTTCAGTCATTTTTTGTCAAGGTAGACAATATTGCGACGCCACCTACTGCGCCTGTCACGATTGAGTGGGACGTGTTTGCCACTGTTGATGGTGTCCTGATCGCTGGCGCGGGTGCGACGGCCAACTCCATTACCCGTCTTGGCTTTGATAACCTTGGCAGGTTGAGTGCGGTAACACCGCAGTTCTCTGCCACAGATCCGCGTGCAACTACCTTGACAGTGCCAGTCAGTACTGGTGCGGTGACGCCGATTAATACGACGCTTGATATCAAATACGATTTCACTGGTACTACACAATTTGGTTCGGATTTCAGCGTTAGTAAAAACACCCAGGACGGTTATGCATCCGGCAAGCTGGCAAAGTTCAATACGGCTAAAGATGGCACTATCGTCGGTAGTTATACCAATGGTAAAACAGCTGTTCTGGCGCAAGTAGTGTTGGCCAATTTCACCAATCCAAATGGTTTGCAATCAACTGGTGATAATCAGTGGATAGAAACCGCAACTTCTGGCAATGCCCTGGTTGGGCCACCAAATTCTGGTGCCCTGGGAACTTTGACTTCATCTGCGACAGAGGATTCAAATACTGATTTAACAGGTGAGTTGGTGAACATGATCACCGCCCAGCGTGTCTACCAGGCCAATGCACAAACCATCAAGACGCAGGATCAGGTTATGCAAACACTGGTCAACCTGCGTTAATGGTGAAGTGGTGAAGTTTTTTAGCTGAATTGATATGCGTGTTTTAAATCTCAGACAAACAGGAGTAGCTCATGGATAGACTGGTATATACCGCGATGACCGGTGCCAAGCATATCCTTGAGCAGCAGGCTACCGTCTCGCATAATCTGGCGAATGTCACGACTACGGGCTTTAGGGCGCAACTGGATTCATTCCGTGCTGTGCCAGTCAAGAGTGATGGCTTGCCTACCCGTGCTTTCGTGGTGGATGCCACGGTAGGTACGGATTTTTCTACCGGTGCCATGCAAAATACAGGCCGCGAACTGGACGTGGCAGTGCAGGGCAAGGGTTGGCTGGTGGTGGAAAAGGCAGATGGTTCCGAGGCTTTTACCAGGCATGGCAGTCTGAAGGTCAGCGAAAACGGTATCTTGCAGACGCAGAGTGGTTTGAATCTGGTGGGTGATGGCGGGCCCATCACCATACCGCCAGAAGTATCAATTGCCATCGCTAAGGATGGTACGGTATCGACCATCCCCACCGGTACCAAACCAAATGCCGTGCAAGTCATAGGCAGGTTAAAACTGGTTAATCCTCCTGAAGAGAATATGGTGCGTGGAGACGATGGCTTATTCAAAACAAAAGATGGTGTTGCCGTTGATGCAGACCCTTTGGTAGGCGTTGCTGGTGGCATGCTGGAAAACAGCAATGTGAATGTTGTTGAATCCATGGTCAACATGATTAATCTGGCACGCAGTTTTGAAATGCAAATGAAGCTTTTGCAGAATGCCGAGAATAACGCCAATAAAGCAGGTCAGATCCTGACTTTGAGTTGAGTGCTTCTGTAGCACAATAGCCTTGTAGAAGTCTTTGCCGCCAAGATAAAGCGAGGCAAAGTAAACCAAGGCAAAAGGGGAAAGCAATGATACGTTCATTATGGATAGCCAAGACTGGCCTGGATGCGCAGCAAACGCAGATGGACGTCGTGTCCAATAACCTGGCCAACGTCAGCACCAATGGCTTCAAACGTTCACGCGCTGTGTTTGAAGATTTGCTATATCAAAATATACGCCAACCCGGTGCGCAAAGTTCACAACAAACGCAATTGCCGTCTGGCTTGCAACTCGGTACCGGTGTGCGCCCGGTTGCTACAGAAAAGATTTTCACGCAAGGTAATTTGCAACAGACTGGCAATAGCAAGGATGTGGCGATACAAGGCCAGGGATTTTTTCAGGTCTTGCTGCCTGACGGTTCTACTGCCTATACCCGTGATGGTTCTTTTCAGACTGATAATCAGGGGCAACTGGTTACTTCCAGTGGTTTTGTTATCCAGCCTGCAATCACTATTCCCGCTAATGCGCAATCCATTACAGTGGGACGTGATGGCACGGTGTCGGTGACGCAGCCAGGTTCCGTCGCGCCTGTGCAAGTCGGTTCACTGCAACTGGCCACTTTTATCAATCCGGCCGGTTTGATGGCAATGGGTGAGAACTTGTATGTAGAAACAGCAGCGTCCGGCAACCCCGGTACGAATACACCGGGCACCAATGGCGCTGGTTTGCTGATGCAAAGCTTTGTTGAAACATCCAACGTCAACGTGGCAGAAGAGCTGGTCAATATGATACAGACGCAGCGCGCTTATGAAATCAACAGCAAGGCGATCACTACATCAGATCAGATGTTGCAGCGCTTGTCTCAACTTTAATCGCAACTTTATTGCAGCTGCAATCAAATAATCAGCACCATATTGATGAATCCAGCTTGGTGAGTACATCATGAAATACACAAAATTTTTCTTATTGCTTCCTTTGCTGGCGCTCACGGCTTGCGCAATGACGCCGCCGCCTATCGTGCATCAGCCTACGTCCATTCCTGCGCAATCGGCCAAGCCACAGAAGCAGGCGAATGGTGCGATTTTCCAGCAGGCTACTTATCGCCCCTTATATGAAGATGCCCGGGCCCGTATGGTTGGTGACACCCTGACGATATCCATCGTCGAGAAAACTTCTGCTGGCAAGGCTGCTGCTGCTTCCAATAGCAAATCTGGTGCCGCTTCTTTTGCCGCGCCTACGGTATTTGGTGTTCCGGCGACGACAACGGCGCAAGCTAGTCTGGCGACTTCGTCTTCTACCAAATATGATGAAAAAGGCGCGCAAACTGCCAGTAATAATTTTACCGGTACGATTGCTGTCACAGTAATTGATGTCATGCCAAACGGTAATCTGCTGGTCAGTGGCGAGAAACAACTGGCCTTTGATAAAGGGGCCGAGTTCGTGCGTTTTTCTGGCGTAATCAATCCAACCACGATAGCAGCGGGAAATGTCGTGGCTTCCACGCAAGTGGCAGATGCACGTTTTGAATATCGTTCCACATCGAAGCTTGACATGACAGAAATGAGTTCCATGTTTGCGCGGTTTTTCCTTAGTTTCCTTCCTTTGTAGTGAATTTTTTACAGCGAATTGTCAGGATAGTTTTATGAACGCACTTTCCACATCCAGAATGATCAGGGTGGCCATGCTTGTCATGGTTGTGATGGCTGCCATGATCACGCCGGAAAGTCGTGCAGAACGCATCAAGGATCTGGCTGGCATACAAGGCGTGCGGCAAAATCAATTGCTCGGCTATGGCCTGGTCGTTGGTCTGGATGGCAGCGGTGACCAAACCACGCAAACCCCGTTTACAGTACAAAGTATTATCAGCATGATGCAGCAACTGGGTGTCACCATACCGGTGGGAACCAGCCTGCAATTAAAGAATGTGGCTGCAGTCATGGTGACCACCTCCTTGCCACCTTTTGCACAACCCGGGCAAACACTGGATATCACGGTATCGTCGATGGGCAATGCCAAGAGTTTGCGTGGCGGCACTTTGTTGATGACCCCTTTAAAAGGTGCCGATAACCAGATTTACGCGATGGCACAGGGTAATGTGCTGGTCGGTGGTGTGGGTGCCTCTGCAAACGGCAGCAAGGCGCAGGTCAATCATTTAAGCGTAGGTAAAATTTCTTCTGGTGCGACGGTAGAGAGGTCTGTGCCCAATTCCGTAGCGCAGGGGGCGACGATACAACTGGAATTGAACAGTTCTGATTTTTCTACTGCCAGCCGCGTGGTTGATGCTATCAACCGCCGCTTTGGCCCGGATACTGCTGCAGCCATGGATGGTCGTGTAATACAGGTAAGGGCACCAGCCATTGCTGATCAGCGCGTAGCATTTTTGGGTAATCTGGAAAACATTGATGTGACGCCAGCGCAAATGGCAGCCAAGGTGATCTTGAATGCGAGAACTGGTTCCATCGTCATGAACCAGGCAGTGACACTGGAAACCTGTGCCGTGGCACACGGTAATTTGTCTGTCGTTATTAATACGGACAATACCGTCAGTCAGCCAAATGCCTTGGCCGCCGGACAAACTGCGTCGACGGCGAATTCAACTGTCACGATCAGCAAAGATGCCGGACAATTATTGATGCTCAAGGCGGGCGTTTCTCTGTCAGATGTCGTCAAGGCCTTGAATGCCATCGGTGCTACACCACAAGACTTGCTGGCCATATTGCAGGCCATCAAGGCGTCTGGTGCCCTGCGTGCAGATCTGGAAATTATCTAAGGAAT
Source organism: Undibacterium sp. FW305-107 (assembly GCF_058788535.1). Taxonomy (NCBI): domain Bacteria; kingdom Pseudomonadati; phylum Pseudomonadota; class Betaproteobacteria; order Burkholderiales; family Oxalobacteraceae; genus Undibacterium; species Undibacterium sp. FW305-107. The sequence continues at coordinate 100,125 of NZ_JBYTAV010000008.1, forward strand.
CGTGATGATAGGGCGCACCGATTTCACCGATAAAACAGCCTTCGACAGCAAAGGTCTTGACGAGCTCAAGCAGTCGGCCAGGAATAATTCGCCTGAAGCGATCAAGGGTGCTGCCCAGCAGTTTGAAGCACTGTTCATGAACATGATGCTGAAGTCCATGCGTCAGGCAGGTGGCCAGGACGGTCTCTTTGACAGTGAACAAAGTCGCATGTACACCTCCATGCTGGATCAGCAACTGTCACAGACCATGGCCAAGAAAGGCGTAGGCCTGGCGGATGTGCTGGTCAGGCAATTGTCGAACAATGCCATGAATCAGGCCCTTGAGGGAGATACCGGCAGCAAGTCTGCCAGTGGCGATACGATAGCTAATCTTGGTAGTTCTGCCAGCATGCGTGGCATCAACACTTACCTGGATAACCTCAAGTTTGAGCAAATGCCAGCGAATGCGCCAAAAACTGCCTATACTGGACCTAACCATATACGTGAATTCCAGGAAAAACTGGCCGTGCATGCAGAGCAGGCAAGCCAGGAAACTGGTATCCCGGCAAAATTCATGCTGGGCCAGGCAGCGCTGGAAAGCGGCTGGGGACGTCGTGAAATTAAAACTGTTGACGGTTCCAGCAGTCACAATATCTTTGGCATGAAAGCAACCAAAGGTTGGAGAGGCAAGACAGTTGACGCTGTAACAACTGAATACGTGAATGGTGTAGCCCAACGCAGGGTAGAGAAGTTCAAGGCTTACGATACTTATGCTGATGCATTTAAAGACTATGCCAAATTGATCACGAAAAACCCACGTTATGAAAACGTGATGGCTAATGCCAAAGATGCTTCAAGCTTTGCCCAGGGTTTGCAAAAAGCTGGTTATGCCACTGATCCTGAGTATGCCAATAAGTTAACAAAGATCATCAAAAACTCCCTTTCAACATAATTCCAACATAAGTTTCCCCAGTGAAAGTGCAATCAGATTAAAGTTTTGCAGAAACGCACCGAAAACATGATTGAAAGCACTGGGTGTATAACTTAGCAAAAGAGCAGGTTCAATTATGGGTTCAAATATATTTGGCATTGGGCTATCTGCACTGAATGCAGCGCAACTGGGTATTACGACGACCGGTCACAATATTGCCAATGCATCAACACCCGGTTACAATCGTCAAACTATACTGCAGGCTGCGAATGAGCCGCAAAATCTTGGTGGTTCATTTATCGGGCAAGGTGTATCTGTTACCCAGATACAGCGCCAATACAATTCTTTTCTTGCTGGTCAGGTTAATGCTTCTCAGTCTGCAAAAAACCAGGCGGACGTGTATCTCACTCAAATCAGCCAGATCAATAACCTGGTTGCCGATCCAACCGCAGGTGTAACCCCCGCATTACAGGATTTTTTCAAAGCATTTCAAAACCTTGCAGCCAGTCCTAATGGTACTGCAGGTGCTGCGGCGCGTCAGGCTGCCTTGTCATCTGCACAATCGCTGGCCGGGCGTTTGAATGGCCTGCAAACACGTCTCGACCAAATTGCTGCTGACGTCAATGGTCAGATCGGTACGACAGTTGGTGCCATCAATAGCTACGCGGCACAGCTGGCGAACCTGAATGACACTATTGAGAAAGCACAAGGTATATCAAGCAGCAGTAGTGGCCCGAATGATTTGCTTGATCAGAGAGATCAAATCGTTACTGAGTTGAGCAAGCTGACCAAGGTCAGCGTGGTGCCACAGGGCGCAAAATACAATGTCTTCATTGGTAATGGTCAGCCACTTGTACTCGGTAGCAATGTCAATCAGCTGGCAGTGAGCCAGTCTCTGACGGATCCCACTCGTACAGAAGTGTCTTACCTGGCCAATGGTGTGCCAGTCTTATTGCCTGAAAACAGTTTTGCTGGCGGCAAGCTGGGTGGTCTATTCGATTTTCGTGCCAGCACGCTGGATGTTGCGCAAAACAGCATAGGCCGGATAGCGATAGGTCTTGCCACACAGTTTAATAATCAGCAAAAGCTTGGCCTGGATTTAAATGGGCAGGTTGGTGGTAATTTCTTTAGTGTTGCAGGCCCTGTGACTACCCCGAGTGCCCTGAATACTTCCACAGCCAGTATTAATGCCACCATTACCGATACCTCAGCCTTGACCACCAGCGATTATCGTCTGCAGTTTATAGGTGGCAATTATAAAATTACCCGTTTGTCGGATGGCGCGACGCAGTCTTCCGCGACCCTGCCTTTGAAATTTGATGGCATTAACTTTCAGTTAGCACCACCACCTGCGGCGGCTGTGCCAGCGGCTGGCGATGAATTTTTGATCAGGCCGACAGCGGCTGGTGGTTCCACTTTTGCAGTGACTATTCAAGATCCTGCCAAACTGGCAGCGGCAGCGCCTTTAACGACATCTTTCCCCACGACCAATACAGGCAGTGGCAAGATCAGCGTTGGTGTTGCCAATTCGCAGGTATCCTCTGCCAGTAACTCTGCTACTGCCACTATAGGGCCTGCGACTACCGATGATTCTTTCCTGGGCTCAACCTTGGCCGCACCAGTCAACCTGACCTTTGCCTCGCCAGCGAATACGATTTCCGGCTTTCCGGCAGGTGCAACGGTGTCCGTCAAAGTTGGTGCTGTCACGACCACTTACCCGCCACCAGCCACAGTGCCATACACCAGTGGGGCAACCATCAGTTTTAGCGGTATCAGCTTTGCGATCAAGGATGGTGCAGCACCACCAGCCAATGGCGACACTTTTACCCTGGCAGCAGCTTTGCCAGTAGCGGCAAGTACGCTGACCTATAACTCGGCTGGTAATACACTTACCGGTTTTCCTGCTACTGCCAATGTCACTGTGACCAATGGCAGTGTATCGACTACCTATCCGGCAGGCACGGCAGTTCCTTATACCTCGGGGTCTACCATTAGTTATAACGGCATCAGTTTTTCTGTTTCCGGCAATCCAGCCAATGGTGATGTGTTTAACGTAGCCCCGAACACCAATGGCTCTGGTGATAACCGCAATGCGGTTATTTTGAGTAATTTGCAAACTAAAAATACTGTCGGTGGCAGTACTACGACTTTCCAGGGCGGCTATGCCCAGTTTGTCAGCCTGGTGGGTAACAAGGCTCATGAGCTGGAAATTACCAATGCCTCTGAAACAAAATTATTGGCCCAGAATATCACGGCCCAACAATCAGAATCCGGCGTGAACCTGGATGAAGAAGCAGCAAATTTATTACGTTATCAGCAAGCCTATCAGGCAGCAGGCAAGCTGATGCAAATTGCAAGTACATTGTTTGACTCCTTGTTGGCGTTGGGCAGATAGAGGTAATCATGCGTATCAGTACCAGCACTATTTATCAATCCGGCGGCGCCAGCATCAGTGATCTGCAGGTCGGCTTGAACAAGACCCAGCAACAGATTGCTGCAGGTCGTCGTATTCTAACCCCGGCAGATGATCCTATCGCGTCCGCACGTGCGCTGGTTATTTCGCAGTCAGATTCCATCAATACGCAGTTTGCGACTAATCGTCAAGCCGCCAAAAATAATCTCAGTACAGCTGAAAGTGCTTTGGGCAATGTCACTGATACGCTGCACAATATCAAGGCGCTGATTGTCCAGGCCGGTAATGGTTCTTATACAGATACTGAACGTGGATTTATAGCCCAGCAATTGCAGGGCAATCTTGACCAGTTGTTTGGCTTGGCCAACTCTACCGATGGCACGGGTAATTATCTGTTTTCCGGTTTCAATACAACGACAGCGCCTTATACAAAAGTAGCTGGTGGCGCTGCTTATAATGGCGACCAGGGGCAGAGATTTATCCAGGCAGATACTTCCAGGCAAATACCTATCAGTGGCCCCGGCACAGATATTTTTCAAAATATCCGCACTTCGGCTGGTCAGTTCAATGTGCAGTCCAATCCTTCCAATGTCGGGTTGGCGGTGGCAAATGCGACGATCAATGTACCGACTTCAGCAAATCTGACAGGTAATAACTACGAAGTTGCGTTTGATAATCTGGGTACTTCGTTTACCGTGACAAATAAAACCACAGGTAATGTGGTGGTTCCATTGACACCTTATGTCAGCGGCGGGACGGTTACCTTTGATGGCATAGATTTGAATGTCACCAACGCTGGTGGCCCACCGGTAGTTGCGCCTGGCCCTGGCGATAAATTCTCGGTGCAGCCAGGTAATCAGAATATTTTTGAAACTGTCACTGACATCATCAATGCCTTGAATACGCCTGCCAATACGGCTGCAGCAAAAAAAGACCTGAATGCCGCTTTGACTCAAGGTAATAATAATGTCGACAAGTCTTTGAATAATGTGCTGACAGTACGTGCCCAGCTGGGTACCAGCCTGAAGGAAATTGATGACCTGGACAGTGAGGGTGACGCCAAGGGCGTCGCCTTCAAGCAGGATTTATCTGCCTTGCTAGATCTTGATTATGCCAAGGCGATTACTGAACTCAACCAACAGCAAACTACCTTGCAGGCGGCACAGCAATCATTTGTCAAAACATCCGGATTGTCATTGTTTGACTATATTCGTTGATTGTTTATTGGGTGATTCGAGTTTAAAAACAAAAAAGCAGCCTGGGGCTGCTTTTTTGTTGATGCTTTACCCTGATGCTTAAATTTTTTCCATGTCTTCTGCATCAAGCGCTATCACATGGGTTTGCATGATACCACGCTCGTCATGCCATTCGCGCACGACACAGGGCGCGCCTTCTTCATCCATGGCGATGACCTTGAAGAACTGGCCTATCATTGATTCAATCAGGATACGTTCATCTTCAGGGAAGCTCTTGATAAATCTTTTGTCGAGATTGACTACGCGGACGATATCGCCCACGACGACGGGTTGGTTCTTGCAATCGACAGCGGCTTGAGGTGCAGACATGGCTATTTCCGATAAATTATTTTGGATATTGTACTTGGTCTCCGCCATTCTGCAGCAGGCAAAATAAAAAGGCTTGATTGTTTCAAGCAATCAAGCCTTTCATTTTACGCTTCAGGTTTCAAACTTGGTCCTGCATCCTATGTTCAGGAAGTCTTCTTTTCCCGCGCAACCCAGTACAGGGCAAAGGCAATCAGCGCATAAGGAATCATGGACAGGGCATTCGCATTGACACCTTCAAAGAAAGGATTGTTTGCAGTAGCCCAGTCACCGATTTTCTTGTCAAAGTCGGTCAGGATACCCGCCGTGAATGCAATCACTATACCTGCCAGTGCGCCGCCTGCAATATAACCAGATGACAGCAAGACACCAGAACTGCGGTCACCCGCCGCCTGTTTCTCTTCTTCGCTGAGATGCTTATTATGTTCCAGCTTGTTGTTACGACGGTCGACTGCCCAGCGTATCATGCCGCCGACAAACAGCGGAGCAGAGGATGACAGCGGCAAATACACACCAACTGCAAAGGCCAGCGATGGGATGCCCGCCATTTCCAGTACCAGCGCAATCATCACGCCAAACAGGACCAGGGTCCAGGGCAATTGTCTGTCCAGGATGCCCTTGATGATATAAGACATCAGTACGGCTTTCGGCGCATCGTATTTCTTGACTTCAGTACCGTCAGGGCGTTTGTTGTAAGCACCATTGATACCCGGGTCAACCAGGTAGACTGCCTTGCCTGCATTGTCGACAAAGTACTTACCGGCAGGGCCGCCAACATTGTCATTCTTGTGCCAGACTTTGTATGTGCCTTTGTCTGTATCAGCTTGCGGGCCTTGTAGTTGCGCAGTGTCCGTCAGTTTTGATGCATCTGTTTGCAGAGCCGGGGCAACTTGCGCTGCTGGTACATAGACAGTGCCGGAGTCATTCAACTTCAACAGGATAGGACCAAGAATCAGGGCAGAAGACAGAGCACCAGCCAGAATTGCATACTGTTGCAAGCGTGGCGTGGAACCAACGATGTAACCGGTTTTCAAATCCTGCGAGGTCGTACCCGCATTGCTGGAAGCGATACAGACTATCGCACCGACAGACAGGGCGGTGACATAGTACTGACCGCCAGTCCAGCCCATGATCAGGAAGATCAGGCAGGTGAACAGCAGGGTTGCTACCGTCATGCCAGAGATAGGGTTGGAAGAAGAACCTATCTCACCTGTCAGGCGGGACGATACCGTGGCAAACAGGAAACCGAATACCAGAATTAACAAGGCACCCAGGAAATTCATGTGCAGCGGTGTCGCAAATGTAATGACAGCGATGATGGCCAGCGCGCCAATCACTACCCACTTCATCGGGATATCCTGATCAGTACGCAATGGAGCAGTAGCGGCTGCAGCACCTTTGCCCAGGCCAGACAAGCCAGCCGACAGACTGCGCCAGATAGTAGGCATTGCACGCATGAGGCTGATCAAGCCACCAGCCGCAACCGCACCAGCGCCTATGTACAGGATATAAGCACCGCGCACATCATGTGAACTCATTTCACTGATGAGCTTGGTTCCGGGAGCCAGTGGCACACTCAATGCATCACCAAAGAACTTGATCATCGGTATCAGCAAGAGGTAAGACATGACACCACCGGCTGCCATGACCGAAGCAATACGCGGGCCGATGATATAGCCTACACCCAGCAATTCAGGGGATACTTCTGCACCCAGTGAACCACCTTTGAGTGGAGCACCGAATACAACTTCAGGCGTGTCTTTCCAACCTTTGAGTGCAACGTTGGCGATCTTGTACAGGAGACCAATACCAAAGCCGCCAAAGATAATCGCAGCACGTTTGCTGGCATCATCTGCTGCATTTGGATTGTTTTTTTCACCAGCAGCTTCGCGGGACTCGTCGGTTGCTGCTGCTTTCAAGACCTCGGCACAGGCGGTGCCTTCAGGGTATTTCAGTTCATCATGCTTTTCAACGATCATGGTTCTGCGCATGGGGATCATGAGCAAAATGCCGAGCAAGCCACCAAGGCAACCGACCAGCATGACGCGGGAAATTTCCAGGTCAAAACCCAGGATCAGGATGGCTGGCATGGTGACACCGAGGCCAAATGCCAGGGATTCGCCAGCAGAACCAGCGGTCTGGGTAATACTGTTTTCCAGAATGCTGGCATCTTTCGCGCCCAGTTTATTGCCCAGGCGGAACAGGGTGATGGCTATCACGGCTACCGGTATCGAGGCACTGACGGTCAAACCGACCTTGAGTACCAGATACAATGAAGATGCACCGAAAACCATACCAAGCAAGACACCCATGATCAGGGCTCTTGCGGTCATTTCGGGGAGATGGGCTGAGGCAGGGATATAGGGCTTGAACCCTGAGCCCGGCTTGGCAGCAGGCGTTGACATTTCTGTTGGCATTGGTCTACCTATTTTGTTGTCAAAAAAGCTGAATAAGAGGGTGATCCATTTCAGCGCAGCGAATAAACAATCCCCCTCTGTCTCCTGAGGGGGATCGATGAAAAAACATAAATATTCGCGCATTATCACGCTTTTTTCAGCCTGTTTGCAATGCCATCCTTAAACTTGTTGCATCTCCTCTTGTTTACTCAGGCGTGGCAAGACCGTGATGCCGCGAATAATCGGGTTTTTTGCCGCTAATGTTGCCAGCAGCAAGGCCGCCACACCTGCAAAACCCAGCGCATAGCGCAAACCCATATGCTCACCCAGCCAGCCACCTATCAAGGCCCCAGGCCCTGCCGGTATCAATATCAGCCAGCGCATGGTACTGGTCATGCGGCCCAGCATGGCTTCTGGCGTAACTGCCTGGCGCAAAGCCAGGAAGTTGATAAAGATCAGCACGCCACCTATGGAGAAGCACATCAGCATGAAACCAAATGCAGCGATACCCCAGTTATTGGCAGGTGCCAAAGCCAGCAAACCCCAGCCCAGGCCGCAGACTGCCACACCCAGCACCATGCAGGGGCCTGGCCCGATATTGCGGCTGATGCGGCTGCCATACACGCTGGCGATAATGGTACCCACACCCATGCCCATGTAGCTGAGACCAACTGCCTGTTCAGATAAACCCAGTTCACGCGTGGCAAACAGGATTTGCACGACCAGCGCAGCGTTATAGCAAAGCTGCCAGCCACCTACTGTCAGTGCCAGTGCAATCAGCAAAGGCTTATTGGCAACAAAGGATAAACCAGCTTTCAAATCACGCCAGAAATGCGCGTCTGCACGTGGTTCCCTGACTTCATTCACATGGATGCCGCGCAAGATCACGGCTGATGTCAGCAGCAAGATAGCATCAGCCAGCAAGGCTATTGGTGCACCTAGCAGTTTGATCAATGCGCCGGCAGTGGCAGGGCCTGCAACTTCAGCCCCAGAGGTTGCCAGGGCATTTTTTGCATGTGCTTCCACCAGACGGTCACGCGGCACGATCTGTGTCAACACGATCTGGGAAGCCGTACCTGCCGTGGTGTTGACCATACCTATCATGAAGCCGACTATATATAACCATGTCATGTTCAGATAACCCAGCCACCAGGCCACAGGCACGCTGGCGACCGAAATGGAGATCATGATTTCGCCGACTACATAAACCGGCAGCTTGCGTACCCTGTCCAGCCAGACGCCAGAAGGTAGCGACAGCAAGACGAAAGGCAGGATCTCCATGAAGGTCAGCATGCCCATCTGTGTGGCACTGGCGTGCAGCAAAATAGCTGCAGTCAATGGCAGCGCCAGCATGGTGACCTGGGCACCAAATGAGCTGATCAGTATCGAAGTCCAGAGACGCCGATAGACAAGATCGCGTAATAAATCCCGTTCCGGGAGTGAAAACATGTCTAAAATTTTATTTTTCATGATGAGCAATACAATAATTTGCCCGTGTCTTTATTCTTGACGAGATGAATAGCAGTACACAGGTCTGGGCGTCTATGCGCAACCAGGATGTAGCAAAAAGCAAAGATGGATGATAACTAATGCCTGATTTGGCTTGGTATAGCTGAGCAAACTGGGTCAGCGACTACTACCGTATCATCGGAGCATCTGGCGAATAGCGCAGATTAGTCGAATTGGTCTAAATATTTGTACTATTCGGACTATTCGAACTTAATGGGGCTTGGGGCATGCGCAAAGCTACGTCGCCAGTGCTGAAAAGCCTGGTTGCACCACGGTGTTACTAGTGACGCTGTAGTTTGAAAGTGCATTTACCCGAGTCCTGAGGGTTGAAAGTGAATGAAAATTAAGGAGCGTCATAGATTTTTATTGACGCGCAGTACAGATAGATTGTATTGCTCTTCATAAGTTCCCGCTAGTGAAAAAAATATGATGTTTGAAAAACCTGTAGTCATGATTGACTTTGAAACCTCCGGCATGTCACCAGACCAGGGAGGGCGCGTTACCGAAGTGGCAGCCTTGCGCATCGTCGGCGGTGAAATAGTTGACCGCTATGTCAGCCTTATCAACAGCAATGTGCGTATCCCTTACTTTATTACTGAATTGACAGGCATTACCCAGGCCATGGTCGATAAGGCACCGCCAGCATCTGAAGTATTGCCTGAACTCGTGGAGTTTATTGGCACTGATACACTGGCTGCCCATAACGCCAGTTTTGATGAAAAATTCTTATTGGCCGAGAGTGACAGATTGGGCTTATGGCCTGCCCATGATGGCGTGATTTGCTCCGTCAAACTGGCGCGCAGAGTCTTCCCTGGTTTGAGCACTTATTCACTGGGGCCATTGGCAGCTTCCATGGGCATACGTTTCAAAGGTTCTGCCCATAGGGCAGAAGCAGATGCGGAAGTGGCATCTACCCTGATGCTGCGTATTGCCAGTGAGCTGGGACAGCGTTATGGCTATTCCACAATTGACCCGCGCCTGCTGCAGGATATTAACAAGCTGACAGCGGTAAAGGTGCCAGCATTTTTGAAAAAGCACCGAGCGGCTGAGATTGCTGCTGATGCTGCCCCCGTGCCTTTGATAAAAACCAAGGGTGTGCAACGTTTTCGCCACTACAAAGGCGGGATTTATGAACTGGTGTGTGAGGCAACGCAAGAATCTGACTTAAGCCCTGTCATTGTTTATCGCGCCCATGATGGTTCAATCTGGACCAGACCCAGGTCCGTTTTTTTTGAAATGCTGCTGATCAATGGCGCAGAAGTCATGCGCTTCACTCCCATCAAGGAATAAAAAGCGGGCACATTTCATTGTGCCCGCCTTGCCTGTCGCTTTTCTTGTTATGCCGGTTCTGCCTGTGCAACCGGGCTTGCTGCTGCCGATGCCTCCTTGGCAGGTCCATCGGTAATCAGTTTGCGCAAGACAGGGATCAGAATGATGAGGACGATGCCCACGCCGACACTACTCCAGCCCAACAAGGAGAAGATGTAGTTATAGGTTGGATTGGTGGATGAGGCCAGACCCTCGGTCGCTTCAGGTATCAGGCCTGAAAATTTGCTGGCCAGGATAGATGCTGTGCCTGTTACCAGCATCCAGGTGCCCATCATCACGCCCTGATACTGGCGCGGTGCAAGTTTGCCTATCATGGCATAACCGATAGGTGAAATGAGCAGCTCAGCAATACTTTGCAGGATGTAGCTGATGAATATCCATTTGAAAGCCACCAGGCCATTGCTGGCAGCAGTTGCTATACCTATGGGCAGAACCAGGAAACCCAGGCCGATGATAATCAGTGCAGCAGAAAACTGGCGCGGGATATCAATATTCCAGCCCTTGGCACGCAGCTTGTCAAACAGCATCGCCATCAGTGGGCCGCCAAACATGATGACAAAGCTATTGATATTCTGTATCCATTGCGGCGCAACTTCATAACCCCAGACCATGCGATCTACATTACTGACCGCAAACAGTTGCAAACCCATCGGGGCCATTTGATACAGTGTCCAGAATACCAGTGAACCTATGGTCAGCAAGACATAGGCCGTCATATTATTGCGTTCGCGGGGTTCTTTGTGGATGGCAGTCAGGATAATGAAGATAACTGCAATCGCGATGCTGATGATCATGACCAGGTTACCCGTCATTTCTGCACGGTGCAGCATGAATTCAACCAGCGGCACAAGGCCAACCATAACAGCCAGTCCCACCATAAAACGCATGCGGAACTGGTTTGCCGTTGCATCCAGCAGTGTTGTGTTCAGATCGCATAACCTGCGCCAGTTAACCGCTGCCAGCACGATGGCCATGAAATTGCCTATGGTGGCGAAGATGAAGAGGCTGGCATAGTCCTCTTGCAACTGGTAATAACCGGCTGCGGTGAAGCCAATAAAAAAGCCCAGGTTCATGCCTGCATAATTCCACAGGAAGGCGCTTTCACGGCGATTGTCTTCAGGCTTGAAGCGTTGCGTCAGCATGAGGTTCAGGCAGGTGACGTTCAGGCCACTGCCCGTCAGAAAGAAAGCCAGACCCCAGTACATTGTCGCCGACGTACCCATGGAGATAGTCGCGCAGCCTATCACTTGCAAGATCATGCCGCCAACAAACAGGTTGCGGTTGCTGATAAAACGACCGGCCAGATAACCACCAAACAAATGCAGACCATAATTGAAAGCGCCAAACACACCCATGATGGCCGTGGCATCCTTGGCGGTGAAGCCCAGCTTCTTGGTGGCATATAGCACCAGGGTGGAATACAGTACGGCAAAACCCAGGGTGGCGAAAATCTGTATGAAAAAAAGTGCGCCTGCGCCTTCGGGTACGGTAGCCAGTCTTTGTTTGATGGTGGACAAGGTAGTCTCCAGAGTGGTGGTCTGGCAGGCATTGTAATGCAAAGAAATGCTGGAAATAAGACAATTTGTATAGATAATTTCTATGAGAAAGGTCAAAGTCAAAATCATGCGAAAATGACTCATTAATAAGTTCACATCACAGCCAGATAACAGGAAAACATAGCAAGCAATGGACAGCATAGATCTCGAAGTACTCAAAACCTGTGACGCCTGGATCAAGGCGGGGCAGCCCTGCGAACTGGTCACTGTCATCAAAACCTGGGGTTCCAGCCCAAGGCCCGAAGGCGCGACATTGGCTATTGCAGGCAATGGCCAGGTAGTAGGTTCTGTCTCTGGCGGTTGCATAGAAGACGATTTGATAGAAAGAGTGCAGCGTGAAGGCATGCAGCGTCATTTGCCAGAGATAGTCACCTACGGCATTACCGCGGATGAAGCCCACCGTTTTGGCCTGCCCTGTGGCGGCACAATAGAACTGGCAATAGAACCTTTATCTGCACGCAGCCAGCTTGATGCCTTGCTGCAGGGCCTGCAAAGACATGAATTGCTGGCCAGACGCCTGGATTTGCGCACCGGGGAGGTGACACTCGCAAAGGCTGATCCGGGCCAGCAATTACAGTTTACTGATGAAGCTTTGATAACAGTGCACGGGCCGCGCTGGCGCTTGCTCATCATAGGGGCAGGGCAGTTGTCACGCTTTTTGGCCAGTATTGCAGTCGGCATGGATTATCAGGTCACGGTTTGCGACCCGCGTGAAGAATACCGCAGCGGCTGGAAAGTCGAAGGTGTGCAACTGATTCATGCCATGCCCGACGACCTGGTGCTGGAAATGCAGCTGGATAGCCGCAGTGCCGTGGTCGCCCTGACGCATGACCCCAAGCTTGATGACCTGGCGCTGATGGAGGCTTTGAAGTCCGATGCTTTTTATGTCGGTGCCATAGGCTCGCGCATTAACAATGCCAAACGACGTGAGAGACTAAAAGAGTTTGATCTCAATGACGAACAACTGGCAAAACTCCATGGCCCCATAGGCTTATATATAGGCAGCAAGACTCCGGCAGAGATTGCGATTTCCATACTGGCTGAATTGACGGCGGTAAAAAACCGCATCCTGCTGCCTGCAGAAGTGAATGTCGCCCATGCCAAATCCACGCTTGCCTGATTTTTTGAAGAAAGAATAGTGAAAAAACGATGACTAACTACGCTTTTCGCCTCTTGAATGTGTTTGCAGAAGAAACTCTCGGCGGTAACCCACTTTGTGTATTTGAAAATGCCACAGGCATGTCGGATGAGCAAATGCAGGCCATGGCCCTGCAATTCAATTTGTCTGAGACTGTGTTTGTATTGCCCTCAAAAACTGCTACTGCAAGAATGCGCATCTTTACGCCAGATACAGAGATGCCTTTCGCTGGGCACCCCAGCCTGGGTGCAGCGCAGGTGGTTGGCTGCCTCAGTAATTCCAGCCAGATTACGCTTGAGTGCAAGGCGGGCCTGGTCGATCTGCGTCTTGAGAATGGCATTTGGACACTGACCGCACCGCACAAAGGCGAATCTGTGGTCAAAGCCAGTGGCCTTTCTGCCGCGCAAGCAGCTTCTTTGCTTGGGCTGGATGAAAGCGATATTCATTCTGTTCCGTTGTGGATCAACACTGGTAGCGAACAAATGCTGCTGCCTTTGAATTCAAGGGATGCAGTTTTACGTGCCGCGCCAGACGCCAGCAAGCTGCCTGTCTGGCCTGCCAATAGTCTGGGGCGCAAGTCTGTCTATGTATTTGCCTTTGATGAGCCTGTGGCAGGGGATGAGCGCCTGTCCGTAACGGCGCGTTATTTCTTTGCCAGGCAGGGCGGCGGCTTTGCCGAAGACCCGGGCACAGGTTCTGCCTGCGCCAATCTGGGTGGCTGGTGGCAGCATCAGGGGCGTGATTTACCCATCAGCATGCGCATAGCCCAGGGTGCACAAGTCAGGCGTCCATGCCAGCTTTACCTGGATGTGGCAACTGACAAGAGTATACGGGTAGGTGGCAAAGTGATAGAAATTGCACAAGGCCAGCTGCAAATCTAGAAAAATTCTTCTGAATCGGACTTAAATCAAGCTGAACAGCATATAAATAGACATAAAGCACGGGAAGAGCAGGCGTAAATCCTTTAAAATAGCGACTTCATTCATTTGCACTGAAAAACCAGTGGCCCTAAGATTTTGCGTCTGTGGCCCGGTTCAGGATATTCCCCTATGAGCATGTCTACTACCCAGGAAATCGTTGCCGAATTGCGCGCTGGCCGCATGGTGATACTGGTTGATGAAGAAGATAGAGAAAACGAAGGCGACCTGATCATGGCTGCCGAGTTTGTCACACCAGAAGCCATCAATTTCATGGCCAAGTTTGGCCGTGGGCTGATTTGTCTGACCTTGACAGAAGAACGTTGCGATCAGTTGAATCTGGCCATGATGACCAGCCGCAACGGTACGTCCTTTGGTACCAACTTCACCGTGTCGATAGAAGCGGCTGAAGGCGTGACTACTGGCATTTCTGCCGCTGACCGTGCCCGGACTGTACAGGTAGCTGTTGACAAGAAGTCCACTGCTGCTGACATCGTCCAGCCTGGCCATATTTTCCCGCTGAAGGCGCAAAGAGGCGGCGTCCTCATGCGTGCTGGCCATACCGAAGCCGGTTGCGACCTGGCAGAACTGGCTGGCCTGACACCAGCATCCGTGATTTGCGAAATCATGAAGGATGACGGCACCATGGCCCGTCTGCCTGATTTGATCGAATTCGCCAAAGAACACGATATGAAGATAGGGACGATTGCCGACCTGATTCATTATCGCAGCCAGACAGAGAGCATAGTTGACCGCGTGGCCGAGCGTGAAATGCATACCGTGCATGGCAGCTTCAAGGCCCTGGTGTATCGCGACAAGCCCAGTGGGTCTGCCCATTTGGCGCTGGTGCATGGCGATATCAGCCGTGAAAAAGAAGCACTGGTACGTGTGCACCAACCGGTATCGATCATAGACTTGCTGGAAAGCCAGGCTACCACGCATTCATGGAATGTCGCGGCGGCCATGGCAGCTATCAAGAAGGCAGATTCTGGCGTCATCGTCCTGCTCAATTGCGAAGAAACTGCCGAGCAGATGTTTGACCAATTCAAGGCACTCGATACGCCAGAAACCAAGCCAGCAGGCCGTGCCGCACGCATGGACTTGCGTAACTATGGCATAGGTGCACAGATTTTGAAGGATGTGGGTGTGGGCAAGATGAAATTGCTGGCCAATCCACGTAAGATGCCGTCCATGACAGGATTTAATCTTGAAGTTGTTGGGTATCTCGATAAGCCGTGCGCAGACAAATAAGGATGGGAGTGCCGGGCCGCAGCAGTGTCGCCAGCGGTCTTTTTAGTGCATTTTCATCACTCACATCACATCAGGCGCGAAAAGCGCAAGAAAGAATATTATGACCGTTGGACATTACGAAGCAAATTTGGATGGCGCAGGCGTACGTGTGGGTATCGTACAGGCGCGTTTTAACGACAATATCGGCAAGGGCTTGCTGGATGCCTGCCTGGCTGAATTGTCATTGCTGGGCGTACTCAATGAAGACATCCTGCACGTAACTGTGCCCGGTGCACTGGAAGTGCCGCTGGCCTTGCAAAAACTGGCAGAAACCAATCAGTTCGATGCCCTGATCGCCCTGGGTGCAGTCATCCGTGGTGAAACCTACCATTTCGAGTTGGTATCGAATGAATCCGGTGCAGGTATCACCCGTGTGGGCCTGGATGCTGGCATCCCTATCGCCAATGCCATCCTGACCACAGAAAATGATGAACAGGCTGAAGTGCGCATGCAGGAAAAAGGCCGCGATGCCGCCCGCGTTGCCGTAGAAATGGCCAACCTGACCCTGGCCCTGGAAGAACTGGCAGAAGCTACAGAAGACGTGCACTATGATGCCTGATCGTCTTGTTCAGGTTCAACTTGTGCTTAAATCAGTTGAAGCGCAAGTTTGAGCCAGAGTAGATGATCGCCAGTTGTATTAAGTAAATTAAGTAAGAGAAGATATGAATAATAAAACCCAACACGCCAATCCCAGCAAGAACCGTTCGCCACGCCACAGGGCGCGCGAATTTGCCTTGCAGGGCATGTACCAATGGCTGCTGAATAATGAAGATTCCGGCGCGATTGAAGCCCATATCCGTGAAGCTCACGGTTTTGACAAGGCTGACAGAGAGCATTTTGACTCCCTGCTGCATGGTGCTATCAAACAATCCATAGAATTGCGCGAGCAAATTGCGCCCTTGATCGATCGTAGTATTGCGGAATTGTCACCGATCGAACATGCGGCCTTGCTGATCGGTGCCTATGAATTGAAGAACCACATAGAAATCCCTTATCGTGTCGTCATCAACGAAGCGGTAGAGTTGACCAAGTCCTTTGGTGGTCTGGATGGTCACAAGTATGTCAATGGTGTACTCGACAAGCTGGCAGCAAAACTGCGTGCGACTGAGGTTGCAGCGGGTAAATAAGTTACTGACTAAGTTACTGACCATATTTGTAAAAGTATCTACCGCCTTATTTTGAAAGATAAATAAGGCGGTTTTTTTTAGCCTGTGTTTTTAGGAAGTGCCATGCATCAAAATCTCGCAGCAAGACTGGACAATATCGCCCCTTTTCATGTGATGGAACTCATGAAAATGGCGGCAGAACTGGAAAAGCAGGGCCGTCATCTCGTTCATATGGGTATAGGCGAGCCAGACTTTACAGCTCCGCAAGCGGTTATCGATGCTGCCGCCGAGGCCATGGCAGCAGGGCGTTTGCAATATACCTCTGCCCTGGGTTTACCTGCATTGCGCACGGCGATATCGCAGCATTACCGTGATGTGTTTGGTCTTGACGTGCCAGCTTCCCGCATTATTGTGACGGCTGGAGCATCGGCTGCCTTGCTACTGGCATGTGCCGCGCTGGTCGAACCGGGCAGGGAAGTGCTGATGCCTGACCCTTGCTATCCCTGCAACCGCCACTTTGTTGCGGCATTTGAGGGCAGGGCAAAACTCATCGCCAGCGGGCCTGACCACCGCTTTCAACTGACTGAAGAAATCGTCCGCCAGCAATGGGATGGACGCAGCAGCGGCGTTTTGCTGGCTTCTCCATCGAATCCTACCGGCACGTCCATTGAGCATGAAGAACTGGGCAAGATCGTCGCTGCAGTAAAAGAATTGGGTGGCTTCAGCATCGTTGATGAGATTTATCAGGGACTGACTTATGATGGCGCACCATTTTCTGCCCTGTCGCTGGATGAGGGTGTGGTCGTCATCAATAGCTTCAGCAAATATTTCAATATGACGGGTTGGCGTCTTGGCTGGCTGGTGGTGCCTGAGCGTATCGTGCCTGCACTGGAAAAGCTGGCGCAAAATCTGTTCATCTGTCCGTCTTCGATTGCACAGTATGCTGCCCTGGCTTGCTTCGAGCCTGCGACTATCGCCATTTATGAAGAGCGCAAGGCAGAATTCAAGCGCCGCCGTGACTACATCGTGCCAGCATTGCGTGAGCTTGGCTTTGGTATTCCAGTTATGCCCGATGGTGCATTCTATGTATATGCCGATTGTTCCAGATTTACTGACGATGCAGATGCTTTTGCCAAACAGGTGTTGAACGAAGCCGGTGTGGTGATTGTGCCGGGATTGGATTTTGGTCCAGCGACAGCGACATCGTATGTGCGTCTGTCGTATGCCAATTCATTGGAGAATTTGCAGGAAGCAGTTGCAAGGTTGAAGAAGTTCCTGGCTCACAGATAATTATGCCAGGGGCGTCAGGAAGTGAAAAAGCCACCTGATCAAAATTCAGGTGGCTTTTTTCAAAAGAACAGGAACGAGCAGGATTACAGTGCTGCGACCTGGTCTTTTTTCGTTTCTACTGTCAATTTAGCTTCTGTAGCATCAGGCTTGTGTACCGGAGCCGCTTCGATAGGACGGGCTTGCACAGGCGCTGGTGCAGGGGCACTAAAGAAGGTAGGCACATTTTTACCTGCTGATACATCTTTCAGGCGCTTGTATTCATTCAATACACGGGCGCCATAACCAGAATCATTGTCGGCATCGGCTGCACCTACATACATCTTCAGGCCAGCTTCAACAGAGCCACCACGGGTGACATAGTCTTTCAATATCAAAGCACCAACTCGGATATTGGCAACAGGGTTCAGGGCGGCTTTAACGCCACCAAGATCCTGAAACTTGTCGTGATGTACTTTTGACATAACTTGCATCAAGCCTTGCGCTCCTACCGGGCTTTCAGCAAAAGGATTCAAGCCGGACTCTATCGCCATAACAGACAGAATCAGCAAAGGATCAATCTTGATTTCCTTGGCGGTCAGATAAGCTGCAGATACCAGCATGTTGGTAGCATCGGTAGCCACGCGGTAGCGTTTGGCCAGCCAGGTGGTTACCCATTGTTGCTGGCGTGTGTTGCCCATCATTTTTGCTTCTTCTTCAGATGTGCTTGTTTTTTGCAAATTGCTGTCAGAATCAGCCTGGCCTGGTGCTTGCATCAAATGGGCAAGATTAGGTGCTGGTATAGCTGCTACGGCTTCCGCGGGCTCTTCGCCTGCTTCAGCATAGGGTGACAAACCTTTGAATTTGTCGGTAAGTTCAGGTTTGACATACATCGTGACCAAAACGGTCATTGCAATGATGCCAGCGAGTGTCAGCAGGTTGCGCAGGGTGGTGAATAAGCCACTGGTTGTATCACGCGCTACCATGGAGAGCGCTTTGCGCATGTCCATTGAAGAAAAACTACTTTGTTGTACAGCTAAAATAAAACGTTGAAACATTCTTACCTCCTGAATCTTCGCGATGCGTCATTCAACTTATTTAAAAGCCAAACACAGTGCGTACTTCCGCGAATCAGAAACATCGTCCCCGTCACAAGTGTGATCGTGAGACGCCGGAGCCGTTTGTCAAATCAGGTCCGTCGAACCTGTTCATGGTGTGTCCAGTGACAAACAACTTTTTTCGGGATAAGGCAGACGCCTTTTGAAAACAATCCTTACAATGTTATGTTGGGGCCCGATCCCCGTGAATGATGTTACCGTTTGGCGAAACTCTCTTTGTGTCGAAAGTGGCGGAAGTCATTAACCTCTTCATCAAGTTGGGCGAATTGTAGGGGCGGTTTTATATCAAGTCAACACTATCAAACAGGAAAGTAATTACTTTTATGTCTTATGATTTGTGCTGCAACGCAGCAAAATTCAATAAAATCAAGCACTTGGCAGAAGTTGCTAGTGCGACTAGTGCAGAGATACGAAAAAGCGAAAAATGATGAAATATTCTGATTTGAGAGATTTTATTTCCCAATTGCAAGAAAAAGGCGAACTTAAACAGGTGGACTTGCCTGTTTCACCACATTTGGAAATGACCGAGATTTGTGACCGCACTTTGCGTGCCGAAGGTCCGGCTCTTTTATTCACCAAACCTGTTGGTCATACCATACCAGTACTGGGTAATTTATTTGGAACGACACGTCGTGTAGCACTTGGTATGGGAGCAGAAAACCTGAGCGAATTGCGCCAGATAGGCCATGTTTTATCGGCATTGAAAGAACCGGAACCTCCCAAGGGTTTTAAAGAAATCATGGGCATGGGTGCCCTGGTCAAAGCGGTCTGGGACATGTCGCCAAAAGAACTGCGTGGTGCCAAATGCCAGGAAATAGTATGGGAAGGAAATGATGTTGATCTCGCTCGTTTACCCATACAGCATTGCTGGCCTGGCGACGTTGCGCCATTGATCACCTGGGGTCTGGTGATTACCAAAGGCCCCAATAAAAAGCGTCAGAATCTGGGTATATATAGACAGCAGGTTTTGAGCCACAATAAAGTCATCATGCGCTGGCTGGCACATCGCGGTGGTGCGCTGGATTTCCGTGAGCACGGCATCGTCAATAAAGGTAAACCTTATCCCATCGCCGTTGCGCTAGGTGCTGACCCAGCTACTATATTAGGTGCAGTGACGCCAGTACCGGATAGTTTGTCTGAATACCAGTTCGCCGGGCTTTTGCGCGGTAGCCGTACTGAACTGGTGAAGGCCATAGGCAGCGAATTGCGCGTGCCAGCGTCAGCAGAAATTGTGCTGGAAGGGCATATCTATCCTGATGAAAATCACCCTAGCGGCTATGAGCATGCGCTGGAGGGACCGTATGGTGACCACACCGGTTATTACAATGAGAAAGACTGGTTCCCGGTCTTTACCATAGACCGCATCACCATGCGCCGTGATCCTATTTATCACTCTACGTATACAGGTAAACCGCCAGATGAACCTGCGGTACTGGGGGTGGCGCTGAATGAAGTCTTCATCCCTCTGTTGCAAAAACAGTTCAGTGAAATCACGGACTTTTATTTGCCGCCAGAAGGTTGCAGTTATCGTATGGCAGTGGTGCAAATGAAGAAGGCTTATGCGGGTCATGCCAAGCGCGTCATGTTCGGGGTCTGGAGTTTTTTACGCCAGTTCATGTATACCAAGTTCATCATCGTCGTAGATGAAGATGTCAATATCCGTGACTGGAAAGAAGTCATCTGGGCGATCACTACCCGCGTTGATCCCTTGCGCGATACCACGCTGGTGGATAATACGCCGATTGATTACCTGGATTTTGCTTCGCCCGTCAGCGGCCTCGGCAGCAAGATGGGTATAGATGCCACCAATAAATGGCCAGGTGAGACCAGCCGTGAGTGGGGTACGACCATAGAGATGACGCCGGAAGTCAAAACCAAGGTAGACCAGATCTGGCAAGAACTGGGCTTGTGATTGGTTTGTAAACACTGTGTTTTAGCGATTAAATTTTTGCGTGTATATATATGACTGAATTAAATGCTTCAGGGGCTTTAGAGACTTCAGGTATTTCCATGGTTTGGGATTATCCGCAACCGTTCACGCGAGCAGTGAAGCCGCAAGAAAGTGATATCGATGGTTTGAATCACACTAACAACGCAGTCTATGTACGCTGGTGTGAAGAAGTCGCATGGGGTCATTCTGAAGCGCTGGGCTTGAATCTCGCAGACTACCATCGCCTGGACCGCGCCATGGCCATCAGGCGTGGTGAATATGATTATGTCTTGCCAACCTTGCTTGGCGAATCGCTGACGCTGGCGACATGGCTGTTTGCCAGCGATGGCAAACTCACCATGGACCGGCGATTTCAATTGATACGCGATAGCGATAGTGCCACCGTACTCAGGGGGCGCTGGAATCTGGTCTGCATAGAGCTTAGCAGTGGCCGGGCACGCCGCATGCCTGCAGAGTTTTGCGATATCTATTTACCGGCGGTGGTTCCATCCCTGTAAGCGGCAATTCAGGGGAGGTGGCATTAAGCCAGGCATTTGTTGGACTCAGACTACGCTTTACAGGGCAGCATCTACATGCTGGCAAGTAAGGTGCATTATTCAAGTACAATCAATTACCTCTATTTCTTGCTTTCCCCACATGAAACGCCCGCGTTTTTTACCCGACAACATGACTTTGCTGCTGTTAGGCGTGGTCACTCTGGCCAGCCTGTTTCCTGCACGCGGGGTGGTCGCATCAGGCTTTGATCATTTGTCTGTCGGCATGATTGCCTTGCTGTTTTTTATGCATGGGGCCAAGTTGTCGCGTCAGGCCGTGCTGGCTGGTCTTACTCATTGGCGTCTGCATTTGCTGGTGATGGCATTTACTTTTGCCATCTTCCCTCTTATGGGCGTGGCATTAAAGCCCTTACTCTTGTCTCTGGTTACACCAGAACTTTATGTAGGCATACTCTTTCTATGTGTACTGCCCTCGACCGTGCAATCGTCAATTGCATTTACATCCGTAGCCCGTGGCAATGTGCCTGCTGCCATTTGCAGTGCCTCATTGAGTAATATGCTGGGAATTTTCCTGACCCCATTACTGGTCGGCATGGTTGTCGTCGCACATGGTGAGAGTCATTCGTCACTGGATGCGATGTTGAAAATTGTTTATCAATTATTATTACCCTTTATCGCAGGACAGTTGGCGCGGCCCTGGTTGCAAGCCTGGTTGGAAAAATATGCCAGCACACTGACCATGGTGGACCAAAGCTCAATTTTGCTGGTGGTCTACGTCGCTTTCAGCGAAGCAGTAGTGCAGGGATTGTGGCAGCAGTTACCACCTTTGATGCTGGCAAGTTTGTTGGGTATCAGCGCCGTGATGCTAACGATCATCATGAGTCTGACAACCATCATCAGCCGCTGTCTTGGATTCAGCAAGGAAGATGAAATCACGATCGTGTTTTGTGGCTCAAAGAAAAGCCTTGCCAGTGGTGTGCCCATGGCCAAAGTTTTATTTGCCAGCCATGCGGTTGGTATGGTCTTATTGCCACTAATGCTGTTTCATCAGCTACAGTTGATGGTATGTGCCTTCATGGCGCAACATTACGCTAAAAGATAAGGAGTCAGACATGCCACGTTTTGCTGCCAACCTCAGCATGATGTATACCGAATTAGCTTTTACTGAGCGCTTTGCCGCTGCTGCCAGAGATGGCTTCAGGGCGGTCGAATATTTGTTCCCTTACGATTATGCCGCGACTGAATTGAAAGGCTTGCTCAATGCAAATGAACTGGAGCAAGTCTTGTTCAATACCTCGCCAGGCAACTGGGCGTTGGGCGAACGTGGTATTGCATCTCTGCCTGGCCGGGAAGAAGAGTTCAAGCAAGCTTTTGATACGGCACTTGATTATGCACGCATCCTGGGTAACCGTCATTTGCATGTCATGGCTGGATTGATACAGCCTGAGCAAGATAGGGAAAGACACCGTGCCGTCTATTTACGCAATCTGGCCTATGCTGCCTTGCTGGCCTCGCGGGAAGGTATCACCATCGTCATTGAACCTATCAATACACGGGACATTCCGGGTTATTTTTTGAACCGGCAAGATGAGGCGCAAGAGATTTGCCAGGAAATCGGTGTAGAGAATTTGCGTGTGCAATTTGACATCTATCATTGTCAGATCGTGGAAGGCGATGTTGCCACCAAGCTGCGCCGCGATATGTCACGCAAGCACGCCGGCATAGGTCATATACAGATAGCCGGTGTGCCGGACCGGCATGAACCTGATATAGGGGAAGTGAATTACCCCTACCTGTTTGATTTGATTGATGAGCTTGGCTATCCAGGCTGGATAGGCTGTGAGTACCGTCCTAAAGCAGGAACCAGTGCCGGCTTGGGCTGGTTGGCTCCTTGGTTACGCGGATAAATATATCGAATTGATATGCTTATTTAATATGCTGAATTGCCGCGAAAATCAGCTTTGCCACAGTCATTTGAAGATGCATTGACAGTGGCATGAAAACGGCGGAAAGTGATCAAAGCAAGCAGCTTTTGTGGTTCTCTTACTCCTTGAAGTGCATTGGAGGCGATCATGAGTATCCGTATCAAAATCTGGCTGTCAGTCATGCTGGGGCTGATGCTGGCCAGTTCCGTTCATGCAGAAACTACGCTGGTATTAAATACCCCCTTTTTTGCACCAATTACTTCCCCTGGGCGCGATGGCGTACTTGACCTGTTCTACGCTGAGTTATTCAAGCGCTTAGGGTTCAAGGTCGATATCCAGCCTATGTCGGCTGAGCGCAGTTTGCTCAATGTTAACAATGGTATTGATGATGGTGATGTCTCGCGCGTCCTGGGTATAGATAAGACTTACCCGAATCTTGTGCGCGTTCCAGAATCCGTCATGTTTTATCAAATGGTGGTGTTTACCCGCAAACCCAGTTTTACTGTGACAGGCGCTGATAGTCTCAAGCCTTTTGACGTAGGCATACTCACAGGCTGGAAAATTCTTGAACGGAATATCGTTGATACCCGGTCCTTGCTCAAACTGGAAACGGGTACGCAATTGTTTTCCATGCTGGATAAAGGACGGATAGATGTTGCGGTGATAGAAAAACTGGAAGGTTTGCATTTCATCAAGAGCCTGGGACTCAAGGACATCAAGATCATGGAGCCGGCTTTTGTTGAGGGTGACTGGTTTTTATACCTCCACAAGAAACATGAGGCACTGGTACCCAGGCTGGCTGAAGAAATCCGCAAGATGAAGCAGGATGGTACTCATAAGCGGATTTTTGATTCAGTTTTAAAACGCTATCAGCCCGTAGCCGGTGCTTGAATGCGCTCACTGATACGCAATCTGGGTGGAAGTGGCGCCAATAGTCTGGGGCGCAGGATAGCGATTGCCATCCTCATGTTCAGCTCTGTGGTGACGCTGGTGTCTACGGTATTTCAGCTGGCAATAGACTATAAGCGGGAAGTCAGCGATATAGAAGCGCAGATGACGCAGATACAATCCAGCTATGAAGAAAGTTTATCATCCAGCCTGTGGGTGACCAGTGTACGTGATCTGGAGCTGCAACTGAACGGCATCCTGAGATTACCTGACATGCAATATGCCGAAGTGCGTACCGATCAGGGGGCACTCGTTGCCAGGGCAGGGCAAGCCATCAGCACGCACGTCATACGCCATGAATTCCCGCTTAACTTCATCCACAGGCAAAATCAGGTTCATATAGGTAGCGTGCTGATCGTCGCCAATCTGGAAGGTGTTTATCAACGCTTGCGCGACAAGGTGGTGGTGATATTGATTACCCAGACCATCAAGACTTTCCTGGTGTCCTTGTTTATCCTCATGCTGTTTCAATACATGGTGGGGCGGCATTTAAAAAAAATCGCTTTGTTTTCAGATCGCCTGTTTGCAGGCAGCAAGGCAGGAAAATTGCAGCTTGAGCGTAAACCAGGCCCCAGAGTAGCAGGGGACGAGCTTGAACAAGTTGTTGGTGCGCTCAATGCCATGCAGCAGCGTCTTGATCAGTTCGTTGAAGATTTACAGGAAAGTGAATTTCGCTGGAAATTTGCATTGGAAGGTGCTGGCGATGGTGTCTGGGACTTTAATCTTGTCACCAATGAAGTCGTCTATTCGCGACGCTGGAAAGAAATGCTTGGATATCGCGAAGATGAATTGCCCGGCATTCTTGATACTTATACCAGGCTTGCACATCCAGAAGATGCTGCCCGTGCGTTTGCTCAACTGGATAATAATTTATCGGGTAAATCAGATTTTTTTAGTATAGAACAAAGAATGTTATGCAAGGATGGTAGCTGGAAATGGGTGATGTCGCGTGGCATGGTAGTGGAAAAGAATGCCGAAGGTAAAGCTACGCGCATGATAGGCACCCATACTGATATCAGTGAGCAATTGAAGGCTGCAGAAGATATGCGCACGCTGCTGGTCGAGAATGAACTGGCACGGGCTGAGCTACGCCTGATCAACGACAGTATGGAAAAACAGGTGCAGGAACGTACTGCGCAGCTGGAAACCGCCAATAAGGAACTGGAGGCATTTTCATATTCAGTATCGCATGACTTGCGCAGCCCCTTGCGTGGTATTGATGGCTGGAGTCTGGCCTTGCAAGAAGATTATGGCCCGCAACTGGATGCAACAGGCCAGGAGTATCTGGGAAGGGTGCGTGCTGAAAGCCAGCGCATGGGTCAGCTGATAGACGATATGTTGCAGTTCTCACGTTTAGGCCGTGCAGCCCTGACTATGCGCGAAGTTGATCTCAGTGATTTGGCGACGACCATCGCGGCACGCATACAGGACGCGCAACAGGGCGCAAATGAGCAGCGTCTATACAACTTCGTCATTGCTCCGGGCTTGCACGCCTGGGGTGATAAACGTTTGCTGGAAGTCGTTTTGACTAATTTACTCGAAAATGCGGCCAAATTTTCTAAAATGAAAGAACTGCCTCAGATTACATTTGGCAGTGTGCACATAACAGAACCATTGTCGCAGACAGAGGTGCGAGCCTTCTATGTCAAGGACAATGGCGCGGGTTTTGACATGCGCTATGCCCACAAACTTTTTGGTGTATTTCAAAGACTCCATAAAGCCAGTGAATTCAGCGGTACAGGAATAGGTCTGGCGACGGTGCAGCGTATTGTTTTTCGCCATGGTGGGCATATCTGGGCAGACTCAACATCAGGCGAAGGGGCGACATTTTATTTTACCTTGAAGGAGTTTCAATGAGTACAGGAACCATCTTGCTGGTAGAGGATAATCCCAGTGACATAGGCTTGACCGAACGCGCCTTCAAGAAAAGCCATATCACCAATAATCTGGTGATTGCCCAGGATGGGCAGGAAGGACTGGATTACCTGTTTTGCCAGGGGAATTATGCCAATAGAGAAGATGCAAATCCTCCCATGCTGGTGTTGCTGGATTTGAAGTTGCCTAAAGTAGATGGCCTGGAAGTATTAAGGCAGATACGCAATGACCCGCGTACCCACAGAGTGCCGGTGGTGATCCTGACTTCTTCGCGGGAAGAGCAGGATGTGGCGGCTGGTTATGATCTTGGTGTGAACAGTTACATACGCAAACCAGTGGATTTTCAACAGTTTGCCGAAGTCATCAAGCAATTGGGTTTGTATTGGCTGGTGATTAACGAAAATCCGCATCAATCATAATCAGGCAGATGAAGATGAAACAGGGCTGACATGGCAACTCCACTGGCTTTGCTGATGGTTGAAGACTCTGATATGGATGCAGAGCTGGTCTTGCTGTGCCTGCGTCGTGCCGATTTTGATGTCAGTATGATACGGGTTGAAACTAGTGAAGAGATGCGCCAGGCCATGGCTGAGCGTGATTGGGATGTCATACTCTCAGACTACAACCTGCCGCATTTCAATACCAATGAAGCTCTGGCACTGTTAAAAGAATCTGGCCTGGACCTGCCTTTTATCGTTGTCTCTGCCGAGCTTGGTGACAATGCTGCAGTCGCCCTGATGAAGGCCGGTGCACATGACTATGTCATGAAAGATAGCCTGGCACGACTGCCGCCTGCCATCAAACGTGAAATGAGCGAAGCCGCGCAAAGACGAGCCCACAGGCAGGCCGTGGAAGCGTTGCGCGAGAGCGAAGAGCGCTGGAGTTTTGCCCTGGAAGGCGCAGGCTATGGGGTATCCGACTGGAATATCAAAACGGGTCATGTGCTGTACTCATCATGTTGGGCCAGTATGCATGGCTATGGCAGTAATGAAATCCCGGCTACCGTCGATGGCGGTATGGACCTGGTACACCCGGATGAGCTGCCGTTGGTCCGGGACGCGTTGCGTGCTTATTTTGCTGGTGCCATGCCGCGCTATCACAGTGAGCATAGAATTCTTGGTAAGGATGGTAGCTGGAAATGGGTCATAGACAGAGGCATGATCGTCAGCCATGACGAGCATGGAGTTGCCACCCGCATGATTTGTACCCACGTCGATATTTCCGAGCGCAAGCAGGCTGAAGAGGAATTGCGCATCCTGAACGAGCAACTGGAATTGCGTGTGGAAGAACGCACACACGAATTGCGTCGCGCCATGACGCAGATCATTGAATCAGAAAAACTTGCTTCGCTGGGCGTACTGGTGGCGGGTGTCTCGCACGAACTCAATACACCTATAGGAAATATGTTGCTGGCCGCTTCATCTCTGGCAGACAAACTCAAGGACGTGGCCAAACTGATCGAGAGTGGCAAGGTGACGCGCTCAGGTCTGGTGCAAGCCCTGGATGAATGTGCTGATGTCGGTCAATTGATTGTACGCAGTGGCGGGCGTGCCAGTGAATTGATAGACAGTTTCAAGCGTGTGTCAGTAGACCAGACCAGCCAGCGCAGACGCTCATTTGATGTACGCATTGCGGTACAAGACAGCATCAATGCCCTTGGTGGCATGATCAATCGCGCAGTGGTGTCGGTTGATAACCGCATTCCTGAAGGGCTGATGATGGATAGTTTTCCAGGCCATCTGGAGCAGATCATCAATAATCTTATCGTTAATTCCCTTACCCATGGCTTTGAGGGAAGAGCGGATAAGCATATCGTCATTGATGCGCGTAGCGGGGACGGGATGATTGAACTCGTTTATACGGACGACGGCTCAGGCATCGCGCCAGCCTTGCATCACAAGGTGTTTGAACCTTTTTATACAACCCGCCTGGGACAGGGTGGTTCAGGTCTGGGTCTGTATATCGTCCATAACCTCGTGCAGGGTATATTCAAGGGAACTGTAAGGCTTGAGAGTGAAGACGATCAAGGCGTGCGCCTGTATTTCAGTTTTCCTGCAATTACCCCAAAAACAAACTGAAGTGCTGCGGCCTGATCTATTCAAAATCAGGCCGATTTCTGACCGACTCCAAGCAAAGTTTTATTCGTCTGCTACCTGCAAAATCAGCTTGCCAAAATTTTTACCTTCAAATAGCATCATCAAGGTATCAGGGAAAGTTTCCAGGCCTTTGACAATATCTTCACGAGTCTGGAATTTACCTTCAGCCATCCATTTACCCATTTCTGCCAATGCCTCGCCATAGCGGGCAGCGTAATCAAACACGACTATGCCTTCCATGCGGGCACGGTTCACCAGCAATGACAGGTAGTTGGCCGGGCCTTTGACAGGCGTAGTGTTGTTGTACTGTGAGATTGCACCGCAGATGATGATGCGCGCCTTCAGATTGATACGGGTCAGCACGGTATCGAGGATATCGCCACCGACATTATCAAAGTAAATATCAACACCATTCGGGCAGTGTTCTTTCAGGCCATCTTTGACTGAGCCGGTTTTATAATCTATGCACGCATCAAAGCCCAGTTCATTGACCACAAAATCGCATTTATCCTTGCCACCGGCGATGCCGACTACGCGGCAGCCTTTTTGTTTGGCGACCTGGCCCACAGTCTGGCCGACCGCACCGGCAGCGCCAGATACCACGACGGTTTCACCAGCTTTAGGCTGACCCACATCCAGCAGACCAAAATAGGCCGTCATGCCAGGCATGCCCAGAGCATTCATGAATTTTGGCAAAGGTGCCAGTTTGGGGCTGACCTTGTAAAAGCCAGCAGTTTTGTCATCGGCTGCACCTACCCAGTATTGCTGGACACCAGTGCCGCCCGAAACATAATCACCCACCGCAAATTTGGGGGATTTAGAGGCAATCACCTTGCCTATGCCGCCAGCGCGCATGACTTCATTGATGGCAACCGGACGGATATAGGATTTACCTTCGTTCATCCAGCCACGCATGGCAGGGTCCAGCGAGATGTAAATGGTTTGCACGACGATTTCACCATCTGTGATATCGCGTACTTCTTCTGTTGTGAAGTTCCAGTCGCTATGCTTGGGGTTGCCGACAGGGCGGGCGGCGAGGCGGTATTGCTGATTGCTGAGTGTGCTCATGTTGTCTCCAGAATGTTGTACTTAGGTTGCTGCTGTCTGAACCAATTGGGGGCTGCCAGAAGAACGACTATACACTAATTAGAACGATCGTGCTTTTTGTTGTGATTATTTAATTGAAGATGGATTCTATGAATTATGCGACTGATCATGCGACAATAGACGGTTAATCTTTAAGCTTTGCAATCAATTTAACGAATTTAATTTGTTTCTGGCCATGGAAAGCAGCAATCCTGGCCTATACACTGACATCATGAGCATACGACCAGAATATATCCTGACTTTATCCTGTCCTGACCAACGCGGCATTGTGCATAGCGTATCGGGCTTCCTGGCCAACCACGGCTGTAATATTATCGATTCTGCCCAGTTTGGCGATGCCCAATCTGCAACTTTCTTCATGCGTGTGCATTTTGCGGTAGAAGATTTCAGTGTGAGCGACGGTGCCTTGCGCGAAGAATTTGCGGCTTTGGGTGCGAATATGCAAATGAACTGGCAGTTGCATGATGCCCATCACAAGCCGCGCGTGATGCTGATGGTATCCAAGATAGGCCATTGCCTGAATGACTTGCTGTTCCGCTACAAGAGCGGTCTCTTGCCAGTAGAAATCAAGGCCATCGTCTCGAATCACACAGACTTTTATCAACTCGCTGCCAGCTACAATATTCCTTTCCATCATCTGCCACTGGCAGCGGGTGCACCGGCAGAAGCCAAACAGACGCAGGAACAAAAAGTGCTGGATATTGTTGCTGCCAATGATATTGAACTGGTGGTGCTGGCGCGTTATATGCAGATATTGTCACCACAAATGTGTGATGCCTTGAAGGGCAAGGCCATCAATATTCATCATTCCTTCCTGCCCAGCTTCAAGGGAGCAAAGCCTTACTACCAGGCACATGAACGTGGCGTCAAACTGATCGGTGCTACTGCGCATTTTGTGACGGGTGATCTGGATGAAGGTCCTATCATTGAACAGGACGTGGAACGTGTTGATCACTCCATGGAGCCAGAAACCCTGACAGCCATAGGTCGCGATGTGGAATGCGTGGTATTGGCACGTGCAGTCAAATGCTTTGTTGAACATCGCATTTTGTTGAATGGTCACAAAACGGTGGTATTCAAGTAATGGCACTCAAATCCATCATTTATAAAGCCGACCTGAACATCTCGGACATGGACCGTGGCTATTATGCCGACCATAGCCTGACTATTGCCCGTCACCCATCCGAAACCGATGAGCGCATGATGATACGCGTGCTGGCTTTCGCCATTCATGCCGCTGAGCGTCTGGAGTTTGGCAAAGGTATCTCGGATACGGAGGAACCTGATATCTGGCTCAAGGATTACACCGACGCCATACAGCTATGGATAGAGGTAGGCCAGCCAGATGACAGACGTTTGCTGAAGGCTTGTGGTCGTTCCGAGCAAGTCATCGTCTATAGTTTTGCCAGCGCCAGTGATATCTGGTGGAAGGCAATGAATAGCCGTCTCGACCGCGCCAAGAATTTGCGCGTCATGAATGTGCCCTCAGCGCAAAGTCAGGCACTGGAAAAACTCGCCCAGCGCAATATGCAATTGCAATGCACGATACAGGACGGGCAAATCTGGATGTCTGCCGGAGATGCCTCCGTACAAATCGATCTGGAAGTACTTAAAGAGTTTGCCTGAATGCGCTTGTCTGAATGCATAGGCGGCAGGGACAATAACCTGAGCTTGTTGCGCATAGTCGCTGCGCTGGCAGTATTGGTTGGACATAGCTTTGCTCTGTTGAGTCAACCAGAACCTTGGGGTGCACTGACAGGCATGACCCCGGGCTCAATTGCAGTTGATGTGTTTTTCATCGTCAGTGGCATGCTGGTGACAGCAAGCCTGCTCAACAAGCAAAGCATGGTTGACTATATATGCGCACGGGTATTGCGCATTTTCCCTGCGCTGATATGCATGTTGTTGTTGACAGTATTTTTGTTGGGACCTTATTTCAGCAGCTTGCCGTTGACAGGATATTTGTCTGCTGTGGAGACGTGGAAATACCTGCTCAAATGTGCGAGGCTGTTACCCGATGTCGCCTACATATTGCCCGGCGTGTTTGCACATAATCCTTATCCGTATGCAGTCAATGGCTCACTGTGGAGCATGCCATACGAAATCAAGATGTATTTGTTATTGTTGGCGCTCTGGTGCTGCCTGGCCCTGCTGAAGAAATGGCGCATCCAGATTCTGACATGCCTGATACCGGCTGTTACTTTGCTGGCTGCCATGTTGATGTTCATGCGCTATTTTTACCTTTATCAAGATAGCGAATTCCTTCTTCATTTTTATCCTTTTTACGATAGTCAGTTTGCCCGTTTGCTGTTCATGTTTTTCTCTGGTGCCAGCCTGTTTGTGCTGAAAGAAAAACTGGTGTTGACCAGGCGTTTTTTCTATTCCTTGCTGTTACTGGTACTGGCAACTGCGTTCATCAGCAAACCTGTATTCTTTAGCGTCTATAACCTGACGATTGCTTATCTTGTGGCCTGCATTGCTTACTTGCCTGAAGGTGGGGTAAGGCGTTATAACCGCATGGGTGATTATTCGTATGGAGTGTACATTTATGCCTTCCCGGTACAGCAGGCAATTGCTGCTTTATTCCCGGGGATTGCCGTGTGGAGTATGGTGATGGTGTCGGGTTTTGCGACACTATTGCTGGCGGTATGTTCGTGGCACATAATAGAAAAACCGGCCTTGACCTGGAAATCAGTGATAATTAAGTGCCTGCGCAACTATTTGCCGCTTAAAGCAGACAAAACAGCTTCACTGGTCTAGGTCGTACTGGAAACAGCCTCTGCCCAATATAGTGGCGGTGGAAGTATGTAGTTACTGAATTCCAGATGCAGTACCCTGCGTTGGCTAATCAGTTTTGCCTTGTCGGACGCGTGCAGTAACAAGGGTTTCATCAACAAGATATCACCTGCCTGCATGATGCAGGTATGAGAACTGGTAGTTTGGCTGACGTCTTGTATCTGGGTATCGTCAAGTTTGCCCGATGTGTGGCTGCCAGCAATAACTTTGAGCGCAGCATTGTCAGCGCCAGCATCATCAAGGGCAATGCGGCAAGTCAGCATTGCTTCCAGCACTGCTGCTGGTGGCTCTACATAATGCACATTTTTCTTGTAAGTCCATTTGCCATAGCCAGCAAACTTGGTTTTCTGGTTGACGCAAATAGTCATATCCTGATGCCAGGGTACCAGCCAATTATGATCGGCATTCTTATTGAAAAAGATGCTGCGCACTGTTTGTGCTTCTGTCATATCTGCAGCATCTAGTAGCGCATGGAGTTTGTTCCAGTTCAAAGCCTGGCGTATGCCTGGGTAACTTTGCATTACCTGGCGCACACCGTATTGATCAGAGATGGGCTGGCAAGCCTGCCGCAATTGCTGTAATTCAGATTCATCAAGAAAGCCCGGCAAGATGACAAAACCCTGGCTTGCCAGGGTTTCTGCGATGCTTTGATTGATGTAATGCATTAAGACTGCAAGACTTTTTTCAACCACAGGCTGATGTCATCCACTTCTTCAGGGCAAACGGAATGCGGCATCATGTATTCATGCCATTCCACTTGATAGCCCAGATCTTTCAGCAGATCGCGCGATTGCTCTGCACGTTGTATCTGGATGACATTGTCACCGCGGCCATGGGCCTGGAAGATGGGAGTATTTTGGTTTGCCGCATGGCGTTCTTCTGTAATCACATCACGCAAGGGTACATAGCCAGACAGGCATAGCAAGCCTGCCAGTTTTTCATGATAACGCAAACCAGTTTGCAAAGTCATGGCGCAACCTTGCGAGAAACCAGCCAGGATGATGCGCTCAGACGGGATGCCGCGCGCATTCTCGCGGGCGATCAATTGCTCTATGCGTTTTTGTGACAGACGCAAACCAGCCTCATCTTCACGCTTGGCGATATCTGTACCAAGGATGTCGTACCAGGAACGCATGACATAGCCACCATTGATAGTCACCGGCATGGTGGGTGCATTCGGGAAGACAAAACGTATGCCAGGATTGCCGCGCAAATCCAGTTCCCTGACGATAGGGACAAAATCATTCGCATCCGCGCCCAGGCCGTGCATCCAGATAATGGCAACAGTTGGATTCGGTGTGCTTTCCAGTTCTACGGTTTCTAAAATATCTTGTGTCATGATGATTTTCGGGAAGATGAAAAATAAGCAGCCAGTTTGACCGACAGCAAAAGCAGGCCACAGGGTAGCCAGACGGTCAGTAGTTCAGATTGTATTACACGCCATCCGCGCGCTGTCAGAAAGCGGTTCACGCCTATAGGTGATACCTGGATGAATTGCCAGGGGAAGAAATAACGCTCTTCAGTCAATGGCCAAAAAAATTCCACTCCCAGGCCGCCTGTAGTCAGTGCATCGAGCAGGCCGTGTGAAAGTGTGGCAAAAGCGATAAACAGCCAGCAAACCAGGGCTGAACTACGCAAACGTGTATGAAAGACACTGGTCAGGCTGGCAACCAGCATGGCAAACACGATGGAATGGCTGAAGCCGCGGTGACCAAAGGCAGATTCGTAGGCAATACCGAGTTTGAAGGCGATCACATCAAGATCAGGCAAGATCGCGGCTAACATGCCCGTTACTACCAGAGGCCAGGGCAGGCGTTTTTGCCCCAGTATCAGGCCCAAAGTCAGTGGTACAACGGGATGCGTCAGTATGGTTGCCATCGCAATCGGTTTTTTGCCGTTCAGGCAGATGGGGTTTTGGCGCGTATGGCGTTTTTAGGGCGGAAAGCTTTGCAGACGCCGTCATCCGTTTCTATATACGGACCACCTATCAAATCCACGCAATATGGTACTGCTGCGAAAATACCGGCAACGACTTGCTTGCCTTCGCCGTCTTTCAAGCCTTCCAGCGTCTCCTTGATGGATTTGGGTTGGCCTGGCAGGTTCAAAATCAAGGCAGCATGGTCTGGCGTTTCGCGTATCACCGCAACCTGGCGTGACAAGATGGCCGTTGGTACAAATTGCAGGCTGATCTGGCGCATTTGTTCACCAAAACCCGGCATTTCCTTGCTGGCGACTGCCAGTGTCGCTTCGGGTGTGAGATCACGTCTCGATGGGCCGGTACCACCCGTGGTAATAACGAGATGACATTGTTCTTCATCCACCAGGGCGATTAAAGCCGCTTCTATAGCTGGGCGCTCATCGGGGATCAGACGCGTCACCATTTCCCATGGGCTGGTGAGCGCTTTGCCAAACCATTCCTGCAATGCAGGCAATCCCTGGTCCTGATAAATGCCGGCAGAGGCGCGGTCCGAGATTGATACCAGACCTATTTTGAGTTTTTCACCATCTGCTGAGGTCATTTGTTCAGGCTCACTTGTCATCAAACCCATCGTCTTCTTCATCCAGGTCTGCGTCATCCGTTTCGTCAGCGTTGGCTGCAGCTTTGGATTTTTGCAAATCTTTCAAAATCTGGAAGATTTCGCGATAAGCCTTCGGTGGCTTGTTTTCAGCCTGTTCTTTGCGGGCATTGCGTATCATTGTGCGCAATTGCTGTACGTCGAGGTGAGGGTGTTCTGCCATCAGCTCTGTCAGGGCATTGTCGTCTGCCAGCAATTTGTCGCGGCGACGCTCCAGCGCATGCATGGCTGCAGTCTCGGCCTTGGATGCACCTTTCCAGCTATCGATGGTTTTCTGGATCAGGGCAATTTCTTCTTCATCCAGAGTGCGCATTTTCTTGCCTACATACTGCATCTGGCGACGGCGGCC
This sequence comes from Undibacterium sp. FW305-107, assembly GCF_058788535.1. Taxonomy (NCBI): domain Bacteria; kingdom Pseudomonadati; phylum Pseudomonadota; class Betaproteobacteria; order Burkholderiales; family Oxalobacteraceae; genus Undibacterium; species Undibacterium sp. FW305-107. Next base: position 134,752 of record NZ_JBYTAV010000008.1, read on the forward strand.
TTCATGATCCTTGATTTGCTGACATTCAAGGATGGCATCGCGCACGTCTTCTGGCATGGGTACGCGCTTGACGCGTTCACGCGGCTGCTCGACCAATTCCTGCCCCAATTTCTGCAAGGCGGTCATCTCGCGCTTTAATTGTGACTTGGAAGGACGCTCGTATTCTGGTTCGAACTCACTGGACTGGTAGCCACATGAGCCACGATTTGGATTTGGCATAATTCTGCGCCTTTACTATTAACTTAATGAAACGGCTGCTATGATACCCTTTTTAGCTTGGAATTACCTAAAATCAAGCTGCGATTGACCCATAATTGACCCATATATGGTGTGAATCAAGGTAAATAATTAGGATATTTCCGTTTGGCCATTTGGTCATTTAGCATTGACAAACATAGAACCCCATCCATGAGCAAACCAGTTTTCACCCATACCCAGGACCAGTTAAAGCAAATCGCGCAGGACATGTTGCGTTTCGCCCGTGAAAAAGGGGCATCGGATGCGGCAGTTGAGATCAGTGAGGGCGGTGGCCTGTCCATCAGCGTACGCAAGGGTAAAGTCGAGACCATAGAACAGAACCGTGACAAAGGCATAGGTATTACGGTGTATATCGGTCAACGCCGTGGCAACGCCAGTACCTCGGATTTTTCTGAACAGGCCCTGCGTGACTCTGTCGATGCTGCCTACAATATTGCCCGTTTCACGGCAGAAGATGATTGCGCTGGCTTGCCTGAGGCAGACTTGCTGGAAATGGCGCCGCGTGACCTCAAATTGTGCTACCCGTGGCTGGTCACTGCAGAAGAAGCCATAGAGCTGGCAAAACGCACAGAAGCTGCGGCTTTTGCAGTCGACAAGCGCATCACCAATAGCGAAGGTGCCAGCGTACACGCCCAGCAATCGCATTTTGTGGCAGCCAATTCACGTGGCTTCATGGGGGGATATCCCATTTCCCGTCATACCATTTCGGTTGCACCTATTGCGGGCAGGGGCTCAAAAATGCAAAGGGATGACTGGTATTCCTCGCAGCGCAATGCCAAAAAACTGGCAGAGCCAGAAGCCATAGGTCGTTATGCCGCGGAACGTGCACTGGCGAGGTTGAATGCACGCAAGCTCGATACCCGCAAGTGCCCGGTCTTGTTTGAGGCACCGTTGGCTGCCGGTTTGCTGGGTGCCCTGGTGCAGGCTACATCTGGTGGTGCCCTGTATCGCAAATCCACTTTCTTGCTGGATTCTTTAGGGACGCAAATTTTTCCGTCCCATATACAAGTGGTGGAAGATCCGCATGTTATCGGTGCTGTTGGTTCTTCACCATTTGATGATGAGGGTGTAAAAACCCAGAAGCGCAATATCGTTACGGATGGCGTATTGCAGGGCTATTTCCTGTCCACTTATTCTGCCCGCAAACTGGGCATGCAAACTACCGGTAATGCCGGTGGCTCGCATAATCTGTCGCTGACTTCCAGCCTGACCAAGCGCGCAGACAATTTTGTTGGCATGCTCAAAAAAATGGGTACAGGTTTGCTGGTCACCGAGCTGATGGGGCAGGGTGTCAATTATGTAACCGGTGATTACTCACGTGGCGCATCCGGTTACTGGGTAGAGAACGGTGTAATCCAGTATGCAGTAGAAGAAATTACGATCGCTGGCAATATGCGTGACATGTTCCAGCAAATCGCTGCTGTTGGCAATGATGCTTTAATACGTGGCACGAAGCAAACTGGCTCCATCCTCATAGAAAACATGATAGTCGCGGGTAGCTGATTAGCAGAAATCGGATCGCTAAGGAGGTCCAAGAAGCCTGTCATCATTTGTTAGACAGGCTTCTTTTAATATAACTACGTCACTTGTCTATATTTATTTTGGTGGATTGTAGTTTGCCAAGAGATAAGACAATGACGGCACCTGCAAATGGCATCAAGTCAACAAGAGCAGGAATATTGGATTTTATCCAGCCATGGATGGCAACATCTTCGACAAACATCCCACCTGCAATCCATCCCAGCATCGCGCCCCCAACATAAATAACAAATGGAAATTTGTCTATTAATTTGAGTACCAGTTGGCTACCCATGACGATAATCGGGATGCTCAGCAAAATACCAAAAATAACCAGCCAGTTGTGACCACCCGCAGCACCAGAAATGGCAATGACATTGTCCATACTCATGACCGCATCGGCCACGATCACGGTTTTGATTGCCGTGAAAAGGGTAGAGCCACCATCAATTTCATGTGCTTCTTCGTCTTCTGGTATCAAAAGCTTGATGCCTATCCACACCAGCAGCAAGGCGCCGACTATCTTGAGGTAAGGGATAGCCAAAAGGTTCAGGGCAAACAGGATGAGCGCAATGCGCAAGCCTATGGCGCCCACCATACCCCAGAAAATACCCAGTTTGCGCTGATGATCGGGCAGGCGACGACAAGCCATTCCTATCACGATGGCATTGTCGCCCCCGAGCAAAATATCAATTGCCATGATTTGCAGGATGGCAAACCAAAATTGTGGATTACTGATGTCCATGAATTAATTTTTCCAGAGTTGTTGTCGTTTTTTGAATAGCCTACATTCTGGTGTATGACGCGAAAAAATGCATAGACAGAAATATGCCTGTTGTTATTCGCCCTCAGTAGTACTACTTAAATTACTGTCTGAACCACCCCGGATTCTATATTGCTGGCGCAGTGCATGTGTGCGAAATTGATACTTGTCGCTGCAATAAAGCTTGATCGTTCGCGGGGATTGGTGGCAATTGTTGCATTGCAATATAATCATTTATTGCTAGCTCCTGCTTACGCCCATAGAATGATTTCGGTTTTAGCAAATGGTGCTGCCATCATTAAATCAAAGTTGGTCCGGGAGCAATTCTGGTCATTATTCAAAATATCGGAGATAGTATGGAACGTCGTTCCTTTCTTAAAAAAGCCGCAGCAGGTGCATCAGTTGGCGCTGCGGTTGCCGCACCAGCCCTGGCTGCGGATGCTTTGCCAACCCTGAATTGGCGTTTGACATCCAGTTTTCCTAAAAGTCTGGACACCATCTTTGGTGCATCCGAGGTTTTTGCAGCACGCGTCAAAGAACTGACAGATGGGAAATTGAATATACGGGTGTTTTCTGCTGGTGAGATTGTTCCTGGTACGGCGGTTTTGGACGCGGTACAAAATGGCACTGTAGAAATGGGACACACCGCGTCATATTACTATTTTGGCAAAGACCCAACATTTGCATTTGATACAGCAGTACCGTTCGGCCTGACTTCACGTCAACAAACTGCCTGGATGTTGCATGGCAATGGCATGAAACTCATGCGTGAGTTCTTCGCTGAATACAATGTGGTCAATTTCCTGGGCGGGAATACCGGCACCCAAATGGGTGGCTGGTTCCGTAAAGAAATCAAGACGGTCGCAGACTTGAATGGCCTGAAATTCCGCGTCGGTGGTTTTGCTGGTCGCGTGTTGTCCAAGCTGGGTACAGTGCCGCAACAGATCGCCGGTGGTGACATTTATCCTGCGCTGGAAAAAGGCACGATAGATGCTGCTGAATGGGTAGGTCCTTATGATGATGAAAAACTGGGCTTCAACAAGATTGCCAAGTTTTATTATTATCCAGGCTGGTGGGAAGGTGGCGCGCAATTGTCCTTCTATGTCAGCAAGAAAGAATGGGACAAACTGCCCAAGCAATACCAGGCTGCAATTGAGGCTGCGACGCATGAAGCACATAACGACATGCAAGCCAAGTACGATGCACGCAACCCGGCAGCCCTGGGACGTTTGCTGGCGCAAAAAATCAATCTGAAGCCTTTCCCGCAGCCTGTCATGGATGCCTGCTTTAAAGCGGCCCAGGAGACCTTTACAGAAGAAGTGGCAAAGAACCCAAAATTCGCCAAGGTATATACGGACTGGATCAACTTCCGCAACAACCAGGGGCAATGGTTCGGGGTTGCTGAGCAAGCCTTTGCACGCTTTAACTTTGGCAAGGCTTTGAAATAATTGTAATTCAGGTTTTACAAACAAAAATCCCCGCAGAATTTTGCGGGGATTTTTGTTTTGTGTCTTACCTGCAGCAATGAAAAAACCTCTGCTATTACTAGTCAGAGGTTTTTTCTTATTGCTAATACTGCTTGTTTATCTTTTATTCGCCACTTACTTCTGCGGCTCCTGGAATTGGAACTTTGGTTGCTCCTCTTCTGGCGGCGTTTCAGGTGTAGCAGGCGCGCTGGCGGGCTTCTCGGTGCTGTCGCTAAATACCGGGGGCTTGACGTCGGCATCCGGTTCATTGACAGTTTTTTCTATCACCAGATTGTCTGACACAGGTTTGCTGGAGCCTTTATCAAGCAGGGCAGTGACCATGACAGGGAAGCACATGACCAGCACGACCATGATCATCTGCAGACCCACCCAGGGCAGGGCTCCCCAGTAAATATCCGAGCTCTTGACTTCTTTGGGGGCTACACCACGCAGATAGAACAACGCAAACCCAAATGGCGGATGCATGAATGATGTTTGCATATTCACGCACAACATCACACCGAACCATACCAGTGCAGCAGAAGAGGCGGCTTGCGGGCTACCCATGCTTTCCAGTAAAACTGGGGCGAGGATTTTTTCTGCAACCGGTGCCAGCATGGGAACCACGATAAAGGCAATTTCAAAGAAATCCAGGAAGAAAGCCAGGAAGAAAATGAACAGATTGACGATCAGCAAAAAGCCTATCCAGCCACCAGGCAAGGAAGTGAACAGATGTTCTACCCATACACCGCCATCAACGCCCTGGAATACCACGGAGAAACAGGTCGAGCCTATCAGGATAAAGACAACCATGGCGGTAATGCGCATGGTGGACTGGTATCCCAGTGTAATCAGTGCACGCAAATCAGCAATGCGATAGGCACGTGTCACCAGCCAGACGAGAGCAACATATACAACGACCAGGGCAATTTGCAATGCGAGCTTCGCTGGTTTGCTGATCTCTTTGGTGTCGGAGTAGAAAAACAGGCCGATGATCAGGGCGATGCCCAGACCAGCCAGGCCGGCGCGGAAAGCCAGTTTATCCCTCTTGTTGAATTCCTTGTCGCGCAACACCGCCAGGATGATTGCACCGAGTGCACCCATGGCACCGGATTCTGTCGGTGTGGCTATACCCAGCATCATGGTGCCTAGCACCATGAAAATCAGTACGGCTGATGGAATAATCCCTTGCAGGCATTTCTTCCACAGGGCCCAGCCTTGTAAAGTGCGTGCTTCTTTCGGGACGGCAGGCAGCCATTCTGGCTTGATGCGGGACAGGATGAAGGTGTACAGGATGAACAGCGCAATCTGTACCAGCGATGGTCCCCATGCGCCCAGATACATGCTGCCTACGTCGGCGCTGGAAGTCTGGGTTTTCAATTGATCAGCCAATACCACCAGTACCAGTGAAGGTGGTACCAGTTGGGTAATCGTACCTGAGGCCGCCAATACGCCAGTGGTATAGCGCATGTTGTAACCATAACGCATCATGACCGGCAATGAGATCATCGCCATCGCAATCACCTGGGCGGCAACCGTGCCTGTGATGGCGCCAAGAATGAAACCGACGATAATGACGGAGTAACCAAGGCCACCACGGATAGGGCCAAACAACTGCCCCATGGAGTCGAGCATGTCTTCTGCCAGGCCACACTTCTCCAGTATCGCCCCCATGAAGGTAAAGAAGGGAATGGCCAATAAAAGATCATTGGCAAGCACGCTGCCAAAAATACGTTGTGGAACAGCTTGCAGGAAAGCGACGTTAAAAAAGCCCAGTTCTATCGACAGCAGACCAAAGGACAAGCCCACCGCCAGCAACGAAAATGCAACGGGGAAGCCGACCAGCATGAACAACACCAGACCGCCAAACATCAGTGGCGGCATATACTCTAAAGGGATCATTGCACAGGCCTTTCGTATTTCGATTCCAGATGTGTCTTGCCCTGCAAAGATGCAATACGCTTGATGAGTTCAGATACGCCTTGCAAAGTCAGTAATGCAAAGCCAACAGGAACGATGAGTTTGATGGGGTAGCGCGGCAGCCCACCAGAATTGCTCGATTGTTCCAGAATTGCCCAGGATGGCAGGAACAAGGATTTCCAGGCCAGCCAGGAAAACAATATGCACGAAGGGAAAAGGAAAAAGACGATACCGAAAATATCGATCCAGAGTTGAGCACGTTCAGAAACGTGGGCGTAAATCAAATCTACCCTGACATGTTCATTTTTCTGGAAGGTGTACGAGGCACCCAGCATGACGGCGGCACCGAACAAATACCATTGCAATTCCAATGGCCAGTTGTCGCTCCAGTCGAAACCATAACGTATTAACGCATTCGTAGCGCTGACGATACATGATAATAAAATTAACAAGTTTGCCAGACTACCGATACGCTCATTCATTACGTCGATCCATTTAGACAGACGCAGAAATACTTGCATATACATATCTCCTGAGTTTTTATTTTATAGACTACCAAGAAAACTAATCCTGCCTGAGGAGCATAAATCCTGCGCAGCATGGTTCCCTGGTGTCTTATTTGGTGCTTCTGGAATTACCATGAGCTTAGTGCAGGTATTCCATTAGCCGTCACGAGTATAAGACATTTTTTCACATACACGAGAGCCTGTAAGCGCTGAAAAAATGCTTTTTTGGAGTGAAAACGACATTCCCAGTATTTCTACTTAGATGAATATTTAATGCGGGAATTTAAAGCTTGGTGGGCGGGTGCGATTTCTGTGTGATAAATCGCACCCTGGCCAGCAGTTTAATGTAGATATGCCAACTTGCTTGGTTAGGTTTGGCCAGGCTTGGCTTAACTTAACTGACTGCGCAGTCTGGCGATGGCCAGTTTGACTTGTTGTGGTGCGGTACCGCCTATATGATTGCGGGCCGCAACTGAGCCTTCCAGCGTCAGGACTTCAAAGACATCGTCATTGATCAGGCTGGAGAAGGCACGCAATTCTTCCAGTGACATATCGCTGAGGTCGCAGGCTTTCTCTACGCAGGTACGCACTGCCAGTGCTACGGCTTCATGGGCATCACGGAAAGGCAGGCCTTTCTTGACCAGGTAGTCAGCCAGGTCGGTTGCTGTGGCATAGCCTTGCAGGGCAGCGGCACGCATGGCTTCTGGCTTGACGGTGATGCCGCCTGCCATGTCAGCGAAAATGCGCAGTGTATCAATGACCGTGTCTACTGTATCAAACAAAGGTTCTTTGTCTTCCTGGTTGTCCTTGTTGTAGGCCAGTGGCTGGCCTTTCATCAGGGTCAACAGGGCAATTAAATGACCATTCACACGGCCGGTTTTACCACGTGCCAGTTCTGGTACGTCTGGGTTTTTCTTTTGCGGCATGATGGAAGAGCCTGTGCAAAAGCGGTCAGCGATATCAATGAAGCCTATGCGTGGGCTCATCCAGATCACCAGTTCTTCTGACATGCGCGAGATATGGGTCATCACCAATGCAGCGGCTGCGCAAAATTCTATGGCAAAGTCGCGATCAGAGACGGCGTCCAGTGAGTTGTAGCAAACTTCGTCAAAGCCCAGGGTTTTGGCGACGCGTTCGCGGTCGATAGGGAAGGTTGTGCCAGCCAGGGCTGCAGCACCCAGTGGCAGGCGGTTGACGCGCCTGCGGCAATCCTGCATGCGCTCGGCATCGCGGCCAAACATTTCTACATAGGCAAGGATGTGGTGACCAAAAGTGATGGGCTGGGCCACCTGCATATGAGTAAAGCCAGGCAGGATAGTATCGGCATTTTTTTCTGCCAGATCCAGCAGAGCCAGACGGAAGTCTTGCAGCAAGCCGAGGATATTGTCGATGGCACTACGCATGTACAGACGGATATCAGTGGCGACCTGGTCATTGCGTGAGCGGCCGGTGTGCAGGCGTTTGCCAGCATCACCTACCAGCTCGGTCAGGCGTTTTTCTATATTCAGATGCACATCTTCCAGATCCAGCAACCATTCAAATTTGCCGCTGTCGATTTCAGATTTGATCTGTGCCATGCCACGTTGTATGTCAGCATAATCCTGAGCAGTGATGATATTTTGTGCCTGCAGCATCTCAGCATGCGCCAATGAGCCTTCAATATCAAAGGCAGCCATGCGGTTGTCAAAGAAAACTGAGGCAGTATAGCGTTTGACCAGATCGGAAACAGGTTCAGAGAAACGGGCAGACCATGCCTCGCTTTTTTTATTGAATTGTGATGTCATAGTGAATTGTTGCCATATTGGCTGCATTTGCGAGAGAATTTCCCTTGATTATCCCAGATTTTGCGCATGATTACCCTTGGAAATGCCAGATGTCTGTCTGGTCGTGGACAATTAGTCATTTAATTTACTTACCCGGGTGCCCGTGTGGCCACTTATAAACTGCAGGTCAGCTAAGAATCAAGGCGCATTCGAGACGCTATTGCGCATATAAAAAATAAAGATAAACAACAATGACTAGCGATAAGAAAAACACCGTAAGTGAGCCTTTGATCCCTGATTGTTGCAATTTGGGTGTGTTTTCCCGCATCTTGATCAGTGTGAATCTGCTGGCCTTACTGGCTTTGTGGTCGCGGGGGGATGAGTGGCGTGTGGTATTGCAAAACTTTCTGGAAAGCGCAGCATTGCTGGAAACCATATGCCTGCTGTCTTTGCTGGTTTTATGCAATTTGCGCAGACTGGCGATGCGATATTACATGTCTGGCTGGTTTCAGCGCTTGTTGTGTTGCGCCTTGCCAACAGCGATAGCTTCCATGCTGATGCTGTATTTGCGTACGCAATACTGGATATTGGCAGGTTTTCCTAAATTTAATCCCATCTTTGTCGTCGCCGCAACTGGTTTGCTGGCGCTGGCATTTCAACAGTATTTTGAACTGCGTACCAGGGCTTTTTCGCCGGCGTTGGGTGAGGCCAAGCTGCAAGCCTTGCAAGCCAGGATACGCCCTCACTTTTTATTCAATAGCCTCAATACTGCCTTGTCACTGATACGTACCGAGCCGCGTCGTGCCGAGATCGTTCTGGAAGACCTGGCTGATCTATTCAGGGTATTGATGCGTGATACGCGTAATGTCACCAGTCTGCAGGATGAGATACGTTTATGTGAGCAATATCTGGCGATAGAAAAAATACGTCTGGGGGAGCGCATGCAGGTGATCTGGGATAAAGAAAAAATTTCACCCAAAGAGCTGGGTGAAATACAAATTCCCTCCTTGTTGTTGCAACCATTGCTGGAGAATGCGGTTCATTATGGCATTGAGCCATCGGTGGAGCAGGCCACCATTACTGTGGAGATAAAACGTCAACTGGATAAGGTGGAAATTCGCATCCGTAATCCTTACCATGCAGAGGCGAATATGGTTTCTGGTAACCAAATGGCACTGGAAAACATACGACAGCGACTAAGTTTGCTTTATGATATCGAAGCGCAAATTCAATACGGAGTAGTAGATGCGTACTTTGAGGTTAAATTGCAATTCCCGGCTAAAAGATGATGACACCAAGAATACTGATTGTTGATGATGAGGCACCCGCAAGACAAAGGTTGATGACATTGTTGTCGGATATTCAGGCCGAATGCCCGGTGACGGTGGTGGGTGAGGCAGAAAATGCCATGCTGGCGCTGGAGAAAATCAGTAGTTTGCAACCAGATATCGTTTTGCTTGATGTGCAGATGCCGGGCATGAATGGCATAGAGTTGGCGCAGCACCTCGCACAGCATCAGGCCAACCTGCGCTCGCCAGCGATTATTTTTGTGACTGCCTACGATGAATTCGCCGTCAAGGCTTTTGAAGTTCACGCGCTTGACTATCTGATGAAGCCGGTGCGGGCCAGCCGCCTGGTCGATGCCTTGGTGCGCGCCGGTGAAAAAATGAAGGTGGCACGCCGCCTGCCTGAAACCATGGCAGCGGATGTCAGCGGATCCAGGCGCAAGCATTTTTCTGTGCTGGAAAGAGGGAGAATATTATTAGTGCCAGTGGCAGATGTACTGTTTTTGAAGGCAGAACAAAAATATGTGACCCTGCATACTGTGCAGCGCGAATATCTGCTGGAAGAATCGCTGACGTCGATAGAGCTGGAGCTGGGTGATTTGCTGGTCAGGGTGCACAGGAATGCTCTTGTCGCACGTACAGCCATTAATGGTGTCGAACGGGCAGTGCAATTAGTGGATGTGGAGAATAATCAGGAAAAGGTATCAGAGTCGTGGCAAATCATCGTCAGCGGTTGTACTGAACGTCTGCCGATTTCACGCAGGCAATGGCCCATAATCAAGGCTTTGGTGCGGGTTTGACTTGTTTTGCGCGCTGAGCAAATCCAGCGCCTCCAGCGCCAGACCGTTCAGCGCCAGACCGGCAAGCCAGTCAGGTCAGTGTTTTCATCATGTACCCAGGCTGGCAGACCAGTGCGGTCAGTTGGCCCCAGTACTTCCAGAAGTTCAAGCTGCTCTTGTTTTTTACCGCGCTGACGTTGTGCTGGCAAAGGTTTTCTGGCTTCTGGCAATAAAAATGCTGGTTCGCCAAAGCCCGGTAACTCCAGAGTAGCGTGATCTTTATTGTCTTTCATCAGTTGAGCTTGATCAATGTTGATGTTTGGCGATATTTTGTGACGCTTGAGCAAAAAGCAAAATAAACCGACCCCGGCAATTGCTTGCCAGAAGTATAAATAGTGCTCGGTAAATTTGTGCGAATGCACCAGAACAAAAAAACTTGGTTGCGGGGGCAGGATTTGAACCTACGACCTTCGGGTTATGAGCCCGACGAGCTGCCAGACTGCTCCACCCCGCGTCTGAAGGAGGCGAATTGTACATGGCGCGGGCGCTATATACAATCGTTTATAGAAATATTTTTATACGAGCGTCAAATCAGCAATCTGAATCCGGCGTAATTTGCCATTCTTCACAATGCAACTGTGGAAAATAATGCTGCTGATGCAACCCGTAGAATAAATTGGATGCATAATGGACACACAGGGAAGTGCAGTGTGGTGCCACGCATGCATCAACCAGAGATCATTTTCAGGAGCGAAAAAGCAGTTATGGAATTCGAAGTCATCGACACACAAATTTCACCCGGCGGCCGCATGGAAGTTTTGTCCAAGGCCGAGGTCGCGCAGTTGCTCGACAATAGTCATGGTGGCTTGTACCAAGTGTTTCGCAGTTGCGCATTGGCGGTATTAAATTGCGGTAGTGGCCTGGATGATGGCAAGGAACTGTTGGAGCGTTACAAGAGCTTTGATATCAGCATTATCCAGCGCGAACGAGGCATCAAGCTTGACGTCAAGGGCGCGCCTGCCAGCGCTTTTGTTGATGGCGTCATGATCAAGGGCATACAGGAACACTTGTTTGCCGTATTGCGCGACATCCTGTTCATCAAGGCTGCCATCGAAGATGACCGCAAATTTGATTTGACGACCACTGAAGGCATCAGTGACGCCGTTTTCCACGTTATGCGTAATGCCAATTTGCTCAAGCCACAAGTCAACCCCAATATGGTGGTGTGCTGGGGTGGGCATTCGATTTCCAGTGATGAATACGATTACACCAAGCATGTAGGTTATCAGCTAGGTTTGCGCGGCATGGATATTTGCACAGGTTGTGGCCCGGGCGCCATGAAAGGGCCGATGAAAGGTGCCACGATAGGCCATGCCAAGCAAAGGATTACTACTGGCCGTTACCTGGGGATTACCGAGCCCGGCATTATCGCTGCCGAAGCGCCAAACCCCATCGTCAATGACCTGGTGATTTTACCGGACATAGAAAAACGCCTTGAAGCCTTTGTGCGCATGGGGCATGCAGTGATTGTGTTCCCTGGTGGTGCAGGTACGGCGGAAGAGATTTTGTATTTGCTTGGGATTTTGCTACATCCTGACAATGCTGATTTACCTTTCCCCTTGATTTTTACCGGGCCAGAAAGTGCAGCAGATTATTTCCGTCAGATAGATCAGTTTATTGCTGCAACCCTGGGGCCTAAAGCGCAGCAGAGTTACAAGATCATCGTCAATGATCCGGTCAGGGTAGCGCAAGAAGTGCAGGCTGGTATCAAAGAAGTGCGTGAATTCCGCAAAGCCAAGGGTGATGCTTATTATTTCAACTGGTTGTTGAAAATAGATGCAGAATTCCAGAAGCCTTTTGATCCTACCCATGAAAATATGCGCAATCTGGCTTTGCACAAAAACCAGGAAACCCATTTGCTGGCAGCAAATCTGCGCCGTGCTTTTTCAGGTGTAGTTGCTGGTAACGTCAAAAACCAGGGTATACGTGCGATAGAAAAGCATGGACATTTTGAAATTCGCGGCGATAGTGAAATAATGGCATCAATGGACACCTTGCTGGCATCTTTTGTTGCACAAAGTCGCATGAAATTACCAGGTAAGGCTTATACCCCTTGCTACCGTGTTATAAAGTAATTGCGTTGCAGTAAAACCGTAGGATAATGGTGCAACCCTGTTCCATCAATATGAGGAAAACAGACATGAGTTCCGTACAGCAAGAAGTCGACGAACGTACCAACCTGACTGCGTCCAACAAGTTTGAGCTGTTGCTGTTCCGGTTAGGGACAGATGGCAATAGCGACAGGTCAGAACTGTTTGGCATTAATGTCTTCAAGGTGCGAGAGATTGTTGCCATGCCCACGATTACCGGCATGGCTGGCGCAATGCCCCATATGCTGGGTGTAGTGAATTTGCGCGGGCAGATTATCCCCGTCATCGATTTGCCTTCCGTCGTCGGGCTCAAGCCCAAGACTGGCCTGAATATCATGCTGGTGACTGAATATGCACGAACTACCCAGGGCTTTGCGGTTGAATCTGTAGAAGAAATCGTGCGTCTCGACTGGAATCAGGTTTTGTCTGCAGAAAACAGTGCTGTTGGCGGCATGGTGACCAGTATCGCCCGGCTCGATGGTGATACTGAAGATACTCGTCTGGCCCAGGTGCTGGACGTAGAACAGATACTGCGCCAGATCACACCGTCTGACACCAAGGATGTTGACCCTGAAACCATAGGTGCCAAACTGAAAATGCAAGCCGGGGCATCCATTCTGGCTGCGGATGATTCAGCAGTGGCCCGTGGCCTGATAGAGCAAGCCCTGACCGCCATGGGTGCGCAATACATCATGACCAAGACTGGTAAAGAGGCCTGGGAAAAACTGCAATCCCTGGCTACTGCAGCGCAGGCTGAAGGCAAGGGCGTGCGCGACAAGGTGGCAATGGTGCTGACAGACCTGGAAATGCCAGAGATGGATGGCTTTACCCTGACACGCAAGATCAAGCAAGATGACAGATTCAAGTTCCTGCCTGTGGTAATACATTCGTCTTTGTCTGGTGCGACCAACGAAGACCATATCAAGACAGTAGGTGCAGATGCCTATGTTGCCAAATTTGTTGCTGAAGAATTGGCTGCGACGATACGTGCCGTACTGGCAAAATAAATACCTGCCTTCAATTAGTGAAAAAGGGTGCAATTAGTAAATAATTGCACCCTTTTTGTATCTGGTGTTTAGCGTTTATCTTGTCTGTGCTGGTACGCGCTGCCAGCCACCTGGACAAGACTTGATGGCAGGATAAAAGCCATCTGGCTGGTGGCAATATAACCAATCCTTGCCTGCTGTAGATTGAAGTGTCGGGTCAGGCTGGCTGATGATGTTGCTGTCGTCAGTATAACTTTGACTATAAGTATTGTATGTGCCATAGCTATCCGTATAAATCACGTTGCCATTGCTGACTGCTGGCGTAACGTAGCTGACTGTGGGCGAGATCACCAGGCTGGGGTAATAGCGCCAGGAATAATCATAAGGGTAATACGCAGATACATAGCTATGACGGTTGCCATAATTAAAATACAGCGGCGGTATGGATATACCTATGCTCACCCTCGGGTGGAAATGGTGACCGCCAGGGCGCGCCCATACAGAGTTTGTAAGCGTTAGGAAACCCAGGGCAAGGGCAAATATTCTGAGTGATTTCATGGTATTTCCGCAATAAAATATTTGTTTGGTGACTATTTAGCAGTTTAGGTCGGAATCAGGAAACTTATCGGGCAAAATTCACTCTCTTTATCGTTCGCTGCGCCAGACTTCGTCTGCAGGGATGTCGACCAGAATAAATAAAACAATAGCGCCTTATCTTAAAGGGAATTATGAAATTTGTGATTAAAAAATGTGCAGCCTTGTGTGCTCTAGCCTTGATGGCCAATTTGCCGGTATATGCTGCTGAAGCTGCCATGGCTGATGCTCCTGAAGCTGCCAAACCTGGCATACGTGAACAATACACCAAATATGAGTACCAGATTCCCATGCGTGATGGTACACGGCTTTTTACAGTGGTATATGTTCCCAAAGATGGCAGCAAGTCTTATCCCTTCCTGATGACACGCTCCCCTTATGGCAGCGGTGTCTATGAGGGCGGGCAATCGCACTATGGCGTGGATTTTTACCCGCAATCGCTGGGACCCTCTAAAGAATTTGATCAAAGTGGGTATATCTTCGTTAAACAGGACGTACGCGGTCGCTATATGTCAGAGGGCGTATGGCAAGAAATGACACCGCATATCAAAGCCGGCAGGCTGGCAGGCGAGGGTGTTGAAAGCCAGGATATGCATGACACCGTTGAATGGCTGCTGAAAAACGTCAAGGGTAATAATGGCAAGGTAGGTATCTGGGGTATTTCCTACCCCGGCTTTTATGCCTCAGCCAGTATTATAGATTCGCATCCAGCCATCAAGGCAGCATCACCTCAGGCACCAGTGACTGATTTGTTCATGGGTGATGATTCTTACCATGGCGGTGCCTTCATGCTGGCGGCAAATTTTGGTTTTTTCTCCAACTTCACAGTAGAAAAAAATCCCACCACCTTACCCAAACGCTGGGAAGAGTTTGATTTTGGTACCTCGGATGGCTATCAATACTTTCTCAAGCATATGAGCCTGAAAAATATTACTTCCCAGCTGTCAGCCAAGCAACGCGAATTGCTGATGCCGACGATAGAGCATAGTACCTATGATGACTTCTGGAAGAGCAGGAACATCGCGTCTCATCTGAAAAATATCAAGGCAGCGGTGTTGACTGTCGGCGGTTGGTATGACGCTGAAGACCCGCAAGGGCCATTCACGACTTATCACAGCATCAAAAGTAATAACAAGGGTTATTACAATGGCCTGGTCATGGGGCCTTGGTCGCACGGCGGCTGGGCGAGTGCTGATGGCAAGTCAATTGGCAATGTCAGCTTCGACACCAAAACAGGTGACTATTATCGCAAGAACATTGTTTTCCCTTTCTTTGAGCAGCATTTGAAAGGCACGACTGGTAAGGCCTTGCCGGAAGTGACTGTATTTGAAACCGGCACCAATGTCTGGCGCGAATATCCTGCCTGGCCACCGCAACAGGCACAAAAACGTACTCTGTATTTTGGCAATGACGGCAGCCTGAGCTGGAAAGAGCCGCAGACAGAATTTAATACCTTCGACGAATATGTCAGCGACCCTAAAAAGCCAGTACCCTTCATCTCTTACGCTGCCACTGGTGCACCGCGTGAATATGTCGTTTCTGACCAGCGCTTTGCATCGACACGGCCAGATGTGCTGGTTTATCAGACTGAGCCACTGGAGGAAGATGTAACCATCGTCGGGCCAGTCAATCCAAAATTGTTTGTCTCAACTTCAGGAACGGATGCCGATTGGGTCGTCAAACTCATTGATGTGTATCCCTCGACTTATCCAGATAAACAGGTAATACGCGATCGTGCCAATGACGTGCCACCACCGTCGGTGGCCATGGCTGGCTATCAGCAGTTGGTCCGGGGAGAGCCTTTGCGAGGCAAGTTCCGTAACAGCTTTGAAAAGCCAGAGCCCTTTGTGCCTGGCAAAGTCGCTGCCATCAGCTATAGCATGCCGGATATCCAGCACACCTTCCGCCGTGGTCACCGCATCATGGTACAGGTGCAGAGCAGCTGGTTCCCGCTGGTGGATTTGAATCCTCAAAAATTCATGGATATCCCAAAAGCCAATCCTGAGGATTTCCAGAAAGCGACGCAAAGAGTTTATCGTTCGCCGGGACAATACTCAGGTATAGCCGTGCAAGTAATACCGTAAAAATTAAGAGACAGGGACAAAAAAATGAAAACAAAAAATATCTTCAAACGCAGTGTGATGGCCAGCCTGGTTGGCGTGGCTTGCATGGGTAATGCAGTATTTGCTCAGACAGCGACTTCAAACCAATTGGTCTTGGAATCCATGACCATGGATAAAAAGACTGACCCTTGCACAGATTTCTTCCAGTATTCAAATGGCGAATGGCTGAAGGCTAACCCCATTCCCTCTGATCGTGCGCGTTACAGCGCTTATGATGAAGTGACTGAACGGAATCTGGCAGCACTGAAGCTCATTGCAGAAACAGCCGCAAAAGGCGAGGGCAAGAGTAAGGCAGCGCAACTGGTCGGTGCTTTTTATGCCAGTGGCATGAATGAATCGCAGATAGAAAAAGAAGGTATCAAACCGCTGGAGCCGCAGTTTACGCAAATCAATGGCATCAAGGATAGTACGCAATTACTGGCTGTGATCGCTGATTTGCATAAGCAAGGTGTCTCACCTTTGTTTGGCTTCACTGTAGATCAGGACGCAAAAAACACGACCCGCTACATCCCGCAAATCATGCAGGGTGGGCTGGGCTTGCCAGACCGTGATTATTATCTGAAAACTGATACCAAGACCAAGGATATCCGCGACAAGTATGTCGCTTATGTGACTCAGATTTTTAGCTTGCTCGGCGATACGCCAGACCAGGCAAAGAAAAATGCTGGCGTTGTACTGACACTGGAAACCCGCCTGGCCAAGGCATCCTTGACCAAGGTCGAATTACGCGACCCGCAAGCCAGTTACCACTTGTCTGATCTGAATGCCTTGCAAAAGACAGACAAGAAAACAGCCTGGGCAACTTATTTTAATGAGCTGGGTCTGGCGCAGCCTGGTCAATTCAATCTCGCCCATCCCAAATTCATTGCAGAAGCAGGGCGCATGGTTAATACCGTCAGCCTCGATCAATGGAGGACTTATTTACGCTGGCAATTGGCGAATGCACGTGCCAGAGATTTGAGTTCAGCCTTTGTCAATGCCAACTTTGATTTTTACGGCAAGACTCTGGCTGGCACCAAGGAATTGCAACCGCGCTGGAAGCGCGTCCTGGGTTCTATAGATAACATGGCAGGCGAAGCCATGGGCGAGTTGTATGTCGCAAAATTCTTTGGCCCTGAAGCCAAAGCTGGTGTGCTGGAAATGGTTGATAACATCAAACTCGCCATGCGTGAAAGCATCAGCAAGCTGGAATGGATGTCAGATACCACCAAGCAGCAAGCGTATAAGAAGCTCGACACTATTTTGGTAAAAATAGGTTACCCCGATGTCTGGCGTGATTACAGCAGCCTGCAAATCGATACTGGCCCGTATGCAGCGAATATGGCACGCGCCGCTGAATTTGAATTCAAGCGCAATCTGGCCAAGCTGGGCAAGCCCATAGACAGGAATGAGTGGGGCATGACGTCACAAACGGTGAATGCCTACTACAACCCCACCATGAATGAAATGGTGTTTCCGGCAGGCATACTGCAACCACCGCTGTACCATGTGAATGCTGATCCTGCGGCCAACTATGGCAATACGGGAGCTACCATAGGTCATGAACTGACGCATGCCTTTGATGATGAAGGTCGCCAATATGATGCCCAGGGTAATCTCAAAAGCTGGTGGACCAAGGACGACGAGAAGAAATTCCTGGTTCGTGTCAAAGCCATAGAAAAGCAATTTGATGAATTTAACCCCATCGATAAATTGCACATCAATGGCAAACTGACTGCTGGTGAAAATATTGCTGATCTGGGTGGGATGAAGATTGCCCTGCAAGCGCTGCACAAATCGCTGGAACGCAAGCCCCAGGCAAAGGAAATTGATGGCTTGACGGTGGACCAGCGCTTCTTTGTCGCTAATGCACAGAGCTTCCGTAGCCTCATTCGTGATGAGATGTTGCGCATGAAACTGGCAACTGATCCGCATTCACCAGACAAATACCGTGTCATTGCGCCATTGGCAAACATGACAGAATTTTCTGATGCTTTCCAGTGCAAGGGCGATCGTTCACCCCTGCGCCCAACAGCGACGCGGGTAAATATCTGGTAACAGCGTATACTATGGCTTGAAATGCAGTAGTGGATGCAGGTTAAAGGGGCGCTGGATGCAAATCTGGCAATCTCAAAACCTGCCAATATTTCTTGTCATCAGGGTGCGTGCCAGTCATGCACTCCAGATATGTAGGGCTATATGGAAACCAAAGTTGTCGAATTTGAACGTCCGCAGATGGATGTGGGCAGTAGTTGTACCGCCAATGCCTGGGCGCGCATCCCTGATGCGCCTTCAGCAATAGAAAAGCTGGAGCTCAAAGCCAGAATACGCCAATTGCTGAAAGAAAAGCAGGCTGTACTGGTGGCGCATTATTATGTCGATGCCGAACTGCAGGACCTGGCAGAAGAAACTGGTGGCTGCGTTTCTGACTCGCTGGAAATGGCAAGATTTGGCCGTGACCATCCCGCCAAGACCCTGGTCGTGGCCGGTGTCAAGTTCATGGGCGAAACCGCCAAAATACTCAGCCCAGAAAAAACCATTTTAATGCCTGACCTCGATGCGACCTGCTCTCTGGATCTGGGTTGTCCGGCAGACGAGTTTGCGGCGTTTTGCGACGCCCACCCCGACCGTACCGTCGTTGTGTATGCCAATACCAGCGCGGCAGTCAAAGCACGTGCTGACTGGATGGTGACCTCCAGCATAGGCCTGGACATCGTCGCACACTTGCATGCACAAGGTAAAAAAATACTCTGGGCTCCCGACAAACATCTGGGTGGCTATATCCAGAAACAGACAGGTGCAGACATGTTGCTATGGCAGGGTTCCTGCCTGGTCCATGATGAATTTAAAGGTATAGAGCTGGACGTGCTCAAGGCTGAGCATCCTAATGCCAAAATCCTGGTCCACCCTGAATCACCCGCTGCCGTAGTGGCATTGGCAGACGTGGTTGGTTCGACTTCGCAAATGATCCATGCGGCACAAACCCTGGATGCAGATGAATTCATCGTCGCCACTGATAATGGCATCCTGCACAAAATGCAAATGGCAGCCCCGACCAAGCGTTTCATCGTTGCCCCAACAGCGGGTAATAGCGCGACTTGCAAGAGCTGCGCACATTGCCCATGGATGGCGATGAATGGCTTGCGCAATCTGGTACAGGTACTGGAGAATGGTAATAATGAAATCCAGGTTGACCCGGTAGTGGGGCAAAAAGCCAAAGTCTGTATAGACCGCATGCTGGATTTTGCGGCGGCCAAAAAAGCCAATGTACGCCCTTCAGGTGACCTGGCTAAAGAAGCCAAACTGTTCTCCGGAATAGGCCCGGCCTGAGAACCTGTTGACGATCTTAAGCGCGAGTGCAACAGGAATTAATGCGAGGCCCTTATGCGCTGCTCTTCAATCCGCTGACGCATGCTCGCTACAGATCATCAACAGGTTCTGAATACTGCGCAAGCCCCATCTAATTAAACTGAGGTTATCTGGACATGTCTGGTAATTTAAAGAATACGCATTTCCCTTTTGATGCAGATTTACAAAAAGCATTTAAACGCAATATCAGTGATGCGCTGGCTGAAGATGTTGGTGCTGCCGATCTGACTGGCTTGCTGGTGCCTGCAGATGAAGTAGTGCAGGCACAAGTCATCGTGCGCGAAGGTGCTGTTCTATGTGGTGCGCCGTGGTTCGATGCCGTCATGACGGCACTTGATGCAAGCATAGAAGTAGACTGGCAATATGCCGAAGGTGAGCAGATGAAGGCAAACACTGTCGTCTGCAAGATTAAAGCGCCTGCCCGGGCCTTGCTGACAGCCGAACGTTCTGCGCTGAATTTCCTGCAATTATTATCTGCTGTCGCAACCGCCACCAGCAAATATGTCGCCATCATCGCTGGTACAAGAGCGGCGATACTCGATACCCGCAAAACCTTGCCGGGTCTGCGTCTGGCGCAAAAATATGCCGTGCGTGTGGGCGGCGGCAAGAACCAGCGCCTGGCGCTTTATGATGGCATCCTCATCAAGGAAAACCATATCGCAGCAGCAGGTGGCGTAGCCGAAGCCATGCAAAATGCCCTGAGCCTGAATGCGGGCGTCAGCATACAAATAGAAGTGGAAACACTGGAACAATTGCAGACCGCACTGAATGCTGGTGCCACTTCCATCTTGCTGGATAATTTCAACACCAACATGATGCGTGAAGCAGTTGCCATCACCGCTGGCCGTGCCTTGCTGGAAGCATCTGGTGGCATTGATCATGCATCCGTGAGGGCAATAGCAGAGACGGGTGTCGATAGAATATCGATAGGCAGTCTTACCAAGGATATTAAAGCGACTGATTATTCCTTGCGTATTATTTGAGCTGCATTTGAACGCCCGCAAGGTTCTGCCAGCATCGTCCAAGATGCTGGCAGACGGGTTTATTTTTTTCGCTTTGGCGACAAGACCGTGGGCAGTGCTTTGGGTAAAGTATCTGGATAGTCACGGCTAAAATGCAGGCCACGGCTTTCACGACGTGACAATGCGCTATTTACGATCAGCGAAGCTACTTCTACCAGATTGCGCAGCTCCAGTAAATTATTCGAGATGCGGAAGTTGGCATAGTATTCGTCTATCTCTTCCTTCAGTAAACGTATGCGGTGTTTGGCGCGCTCAAGGCGTTTGGTGGTGCGGACTATGCCCACATAATTCCACATGAAGCGGCGCAGCTCATCCCAGTTATTGGCGATGACGACTTCTTCATCTGCATCTGAAACGCGGCTTTCATCCCAGTCTGGCAGGGCAATGACGCTGGCGCGTTCCTGGGCTTCTATGTGTTTGGCTGTGGCGCGGCCAACAACCAGGCATTCCAGTAGCGAATTGCTGGCCAGGCGATTGGCACCATGCAGGCCTGTGTAAGCTGTTTCGCCAACAGCATACAGACCAGGCAAGTCAGTCCGGCCATCTGTATCGGTGACGATGCCACCGCAAGTGAAATGCACAGCAGGTACCACAGGTATGGCTTGTTTGGTGATGTCTATGCCCAACTCCAGGCAGCGTGCATAAATGGTGGGGAAATGCTCTTTCAAGAACTCTGGCGGCTGGTGGCTGATGTCAAGTTCAACAAAATCCAGGCCGCGTTTTTTCATTTCAAAGTCAATCGCACGGGCGACCACATCGCGTGGTGCCAGTTCCATGCGGTCATCATGATTGGTCATGAAGCGTTTGCCGGCAGAAGCACCAGCCTCAGCCGGTAACTTCAATATGCCGCCTTCGCCGCGTACTGCTTCAGTAATCAAAAATGATTTGGCAAAAGGGTGATACAGGCAGGTGGGATGGAACTGTATGAATTCCATGTTGCCGATGCGGCAGCCAGCGCGCCAGGCCATGGCAATGCCATCTCCGGTAGCAGTGTCAGGGTTGGTGGTGTACAGATAGACTTTGCCGGCACCGCCAGTTGCCATCACGGTGTGCTGCGCGGCAAAAGTATCGACCTTGCCAGTTTTTACATCTTGCACATACAAACCAAGGCAGCGTGGGGTAGGGGACGTGTCACCTATCTTGGCTGAGGTAATCACGTCGATTGCATAGTGATGCTCAAACAGCGTGATATTGGGATGATTACGTACTTTTTGTTCCAGTGTGACTTGCACGGCATGGCCGGTAGCATCTGCAGCATGGATGATGCGGCGCTGGCTATGACCACCTTCGCGGGTCAGGTGAAAGCCCAGTTCAGCTTCTTCATCACGGGTGAAGGGGACGCCTTGTTCTATCAGCCAGTCTATAGCTTCACGGCCATGTTCTATGATGTAGCGGGTGGCACCTTCGTCGCACAAGCCACCGCCTGCAATCAGGGTGTCTGAAATGTGCTGCTCATGACTGTCGTGAGAATCCAGCACGGCAGCGATGCCACCTTGTGCCCAGTTACTTGCACCGTCGAGTAATTCACGCTTGGAAACGATGGCGACTTTGCGAGTTTGTGCCAGATGCAGGGCGACAGACAAGCCGGCTAGTCCACTACCTACGATTGCTACGTCAAAATTCTTCATTGTCTTCCGTGTGTATCTTTATTTGTTTTAAGTCTGTTCCGATTTTTGGGGACTGCTATATCCGCTGCTTTTTTTGCAGATCATGATTCAGGCAGACTGTCAGGGCTTCCTATAACTTAAAGCCATACCATGTAACGAATCAGGAATAGCTTGACCGTGTGCGCAGTTACATGAAATACGCAGTTACCTGAATTGCTGCCGGGTAGCATGATGCCTCAATTTTTAATGTGGGCTTGTCACATTCTAATTCAGGATACAAAAGAGGGTGGCTTTTCCATATAGCAAAAACACTCAGCCACCTGATTTTTTGCACAGTGGCTTTAGCCTGAGCAAGCATAAAAACCGAATAAGCAAATCACAAATCAGCAAACTTGGCCATAAAGCTTGCAAACCGCTTGACATAAGGCTTTGCGGCTTGCTCTAAT
The DNA here is from genome assembly GCF_058788535.1 of Undibacterium sp. FW305-107. Lineage (NCBI taxonomy): Bacteria > Pseudomonadati > Pseudomonadota > Betaproteobacteria > Burkholderiales > Oxalobacteraceae > Undibacterium > Undibacterium sp. FW305-107. Next base: position 157,287 of record NZ_JBYTAV010000008.1, read on the forward strand.
ACCGGATGCAGATTTCCTGCTTGCCGTGATAGATGCACGACCAATAAAATAATCGAATACATCATCGCGAAATTCAAATTTTTGTGAGGGGGCTATAAGTGAATAAGACTGAGTTGATCGATCATATTGCGAAAACAGCGGATATTTCCAAAGCGGCTTCGTCGCGTGCGCTGGATGCTGTGATCGGCGCCGTAAAAACCACATTGAAGAAAAATGGCACGGTAACACTGGTTGGTTTTGGTACCTTCTCTGTTGCCAAACGTGCTGCCAGAGCAGGCCGTAATCCTAAGACTGGTGAGCCAATCAAGATCAAATCTGCCAAGGTACCTAAATTTAAACCTGGCAAAGCATTGAAAGATGCGGTAAACTAATGCACTTTCGTGGCTCAGGACATGGGTCGCGATATTTGTTTGTATGCGTGGGGCGCTTAGCTCAGTTGGTAGAGCGGAGCCCTTACAAGGCTTAGGTCGGGAGTTCGAGCCTCTCAGCGCCCACCAGTAGCAAGCAAATTGTAGTGCCAGGAAGTACAAAAGAAACAAAAGGAGTGGTAGTTCAGTTGGTTAGAATACCGGCCTGTCACGCCGGGGGTCGCGGGTTCGAGCCCCGTCCGCTCCGCCAGAAAATCGAAAAGGCGAACGAAAGTTCGCCTTTTTTTGTATTCGTCAAATTGTTATTGTGATACTTAGCCACGTGATTGGTTGAACATGTTTGAATTTATTCGTACCCATCAGCGCTTAATGCAAATTTTGCTAGCTGTTCTTATCTTGCCGTCATTTGTTTTGTTCGGTAACACTGACGCTTTGCGTTCAATAGGCAAAGAGGCAGGTATTGCAACTGTTGCGGGTGCCCCCATTACCCAGGGCGAGTTTGATCAAGCCTTGCGTGATCAACTAGACCGTATGCGCCAGATGTATGGCCCGCAGTTTGATGCAAAAATGCTTAATACTCCTGAAGCAAGGCAAAGTATTTTGGACGAGTTAATTGCACGCAAAGCGATGGCCGGTGAGATTGCTGTCAAAAAATTGGCAATTGCAGATGCAACATTGCAAGACAATATTACCAAGACGCCAGGCCTGGTGAAGGCTGACGGGCATTTCGACAATGCTGAATATACCCGTCTGCTGGCACAACAAGGCATGACGCCACCGATGTTTGAGCAGCGTCTGCGCCAGGACATGGTGCTGCAGCAATTGCTGAGCCCAGTTCAGGCAAGTGCTTTCGTTTCAAAAACTGTGACCGAGCGTCTTTCTGCCATCAATGAGCAAGAGCGCGAAGTGCAGATGCTGATGTACAAGCCGGGTGATTTTGCGTCACGTGTCAAAGTTACTGATGAAATGCTCAAAGCGTATTACGAAAAAAATACGGCGCAGTTTGAAATTCCCGAGCAAATTAATGCTGAGTACGTAGTCTTGAACAGTGAAGTGCTGGCTGAGCAGACAACGGTATCTGATGCTGATGTCCAGGCTTACTATAAGGCCAATGAAAAATCCTATACGACAGAAGAGCAGCGTCGTGCCAGCCATATTTTGATCGCGGCTGGTAAAGACAGTAGCGATGCTGATAAAGCCAAGGCGAAAGCCAAAGCTGCGGATATTCTTGCTCAACTGCGCAAGAAACCAGAAGATTTCGCCAAACTGGCGAAAGAGAATTCTGATGACCCAGGTTCCAAGGAAAAAGGTGGTGATCTGGATTTCTTTGGCAAAGGTGCGATGGTTCCACAGTTTGATGAAAGTGTATTCAAGCTCAAGCAAGGTGAGATCAGTGAGCTGGTGCAGTCTGACTATGGCTTTCACATCATCACTGTGACAGGGATCAAACCAGCCGGCGTAAAAACTCTGGATGAAGTCAAAGCGCAAATTGCTGCCGATATCAAAAAGCAAAAAGCTGGCAAGGCATATACTGAAGCTGCCGAAACGTTTACCAATGTCTTGTACGAGCAAGGCGATAGCTTGAAGCCTGCAGCAGAAAAGCTGAAGCTGAAAATACAAACGGTGAATGGCTTGTCACGTAACAGTAAACCAGGTCTACCAGCAACGGTAGAAACCAATAGCCCTAAATTCCTGAAGGCGATTTTCTCTGACGACGTGGTCAAGAAAAAACATAATACAGAAGCAGTTGAAGTTGCCCCGAATACCTTGATTGCTGGCCGTATTGTTGAATACAAACCCGCATCCAAGCGCCCGTTTGAAGAAGTGAAGGCATCAATTCAGGCGCAGGTGACTGCAACTGAAGCTGCAGCACTGGCTGAAAAAGAAGGCATAGCCAAACTGGCTGCGTTGAAGGCTGCAGATTCAACGGCTGGATTTACAGAAGCAAAAATGGTGTCCCGTTTGAAGAATCAGGATATCCCAAGTGCTGCGTTGGTTGATGTGATGCGCGCTGATACACAGAAATTGCCTGCCTTTGTCGGCACACACCTGGGTAATGCTGGCTATGTGATTTTCCGTATAAGTAAAGTCACCGCGGGTACACCTGATGCGGCACGCCGTGCTTCAGAAGCACAGCAATTGACGAGCATGCAGTCTGCTCAAAATCTGTATTCATATATAGAATTGTTGAAGCACAAAGCCAAGGTCACTATCAATAAGGCAGCAGTGACAGCACCAGTAACTGCCGCACCATAATTCAGCATCATCTTGCTGTTAAAAAAGACATCCTCTGGATGTCTTTTTTTTTGTTTTTTTTAAAAACTGATTCTTCAGATTTATGCGCATGTTGTCTTTTGCCGGTAATTGATTTTGAATCTGGCTGCATTTGATTTGCATCAATGTAGCTGGGCAAGGTGATTGTTATTCTGGCGGTGTATTTTTACAACAGAGTGAGATCATGACAATAACTAAAGAAAACACATACAACTATCGGGTTGTACGGCAATTTTCTGTCATGGCAGTGGTTTGGGGAATCGTCGGCATGCTCGTGGGCGTGGTGATTGCTACCCAGCTTGCCTGGCCAGAATTTCTGGGGGGCATACCGTGGTTGAGTTATGGCCGTTTGCGCCCCTTGCATACCAATGCCGTGATCTTTGCCTTTGGTGGCTGCGCCTTGTTTGCCACTTCCTATTACGTCGTCCAGCGCACATCCAATGTGCGCTTGTTTTCTGAGGGCCTTGCTGAATTCACATTCTGGGGCTGGCAACTGGTGATCGTCGCTGCAGCCATCAGCTTGCCTATGGGCTTTACCCAGGGTAAAGAATATGCGGAGCTGGAATGGCCTATCGACCTGCTGATCGCCGTGGTTTGGGTATCCTATGCCGTGGTGTTTTTTGGCACACTGGTCAAGCGCAAGGTGGAGCACATTTATGTGGCGAACTGGTTTTATGGTGCCTTCATTATCGCGGTAGCAGTTTTGCATATCGTCAATAGCGCTGCCATCCCGGTGTCGTTCATGAAATCCTATTCTGCTTATTCTGGCGTGCAGGATGCGATGGTGCAGTGGTGGTACGGCCATAATGCCGTCGGCTTCTTTTTGACGGCTGGCTTTCTGGGCATGATGTATTACTTCATCCCCAAGCAAATTGAGCGCCCGGTTTATTCCTATCGCTTGTCCATCGTTCACTTCTGGGCATTGATCTTCACTTATATGTGGGCGGGCCCGCATCACTTGCATTACACCGCCTTGCCTGACTGGGCGCAATCCATAGGCATGTTGTTTTCGCTGATTTTGCTGGCTCCGTCCTGGGGTGGTATGGTCAACGGCATCATGACCCTGTCCGGTGCCTGGAGCAAGTTGCGTTCTGACCCTATCCTGCGTTTCCTCATCGTGTCCCTGTCTTTCTATGGCATGTCGACCTTTGAAGGCCCGATGATGGCGATCAAGACCGTGAATGCCTTGTCTCACTATACAGACTGGACTGTTGGCCACGTTCACTCCGGTGCTTTGGGTTGGGTAGGCTTCATCACCATCGGCAGCTTGTATTACCTGATCCCGCGCCTGTTTGGTCAGACGCAGATGTATAGCAAACGTCTCATTGAAGTGCATTTCTGGGTGGCGACGATAGGTGTGGTCTTGTACATCGCGTCCATGTGGATTGCCGGTGTCATGCAGGGCCTGATGTGGCGTGCAGTGAATGAGGATGGCACGCTGACTTACTCCTTTGTTGAGAGCGTCAAGGCAACCTATCCCTACTATGTGATACGTATGCTGGGTGGTTTGTTGTACCTGAGTGGCATGCTGGTAATGGCTTACAACGTCACAAAAACGATCGTGGCAGCCAAGCCTGTCAATAATGCGATCCCGGCTTTGCCTGCAACTGCAGCACATGCATAAATCAAAGGAGAAATTGAATGCGTAATTTTACTCATGACTTGATTGAGCGGAATGTGGGCTTGCTGCTGGTGCTGGTGATCCTGACCATCAGTGTCGGCGGCCTGGTTGAAATCGTCCCTTTGTTTTTTCAAAAATCAACGACCCAGCCAGTACAGGGCATGCAGCCTTATTCGGCACTGCAACTGGCAGGTCGTGACGTTTATCTGAGAGAAGGCTGCTATGGCTGTCATTCACAGATGATACGCCCTTTCCGTGCCGAGACTGAACGCTATGGCCATTATTCTGTGGCAGGTGAATCTGTCTACGACCACCCCTTTCAATGGGGGAGCAAACGCACTGGCCCCGATCTGGCGCGTGTTGGCGGACGCTACAGCGATACCTGGCACAAAGACCATCTGAATGATCCGCGTTCGGTCGTGGTGGAGTCGAATATGCCTGCCTATCCATGGCTGGCTAAAACACAGCTCGTGCCTGATGAGGTCACGCCCAAACTCAAAGCCATGAAAGCCTTGGGAGTGCCTTACACCGATGCGCAAATCAAGGCTGGTGCTTCTGAGTTGGCGAACAAGACTGAACTGGATGCGGTGATCGCTTATCTGCAAGTGTTGGGCACTGCGATCACGAACAAGAATTGACAGAGGAATGGCCTGGCCCTGTTTTTGAGTGGCCCGGCTATTCGGGGAGAAATTAAAAATGAATTTCACAATAATCAGCAGCGTCGTTACCGTCATCAGCCTCATCGTATTCCTTGGCATTATCTACTGGGCATTTAGTGCGGGTAACAAGGAAAGGTTTGAAAAAATGGCGCGCTTGCCAATTGATAATGAGAATGGAAAATAGCCATGGCAGACTTTTTTAATGAATGGTGGAGTACCGGCATCGCCATCGCTACGGCCTTGTCCATGCTGGCCTGCGTGTTACTGCTGTGGTCACAATCCAAGGTCAAGGTCAAAGTCGGCAGCGATGGCAAGCCCTTGCCTGCAGAAACCACTGGCCACGTCTGGGACGGCGACTTGATGGAACAAAACAACCCCCTGCCTAAATGGTGGATGTGGCTGTTTTATCTGACCGTGGTGTATAGCGTTGGCTACCTGATTGTGTACCCTGGTTTTGGCAAATGGCAGGGCACATTTGGCTGGAGTCAAAAAGGTGAATATGAAAAAGAAATGAAAGATGGTGAGGCGCAATATGGCCCTATCTTCAATAAATATCTTGCCATGGATATCAAGGCAGTTGCCAAAGATCCGCAAGCCCGTGAAATTGGTCAGCGTCTGTTCCTGAACACCTGCGCACAATGCCATGGCTCTGATGCGCAAGGCGGCAAGGGCTATCCTAATCTGGCCGACAATGACTGGCTGTATGGTGGTGACCCACAAACCATCCTGACTACCATACGCGAAGGCCGCCATGGCCAGATGCCACCCATGGGCGTGGCGCTGGGTACTGATGATGATGTTCGTAACGTCGCCAATTATGTATTGAGTCTGTCCAATTCTGCGTATGACCCTATCAAGGCTGCATTAGGCAAATCCAAATTCGCTGCTTGCGCCGCCTGTCATGGTGGTGATGGGAAGGGTAATCAGGCACTGGGTGCACCAAACCTGACGGATAAAGTGTGGCTATATGGTGGCGGTATTGAAAACGTCATGGAAACCATCAACAAGGGACGCAATAACCAGATGCCAGCGCATAAAACCATTTTGACGGACGGCAAGCTGCACCTGCTGGCTGCCTATGTCTGGGGACTGTCAAATAATTCAGCTTCTGCACAGATTGGCGATGCCGACGTTGGCGCAGTCAAACAGATCGCTGCAACGGCATCGGGCGCGGCGAACTCAAACAAGTAAGTGAATGATAACCATGACAACGCCAATCATACGCAGGGAGGGAAAGTGATCATACAGCATGCCCCGCCTGCATTGTTTGGCCTTGCCACCTTGTCTTATTAAGAAAAACAGAATCACGATGAAGCACATACCCATCATCCAGGTGCCGATAGAAGAAGCTGAATTGGCGCTTTTTGAAGAGCGCAGGAAGATCTATCCACGTACGCAAACAGGCTGGTTTTCTTCCTGGCGCTGGGTGCTGGTGTTTTTTACCCAGGCTTTGTTTTATGGCACAGCCTGGCTGAACTGGAATGACAGACAGGCAGTATTGTTTGATCTGGTAGCACGTAAATTTTATATTTTTGGCCTGGTTCTATGGCCACAGGATTTTATTTATCTGGCAGTCTTGCTGGTCATTTCTGCCCTGAGTCTATTTTTGTTTACCGCCATTGCTGGCAGAGTGTTTTGTGGTTATGCCTGTCCGCAAACCGTGTACACGGAAATCTTTTTATGGATAGAACAGAAGATAGAAGGTGAGCGCAATGCCAGGATCAAGCTGGATGCCGCGCCCATGTCGGCACGCAAGTTTTCACTCAAATTCATCAAGCATTTCATCTGGATAACGCTGGCACTGTGGACGGGTTTTACCTTTGTCGGTTATTTCACACCCATACGTGAACTGGCGATAGAAGTGGGCAATTTTACGCTAGGCCCATGGGAAACATTCTGGTTCCTGTTCTATGGCTTTGCCACTTATGGTAATGCGGGCTGGATGCGTGAGCAGGTCTGCAAATATATGTGTCCTTATGCACGCTTCCAGAGTGCCATGTTTGACAAGGACACACTGATTGTTACTTACGATACCGCACGTGGCGATCCTCGCGGTTCAAGGAACAAGAAAGTCGACTACAAGGCACAAGGCCTGGGTGACTGTGTCGATTGCGGGATTTGCGTGCAGGTCTGTCCTACCGGAATTGATATCCGTGAAGGCTTGCAATATGAGTGTATCGCCTGCGGTGCCTGCATTGATGGCTGTGACCAGGTCATGGACAAGATGGGCTATGAACGGGGTTTGATACGTTATACCACTGAACATGCGCTGACACGAAAACTGGATGACAAAGCCATGTGGAGGCGGGTGTTCCGCATGCGTACCCTGATCTACGGTGGTTTGCTGGGTTTGATTATTTTACTGGCTGCCGTTTCTCTGGCCCTGCATACGCCTTTAAAGCTTGATGTCATTAAAGACCGCGGCATGCCCAAGATCACAGAAACGGGTGCGATAGAAAATGTCTATCGCCTGCAAGTGATGAACACCCAGGAGTCCGCCCGGCATTACAGTGTGGAAGTGCAGGGTGCAAGTGGTGCAGTTATCGTGAATTCAGCTAATCTTGAAGTTGGATCTGCAACAGCAAAAGCTTTCCCGATCAGGGTCAGGGTGCCAGCAAATGTGTTGGCCAAAGGTTCCAATCGCATACGCTTTATTGTCAAGGATCTGGACTCGCCAGAAGTGACTGTGACTGAAAAAGCCGTGTTCATCGTTCCACGATAGGAGAAGAAAATGGAAGCCAGTTTGATGCCCCCAAAATCCAGGCGTGATACCTGGTACAAAGAACCATGGTTGCTGCTGGTCGCTGGTGGTCCGGCATTTGTGGTTTGCGCAAGTATTTACACTGGCTACATTGCCATGCGTGGCGCTGATAAGGTCGTCGCCGAAGACTATTACAAGCAAGGCTTGATGATCAACAAAGATATACAGCGTGACGCCAGGGCTAGGGAAATGCAACTGAATGCCTACATCAATGCTGACTTTGTCAAAGGCAAGATCATGTTGCAACTCAGTGGCAAGAGCAATTTGCCAGAGACCATACAACTCAGTATGGCCAATGCCGCTGCTGGCAGTAATTCTGTCAGTGAAGTTATCCGCCGACTACCTATGAAACAGACCTCACCTGGACAGTATGAAGGTGACTTGAAATTGATGCCCAAGGCGGGTGAGGGAACTGTAAAGCTGTTTCATATCAAACTGGAGACAACAGACTGGCGTTTGACAGGTGACTGGTTTGATCCAGAACAAAAATCGGTGCAACTGAATGCAGCAAAATGAAGGTAATCCCTGAAAGCTTGCTGACCTGAGGCTGGATAACCACTAGAAGGGGACAGGATTTGGAAAATAGCACTATCACATCACGCAAACCACAGTTGCGCTCCATGTTAATGATCGTCTTGTGGCCTGCATTTTTGATGGCTTGTGCGGCAACTGGCTTGTTTTTCAGCCTTATTGATCCTATGGAAATGATTGTGCTGGATCAGCGCCTGCAAATGCATGAAACTGGTGTTTACACAGTAGGTTTTTTTGCCTTCTGGATGCTGGGAATTCTGTCTAGTGGTTTAACGGCCTTGCTTGTGCAGAAAGCACATTGAGACATCATCATGAAAATGAACGAACTGGCTGCATTTCCAGCAATAGAAATCCCAGAAGCTTTGATACGTCGTTTCGACAGTCTGGGGCCGAGATACACGTCTTACCCAACGGCAGACAGATTCATGGAAGGTTTTACTGCAGAATCTTACATACTCTACCTGGAAGAGCGCAGCCGTTTATTGAACAAGCCGCCTTTATCGCTATACATACACATTCCGTTTTGTGCTTCGTTGTGTTACTACTGCGCCTGCAATAAGGTCATTACCAAAGACCATGGACGCTCAGCCAAATATCTGGAATATCTGGCCAAAGAGTTGAAGCTGGTCACAGGGCATTTGCATCACAGGGAAACCTTGAGCCAGTTGCATCTGGGTGGTGGTACGCCTACCTTCCTCAGTCATGCTGAACTGCGTCAGTTGATGCACTTGCTGCGCGAACATTTTGATTTTTCTGATGATGCTGAAATCTCGATAGAAATAGATCCGCGCACAGTCACGACAGAGACCTTGCAATTGTTGGCGGAGCTGGGTTTCAACCGCACCAGCCTGGGTGTGCAGGACTTCAATGCTGATGTGCAAAAGGCAGTGCACCGTATCCAGCCTTATGAGATGGTGGCACAAACTGTCGCTGATAGCCGCGCCTGTGGTTTTCAATCCATCAATTTTGATTTGATCTATGGCTTGCCCAAGCAGAATCTGGACAGTTTTTCGCAAACCCTGGATCAGGTCATCGCACTCTCGCCAGCACGCATTGCGCTGTATAACTACGCACACCTGCCGACCAGGTTTAAACCACAGCGCCGTATTGCCGAAGCAGATTTGCCTTCTGCAGAACAGCGCTTGCAGATTTTTTTGATGTCGATCAAACGCTTGCTGGCTGAGGGTTACATTTACATAGGTCTCGATCATTTCGCCAAACCGGATGACAGCCTGGCATTGGCAACGCTGGATGGTAGCCTGCATCGGAATTTTCAGGGTTACACCACGCGCGCAGATTGCGATCTTATTGCCCTGGGCTTGTCGGCGATAGGCAAGGTGGGCGCGTCTTATGGTCAGAATCTGCGCACGCTGGATGAATACTATGCCAGTCTGGACAAGGGAATATTGCCTGTCGAGAAAGGATACCATCTTGATGTTGATGATATCTTGCGCAGGCAGATCATCATGAGCCTGATGTGCAGTAATACCCTGAATTTCAAATTTCTTGAGATTCAATATGGCATCTCTTTCTCCGATTACTTTGCTGCTGAATTGCTGAAGCTGCAAGACTATGCCAAAGAAGGCATAGTACTTATTGATGATGCCAGTATCAGCATTCCTGCCAAAGGGCGTTTGTTCGTACGCGCACTGGCGATGGTCTTTGATTGCTACCTGTCGCAGCAGTCAGGTGCCCGGTATTCCAAATTGATTTGATATGCTGACTCTCCCTTTGGTATTTGCCGCGATGACTGCCGGTGCCATAGGTGGTGTCCATTGTGTTGGAATGTGCGGCGGTATCTCCTTGCTGTTGACGCAGGCGGGGCAGAAACGCGATAGGCCAGCCAGTAAAACCATTCCGATTACCGTTGTAGCCCAGGGCGGGACTGGACAAATTGCCGTCAATTTGCAAGCCAGAGTGTTATATCAAGGCCTATTACAAAGCGGTCGCATTTTTACCTATGTAATTGCTGGCGCTATTCTTGGTGGCCTTGGAACAGCAGGCATGTTGTTCAAACCTTATTTACCAGTACAGCAAATTCTGTTCGTTGTTGGCAATCTGATGTTGATACTTCTTGGATTGCGCGTATTGGGTCTGTCGCTGCAAATCCCTTTTTTGCAAAGTTTTTTGGCGAAATTACATGCGGGATTGACCAGGAGACTGCCATCGCTGCAACAGGCAGCAAGATATCCATTTTTATTGGGGATGAGCTGGGGTTGCCTGCCTTGCGGCCTTTTGTACGGTGTTGCGCCATTTGCCTTGCTGTCGGGTGATGCCTGGTCAGGTGCTTTGCTGATGCTGGTGTTTGGCGTGTTTGCATTGCCGCATTTATTACTGACTCAGGCAGTCATGCAACAGGCGCAGAATAAAAAAATCATGCGTGGCCTGCGTTATCTGGGGGCAGCAATCTTGATAGGGCTAGGTGCTTTAGGGCTTTGGCATTTTGATATGAAGGATATGCCATCCTTCTTATGTCTGGTGCCAACTGCCTGAGAGGGCGGCATCAAGCCTTGATATCGATCAACGTACCCAGTAATTCATCTGCGGTCTTGATGATTTTTGCAGACAGATCAAAACCTGTTTTAAATTGTATGGATTGCACGATTTCGCTGGTCAGATCAGTACCGCTCAGTTCTTGCGAAGCCAGGCTGCTGCCTTCCCGGCTGATATTGGCAATCACACCACCTGCAGGCTGTTCTTGAAAACTGACTTGTTGAGGGACGAAACCTGAGGTGCTGGCATTCGCCACATTGTGGCCAGAACTGTCCAGCGCACGAGTGTAAGCCTTGAGTCCTGAAAGGCCACTGTTAAGCGCTGAAACTGACATGAAGTACTCCAAATACAATGTGATTACAAGGTGATTTAATGAAAGCTTATACCGGAACGGATAAGTTTGCACGGCTATTCAATTTGCTTAACTTATTTGCTTGATTTATTTACTTAATTTAGTGGCAAATTAATTTTCAGCCTGGTTCCTTCGCCAGGTTGGCTATCAACCAGAAACTCTCCCTGCATGGCCTTGACGCGCTCGCGCATGCCGACCAGGCCAAAAGAACGTGATTTGCGCATCTCATCGGCCTCTATGCCTTTGCCATTATCCGTAATGCTGAAACTGAGGGTACTTGGACTGCGTTCGAACGCGATTTGCACTTCCGTGGCATGTGCATGCCTGACCACATTCGTCAGTGACTCCTGGACGATGCGGAAGATGGCCGTACTGCGCGCGTCGTCGAGCGCCAGTTGTTCTTCATTTGCTTCCAGGTCACAAGCTATCCCATGTCGTTGGGAAAAATCTTTTTGCAGGGTTTGCAGGGCAAAGTACAGGCCGCCTTCATCCAGGGCACGTGGCCTGAGGTCGGTGGCAATGCGCCTCAGAGTGGTGATGGAGGTCAGTAACAACTGGTCCATGCTATTCAGGGTTTGCTGGGTTTTGCCTGTCAATACACTATCTCTTTGCAGTAGCGATAAATCCATGCGCAGGGCGGCCAGTAATTGACCGAGATCGTCATGCAGTTCACGCGCAATATGCTTGCGTTCTTCTTCACGTATGCTTTGCAGGGCGGCTGATAACTGTGTCAGTTCATCATGGTAAAGCGCCATTTTTTCTTTGGCGACCTTGCGTTCTGTGATGTCGCGGAAGATGACGGTATAAAAACGTTTGCCGTTTTCAATCTGGCTCGAAATTGAGGCTTCAATCGGGAACTCTTCACCATCGGCTTTGACACCAGTGACGTAAAAGTCATCAAAATTTCCACCCATCTTCCTGCGGGTCTCACCAGTCTCACCGAATTGCTGCACATGTTTGCCGTGCACCTTACGATGACGCTCCGGTAATACAAGATCAAGCGATGCGCCCATCAGGTCCTGCACCTCGTAGCCGAAAGCGGTCGCGGCTGCAGGATTGACGAGGATGATGGATTGCGTTTCATCGATGGTGATGATGCCGTCTATCGCCGTATCTATCATGCGGCTCAGGCGTTCACGCTCTATACTCAGTTCGTGGGCTGAGTTAGCCAGATTTTGACTGGTTTCCGCCAGACTGGCGTAGGGTGTATGGATATTCACAGCCACCATGCCGCGATAAATCGCGATTGCGGCCAGCAACTGGAACACATGACCGACAGCGACAAAGACATCATTGCCATCGACATAAATGGCGAAATACACTTCAGAGATGGCCAACAGGATGGCAGCAAGAAACAGCGGGGCTCGCTCTATCTGCAGGCGTTCGCCTTGCTCGCCCGGTTCGGAGATGGCTTCGTTCCGCTTGTTCAATTGATAGGCAGTAAACAGGTTGATAGCAATCAGACCGACTTCGCAAGCCATTTTGAAGGAAGTTTGCCCTTCGCCCTGGATATAGGTCAGTGGTAACAGATGTGGCAGCGCAAATACCATCATCATCCATCCAGCTGTCGCTATCAGGCCCGCAATCAGCACAAAATAGGCTTGTGCCGGGCTGACCTCAGAATCCTCCGGTGCCAGCGCCAGACCCAGCAGGGTAGTGGCGATGAATGAGCGCGACAGCAGCCAGAACAACAAAGATTTATGCATGTCTTCGGTATCTGGAAAACCGGGCATGCCCTGAAAGCTTATCGCATGCATGAAGCCCAGGATGGCGGTACACAGAAACGCGACTGCCAGAATGACACTACTCTTCTTTCGCGCACCACCAAAGGCATTCCAGCAGACGATGAATACCGAAGTAAATATCACGATGGTGATGGTTTCAAGCACTGTATGTACGGGCAAAGGAGCAGGCATCTGGATTGCCGACAGGGAGGCGTGATTCAACCATAAAATGCTGGACAGCAGCGCAAGCAGACCTGCTATCCAGCGTGCTTTTACCAGTCTTGGATAATCATGTGCCATGTATTTCTTGTTGTTCTATGAAGAGGTAGTTATTTTAATTCGGAAATGTCAGATTGCAGTTCGCTATTCTGGTCACTACAAATGAAAATGACACTCCTGTAAAAGGAGTGTCATTTGCTATAGCGTAAAAATACGCAGTTTAATGCGACATTAGTACGGGGAGGGTCATGCTCTGTAAAATAGTTCTGGTAACGCCACCCATGATCATTTCACGGAAACGTGAGTGGCCGTAACCACCCATGACCAGCAAATCATTGTCCAGATCATGTGCCAGCGACAGCAGGGCATTGCCGATATCAGTCGATGTCTTATGCACGCCAACTTCTACCTTGATGCCGTGCCGTGCCAGGTACAGGGCGATATCGGCACCTGGTTGTTCACCGTGGCTGTCGGGTACAGCTTTGGGATTGAAAATAGCCACATGTACCAGTTCTGCGCGGCGCAACAGAGGGATGGCATCCGTAATGGCGCGGGTCGATTCGCGACTGGTATCCCAGGCGATCAATGGCCGCTTTGCCACTGTAATGACGTCGCCGACATAAGGGATGATCATTATCGGCCGGCCTGAATTCATGATCAGGTATTCAGGGAAGTCAGGCAACACTGACGGTGAAGGTTCATCGCGATTGGTCTGCCCTATGACTACCAGATCGCTATACCTGGCTTGCAGGCCTATGCCGCCGCCAGCTTCATCATTGGCAATCATGCTGTCGTAGGAATTGACTCCCAGTGACTTGGCTTGTTCATTGAAGTTGCTGGCAGCTTTTTCTGCGCGTTCACGCAAATAATTCAGATGTATGGTCAGGTTGGGGTCATTCGCACTGATATTGCCATCCTGATAGATAAAACGCGAGACACCAGTAACGGCAGTTCCTATCAGGTGGGCTTCGTCGCTTTTGGCGATTTCTGCTGCGACGCGAACGCGAAAATTTGAGCGCTCAGATTCATCAACATGAACCAGTATGGTTTTGTAAGGCATGTTTTGCTCCTTGATGTGAAATCGTGGAAAAAAAACAAGTTTGGCCGAATTTTTGCCAGGGGAACCTGGCAAAAATTGATGACTACTTGCTAAAGCTTACACTAATTTAAGGCAACGGCAACTTCTTTGCCCCATTGTGGCAATAAATTCTTACCAACTAAAGCAGATACCTTTTCACTGACCTTGATGCGTGCCTTGGCTGGTGGCAGGCGACGCAGGGTCTTCAGCGCAGGCACGTCATTGAGGGCAATCTGGCGTTGGTCAACACTGATCAAGCCCATTTCATTGAAGGCAGACAGGGTACGGCTGACTGTTTCCAGGGTCAGTCCCAGATAGCTGCCTATCTCATGGCGGGTCATGCGCAGATTAAAGGTTTTGCCAGAGTAACCGAGTTGACTGAAACGTTCACCCAGGGTGGTCAGGAAGCGGGCGACCTTGGCCTCAGCACTCAGGGCACTGAGCATGCCTATCATGATTTGTTCACGCACCAGCTCGCGGCTCATGACACAGAACATGGCCTGTTCCAGTTCGGCATAAACGCGCCCCAATGCGGAAAAGGTTTTGTAAGGCAGCAGGATGATGTCGCAATCAGACAAGGCGACGGCTTCAGACGCATGATGCTGGTTATGTATGCCGTCTATACCAAGCAAATCACCTTTCATGGGGAAACTTAATACCTGTTCATTGCCATATTCATCAAGCAGTACGGTTTTTAAAAAACCGGAATTGACGATATACAGAGTGTCAAAATCCTGGCCTATGGTATGCACCCTTTGACCAGCTTTAAAACGTACATGCTGAAACAGAGCTTCTTCATCAGCGGAAGCGGCAGGTGTAGGAATGCGCAAGAGTTCACAGACTTCCCGCAGATTCGACCAGAGATTGCCATGACAACGCCAGCCCGCTTCATTGGAAATGACTGGGAAGACACTTTTGCTGGCAATGGAAGACTGATTGCCGGTGCTGGTTGTGAAGGCTATTGTAGTCATGATATTTCCCTTGAAAGGTAAGCGACGTTAGTTAATTTATTAATTGATTTGATGATTCGAATCTGGTTGCTGCCAACGCAGCAGGTAATCTTGTAGCAGGCCAAAATCAGTGGATTTGTCGAGGAATCCATCTGCACCTGCGCGCAAGGCATGGATGCGGTTGCCTTCAGTTGCATGATTTGTCAGTACCACCACTTTGATTCCTGGTCTGCTTTGCTTTATGTTTTTCAGCAGTTGCAAGCCATTGCCGTCTGCAAGCTGGATGTCCAGTATCAATGCATCGGCATCATTGGCAAGCAGGGCTTGATAGGCACTGCCCATATCACTTGCCACTCCCAGCACATGCATGCCAGGCACTTCTTCAATGAACCGTATCAGGCGGTTCTGGATCAGGAGTGAATCTTCGACGATGTACAGGTTCATGTTGTGCTTGCTGTGCGTGTTTGCTTAGGCTCTATTATCGTGAGCACGGGCGTTGATTTAAATCAGGGGATGCTGATTTGAAGTGTCAGATTTGACGCTGCGCTTGTAGGAATATTCCTAGAGGGCAATGTATGAGGCGAGCTTGCGCAAGCCATCCTGCATGGACTGGCTGCGCTGTATCAGATATTTTATTGAGGAGTACGGAAGAGGAGGGGCTCAGGCCTGAGGCTGCAAGAGGTGGTGGGCAACGGCGTACTGCACCAGATCAGACAGGGTTGTCATATTCATCTTTTGCATGATGCGGGTCTTGTGCGTGCTGACCGTTTTCACGCTCAAATGCAACAGTTCGCCGATTTCAGTGATGGATCTGCCTTTCACCAAGTGTGTAAACACTTCAAATTCACGGTCAGACAAGCTGGTATGCGGTTGGCTGTCATCCGCAGGCATGGCACTCATGGCCAGTTGCTCTGCCACTTCTATGCTGATATAGGGGCGACCAGAGGCTACCTTGCGCAGGGCGGTGACCAGTTGCGTGCCAGCACTTTCCTTGGTCAGATAGCCACGTGCACCGGCGCGTATGGCACGTACCGCATACTGTTCCTCTTCATGCATGGTGAGTATCAGGATCGGCAGCTTAGGGAATTCATCTTTGATCTGGCGTATCAGGTCTACACCGCTACGGCCAGGCATGGACAAGTCCATCAGCAAGACATCAAATTCGGTATTGCGTACTTTTTCGAGAGTATCGAAACCATCTACCGCCTCGCCAACTACTTGTATATCTTCTATACCTTCAAGTATGCGTTTTAGTCCTTCACGCATGATGGTATGGTCGTCGGCGATCAAGATACGGGTCATAGGAGGCTGCAGTACATGTTCAGTTGATGCATCTGACACATGCTTGTGTCAGGGCAAGGATTTTCATCATTGTACTGTAGCCTGACGCGGGATGTGGCCTGTGTCTGACTTATGATTGACTCAGTGATGCTTGATCCTGTGCACCAGTACAGGTATCAGGCACAGTGACAATACCTTGGTCGTGACACTGCCAAGTATGAATTGCCCCAGGCCACTTCTGCCGTGAGAACCCATGAAGATCAGGTCGCAGGCATATTCCTGTGCAGTGTGGACGATTTCTTTGGCAGTGGAGTCATTGAATTGTATGACTTCCTGATAGGCCAGGCCAGCTGCCGCTGCCGCTTCCCTGACTGGCTGCAGATAGCTTTCCGCCAGGGTTTGCATGGCTGCCTGATATTCTTCTTCAGTCGGTCCATTTGGGGGCAGAATGTCCACATACAGTGGATATTGATAATTGCCAGCAACAAAAACGGCGACAACTTCTGCCTGCAATTGTTGGGCAAATTCCAGTCCTGCTGCAACACAGGCATGTGACAGTTCAGAGCCGTCGGTGGGTAACAAGATTCTGGAGTACATATCCTGAGCCTTTCATCATTGAACTTGAAACAGTTGCAGTCCTCTAGTATGTATTCTGATTGTTGCACCGGCTTTGATTTCAAACAAGGGATTTGATGAATTATTCAGCAATTTTTGGCGGCGCATCACTATTGCATACGCAGTTGCTGCTGAAGAAATAGCAGCATTTCCTTGTAGGCAAGTTCCTTGGCGGCAGGGTTACTGCCTGTCGTTACGCCTTGTCCCGGATGCACGCCATTCGGCACATCCATGCGTTTGCGCACTGGCAGGTCCGGGGCATCAAAATCATGATAACTATCGGCAAAGACGCTGACCTTGGCTGGAGAGGGGGCGAGCATTTTTTCAAAGCTCACACAAGGGGCAGCAGGTGTCCAGTCATCTTCTGCACCGATCAATATCAACAAGGGTGAGGCGAGACGATAAGTGGGACGAGCTTTCAGGTAAGCTTGGCAGCCAGGATAAAAAGCAACGGCTGCCTTGGGGTAAAGATCATTCTTGCCTGCCGCTTTATGGGCAGTATTCAAGGCATTCAGTGTGGTAGAGCCACCATTCGACCAGCCCAGAAGAGCAATGTTTTTTGCATCAACGGTAGCTTGCCTGCCCAGCCATTGCAAAGCGGCCTGTACATCCAGACGGCGGTTGTTGGTGCTGATGTCACGATTTTTGTAGGCACTGCTGCAGATGCTGTTCACACCACGCGGGCGAAAACTGTCTGGCATCAACACATGGTAGCCATTTTCCTGCAATAGCCTGGCCATATTATGATGCCTGGCATTAAGGTCCTGTTCATGTCCCTTACGGGTACTGTAAAGGCCACCACAGCCATGCAGGGCAATGACGGTTGGTGCTGTGGCGGCATTGCCGCCGGCACGGAACCAGAAGGCGTCAAGCTGGACTGCCTGCCCATTTTGCAGGTCCAAACTGGGGAAGCTGACTATTTCTGGTGCATCCACGGCCATTGCCATGCTGTACGTCAGCAGCAGGCCAATTAAAAATACGACCCGTGGGTACATTTAAATCAGTGCCTGTAATAAGGGAGTCAACTCTGGTGAATTGCTCCATGTCAGTTGGAGATCCTGGCATTCGTGCCAGAGGGCGAATTCACGCAAGGTTTTTGCCAGGTCCACCGCCAGGGCTTGAGAAACGCGTATGCCTGGTTCCAGATGCAGGGCCTTGATTTTCAGTATGCCTTCCTTGCGATGGGCTTTGGCATCCATGCGTCCAATCAGGGCACCCTTGCGCAAGACAGGCAGGGTGAAATAGCCATAACGCCGTTTCGGAGCGGGCGTATAGCATTCCAGTTTGTAATCAAAATCAAATAATTCTATGGCGCGTTTTCTGTCCCATACCACCGGGTCGAAAGGAGACAGGATGCGGGTTGCCGTAGCTTTCAGTTTGTTCTCGCTTGCCTGTTCCAGCAAATCGATCCGATCTGGATGCACATAAAACAGGGCGTCGTGCTGATCGACCGTGACGGGTATCAACAAACCCTCTTTGACCAGCTGCGCTGCCTGGTTACTGATATCGGGTTTCCCCATGCGGAAATAATCACTGATCCAGTTTGCCTTGCAAATACCCAATGCGCGGACGGATTGCAATATCTGTGCGCGCTCGCAATGCAGGATGGGTTTCAGGTGTTTTTTGTCATTCCACTTGGGATGCACACGCTCGCGCAAGTCGTAAATGCGCTGGAAATTATGGCGTTTGGCAACCATCAGTTCGCCGGTCGTAAACAAGACTTCAAGTGAACGTTTTTCTGGCTTCCATTCCCACCAGCCACCACTTTTGCCATCGGTGCGTTCAAAGTCTGCCGAACGGCTGGCACCATTTGCATGGATATGTTGACGGACGGTTTCTACCTGGGCTGCATTTTCCTTGAGCCATTTGTGGTTGTATTTCCAGCCCAGCCCCTGTGGCGACACCATTTGATGCCGGTACAGACCATAGTCTTCTATCGGCAAGAAGCAGGCTTCATGCGACCAGTATTCAAACAGATGTCCTTCCTCCAGCAATTCATGCAGCCACGCATGCGGATAATTACCAAGGCGGCTCCATAGCACCAGATAAGGGCTGCGCGCAACCACGCTGATGGTGTCAATCTGCAGTGCCGACATATTGCGTATGCAGGCTAGCACATCTTGTTTGCCAGCTTTGCGTGGCGAAGGATTTAATAAACCTTGTGCGGCCAGATGCAGGGCGCGAGCTGAACTGAGTGTCAGATGGAAATCAGTTGCGCTCATAAAATTTTCGCCCAGGATAACGGAGAGAACCGGGGGTTCTAATCCCCCCGCAGATCAGAAGTGTTTTAAGCCGATTGCTGCCCTGACTTCATCGGTAGTCTGCGCAGCGATTTCACGTGCCTTACGTGTACCTTCTTTCAGTATTTGCAAAACCTGACCGCGGTCTTTGGCAAATTCTTCACGGCGTTCGCGTATCGGTTTCAATAAATCCTGCAAGATGCCTTCCAGTCGCGCCTTGACGATACTGTCGCCCAGGCCACCACGGACATAATGATCTTTCATTTCTTGTAAGCCGACTTTGTCTTCATCAAAGGCATCAAGGTAGATAAAGGCGACATTGCCTTCCAGATGACCAGGGTCAGCCACGCGCAGATGCAGCGGGTCTGTATAGACATTGCGCACCGCTGCCTTGATCTCGGCAGGTGTAAAGCCAAGGTTGATGACATTGCCCAAAGATTTACTCATCTTGGCTTTACCATCCACACCTGGCAGGCGGCCAATTTCAGGTACTAGTGCCTGGCATTCCACCAAAATCTCTTTATTTGCCAGGCGGTTGAAACGACGGACGATTTCATTGGTCTGTTCTATCATTGGTATCTGGTCTTCGCCGACCGGTACCAGGCTGGCCTTGAAGGCGCTGATGTCTGCCGCCTGGCTGACCGGGTACGTCAGGAAGCCGGCAGGGATGTCGCGCTCAAAATTGCGCAGTGCGATCTCTTGTTTGATCGTCGGATTGCGTTCCAGTCGCGCTACCGTGACCAGATTGAGGTAGTAGAAAGTTAATTCTGTCAGTTCAGGGATTTGTGACTGGATAAGGATAGTTGATTTGGCCGGGTCTATGCCAACGGCCAGGTAATCAAGCGCCACTTCCATGACATTGTCATGTACCTTGGCAGGGTTTTCCATATTGTCAGTCAGGGCCTGGGCATCAGCCAGCATGATGTATTGCTCATACTGGTTCTGGAATTTGACGCGGTTGCGCAGGCTGCCTACAAAATGGCCAAGGTGCAGAGGGCCGGTAGGGCGGTCGCCCGTCAGTATCAGGTGTTTTTTATTTTCGGTACCAGGGAGCATGCTAAATCCAGTTGGGTGATGCGGTGAAAAATAGCTAGTATACGTAAAAAAAGCCGCTGAATCATGAGCGGCATGACGTATATCAAGGCGTGTTCTGAGGCTATGATGCCGTTTTCAGGCTGACTATGTCAAGTTTGACCAGATTTGATGTGCTTCTATCCCCATTCTGTCCCTGCATTTAATTTAATTCACGCAAAACTATCATCTTGTCATCTGAATTACTTATAAAGTCATTTCCTGCAATGATAAAATCGTGTCTGGTTTTTGTATCCAGCTTTTACAGTTGAAAGTAGCCTTATTTTGACATCTTCAAGTTCTAAAAAATTGATTATTGCCTCACGCGAAAGCCGTCTGGCAATGTGGCAGGCAGAACATGTGCGTGACCGTCTGGCAGCGCTGTACCCTGATTGGCAGATAGAGATTTTGGGTATGACTACCCGTGGTGACCAGATACTTGACCGCGCGCTCTCCAAAGTCGGCGGCAAAGGCTTGTTCGTCAAGGAACTCGAGGTCGCCATGGCAGAAGGCCGCGCTGACCTGGCCGTGCATTCTCTCAAGGACGTGCCTATGGATTTGCCGGAGGGCTTCACCCTGGCGGCTATTCTGGAGCGTGAAGATCCGCGTGATGCCTTTGTTTCCAACGACTACGCAGGTCTGGATAGCTTGCCTGCTGGTGCCGTGGTGGGTACCAGCAGCTTGCGCCGTCAGGCCCTGATTTCCGCACGTTACCCGCAGCTGGTGATACGTCCGCTGCGCGGTAATCTGGATACCCGTTTGCGCAAGCTTGATAATGGCGAATATGCAGCCATCATCCTGGCTGCGGCTGGTCTCAAACGCCTCGGTGTACCTGAGCGCATACGTGCCTGCCTGGATCCTGAAGAAAGCTTGCCAGCCGCAGGGCAGGGGGCGATGGCAATAGAAATACCGGATAACAGGCCAGAGTTGCAAGCTATGCTGGCGGCCTTGAATCATACCGAGACGGCGCAAGCTGTAATGGCGGAGCGTACAGTGTCCAAAGCCTTTGGCGGCAGTTGCCAAATCCCGCTGGCAGCATTTGCCACAGTCAGCCAGGGGCAAATGCAGATCAGGGCCATGGTGGCGACCCCTGATGGCACGCGCATCGCCAGGGCAGAAGCTGTTGGTGATGCTGATAAGCCACAAGAGCTGGGACTAAAACTGGCACAGGCCCTGTCAGCGCAGGATGCGGAAGCCATTTTGGCGGTGTGTAAAGCAGAGATCACTGAGTGACATAGCCCCGGCATGCAAACAAATAAGCTCGCCAATA
This sequence comes from Undibacterium sp. FW305-107, assembly GCF_058788535.1. Classification (NCBI taxonomy): domain Bacteria; kingdom Pseudomonadati; phylum Pseudomonadota; class Betaproteobacteria; order Burkholderiales; family Oxalobacteraceae; genus Undibacterium; species Undibacterium sp. FW305-107. Next base: position 178,794 of record NZ_JBYTAV010000008.1, read on the forward strand.
GGGTGATACTCACCCGGCCTGTCGCCCAGGCGCAAGATTTTGCCAGGCAAGTAAGGGCCATGGGGCGTGAGGTGGTGTATTTCCCGTTGCTGGAGATAGTGGCACTGGAAGACAATACTGCCCTGATCAAGCAATTAGGGCAGTTGCAAGACTATGCCCTGATAGCCTTCGTCAGCCCGAATGCGATAGAAGCTTTTTTCCGGCATTTGACAAGCTTGCCCGAAAATCTGACTTTTGCTGTCATGGGGGAAGGCAGCCGGGCAAAACTGGCTGAATATGGCGTGAATGATCAGACAGCGACGATTTTACGTCCGCGTAATCTGCTCAAGACAGATTCTGAAACCCTGCTTGCCGAACTTGACCTGGATGCGCTGCGTGGCCAGAAAGTATTGATAGTGCGTGGTGAATCAGGCCGGGAATTATTGGCCGAAGCATTGCGCGCACAGGATGTGGAAGTGGTGCAGGTGGCGGCTTATCGCAGGGTTAAACCTGCCTTGAATGATGAAAATGAAAAGCATTTAGCACAACTGCTTGAAGACGATAATGACTGGGTCATTACCAGTTCTGAGGCCTTGCGCAATTTGTGTGATTATGTAGAGACTCTGAATTTAAATAGTGGCGTGGCAAAAATGCAACGACAACATTTGCTGGTGCCACACAGCCGTATTGAAGAAACCGCACAATCTCTGGGGTTTCTGCACATAACCTTAACAGCTTCTGGCGACGAACAACTGCTTGTCGCGTTACAATCTCGTCTATGAGTGAACAGCAATCAAATCCCGATGCCGTCGTGACGGCAAATCCTGTCGATGCCCAGGTACGACAGCCAGCCCCAACTTTACCTGCAGAAGCTGCAAAGGAACCAGGTTGGGCCAATCCTGCCTATCTGGTATCCGGCGTGCTGGCAGTTTTATTGGCAGCTAACTGGTGGTCTTCACAAAACCAGATTAGTGGTTTGCGTGAAGAAGTTGCCAAGCGCCTTTTGTCAGCCGACACCAATAGCAGTGAAACCAAGGTGTTGGCGCGCAATGTGCAAGAGACTGCCAAGGAAATCCAGTCCAAGGTCATTCTGTTGGAGGGCAAGCAATCTGAAGCACAAAGTCAGCAACTGGCTTTGGAGCAGCTGTATCAGGACCTATCCAAGAACCGTGACGACTGGGCACTGGCCGAGATTGAACAGGTACTGGCAACCGCCAGCCAGCAATTGCAATTGGCAGGTAATGTGCAAGGTGCCCTGATTGCTTTGCAAAATGCCGACGGCCGCCTGGCGAAATCGGACAAGCCACAATTTATTTCCATACGCCGCGCCATTGCCAAAGACATAGAAAGATTGAAGTCTTTGCCTGCCCTCGATTTGCCCGGCGTGGCTCTGCGTCTGGATAGCGTGATTGCCCAGATTGACCATATCCCATTGTGGTCAGATGAAAAATCTGTGGTATCCGCCACGCCGCCAAAGGCACCGTTGCGCGTTTTGCCAAAATCTTCAGTTACTGCGAAAGCAGACAAGAAAACCGTGGAAGATGTCGAAGAAATTACCTGGAGCATGCGCCTGCAAGATGGCTGGCAGAGTTTTTCCAGTGAGATGTGGAATGAGGTCAAGCAGTTAATACGGGTGCGCAATGTCGAAACACCGGATGTGCTGTTGCTGACACCCTCACAATCTTATTTCGCCCGTGAAAATCTGAAATTGCGCTTGTTGAATGCCAGACTGGCGCTGTTGTCCAGAAATGAAAGCATCTTCAGAAGCGATATGATTGCTGCGCAAGATGCCATAGGCAAGTATTTTGATACCCGTGCCAAGCAGACGCAGACCGTGCAGGCTCTGTTGCGCCAGGTGCAGGGGAGTAATTTGTCGATAGAAATGCCGACTTTGGGTGAAAGCCTGAATGCGGTGCGTAACTATAAAGTGAAGCCATAAAGTATGCGTATCTTTATCCGGCTTCTGATTCTGTTTGCGCTTGCTGTTGGTCTTGCCGTAGGCGCTCGTTATAACCCTGGAAATGTGGTTCTGTTCTTTCCGCCGTACCGGATAGATTTGTCACTGAATTTCTTCCTGTTCCTGCTATTGGTCGTTTTTGTCGTGATTTATCTGGTGATACGTGCCATCGTCACCACCAGAAAAATGCCACGCAAAGTGGCCATGTATCGTCAGAACAAACGTGAAAAAGACAGTAACAAAGCATTGCGCGAAGCTTTGAAAGCCTTGTTTGAAGGTCGCTTTGGCCATGCCGAAAAAGCCGCCATGCGTGCTACCGATTTGCCGGACAATGCCGGTGTTGCCTCTCTCATAGGGGCGCGTGCTGCTCATCATATGAGTCAGTATGAACGTCGCGATTCCTGGTTTGCTGGCCTTGAGCAAGACAATGTGTATAAGGTAGCGCGACTGGTCAGTATGACTGAATTGCTGGTCGATCAGCATCAGGCTGGTAAGGCTCTTGAGGCTGTGCGTGAATTGAATGCCAATGGTACTCGTCATATTCAGGTCTTGCGCTGGGCTCTGAAAGCCAATCAGCAGGCACAGAAATGGCAGGAAGTGCTGAAACTCGTGCGCACGCTGGACAAGCATCGTGCGCTGCATCCTGCACTGTCACAGCGCTTGCGTGAACTGGCATATGAGGATTTGCTGAAGAATCAGGGACATGATGCCGAATCCATACGTCGGGTCTGGTATGAAATTCCTCAGGCTGACCGCAAATCTGCCTTTATTGCCTTCACTGCCGCGACAGCTTTCAATTCGCACGGCTTATTTGATGATGCCCGTGGCGTAGTCGAAAAGGCATTGTCAGAAGAGTGGGACGAGCGTCTCATGCGCGCCTATCGCGATGCAGCTGCCTCTGAAGGTTCGGCTGCCTTGTTGTCGCAAATTGAACATTGTGAAAAATGGTCAGAGCAGCATCCTACAGACCCTGAACTGGCGCTGACGCTTGGTACACTATGCCTGCGCCAGAAATTATGGGGTAAGGCACAAAGACATATGGAGCAAGCCTTGTCAGACGCAGTTGATCCGCGCACAGTGCGCGAAGGCAACCTCAAGCTGGCTCAATTGCATGAGGCATTGGGGCAGGCAGAGGAAGCTGCCAGCCATTATCGTCAATGTGCCATGGCAACCATGTTATGAAGTAGTGGCTTGTATAGTGATAGGTGCAGGTTAAATTGTGTTGATGCCTGTTGCGTCGCACAATTTTGCCTTGAAAAACTATATAATCCCGCTCAAACCATTTCTTCTATTGATACTTATACAGAAAGTGCAAGATGAGCTTGAATAAAGTACCAGCAGGTCGTGATCTGCCAAATGATTTCAACGTTATTATCGAAATCCCTATGAACGGGGACCCGATCAAATACGAAGTTGACAAAGACAGTGGTGCTATTTTTGTTGATCGTTTCATGGGTACTGCAATGCATTATCCTTGCAACTATGGCTATGTTCCACAGACATTGGCTGGTGATGGTGACCCGGTTGACGTTTTGGTTATCACGCCTTTCCCGCTGATCCCGGGCGTGGTCGTGCGCTGCCGTCCTATCGGTATCCTGAAGATGACTGACGAAGCCGGTGTTGATGCCAAAGTATTGGCGGTACCTGTAGACAAGATTTTGCCTATCTACACACACTGGCAAAAACCAGAAGATTTGAACGAATTGCGTCTGCGCCAGATCCAGCATTTTTTTGAGCACTATAAAGATCTGGAGCAAGGTAAATGGGTCAAGATCGAAGGTTGGGGCGGTCCTGATGATGCAAGAGCAGAAATTCTGTCTGGCGTAGAGAATTTCAAAAAAGCTGAAGCATAAAAACTGAACGGTTTTTAAAACAAAAAAGGTGCGATTACATCGCACCTTTTTTGTTTTTGCAGACTGATGAGCAGCATCTGGCTGCCTGACCTATATCCTGTGCATCAGATATGCAGCTACGCCAACGATCGCGGCGATAAATGCCGCCCAGCTCAACCATGATACTTTGTGCGTGTCATCACTCTTGTAGTCACTCGTATCGCTGCCTTGCTTTTGACGTTTGCGCTTGAGTTTCCTGTCGCGTTCCAGGAATTTTTCCAATGCCAGGGACATTTCAGCCGCACTTTCATAACGTGCTGCCGCGTCTTTTTGCATCGCCTTCATGACAATTTTGGAGAGGGAGTCCGGTATGCTAGGGCGAATTTCTGAAGGATATTTCGCTACTTTATTTACAATCTGTTGCAATAATTTGTCTACATCTTGCGACTGAAATGGCTTTTGGCCCGTCAGCATTTCATACATGACAGTCCCAAGTGAATACACATCTGTTAATGCATTGACTGGTTTGCCGTTGGCCTGTTCAGGCGACATGTAATTGGGTGTGCCCAGAATATTATTGTTGAACAGAGTGTGTGCCTGTTCCCTGGTTTCATCGAGCACACGATTAGGTGCACGGGCGATACCAAAATCCACAACCTTGGGTTGCTGGTTAGGTAAAACAAAGATATTGGCAGGCTTGATGTCGCGGTGTATCACGCCATTGGTATGGGCATAGGCGAGCGCATCAGCTATCTTTTGTATGATATTGGCCGTCTCAATAATGTCGAATTGCTTGCCCTCGGCCAATAAGTGCCGCAAATCCTTGCCCTGCAGAAATTCCATGGCGATAAATGTCGTACCACCTTCACTGGAAGCGTCAAATATTGTCACAATATTTGGATGGGATAATCTGCCAGCTGCACGCGCTTCATTAATAAATTGCTGTTCGCGTTGTTTTTTGTCGGCAGCATTGTTGCCCGCACTAAATATTTTGATGGCGACATCGCGGTCTATGACAGGGTCGTGCCCCAGATACACGGCACCATTTGAGCCCATGCCCAGACGTTCGCTCAGATAAAAGCGTCCTACGCGTTTGCTTGGTAATGCAGCAGGTGGTGCATTTGGTGTCGAGAGAAAGTTATTTTGCATGGCGACAGGATGCCTTGAACGAAGCAAAATTTCAAGTAGCGCTTACTTCATTGTGTTTCAACAATTTGTAAGGTGAGTGTTCGAGTAAGTCATTTAAATATAGTTCAATATCGCCGGATTCACGCTCAAGAAAATTGGAAACGGCATCAGCAAATTCTGGGTGACTCAAATGATGGGCTGACCAGGTCGTCGTTGGCAGAAAGCCACGCGCCATTTTGTGTTCACCTTGCGCACCACCTTCGAAAATAGCGATTCTTTCCTTTATGCAAAAGTCTATGGATTGGTAATAGGCTGTTTCGAAGTGCAGGCAGGGATGTGTTTCCAGGCAGCCCCAATATCTGCCATAAACACGTTGTTCATCATGGATAAGCAGGGAAGCAGCAATTTTATTGCCATTGCGCAATGCAACAATAAGGTGGATATTTTCAGGCATGGTATTGCCTATGCGCAAGAAAAAATCCAGATTCAGATATGGCGTTGAATGGTGCTCTTCATAAGTCTGGTCGTAGCAGCTCTTGAAGAAGCGCCAGTCCTCTTCCTGTAATTCCTTGCCGCAAAAGTGCTGGAACTGTATGCCAGCATCATGTACTTTCCTGCGCTCGGCACGGATATTTTTACGTTTCTTTTTATCCAGGGTATCCAGAAAATCATCGAAGCATTGATAGTCTTTATTTTCCCAATGAAACTGCACTGCTTTGCGTAACAGATAGCCTTCTTCACTTAACAGGCGAGCCTGGTTTTCAGGCAGGAAAAGTAAATGACTGGAAGAGTATTCGCCCACTTGCTGTAATTCTTGCAGGGCAGCGATCAGGGCACGTTGCGCTGCTTCATTACGCGCCAGCAGACGGCTGCCCGTGACCGGGGTAAATGGGATGGCAGACAGCAGTTTGGGATAGTAATCATGACCATGTCGCTCGAAAGCCCTGGCCCATGCCCAGTCAAAGACATATTCACCATAAGAATGTGTTTTTTCATATAGTGGCAGGGCGGCTTCCAATTGTTCACCATCCCAGATAGTGATGAAACAACTTTGCCAGCCGGTTTCTTCAGTAGCTGAGCCTGACTCCTCCATTGCGCTCAAAAAGGCATAAGACAAAAAAGGATTGGCATGCGTCTGATCCGTAATCAGGCTATCCCATGATGATTGCGCTATCTCGCTCAGTGAAGTCACGATGCGCATGCGATAATGTGGGGCTGGAGATTCAGATTTCATTTTCGATTTAATACAGATTTGCCAATATGACAGTCAAAGTTGCCATTGCCCAGATGAATAGTGTTGTCGGTGATCTTGCCGGTAATGCTGCACAGATTACAGAATATGCCCGTCGCGCTGCTGAACAGGGGGCAGACATACTCGTCACGCCAGAATTGTCACTGGTGGGTTACCCGCCAGAAGACTTATTGCTGCGTCAGGCGTTTTATCTTGAAACTGCTATTGCACTCGATACCTTAAAGAAACAGCTTACGCTATTTCCTGGTCTTGCGGTTTTGGTCGGTCACCCGAGTGAGGTGGATGGCAAGCGCTATAACGCTGTTTCTGTTTTGCAGGATGGCGCAATACTAGCCAGTTATTTTAAGCGAGACCTGCCAAATGATATGGTGTTTGATGAAAAACGCTATTTTTCATCTGGTAACCAGGCTTGTGTATTCACTATCAAGGGTGTGAATTTTGGTGTCAATATCTGTGAGGATACCTGGCAACCAGATGCACCTGCCCAGGCCAGACAGGCGGGCGCAGAAGTGCTGCTGGTGCCAAACGGTTCGCCCTACCATATGGGCAAGCAGCATCAGCGCTACGACGTGATGCGTGCCAATGTTATTTCACAAGGTCTGTCACTGGTGTATGCCAATCTTGTTGGCGGTCAGGATGAATTGATTTTTGATGGCAATTCTTTTGTCATGGATGCTCAAGGCCAGGTTTGCGCCCAACTGAAGCACTGCGAAGCTGATTTGCAATTGGTGGAATTTAACGGTGCTCAGCCTTTGAGTGGTCGCGTGGAAGCAGCTTTGTCGCTGGAGGCTGAGGTCTATCAGGCGCTCGTCATGGGTGTGCGTGATTATGTAGGCAAGAACGGTTTCCCCAGTGTCTTGCTCGGTCTGTCTGGCGGTGTTGATTCTGCCCTGGTCCTGGCTATAGCTGTGGATGCCCTGGGCGCCGACAAGGTCAGGGCCATCATGATGCCTTCACCTTATACGGCAGATATATCCTGGCTGGATTCGCGTGATATGGTGGCACGCATAGGTGTGCGCTATGATGAGATATCCATCAGCGATTGCTTCAGCGCATTCCGTTCCACCCTGAGCGAGGAATTCGCCGGATTGAAGGAAGATACTACCGAAGAAAATATACAGGCACGCATACGTGGCACACTGTTGATGGCCCTGTCGAACAAATATGGCTCCATTGTTTTGACGACGGGTAACAAGAGTGAAATGGCAGTCGGTTACTGTACTCTATATGGTGATATGGCAGGCGGTTTTGCTGTCATCAAGGATATTGCCAAAACCCTGGTATATCGCCTATGTGCTTATCGCAATACCCTGTCAGCCGTGATACCCGAGCGGATACTGACCAGGGCACCATCTGCTGAATTGCGGCCTGATCAAAAAGATCAGGACTCTTTGCCGCCCTATGACATTCTGGATGGCATCATGTCCATGTACATGGAAGAAAACAAGGCGCGCGCTGATATCGTTGCGGCTGGCTATAAGACAGAAGATGTGGAGCGTATCACGCGCCTGATTAAAATCAATGAATACAAACGGCGTCAGGCGCCTATAGGTATCAGGATTACACATCGCGCATTCGGGCGCGACTGGCGTTATCCTATTACTTCGAAATTCAGAGACTAGTAAATTAATTCGCACTAATCCGCAAATATTCGTGCTCAATGTGTACTCAATTTGTAATATTAAGGAGAGGGAAATGAAACAAATTACCGCTATTATCAAGCCATTCAAACTTGACGAAGTACGTGAAGCTCTGGCTGACGTTGGCGTTACCGGTCTTACCGTGGTTGAGGTCAAAGGCTTTGGCCGTCAAAAAGGACACACTGAGCTATATCGTGGCGCAGAATATGTCGTCGATTTTTTGCCCAAGATCAAGGTGGAAGTCGTGGTAGACGACAAAATTACCGATAACGTCGTGGATGCCATCATCAAGGCTGCCCATACAGGCAAGATAGGTGACGGCAAGATATTCGTGCAGAATGTGGAGCAGGTAATACGCATAAGGACAGGGGAGACTGGCCCAGACGCGGTTTAATTAAGTACTGCCTAAGTTAAGCTAAACTAAGCGACGCGATGCAGAGTGCGTCGCTAGTCATGCTCCATGCTTATATTGCGCAGTACGAAGTGTAAATGCAGGAATGCAAAGCCTGCAACATTAAAGCCCGCTGTCAGGCTTTTAGCAGCACGATCAAGGCACCAGCACCACCATCGGCAGCGGTCGCCTGGCTAAAGGCCAATACTTCATCTTTCTGTATCAACCAGTTCCTGACTTTTTGCTTCAGTACCGGTTCCTTGTTGATGGATCCCAGTCCTTTACCATGGATGATGCGTACGCAACGCGTGCCATTGCGCATGCATTTGCGCAGGAATTCTCCCAGACTGTCCCTGGCTTCATCGCGGCGCAAGCCATGCAGGTCAAGTTGCGCCTGTATGACCCAATGGCCTTTCCTGAGCTTCCTGACGACATCCTGCCCAACACCTGATCTGGTGTAGCTCAGGTTTTCATCAGTTTCCAGCAGTGAGTCGGCATCGAACTCGTCTGATAAAGATTCCTGCAATGCCGCCTGCTCATCTGCAATGTGCTGAAAGGGCAGGGGTTCCAGGCGTGCAGGTACAGGCTGGTGTTTTACTGCGGCCTTCAACACTTCCACCTTGCCTACGCTGGAACGAAAAATATTCGCCTCCTCCCTGGCTTTCTTTTCCCGCTCCAGGCGTTCTGCTTCGGCACGTAGTCGGCTTTCTTCCTGCTGCTTTAATTGCTGACTCAGTGACTTCAGGTCAGCAAGGTTTTTAAAAGACGACATGCTTTGCATCCTTGATTAAAACTTATTCTTCCAGGAAGCGTTGTGCATCCAGTGCTGCCATACAACCTGTACCTGCGCTGGTGATGGCCTGGCGATAGATATGATCCTGTACGTCGCCAGCAGCAAACACGCCCGGTACATTGGTGGCTGTTGCCATGCCTTCAGTACCGGTACGGGTTTTGATATAACCGTTTTTCATGTCCAGTTGACCATCAAAAATGCTGGTATTCGGTTTGTGACCAATCGCAATGAATACGCCATGCAGCGTAATAGGGGTAATTGTTCCATCAGCCGCTTTGACATTGATGCCGGTTACACCAGATTCATCACCGATGACTTCGTCGAGCGTATGGTTCCATTTGACTTCGATCTTGCCTTCAGCAACCTTGGCCATCAGGCGGTCTATCAAGATTGCCTCTGCGCGGAACTTGTCACGACGGTGGATGACCGTGACCTTGCTGGCGATATTTGACAGGTACAGGGCTTCTTCCACAGCGGTGTTGCCACCACCAACCACAGCCACTTCCTTGCCACGGTAAAAGAATCCATCGCAAGTGGCGCAGGCAGAGACCCCTTTGCCCATGAAGGCTTGCTCAGACGGCAGGCCCAGGTATTGTGCAGATGCACCAGTAGCGATAATCAGGGAATCACAAGTGTATTGCGCCTGGTCGCCGATCAGGCGTATCGGTTTTTCGTCCAGCTTGGCAGTGTGAATGTAATCAAAAATGATTTCTGTATTAAAGCGTTCTGCATGCTGCAAAAAGCGTTGCATCAGTTCCGGGCCTTGTACGCCCATAGGGTCAGCTGGCCAGTTTTCTACATCTGTTGTGGTCATCAACTGGCCGCCTTGTTCTACACCGGTGATCAGTACAGGTTTCAGATTGGCGCGGGCAGCGTACACAGCTGCGGAATAACCTGCGGGGCCAGAGCCAAGAATTAATACGCGGGCATGTTTGGGTGTGGACATAGCAGACCTGATAAAAAGTGGATGATTAGCTGAATTGCAGATAATAGATGGCGTTTTTCATGCAAATTTCAAGTTTTTTGCTGATTTTGCATCGCTATCCTGAGATAAGCATGAATTATAGACTATCCTCATAGTGGTCGTCTTCCCGCCGTAGGGTGCCGGGCCAGGGTATCTGTTTCAACTGTTACAGTGCACTTGTTTGGCGCATACACGGCTTCATGCTATCTTGTCAGCTTTTGATAGCTGTCCGAATGAGGTTGCTCTCTGTTTTATGACTACTGGTAACGAAGCTTATACTCGAAGCAAGAAAACTGCAGCACCTGCAGCGCCACCAAACCGCTTTCTGGTTCTGTTGATGGAAGCGAAATGGATAGCCCTGGCGGCATTTTGCATTTGCCTGATACTGATCATGGCAAGCTACTCCACACAAGACCCGGGCTGGTCAAGGTCGGTAGATATCCCACGCATACACAACATTGCTGGCAAATTTGGGGCCTGGCTATCTGACGTGCTGTTTTATGTATTCGGCATGTCAGCGTGGTGGTGGTGTGTATTTGCCTGCCGCCAGGTTTGGATTTCTTATAGCAGTTTGTCGCAAAGGGTAAAGCTGAATCCTGAACCTGAGCCTGATGTTGGTTTTCCTGAAATTCTGGTGCGTAATGTCGGGTTTGGCTTGCTATTGGCTGGCAGCATGGGCCTGGAATACTTGCGCATGCACAGTCTCAAAGTGGCTTTGCCATTAGGGCCGGGTGGGGTGCTGGGTGAATTGATAGGCAATGCCGGCTTTGCAGCGCTGGGCTTCACTGGCGCGACACTGGCCTTGTTGCTGATGATTGCCTTGGGTATCAGCCTCTACTTTCACGTATCCTGGCTGACGATAGCAGAGCGTATAGGTGGGGGCATAGAATGGGCTTTTGTTTTCGTGCAAAGCAAACATGCTGATGCAGAAGACCGGCGCGTTGGTCAGACTGCCGCCGTCAAGCGTGAAGAAGTCGTAGTGCAGGAAAGAGCCAAAATCGTCGAGGCGACACCAATACGCATAGAGCCGCAAGTAGTTGCCGTGCAGCGCTCAGAACGCGTAGAAAAAGAAAAGCAGGTGTCGCTGTTCAATGAACTACCGGACACGAATCTGCCACCTTTGTCTTTGCTGGATGAACCGCCACCAGTGCAGGAAACTGTCAGTGTGCAAACTCTGGAATTCACCAGTCGCCTGATAGAGAAAAAACTCTCAGACTTTGGTGTCGATGCCAAGGTCGTGGCTGCTTATCCCGGCCCTGTGGTTACCCGCTATGAAATTGAACCAGCTACCGGCGTCAAGGGTAGTCAGATCGTTAACCTGGCACGTGATCTGGCGCGCTCATTGTCGTTGACATCCATACGCGTGGTTGAAACCATACCAGGTAAAAATTACATGGGTCTGGAATTGCCTAATCCCAAACGTCAGATTGTGCGCCTGACCGAGATTTTGGGTTCCAAGGTCTATAACGACAGCTCATCGAGTCTGACTGTGGCATTGGGCAAAGATATTGGCGGTCTTCCTATCTGTGCAGATTTGGCCAAGATGCCACATTTGCTGGTAGCGGGTACTACAGGTTCTGGTAAGTCTGTGGGTATCAATGCCACTATCCTTTCACTGCTGTACAAGTCAGACCCTAACGATGTGCGCATGATACTGATTGATCCAAAAATGCTGGAGATGTCAGTGTATGAAGGCATACCGCATTTGCTGGCACCGGTGGTCACCGACATGCGCCAGGCAGGCCATGCCCTGAACTGGGCTGTGGCAGAGATGGAGCGCCGTTACAAGCTGATGTCCAAACTTGGTGTGCGTAATCTGGCTGGCTATAACACCAAGATTGCCGAGGCAACACGCAAGGAAGTGCATATCCCCAATCCCTTCAGCCTGACGCCAGATGCGCCAGAGCCCCTTGAAAAACTGCCAACCATCGTCATTATTATTGATGAACTGGCTGATTTGATGATGGTGGTCGGTAAAAAGGTAGAGGAATTGATTGCCCGTATTGCGCAAAAAGCCCGTGCTGCAGGCTTGCATCTGATACTGGCGACACAAAGACCATCGGTAGATGTGATCACTGGCCTGATCAAGGCGAATATCCCTACCCGTATTGCTTTTCAGGTCAGCAGCAAGATAGATTCGCGCACAATTCTTGACCAGATGGGCGCCGAGGCTCTGCTGGGTATGGGTGACATGCTTTATATGCCACCTGGCACAGGTTTGCCTATCCGCGTTCACGGCGCTTTTGTGTCCGATGAAGAAGTACATCGTGTTGTTGAATACTTAAAATCACAGGGTGAGCCAAATTACATAGAAGGTATACTCGAAGGCGGTACGCTGGAAGAGGGAGGCGAAGCAGGTGGCGAGAGTGCTGGCGCAGGTGGTGGTGAAGCCGATGCTTTGTATGACCAGGCGGTTGCCATCGTACTCAAGAACCGCCGCGCCTCGATCTCGCTGGTGCAAAGGCATTTACGCATAGGTTACAACCGCGCCGCCCGTTTGCTGGAACAAATGGAACAAAGTGGTGTCGTATCTACCATGCAGTCTAACGGCAACCGTGAAATCCTGGTTCCCGCCGGGAATACAGAATAAAGCGGCAGAATAAAGCGACAGAATAATTGCCGCAAAATAGCAGCGACAGAATAGGATAAATCAGTGAAGAAACAAGCAAACATGATGGCAAAACTGGCAGCAGGTGCGTTTGCACTTGCCATGATACCGGCATGGGCGTCCGCTGCTGCAGTTGAACAATTCAAATCCTTCGTTACCAACAATAAAAGCGCCAAGGGTGAATTTACGCAACAGCAAATCAAAATGGTTGATGGCAATCCCAAGATCAGCAAGACGGCGACAGGCAATTTTGTGTTCGCCCGCCCGGGCAAGTTTATCTGGTCATATGTGAAGCCGTATGAACAACTTTTGCAGGCAGATGGTGAAAAGCTGTACATCTACGATAAAGACTTGAATCAGGTCACGATTCGACCGCTAGGCAATTCCCTGGGTTCCAGTCCCGCAGCCATTTTGTTTGGCAGTGCTGGCGCGGCTGATCTGGACAAGAATTTCAATTTCAAGGAGGTCGGTGCGAAGCAAGGCCTGGAGTGGCTGGAAGCCACGCCCAAAGCCAAGGATTCACAGTTTGAGACCATAGGCATAGGTATGAAAGATGGCGTTCCTGTTGCTTTGGAACTGCACGACAATTTCGGTCAGTTTTCTACCCTGACCCTCAAGAATCTGGAAAAAAATCCTGTGCTGAAGCCTGAGCAATTCAAGTTTGTCGTGCCTGCCGGTGCGGATGTATTTCGCCAGTAATAGCATTTAATGAATATGTTGCACAATAACCCGCGCAAAAAGCCTGCCCCACTGGCTGAGCGCATGCGCCCGGCTACGCTGGATGATGTCATTGGCCAGCAGCATATCCTGGGCGAAGGCAAGCCTTTGCGCGTTGCTTTCCAATCAGGTGAACCACATTCGATGATCTTGTGGGGCCCGCCAGGCGTAGGCAAGACCACGCTGGCGCGTCTCATGGCAGATGCTTTTCTATGTGAATTCATTGCCTTGTCGGCAGTCTTGTCAGGCATCAAGGACATACGCGAAGCGGTAGAACGTGCCCAGATATTGCAGGCAGCCTCCCATCGCAGGACCATACTGTTTGTCGATGAAGTCCATCGCTTCAACAAGAGCCAGCAAGATGCTTTTTTGCCGCATGTGGAAAGTGGCTTGTTTACTTTCATCGGTGCGACCACGGAAAATCCTTCATTTGAAGTCAATAGCGCCTTGTTGTCACGTGCCTCAGTGTATGTACTTAAATCACTGACAGACGAAGACCTCGAAGCCATGGTAGTGCGCGCCTGTGAGCGTGAGCTGGATGGCTTGACGCTGACGCCAGAAGCCATGGCCAGCCTGGTTTCCAGCGCTGATGGTGATGGCCGTAAATTACTGAATAATCTCGACATCGTTGCCCATGCAGCGCTGGCCAAGCATCTCGATACTGTAGACCAGGGTTTGCTGGGCGAATGCCTGGGTGATGCCTTGCGCCGCTTTGATAAAGGTGGTGATGCTTTTTATGACCAGATTTCTGCCTTGCATAAATCGGTGCGTGGCTCCAACCCTGATGCGGCCTTGTACTGGTTGGTACGCATGCTTGACGGCGGTGCCGACCCGCGCTACATGGCCAGGCGCATATTACGCATGGCCTCAGAAGATATAGGCCTGGCTGACCCGCGCGCCTTGCGCATTTGCCTCGACGCGGCAGAAACCTATGAAAGACTGGGTTCACCTGAGGGTGAACTGGCCTTGGCAGAAGCAGTAATCTATCTGGCTTGTGCTGCCAAATCAAATGCAGTCTACAAAGCATATAACGCCGTGCGCGCCATGATCGCCAAAGACAAGTCCCGTGTCGTACCAGAGCATTTACGCAACGCACCAACCAAGCTCATGAAAGAACTGGGCTATGGTAAATTGTATCGCTATGCCCATGATGAGCCAGATGCCTACGCCGCAGGTGAAACCTATCTGCCTGAAGGTTTGGAGAATGAATCCTGGTATCACCCTGTGCCGCGTGGGCTGGAAATCAAGATAGCAGAAAAACTCGCATATTTGCGCAGCCTGGATGATCAGGCCAAGTAATTTCAGTTTCGTCTGAATTTCAATTGTTTAAGCTTCATTCGTTTAGATTTCAATCGTCTGAGTTTCATTCTTTTATATCTCATTGCAAACCAATAATCATAACAAGGACTTTCATGAATAAAACATTTACCGCAAGTGCAGGCCTATTGTTATTGTCACTGGCAGGTTCTGTCTATGCCCAGACAGAAGAGCAACGCAGTACCCTGGCCGACCAGAAAGAAGTTGCTGTCACTATCTACAATGAAAATCTGGCCCTGATCAAGGATCAGCGTAAGCTGCCTTTGAAACGCGGTGCAAGCGCACTGGCTTTCCGCGATGTCAGTGCCAAGATGCGCGCTGAAACTGCCTTGCTGCGCAGCTTGTCAGCGCCAGGCAGCTTGTCTGTTGTCGAACAAAATTTTAATTTCGATTTGCTGACGCCGCAAAAACTGCTGGAAAAATATGTAGGGCGTCAAGTCAGCATTGTCCGCATGAACCCGGCAACTGGCATCGAGACCAAAGAATCGGCAGAAGTCTTGTCTGCCAACAATGGCGTCGTGTTGAAGATAGGTGATCGCATAGAAACCGGTATGCCAGGCCGTATTGTTTATCCCGATGTACCAGCAAATTTGCGTGATCGTCCTACCCTGGTGATGGCACTCGATAACAATGGCGCACAACAACAGGATGTGGAGCTCAGTTATCTGACTGGTGGCTTGTCCTGGAAGGCAGATTATGTCGTTGAACTGAATGCTGCTGATGACAAGCTTGATATTTCAGGCTGGGTCACGCTGGGCAATACCAGTGGCACGACCTACCGCAATGCCAAGCTGCAACTGGTGGCAGGTGATGTGCATCAGGTACTGCAAAGGATAGAGGTTAGCGGTAGTGCAGTTAAAAGACTGGATGCCCCGCAAGCCATGATGGCCAAAAAAGCCATGGCGGAAGAATCTCTGTTTGAATATCACCTCTACACACTGGACAGGCCAACCACCATTGCAGAAAATCAGACCAAGCAAGTAGCTTTGTTGACTGCTTCCGGAGTTCCCGCCCGTAAAGAGTTGCTGCTGACAGGCAGTGATTATTACTACCAAAGCAGTTACGGTGATCTTGGTCAAAAAATGAAGATAGGCGTCTTTGTCGAATTCGATAATAAAGAAGCCTCGCATCTGGGCATGCCTTTACCAAAAGGTGTCGTGCGCGTTTACAAAAAAGATGGTGCAGGCAATGCGCAATTCATCGGTGAAGATAACGTGGATCACACACCAAAGAATGAAAAAGTCCGCCTTAAACTGGGCGAAGCCTTTGATGTGACCGCAGACAAAAAGCAGACAGACTTTAAAAAACTCGCAGGAACAGGCAAATACAATTATGTATTTGAGAGCGCCTACGAGCTGGTATTGAAGAATGCAAAGAAAGAAGCTGTTGTCGTTACCGTGCAAGAACCCATGCCAGGTGACTGGCAAGTCTTGAACAGCAGTCATCCTTATACCAAGGGCGCCAGCAATACCGCAGTGTGGAAAATCAGCGTACCTGCCGAAGGTAATACCAAGCTGACTTATCGTAGCCTGGTCAGGTATTGATATAAAAACGGCATTTCCTTCTACCTGAAAATAGGGGAAATGCCCATCCCTTGATACAATAGTCAATTAGCTTAGTTTACTGCACTTAAAATCATGATAGATATTCAACTTTTGCGCAAAGATATTGCCAATGTGGCAGCGCGCCTGGCTACCCGCAAGTTCCAGCTGGATGTAGAAACCTTTAATGCCCTCGAAGCCGAACGCAAACAAATCCAGTCCCGCACTGAAGAATTGCAAGGCAAGAAAAATACCATCTCCAAACAGATCGGTAATCTCAGAAGCAAAGGTGAAGATACTTCCGCATTGATGACTGAAGCGGCCAGTATTCCAGAAGAGTTGAGAGCATCCGAAGCGCATTTGAGCGATGTGCAAGTGCGGATGAGTGCATTCCTGCAAACCATTCCGAACCTGCCACATGAATCTGTTGCTGTCGGTGAGGACGAAACCGGTAATGTGGAAGTGCGCAAAGTCGGCGCACCACGTGCCTTTGATTTTGAAGTCAAGGATCATGTAGACATTGGTTCTGCCCTGGGTCTGGATTTTGAAACTGCAGTCAAACTGACAGGCTCCCGTTTCTCCGTCATGAAGGGTGGCATGGCTCGCCTGCATCGTGCACTGGCCCAGTTAATGCTCGACATGCAAACACTGGAACATGGCTATACCGAAATGTATACGCCATACATGGTCAATGCAGATTCCATGCGTGGCACAGGTCAGTTGCCCAAATTTGAAGAAGACTTGTTCGCAGTGAAAAAAGGTGGGCAAGAGGGCGCAGGCGAAACGTTTTATCTGATCCCGACTTCAGAAGTCACACTGACCAACACCGTGCGCGACGAGATACTGGCTGCCGATGCATTGCCTATCAAAATGACGGCACACACACCATGCTTCCGTTCTGAAGCGGGCAGTGCGGGCCGTGATACGCGCGGCATGATACGTCAGCATCAATTCGACAAAGTCGAAATGGTACAAATCGTTCATCCAGAAAAGTCCATGGAAGCCCTGGACGAAATGGTAGGTCATGCTGAAGCTGTTCTGGCCAAGCTGGAGTTGCCTTATCGCGTCATGAGTTTGTGCACTGGCGATATGGGCTTTGGTGCCTGCAAGACTTTCGATCTGGAAGTGTGGCTGCCAGCACAAAACACTTACCGTGAGATTTCTTCAATCTCGAATATGTTCGACTTCCAGGCGCGCCGTATGCAAGCCCGCTTCCGCAATGCGCAAGGCAAGCCAGAACTGGTACATACCCTGAACGGCTCTGCATTGGCAGTTGGCCGCACTCTGGTCGCCGTGCTGGAAAATTATCAGCAGGCTGATGGCTCTGTCGTCATCCCTACAGCTTTACGCCCATACATGGGTGGTCTGGAAAAACTGGCGCCAACAGCTTAATTAGGCCTGGCTCTATAAAAAACGCGCTTCACGACATAAAGTGAAGCGCGTTTTTTGTTGACAGATTACGGCTTAGCCTACGAGTAAATCCATTTCAGAACGTCGATCTACAAACAGACTATTGCCATGAATTTTCTTGGCCTGCTTCTTCGCATCGGATGCAGCGATGGATATCTGATGATGTGAGTAATAGCGGTTCGCCCTTGACTTAACCACACCAAGAGACAAGCTCACGAGTGGGTAAAAGACTTTCTTACCCTGCCTGTCTTCACTGAGGTAACCACCTCTTTCACGGTCTTCATTACTGTAAAAGTCATGAATGGCAGCAGAAAAACTCGCAAGTATGGCCTGACAGCGTACTTCCCAATCCTCGCTGCGGAACAGGATAATGAAATCATCGCCACCGATGTGGCCAATGAAATCCAGTTGCGGATCGCAGTGCTGTTTCAATACATCGCTGGTCATTTGAATGATGTCGTCGCCACGGCGGTAGCCATAGACATCGTTAAAGGGTTTGA
The DNA here is from genome assembly GCF_058788535.1 of Undibacterium sp. FW305-107. Classification (NCBI taxonomy): domain Bacteria; kingdom Pseudomonadati; phylum Pseudomonadota; class Betaproteobacteria; order Burkholderiales; family Oxalobacteraceae; genus Undibacterium; species Undibacterium sp. FW305-107. The sequence goes on from NZ_JBYTAV010000008.1 coordinate 196,823, forward strand.
AATGGTCAAGGTCGCAATAGCAGGCGCAAAAAGACTGCTCTTTCTGCAGCAATACATCAATATGTTCATTGATAGGAACATTGCCTGGCAATTGTGTCAGTGGATTGGCATAACGCGCCGCATTGATTTGCATTTGCGTGATCTCGCGCATCAAATCCGGCCCGCTACCCAGACCGATGTAATACCCCTGATCGGTGATGATAATGCCATTGATTAATTGCTCGGGATTGGCTTCCACAATGATGTGGCTGACATCCTGCATGCTGGTATTTTTATCGACGATGACAGGATGCGCTTCCATGAAGACCGTGCAAGGTTTTTTGCCATACAATTCGCGCTGATAAGGGCGGGCGAAGCGATCTATCATGTGGTAACGGTTGATCAGGCCTACAGGCATGCCATCATCCACCACTGGGATGATTTGCAATTTTGGATGTTGCAAGAAGATGTCATCGACCTGGTTATTCAGCATACGCGAAGAAATGGTCGGTGGCGTCTTTAAAATCTTTTCTACCGTGACAGCCTGTTCAAAACTGCCTGATGTACGTCGTGCTGCCTGATACTGATTTGGGGTTAAAATCCGCGCCACTTCAGCTGATACCGCACGCGCAGGGGTAGGGTGGGGGCGGGCGATATGGTAACCCTGGCCACAGGCCACACCAAGGTCCCGCACAGCCAGTAACTCGGCCTGGGTTTCTATACCCTCCGCAACGACGCGCGTGCCAGATTTCTCGGCGATGCTTTGTATCGAGCGTACAAACTGCGCCTTGACCGGATCATGATCTATGCCCTGGATAAAATGCATGTCGATCTTGACATAGTCAGGCTTTAGTTCTGACCACAAACGCAAACTGGAAAAACCTTCACCCAGATCATCAATCGCAATCTCAAAACCCATCTCGCGATAATGGATGACTGCCTCACACAGCAAGGCATAGTCATGCGTGGGTTGATACTCCGTCAGTTCTATGATGACGCGCTCAGGGTTGATGCCCAGTTCATGGATATAATCCAGCGTCTCACCATAGCGCACATCTCTCTGCAGCAGACATTCGGGGCTGACATTCAAAAACAACTTGCCAGGCAATTTCTGTGCAGCGAATTGTTCCAGCACGATACGGCGGCACAGGTGTTCTACCGTCACCGTCAGATTATTGTCCCATGCTGCTTTAAACAAATTGACAGGGGAGTGCAAGGGGCTGTCAGATGGGCCGCGTATCAGGCCCTCATAACCCAGTATGTCGCCATTCTGCATCTGCACGATGGGCTGGAAGCGTGCAGTCAATAGGCGCTGCTCAATGATGCGTTGCAAATGCGTCAGCATCAGCGCGGCAGACTGTACGCCGATCTGGCCGATGTCTTGCTCTGATACCAGGTTTTGCTGAGACAGATAATCCACAGTATCTCCCGCTATACAACTTTCCATTGAAGCTAATCCCAATATTGAAATGCCAAATGCAGTCACAGTTACAAGCTACAGCTTGCCGCATTGCATCAGAATATAGTCTTGCTTTATGACATCTTCATGTCGCGATGTATAGTCAGGTTTTTAATTCACCTGACTATGTCACATTGCTAATTTTGATTTGAGCAAGTTCTTTGCTATAATCGAAGGCTTCGTTTATGACGAACAACCAAGCCGGAGAGGTGGCAGAGTGGTTGAATGTACCTGACTCGAAATCAGGCGTAGTAGCAATACTATCGGGGGTTCGAATCCCCCCCTCTCCGCCAGAATATGAAAAGCCTTTGGAGTCCAAGGGCTTTTTTGTATCTGATTGGCATTTTTATGCGCCAGTAGGGCCCAACTATCCGGGCTTCCTTTTCGATTAAATTTATGCTAAGCTCCCCGACTGTCTAAAATTTAGGCACATTCTTTTATTTCCCGAATTGTTGCTCTGATGCTGATCGTCGTGTGAGTTCAGTGAAAATTTTTGCAGAAGCACATCTCTCAGGCTAGACGATCAGGTATCAAGTGAACGCAATAGATCAAGCAAAGGCGCAAACAAAAACGCAAGCAAAAGCAAACCCGGGCAGGAACGTGCTGCGAAGAAACGCCGGTTTCACTCTGCTGGAATTGCTGGTTGTGGTGGTCATCATAGGTTTGCTGGCTTCGTATGTAGGGCCAAAGTATTTCGCACAAATTGGCAAGTCTGAGGCGGCGGTTGCAAAGGCTCAAATTACTGCGTTTGAAAAAGCACTGGATACTTATCGTATCGATGTGGGGCGTTTTCCAACGAGCGAAGAGGGGTTGACTGGTTTGCTGGAAAATCCATCTGCAAATACAAAATGGAATGGACCTTATTTGAAAAAATCCATTCCACTTGACCCCTGGGGACGTCCTTATCGCTATCTGTCGCCAGCAAAAGACAAGGATTTTGAAATTGTCTCTTACGGCAAAGATGGTCAGGCAGGCGGCACAGGTGATGACGCCGATATTAGTAATTAGTAACTAGGTGCTTTTGGCGCAAACTTTTTAAATTAAACTATGCGCTTCAAAATAAGGGCACTGACACCTGATCAGCAAATCGTTGAGGAAATCGTTGAGGCGCGCACTGAAGCCGACGTACGTCTGGTGATAAAGGGCCGTGGCTGGGTGATCTCGTCATTGCAGCAAACCGGTTCCCTTTCAATATTGAAATCTGGTCGCTCCGGGGTAAGTCCTGGTAAATTTTCTCTGCTCCTGTTTAGCCAGGAATTGCTGGCTTTGCTCAATGCGGGCCTGACTATAGTCGAAGCACTGGAAGCCTTGCTCGAAAAAGAACAAAGTCAGGAAATTCGTGCTGTATTGTCTACCGTCCTGACTGGTTTGCAGGAAGGGAAGCGCTTTTCCCGGGTATTGGCTGAGCAAGAAGAATATTTCCCAAGTTTATTTGTCGGTATTGTGCAAGCGTCAGAAAGTACCAGCAGCCTGTCCCCCTCATTGGCGCGATTTGTTGAGTATCAGCAGCGCATTGATGTTGTCCGCAATAAAATTATCAGTTCTCTCATTTATCCTGCCATCCTGTTTTTGGTTGGTGGCGCCGTTACCTTCTTTTTGCTGGTGTATGTCGTGCCGCGTTTTGCTGAAGTCTATCGAGGTACCGGGCGTTCACTGCCATGGTCGTCCCAACTGTTGCTGAATTGGGGGGCTTTTGTGACAGAACACGGTTCTGTATTTACTCTGGTTTGTCTGGCAGGCATTTTGTCACTAGGTATCTTCATCAAAGGCGTGTGGCAAAAAAACGGTGCTTTGGGTCTGGTCGCCAAATTCCCGGGGTTTAGTGAATCTATTCGTATTTATTCTTTATCCCGGCTGTATATGACCCTGGGTATGTTATTGGATGGTGGTATTCCCATCGTTGCTGCCTTGAATACAGCTGCCAGTATGGTCGGCGCAAATATGCAGATGGCTCTACATCAGGCGACCACTTCGATTGAATCTGGTGTCATGTTGTCTGAAGCTTTTGAACGTTATGAACTGACTACACCAATTTCGCAGCGGCTGTTAAGAGTGGGCGAACGCACTGGTGAATTAGGGAAGATGCTGACGCAATCGGCAAATTTTTATGAAGGCGAAATCACGCGCTGGATAGACCGTTTCATTCGTAGTTTTGAACCAATTCTGATGGCAGTCATTGGCCTGATTGTTGGCACTATCGTGGTGCTTTTGTATATGCCTATATTTGATTTGGCGGACGGTCTTTCATGAATAGTGCTTTCGATAATATGACTAGCGTACTGGTTACACCAGAATTGCTCCAACAAGCCAGGGACTATGCCAATCAACATCACGTCAGTATGTGGCTTGCCCTGCAGAACCTGACGCAAGTTGAAGCCAGGAAGTTACTGCAGACGCTGGGTCACTATTGCGACATGCCCGTGATGGAAACGATGGAATTGCAGGCGCACGTACCGGCTTTTGATTTGCTGCCACTGAACCGTGCCATGCAAAAACAAAGCCTGATACTGCGTGACGCGCAAAACTGTTTGTTTGCAGTCATATCTGATCCTTTCGATCCCGACGTCCAGATCTGGCTTGGCTCTATCGCCAAATCTCCCATACAGTTCCGGCTGGCATTGAATACCGACATACAGGCATATTTGTCACGTCATGAAGAGTCAGCACGAACAACTGATAGCCTGGCAAATACAGGTTCTCTTGATGCAGCGAGTAAACGCGAGAGCAAGGCTGCCACCAGGCTGTCATTTGAATCTGTTTCAGAAGCAGCCAGTCCCGCAGTCAAGCTGGTCAATACCACCTTGTATGATGCTTTAAAGGCTGGCGCTTCAGATATCCATCTGGAAAGCACGGCACAGGGTTTGAGCGTCAAGTATCGCATTGATGGTGTACTCGATCACATCACTTCGACAACCGGTATTGCCGATGCGGAACAGGTAATTTCCCGCCTTAAGGTATTGGCTGAACTTGATATTTCAGAGCGTCGCGTGCCGCAAGATGGCAGTTTCTGCATTGAGGTTAATGACAGGGAAATCGATTTGCGACTCTCCATCATGCCCAGCATACATGGTGAAGATGCGGTTATCCGTATCCTCGACAAGCGTGCAATGGTGGAGGCTTATGGTGCACTCAGTCTTGAGGCATTGGGTTTTGATGAGGCGTCGCTGGTTACCCTGCGCATGTTGACAGAAGAGCCGTATGGCATGCTACTGGTAACAGGACCGACTGGTTCAGGCAAAACAACCACGCTGTATGCGGCTCTGTCAGAAATCAATAGCGGACGCGAAAAGATCATTACCATTGAAGATCCGGTTGAATATCAATTGCCCGGCATATTGCAAATCCCTGTCAATGAGAAAAAAGGGCTTACCTTTGCCAAGGGTTTGCGTTCCATCTTGCGTCATGATCCCGACAAGATTATGGTGGGTGAAATCCGTGATCAGGAAACAGCAGAAATAGCCGTGCAGTCAGCATTGACGGGCCATCTGGTGCTTACCACCGTGCATGCCAATAATGTATTCGATGTATTTGGCCGCTTTGCTCATATGGGTATCGATCCTTATGCTTTTGTCTCTGCATTGAATGGCATCTGGGCGCAGCGTCTGGTACGCATCAATTGCCCGCACTGTTCGACTGAAATCAGTGTTGATGAGCATATGTTGAAGCGGGTCAACCTGACTGCGGAAGACGTTCATGATTTCCACTTCCGGCAAGGGCGGGGCTGTGGCGATTGCCGTGGAACCGGCTATAAAGGCAGGCGTGCCATTGCCGAGATACTCACTTTAACGGATGAAATTCGTGAAATGATTATCGAAAAACGTCCTATCAGGCAAATCAAGGACGCTGCGCGTCGCAACGGTACTACTACCTTGCGTGAAGCAGCGTTGGCAATGGTCAAGCGCGGCGATACGACGCTGGAAGAAATTAAAAGGATTACGCTCCATGCTTAAATTCTTTTGTTCTTCCTTATTGGTCGATATCAAAGTCGGGCAGATTCATATCAGCCGACAAGCTGCAAAATTGCGTCGCTCGCCGGAACTTGAAGCTGCACTCTCGTTTCCGCTGGATATAGAGCAGGATGTCAGTGATTTTGGCCTGCAATGGGAGTCGGCATTCGCCAATTACCTAGACAGAAAAGGTTTACTGGAAATAATACTTGACAACGTGCTGGTCAAATTTTTTGTGCTGGCGCCACCCGCACATGCGCAGTCTGTAAAGGATTTGCACGCTGCAGCCCGGATGCGGCTGGAAACTTTGTTTAATGTGACCAGCGATGACTGGCTCATCAGTGCTGACTGGCAAAGCAATAAACCGTCATTGGTCTGTGCCATTCCCAAGACGCTTTTGGCAAAAATCAGTGGTGCGAGTGAAAAATCGGCTCAGCGGATATTGAGCTTGCAACCTCGCTTTGTATGGATGTGGAACCAATGCAAGCAAAGATTTTCAACCGACACCTGGTTTGTATCTGTTGAAAAGCATGCGATGACGCTGGCCGCATTTCAGGACGGATCTTTGCGCATGGTCAAAACCATATTGTTGCATGATGCCAGCGACGATGCATGGTTGCGTACCCAATTGCAAAGAGAAGCAATGCTGCATCAATTGAATCCACCTGCACAATTGTTGCTTGCAGGTCGTATTCCAACTACCTGGCAATATAGCGTGTTGCGCCAGACTGACCAGTATCAGCTCGCAAAAAAAGATCTAGCAGACAGTAGTGCTGATGTCAGGGTTTTGCCGAAGAACAGAGCGGGAGCAGTTTCATGACATCGATACGGATAGAGTTCGCCCCGGATTCAATCGCGAAACGTTTGCATTACACCTCATTCCCGGTACTGTTGCTGACTGTGCTCGTTCTGGTTTTGCTGGGTGGTTTGGTCTGGCGTGGTAATCAATTGTTTCAAGATCGTATGCATGCTGCAGAAAAAATGCAGAGCTTGCAGGCTGACATAGAGAAAATTGAAAAGAAGCAATTGAAGACGCCGCCACTCAAGCTACCGCAAGAACAAGTGATTGCGGTCAATCAGGCAATTGCCAAACTCAATCTGCCATGGACAGACTTGCTTGATGCCCTGGAAAAAGCCAGTTCTGACAAAGTAGCCCTATTGCAGGTAACGCCGAACAGTCAAAAGGCCAGTCTTAAAGCAGTGGCAGAGACAAAGAACAGCGACGACATGATTGCTTATATCGAAACCTTGAAACAGCAAAAATTGTTTACCACCGTGATTCTTGAAAAACACGAAATCAATGAGCAAGACCCGAATAAGCCATACAGGTTTCAATTTGACGTGCAATGGCGCGACGGAGTCAGGCAATGACAACGTCCCAAGCAAGAAATGCTTCAAACTTGCCAAGGCAAATCCGGCTCGCCATTGCGTTGTCAGGGCACACATTTGGCTGGTTCAAATTACTGTTGCTGTGCTTGCTGCTTGCAGTTGGCACGGCTTGGTGGCGCGGCGTGCCCTATATGCAAAAGCAGATTTACAGGATGGAAGAACAGCAAGCTGATCTGCAGATAAAACGCCAGCAATTGAGCATGGCCAAACAAACGCCAGTACTGGACGATAATTTGCAGCGTCTGAATGCATTTTATGAATTGCTGGGTGAAAAGAAACACGTAGAACAGCAAGTGAAAACCATACTGTATTTAGCCAATGAAGCAGGCGTCAGCCTGAAAGCTGGTGAGTATCAGCTGGCAGAAAACAGTGCAGGCAGATTTTTCACCTACAAAGTGCAATTGCCCGTGAAGGGGAGTTATTTGCAAATCCGCAAATTTGCAGAGCAGGTTTTGCTGACCATCCCATTTGCATCGCTGGATGAAACTTCATTCAAGCGTGAAGCCATCAATGGCCCTGTGATCGAATCGAAAATGGTGTTCACCTTATATGTTGGTACAAACACGACATTGCCTGGCAGGGGTTTTGAATGAACCTGCGCAAAATTTTACTGGGCGGCGGCTTGCTCGTGGCTGTATGGGTAGCCTTTTATGCAGACAAAACACCTGACAGCGACATTGTTGAAGCCGTAACACCTGCAAAGAGGGGGCAGGTGGTACAGACAAGCCCTACTGCTACAAAAGTAGTGGATGCCAAAGCAAAGATGCCAAGCGCGAATCAGGTGCAGGAAATTGCTACTATTGTCGACAGAAAGCAATTAATCGCTGGTGACTACAAGGGTAATGAAAGCTTCTTTGGTACGCAAAACTGGACGCCGCCACCGCCACCTGCAGCGAAACCACCGCCGCCACCGCCTCCAACTGCACCGCCTTTACCATTTCGCTATCTGGGTAAAAAGACAGATGATGGCCAGATGGAAGTTTACCTGTCCAGTGGTGACCGGACTTTTATCGTCCAGGAAAAAACTATTATCGAAAATATCTACCGTGTTGATGCCATCAAACCCACCATGATGAGCATCACCTACCTGCCCTTGAATCAGGTACAGACTTTGCAAATCGGTAGTGCAGATTAACTAATTGAGTACTTATGAAATCATTTCAACACTTGCCGTGTCGTCGACTGCTTACCCTGGTGGCTGTGTGCATCTCGCTGTTTGGCTGTGCTGCACAGATGGCCTATCGTGACGGCAAAGACCTCATCGCACAGGACAAGCTTGAAGACGGTCTGGAGAAATTCAAGTTCGCCATGGCAGAGGCACCGGGCCAGCTTGAATATCGCAAGGCTTACCTGAAAACGCGTGAACAAATCATCTATAGTTTGCAAGAGCAGGCAGACCAGTCAGTCAAGCTGGAAAAGTTGGCTGCCGCAAGAACTCATTTTCAAAGAATTTTGAATATCGATCCGGCAAATGAACAGGCTAGGGCGGGGCTATTCAAGCTGGAGCAACTTGATCAACATGCGGTATTGATCGCCGAGGCGCAGGCTTCGTTTGATAAGAAAGAATACAGCCGTACTCAAGCCCTGACTAAAAAAGTGCTGGCAGAAAACCCTGGTAGTGTAGCAGCCAATAAATTGGCCAGGATGGTCGCCGAGTCTGTCGTGCAGGCACCGCAAGAAACAAGGTTAAACGCAGCTTACAGAAAAACCATCAATATTGAATTCCGTGACGCGCCGGTCAAGCAAGTTTTTGAAGTGATTTCCCGCACGTCGGGCATTAACTTTTTATTTGACCGTGATGTCAAAACTGATCAGCGTACTTCATTGTTCTTGAAGAACAGCACGATAGAATCAGCCATCCATTTCACATTGCTGACCAATCAACTGGAGAAGCAGGTTTTGGATGGAAACACTATCCTGATCTATCCCAATACTGCAGCCAAACAAAAAGAATATCAGGAGATGGTCGTCAAAAGTTTCTACCTGACTAATGCAGAAGCCAAAAACGTATCGAACTCACTCAAAACACTGGTCAAGACACGTGACATCGTTGTCGATGAAAAACTCAATATGCTCATCCTCAGGGATAGCCCTGATGCCATCAAATTGGCGGAAAAAATCATCGCCCTGCAAGACTTGCCTGAACCAGAAGTGATGCTTGAGGTTGAAATACTGGAAATAAAACGCACCCGCCTGCTGGAACTGGGCATGCAATGGCCAAGTTCACTCAGCCTTGCGCCTATATCATCGGCAGCTGGCGGTGCATTGACCTTGCGTGATTTGAAAACCAATCTCAATCCGTCCACCATCAGTGCTACTCTTGGGCCAGTGTCCGTCAAGGCCAGGCGTGAAGTGGGTGATGCCAATCTTTTGGCCAACCCGCGCATACGTGCCAAAAACCGTGAAAAAGCCAAAATACTGATAGGTGAGCGTGTACCTAATATCACCACCACTGCCACGTCCACTGGTTTTGTTTCTGAAAATATCAACTACATTGAAGTGGGCTTGAAGCTTGAAGTCGAACCAACCATTTATCTCGATAATGACGTTGGCATCAAGATAGCGCTCGAAGTGAGCAGCCTGACTAATCAGTTAAAGACACAATCTGGCTCGGTCGCCTATCAAATAGGCACCAGGACAGCCAGCACAGTCCTGCGCCTGAAGAATGGTGAGACACAAATATTGGCAGGCCTGATCAATGATGAAGAACGCAATTCAGGCACCAAAGTGCCAGGCCTTGGTGAAATGCCAGTTGTTGGCCGCTTGTTTGGCAGTCAGCTTGATGATAGTCAGAAAACTGAAATCGTACTCTCGATTACACCGCATCTGATACGCAACATTCAACAACCAGAATTGCGCAATGCCGAATTCCAGTCAGGTACCGATAGCAGCTTCAGGATCAGGCCAGAAATGTCCGACACTACGCCCGCATCAAACGCGGTTCCTGGCAGCACTTCATATGACGCAGCAAAGAGCACTGTAAAAACTGATGCCAATCCGGCTAATGGCCTTGGTGGGGGCAATAACAATGCAAACGGTGCTGGTAGTATCAATGGTGGCGTGGGTGGCATCAATGGTGGTATAGCGGGCACAGGTGGCATTGCCAATGTAGGTATGCCGCAAATGGAATGGCAGGGGCCGCGTAGCGTAAAAATTGGCGATGTATTTTCATTGCAGTTGATCATGCAATCAGATCAGCTCGTTACCAGCGTGCCGCTCATTCTGGGTTTTGATCCCAATGTCTTGCAAGTGGTGAATGTGAACGAAGGCATCTTCCTGAAACAGGGCGGGGCACCCACCAATTTTAATGCTTCGATAGATCCCAAAGGGCAAGTGACTGTCAGTAACACACGCACTTCTGGCGGTGCCAGCAGCCCGGGTAGTCTGATGACCATCAACTTCCGCGCCATGGCGGCGGCAGAATCAACGCCACTCAAAATACTGTCTGTTACGCCAGTTGGTGTGGCGGGGCGTAATTTGCAGGCCCAGGCCTTGCTGCCTTTTAATGTTGAAATTCTGCCCTGACAGTTAAAGGCATAAAAAGAGCATAAATAAGTACAAACGACATGAAACGTGCAACCGCAAATGGCTTCACTTTAATAGAATTGCTGATTACCCTGGCAATTTTAGGCCTGCTGGCAAGCATTGCCATGCCCGTTGCGCAGATAGCTGTACAGCGTGGCAAAGAGAAAGAATTGAAGCTGGCTCTGCGTGAAATACGTACAGCAATAGACCAGTACAAACGCCTGAGTGATGAAGGGCGCATTCTCAAAAATTTCAATTCAACTGGCTACCCGGCAAATCTGGATATGCTGGTAGAAGGTGTTGTTGATCAGCGCGATCCCGGTCACAGGAAAATATATTTCCTGCGCCGTTTGCCGCGCGACCCTTTGCAAGCTAATCTTAATCTGGATGCCGCTGCCAGTTGGGGCAAGCGCAGTTATGCCAGTGAGGCGAATGATCCACAAGAGGGTGACGATGTGTATGACGTTTATTCAACCAACTCACAACAAGGCTTGAACGGCATCGCCTACAGGCAATGGTGAAGACATGCGAACACAAATGAATTTATCTGTGCAATATAAGCGAAGCAGTGGTTTTACATTGATAGAACTGCTGGTCGTGCTCGCGATTGTCGCCTTGCTAAGCACTTTGACATTGCCCCGTTATTATCAGAGTCTGGATAAAGGCAAAGAAGCCGTGCTGGTAGAAAATCTGCGCACAACGAGGGAAAGCATTGATAAATTTTACGCAGACACTGGCCGCTATCCAGAAAACCTGGAGGAACTTGTTGAGCGTAAGTACCTGAAAGATTTACCCATAGACCCCATCACAGAAAGCACGACGAGCTGGCAAATTATTGCGCCGGTGGATGGTGCTCAAGGGCAGGTCTACAACATACAAAGTGGCGCGCAAGGCCAGCGTGCTGACGGTACGGCTTATCGTTCCCTTTGAATGAGCGCATGCAGAAAAATACCAAAGTCAAGCTCCGGCGGAGCAAGTCAGCATTCCATCAAGGCGGCATGGCTTATCTTGGTCTGCTATTGAGCCTGGCCTTGTTATCGATTGCCGCATTGGCCACCATGCAAGTTCATAGCCTGATGCAAAGGCGGGCAGCAGAAGAAGACTTGCTTTTCATCGGACAACAATTCCAGCAAGCCTTGCTGAGTTACGCCAATGCCACGCCACCTGGCGGGCTGAGGGCTCCTGCATCACTCAATGACTTGCTGCGCGACCCGCGTTATCCCATGCCACGCCACCATGTACGCCAGCTTTATCTTGATCCAGTCACTTTGCAGGCGGATTGGGGTTTGCTGTTGTCGCCTGATGGAAAAGGCATTATCGGTATCCACAGTAAATCAGAACGTGCGCCGATCAAGATCGCCCAGTTTCCGGCCTCATTGAGGGGTTTCGAAAATAAAAAAAGCTACCAGGAATGGGTATTTAAAGTACTTTAAATGTAACTGAAAATGCGTGGTGTGGCACCATTGTTGTTTAAGTAGCAGTAATACCACTTTATAAAAAAAGCAGAAATTTAAAATGCTGCTTTTAATTAATATTGCTATAGAAAAATTATTTTTTGTGCATCTTCCTGAGTATTCTTCAGATATCACTAGTAGTGATACCAGTTATGGGGAATTTAGTACTTGCCACAAATTGTAACAATAGTTACTATCCGGGTTCAAATTTTTAACGTCTATCTGCGATCTCTCAAATTTACTACTGAGGTTCGGCTCAGTGCGTTTATTTCAGGGGTCTGCTGTGCTTCAAAATGTTGGTACTTTTGCGCGAAACTTGTTGGTTGGCGTTCTTTTTTTGTTGGCCTTATTGGTAAATAGGGCTCATGCGCAAACTACAGCACAAATGGCCAATGGCCTGCAATGGCTCAATGCGCAGGTACAAGCCGACGGCAAACTCAGTGGTGAGGCGCAATCCATTGCAACTCCCTTGCAGGCGCGCTCAGAAGCCGCGCAAACATTGAAACTGTTGGCGACGTTGCCGACTAGCTTGGTATCAAGTATTGCCGCAGACACCGAAAACAATACCGAATACCTCGCACGCAAGATTATTTCATTGAGGGCCAATGGCCAGGATCCGGCGAATTTACTGGATCTGCTGCTCACACGTCAAGGCGTGGAGGGCGGCTTTGGCGGTGCATCGTATTACTCCAGTAATGTCGTTGATACAGCATGGGCAGTATTGGCATTAGCGCAAACTAACGGTGGGGTGAATGACGCCGCTAATCGTGCACGCGCCTATCTCGTCACCCAGCTCGCATCCGATGGTGGTGCATCTGGGCCAAATGACTGGAATCGCAAATACAGCAGCGCTATTATTTTGCTTGCATTGCAAACTGTGTCGGATGGTAGTAACACCGCTATTGTCAGGGCGCTGGCGTCCTGGTTGCAACAACAGCAAGCTGCCGACGGCAGCTGGTCAGGCAATACCTACCTCACTGCGCTTGTTATGGCCGGTATTGTGCCGGTGACAACGGATGCTGCGGTACGCACTAATGGGCGTAATTTTCTGGTATCGAAGCAGGGGGCAGATGGCAGCTGGAGTGCCGATCCTTTCCTGACGGCCCTGGTATTGCGCGTGCTCTCTGGACAAGCTGGATCACCGGGCAGCGCTGGCGTTTTGCAAGGACAACTGGTTGATAATGCCACCAATGTACCTTTGCCTGGTGCGGCTGTAACCTTGTCCGGTACATCAAATCAAGTAGCGACAACCGATGTGTCCGGGCGGTTTGCCTTTAATGGCTTGGCGTCAGGGAATTACTCAGTAACGTACTCCCGTGTTGGCTATACTTCCAAAAATGCCAGTTATAGCGCTGTCGCGGGTCAGATAAGCGATGCAGGCATAGTCAAGCTGGCCCAACTTGCAGGTACCGGTATTATTCGCGGTCAAGTGACTGCGACGAATGGCTCGGCATTGCCCGGTGTGGCCATATCCTTGTCAGGGGCGGCAACGCTGAACGCGACTTCCGACGCTAATGGACGTTATGAATTCATCGTGCCATCGCCCGGCGCCTTTGCGATTTCAGCCAGCCTGACTGGTTATAAAACTGCCTCATCCAGCGGTACGGTCGCGGCAGGGCAAACTGTATTGTTTGCGCCAGTGTTATATGCCAATAACGAAACCACTCCAGGCACCATCCGGTTTACAGGTAAGGTCGTATCCGCTGGACAAAATACGCCGTTGGCGGGTGTAGCCATACAGATTGGTGGCGCGGCAAATAGCAACGCTGTGACAACCGCAAATGGGCAGTTTGATCAAACCTTGAATCCCGGTAGTTATACTGCCACTTTCTCACTGTCAGGTTATACTTCGGTCACGCAAATCTTTACTGCTTCTGCTGGTAGTGTCGTTGATGCTGGAACCGTTACCCTGATGCCAGTCAAGACCAGCACTAGCATCAAAGGGAAAGTCGTCAATACGTCCAATGCTGTAATCGCAGGGGCATCGGTACAGATCGTCGGTATGTCCAATACCGCAACAACGGCGGCGGACGGTAGCTACTCCATTAATAATATCTCTGGTACCAGTTTCTCGGTGCGGACTAGTGCTGTCGGATATAACTCCCAAACGATCAATTTGCAGGTCTCCGCACCATCTGACCTCGTGCAAAATTTCTCTTTGGCACCGCAAACAGCCAGCGTGCTTTCCATTGGCGACCTGATTACCAGCCAGACCCATTACGGTGCTTATAAACCGGTCGCGATTCAGATCAATGTGCGCAACACCAGTACCGAAACTCGTTCGGGCACCTTCAAGGCGGCTATTGTTGATGCACAAGGTCAGATAGTTGATAACGTGGATGCAACCTGGACCAATGCCCAAGGTGGTTTGGTGCGCCAGTTTGATTTTCCGCCCGGCGACACCAGTTTGACCATACCCTGGAGTACTAATGCAAATGCGCCTGGTGCCTATTCCATCTTGGGAACTGTTTCTACAGGCACAGCCGGTGGCCTGGAAAATATCGACAGACAGGCAAGTATCGTGATTGATCCCACAACAGAGATCGGCAGCGTAACGGTATCGCCGAAACCACGTTTTGCTAACGTCGGCGAGACCAAGTCGATTCAATTTGGCATCGATGTATTCAATCGTTCCAACGTTCCAGTCAGCACGGACGTGGCCTTCCAGTTGCAAACTCCTGGTGGCAACATCATTTACGGCGGTACCAGCAAAATAGATTTGTTGCCTTCTGATGCCAGCAAATCGCTAGTTCTGACCGGTACATCTTACACATTTGCACAAAGCGGATCTCATCCTATATTGGTGCAGACATCGAATGGCCCGACACCGGCCACTGTCATGGGCGGCACTATTGTCGTCGCACCTGGCATACGCATTGAAATGAGTCAGGAACTTACACCATCAGTCGTAACGCCAGATGGGAATAAGAGGATACGCACCGATATCCTGCTCAAAGGAGTTGAATCAAAATGAAAAAAATAAACTACCAATGGGTTTGTATGGGAATACTCGCGGCATGTGCAATGTTCATCAAAACAAAGCAAGCGCGTAGCGTGATGGGCTGGATCGGTTCATTGGCCGTTGTGTTTGCGTTGTGTCTGAGTACGTTTGGCACAGCATCCGCAGCTACGCTCAATCTGACTGGCGCCACAATTTATGCTGTTGACAAAGATGGCGGGTATACCGGCAATGGCTGGGATACGGTTGGCTCCAATGGGGTATACAATCTCTACTTTCTAACGGGGTCTCATGTATTCCTGAATACAGGCAATGGTCTCGCTACCTCACCCAGCATTGACCTTTCCGTTGCAGGCACTTACACGTTTCTCGTCCGTTCCGATGGCAGCGGCTTTAATTGGACGGCACCTTTTGCTGGACTGAATCTGTTTTTCAACACCAGTATAATTCCAGGAATTTCTGTATCCGTCCCATTTAATGTCACGGCTCCTGCGCTGACGCCATGGGTTAAGCCTGGTCTTGGCATATTCGATCAAAATCCCATTCCTGGTGCCAACTCATTGTCTTTTGTAACCGAAGATGCAAAGGTGACGATGACCGCCTTTAGTTTCATGGACTACCGCAGTCCCGTAGTAGCACCAGAATACCCTGACTTAGTCGGCTCTTTGAATAGCAGTGGCAACGGCCTTAACGATTATTCCGCGACTATCACGCTTGTGGTAGCACCTACGCATCCTTTACTGCGCAACGTGCGCGTGGTGAAAACCTTGTTGAATGTTGATATCGACGTTGATACATCATCTTTTACCAAGCCTCCATTCAGCGTGACCGATGTGGGTAACCAGAAAATCATCGAATGGCGTTTTGACACCTTTAGTGCGGACGCAACCGATGATTTGGGTTTTGATATCATCTTTAAGAATCCGGTACCAAATGAAAAGCGCCTGGTCAGCTATAAAACAGCCCTGACGTATGATGACATCAGTGGCAACCTTGTGCGTACAGAACTGGACCCGCAATACGTCACCGTTTATTCATCCATTTTCCAGATCGTGCCAGCAACAGACAAGGCGTCGTATGCAGCCAATGAAATGGTTCAGATCACCAGCACCGTCAAGAACCTAAGTAGCGCGATTGGAACGGGCACGGTTAAAGTCTCGATCAAGGATGCCAACAACGTTCTGGTTGCCGAATTGGGTAGCACATCGCCACAGAGCATTGTAGTTGGTGGCACTGGCGTATTTAGTGGAGTGAATTTCGCAACCGGTAACACTTTTGCTGGTAATTACAAGGTTGTCGCAGAAATGATCAATACTGCAGGCCAGGTCATCGCCAGTGCATCGACTCCGTTCACTATTACTGCAGCCGCCGGAACTGGACTTAAGTTGTCAACGTCGACGGACAAGCAACAATACACTCCTTCCGAGACGGTGCGCATTAGTCCGCAGCTAAGCAATACGCAAAGCAATGCGGCGATCGATAATATCCAGGTTGTCACTACAGTGACCAACCCGGATGGCTCAGTGCGCTTCAGCAAAACCGAAACCCTGGCACAACTGTCAGCGGCAAATGCTAAAAACTACACCTATAGTCTGCCATTGACTGGTGCAGCGCCGGGGCAATATGCAGTCAAGGTCACGGCAACTTCTGGTACTACTACGGTGCAAGCCAGTTCTGTCTTCATGGTGACAGCTTCTTCCAGTAATGGCAGTGGTCTGGTTGGTACGCTTACCGTTAATCCTACACAGGTAGCCGTGGGCAGTGCATTGGGACTTAACTTCAGCGCCAACAACCAGGGCAACAGCGCGCTGACAAACCAGGCGCTGAGCGTTAACATTATTGACCCTGTTGGTCAAAAAGTCGTCGCCCAGTTCCCGTATACCAGCACCATAGTTATAGGTGGTACATACAGTGGTAGCACGTCATGGACAGCCGCTGGTAGCACTGGTGCAAGCTATGTGGCGACTTTGACTGCAGCTTTTGGTGCCAACACAGTGACCCTGGCACAAGCTAGCTTCACTCTGACCGCACCAGAAATCAAGCTTAATACCATCATCGATACTGACAAAGCGAGCTATGCACCGACCGATATTGTCAAACTGCATGACCGCCTGACCAACATCACAGCCAACCAGGCCGCCAACAATCTGCAGGTTGTGGTCACAGTCAAGAACCCGGATGGCAGCACGCGTTTCACTAAAACTGAAACCTTGGCGAGCCTGGCAATCAATGCCGTGCAAGACTATAACTACAGTATTAGTCTCAGTGCCGCTCCGGCAGGTCAATACACGACTTCTGTCGTGGTCAGCCTTACTGGTGGCACCGTCATCTCGCAAGCGAATGGTGTATTTACCGTAGCTTCCACCGCCAGCACAGGCAGTGGCTTGAAAGGCAGCATCACTGCCTCTGCACCGCAAGTGCCAGTTGGCAACCTCATCAGTTTCCCTTTCAGTGTCACTAATGAAGGTAATGCCGCTTTGACAGATTTGCCGCTGACCGTCAGCATCATTGACGCCACACAAAAAGTCATCGCCAGCTTCCCCTACAAAACCACGTTGCCAATGACGGGCGTGTTTGTGGGTAATACTGACTGGACCAGTGCAGGTACAGCAGGCGCGCAATACAATGCCGTGTTAAGCGCAAAAGTCGGCAGCAATACCCTGACGCTGGGCCAGGTCAGCTTTACGTTGACTTCATCCGCCGTCAGCCTGACCATCAAGCAGGCAGCAACGCCATGGCAAAACGTGCTCGTCTACAGTGCCTGCAAACGCGCTGCCGATGAATTGCTGGGTAAATGTGCTGCCACCAAGTTCCCGGCAGAAAACGCCGCGACCCTGGCACAGTGTGATGCGGGCAGGGCAAGCGTATTCGACACTGTCCTGGCTAATCAGGGTGTCAGCCACACCATCAGTACTGATGCAGCAACTTTCCTGACACAACTGCGTAGTGGCAATTACAGCACTTACTGGATCAGCAATGGTGCCAGTGCCTTGCCAGAACCGGCAGCATCTGAACTGCTGGCAGCCATCAAGCGCGGGCAGGGTTTCATGCTTGATAGTCTGGTGACGGCAACCAATACCCAGTTGGTGCAATGTTCGGGCGTCACCAATAACGGTGCTTATGCAACAGCCCTACAACAGCTGAGCCTGTCTGGCGGCGTATTTAGTGGTGCTGACCTGGCCGGGCCCGCTACCCAGACCAAACTGGCAACTGCTGGTGGTACTGTCGAGGCAACGCTGAAAGGCACGGCCACCAGCCCAGGTATCGTCAGCGCCAATTATGGCAACGGCAAAACCCTGGCATTCGGTTTTGACTGGAATGACACATTGAAGGCGCAAGGCAGCGAAAGCCGCTGGCCGCTCATGATCAAACAAGGTCTGGATTACCTGACCCCGGCAGCCGCAGATTTGAATGCGCTGTTGCCGGGCGATATCAGTAACCTGTCCAGCACTATTACCAATGCCGGTGCCAGCCAGCCTGTGCGTATCGTGCAAAGTCTGCCTGCCGGATCGGTGATCAAGTCCACTACGCCAGTAGCCACCATAGGCAACAATGGCAGTGGTGACGTGACGGCCACCTGGAACCTGACAGCTGCTTCTGCTGCCGACACCGTGGTGTCGGTACGCTGGCAGGCTCCGGTATCTGCTGGTACCTACAACGCCAACCTGGCAGTCAGCATGGTCAGTGGCGGTAATGCTACGCCTTACAAGTCGCAAGACCAGGCCATCAAAGTACAAAGCGCCAGCCAGATCAATGCGCAAACCATCACTTTGATACAAGGTTTGAGCCTGTCAACGCCAGCACAGCTTGCACAACGTACTGCCATCGTAGACTTGCTCAATCAGGTCAATACCGCAATGGGCAATAACAGCATGGACAAAGCCCTGCGTTTGCTGATTACGGTACAGGCGAAGTTGAAGAACATAGAAGCCGGTGTCGGCCCGGTCAGCAAATCGCTGGCCAACCTGATTGCGGTGGTTGAACGGCAAGGTGCGCGTTAAGCGCGATGCTATAAAAACAGAATAGTTGAATGATCATGAAATTAAACTTAAAACATTCTCTCAACACCAGTGTTGGTTTGCTGATGCACAGTGCACCTCGCTTGTGTCTTGCACTGGGATTGATATTCTCTGCCGCCGTATGTCAGGCGCAGCAAATTGATTTGGGAGTAGCTGGACAATATTCAGCCTTCATCTTTGGCAATGTCAGCAATGTTACTGACGTTGAAGGGCGGCTTGCCTTGGGGGGTGCCCTTAATACGCCCGGCGGCAGCATAGGTAACAAGATGAATGCCAATGATGCCCGCCCGGCACTTGTCGTTGGTGGGAACCTGGTTGCCTACGCCGGTAGTCTGGGGTCAAGCGCCAATAATGGTTTTGCGATCTACTCAGGTACTAAAGGCTCTTCACCTAAAGTCGCAAGCTATCTGGATTTTCGCAAGCAGGAAGTTGGGCCTATCGATTTTGAAGCAGAGCGCACCTATCTTTCAGTCCTGTCGCAACAATTACGCGCGGTACCAGCAACGGGAACTGTGAATCAAGTGTATGCCCAGGTAACACTCACCGGTAGCAACAGGGATATCGAAGTCTTTAACCTGACTGCGGATCACGTCATTAGTACTCATGATTTTGCATTGGCAAATGTTAAACAGGATGCATACCTGATCTTGAATGTCGCAAGTAATTCGCAGCGTACAGTGAAATTTGGGATCAGCATGTCTGCCTTCATCAACCGCCATAGCAAAGTGCTGGTCAATATGTACGATACCGAGCTGTTGAACTTCACCAATGTGGGCGTATATGGCAGCGTCCTTGCGCCTTATGCATGCGTCAAGAATTCAGGTGGGCATCTGGAAGGCATCGTCATTGCCGCCAGTTGGGATTCGAATATGGAAGTAGGCACGACCCTGTTTGTCCCAACCAATTAAAGATGCGGTAGCAATAACCGCATCGAAAGAATAAACCCGGCTTGATGCCGTCAGAAATACTTATTACCAAGAGTAAAACTTATGTTCCGCAACATTCCATTACAACGCAGCGTAGCCAGTATCGTCCTGGCGAGTTTCGTCAGCAGCCTGCTGTCCCCCTTGGCGATGGCGCAAGGTACAGTGACAGCTGCCCCCCGTGTTGCGGACAGTAACAACAGCGTTCTGCTACCGCTGGGACCACGCAAACTGCCGACAAGCAAAGGTATGGCCGTCACCATGCCAACGGCCACAACAGCGAACACTAAAGTATCCCTGCTGGCCCCAGCACCAGCGGCCAGCAATACCGCCAGCACTGCCAGTGCCGACTATGCCCGCGCATTGAATAAACTGATCGACCTCAGTACGCAAGCCAGTCCGCAAAGTCTTGCCAATAACGCCTCAGCCCTGAGCGTCATCACCAGCATACGCAGTCAATACCAGATACTGCAGCAACAACAGCAATTCATGAGCAAAGCTTTTACCGCAACAGAAAGCTTCCTCACCCAAAACAAATTAACCGGCACCGTCCTCCAGCGCCATCAAAGCATGGTCAGTGAATTTACTGCCCGCGCCAAACTGCTGCAAGATGCCTACGCTCCACTTGACAGTGCCGCAGCAGGCAAAGGTGATGTAGTTGCCGCACTCAAACAATGGCAACAAGCGATCAAGCAATACGGCAGCCAGGGCAGTGCACTCAACGGCACCAAACTGCCATGGGGTAACAATAGCGATCAGGCGCGTAAAACAACTACAGCATCAGCACAATCGAATCAGTTAGCTTCTGTCACAAGCACAAATCGCCAGTCACCACCGCCTGCATTTGCACCAGCGCCAAGTGCAGCCGTGGCAGCAGGTAGCCTGTCCGGGCTGACTTTGCCTGACACCATCCTGACCGATACACCAGTCGCTGCAGACCTCGCAGCCGCTGAAGAAATCCAGCTGACTTCAGACATACAGTCCCTGGCCGCCTCTTTGCAGAACAACCCAGTTGCCATCTACAACTACGTACGCAACAACATCAAATACAAAGTCGGTTATGGCAGCCTGCAAGGCGCAGCCCAGACTTTGCAAGCCAAGAGCGGCAACGACATCGATACCGCCAGTTTACTGATTGCGCTTAACCGTGCAGCAGGCATCCCATCCCGTTACGTCTACGGCACAGTCGAAGTTCCGACACAACGCTTATTGAATTGGCTGCACGTCGACAACGTTAGCGCAGCGCAATCATTGTTAAGTCAGGCAGGCGTACCCAACAAAGCCATCATCCAGGGCGCACAGATTACCGCCATCCAGGTAGAACACGTCTGGGTAGAAGCCTATGTCGATGCCAGCCCCAGCCGTGGTGCCCGCAACAACACCGCCAGCACCTGGCTGCCGCTCGACCCCAGCTTCAAACAACTCACATCCCAGTCAGCCTTGAACCTGCGCAGCAGCGTCAGCCTCAATGAAGCCGGTGTATTTGACATCGCCAAACAAGGTGCCAACTGCACCCCTGATTACGGACAAAGTCTCAACCAGGCCAATATCCAGACCAGCTTCACCAGCTACCAGAACCAGCTCAACCAAGTCCTGAATCAGCAAGGCACTGACCTCACCATAGGCACGGTATTAGGCAGCAATGTCATCAGCGCAGAGAACTACGCCATCCTCATGGGCAGCTTGCCCTATAAAACCATCGTTAAAAGCGCCGCCTTCCAGGCCATGCCTGTTAACTTGAAGGGAGCAGTGCGCCTGC
The DNA here is from genome assembly GCF_058788535.1 of Undibacterium sp. FW305-107. Taxonomy (NCBI): domain Bacteria; kingdom Pseudomonadati; phylum Pseudomonadota; class Betaproteobacteria; order Burkholderiales; family Oxalobacteraceae; genus Undibacterium; species Undibacterium sp. FW305-107. The sequence goes on from NZ_JBYTAV010000008.1 coordinate 218,236, forward strand.
AAGTATTTGCCAACAGCGCAGCACAAGCTCAGGGCACAGCCACTGTCAGCATCAACAGCAGCTACGCCGCCCTGGCAGGCAAACGCCTGACCCTGAGTTTTAGTCCCGCCACCCAGTCCGATGCCGACGTACTCGCCGCCTACCTGCCCAAAGCCCATGCCGACAACAGCCCGGTGACTGCCAGCGAATTTCCGCTCAGCGTCCCCGGCTACCTGATACAGGTCAAGGCAGAACTCCGTCTGGATGGCCAGCTCGTCGCCAGCGGTGGCAGCTTCACGCTCGGCAGCGAACTCAACGCTTCCATAGGCAGCTTCGAGCCCGCCAGTGGTGGCTGGAACGACAACAACTTCAGCGTCCATGCCGGTGACTATCACGCCATCGTTGCCGACACCCAGGGCATCAACCCCGCCCAACTGAACGCCGTCCAGCAAAGACTCACCGCTACCCAGGCTAAACTGACCAGCCAGCCCGGTAGCGTGAGCCGCGACGACCTCACAGGTGATTTACTGCACCAGACCATACTCGCTTATTTCGCCACCGCAGACGCCAACAGCGCCATCTTCCAGCGTGCCGCAGGCGTGGTTGAACAACGCCTGCCATCATTAGGCAGGGCAGTGGCACAAGCCATACCCGACATGGCCCTCGGCCTCGTCAACAGCGTCTCCTTCCCCGGTGTCGCACTTGATATTGACCGCCTCCAGACAGCGGTAGCAAATCAAACGGATGGTCTGAGTCCTGCTGCCTACACCCGCCAGAGCAACCAGCGCAATGTGGCTTACGCCCACATGGTTTTAGAAAAGCACTACAGCCAGTCACAAAACCCCACCGCTGCTGCCTCACCGATTCGTGTGCTTGCCAAAGCCGCCGCGCTGCCACAGGCACAACAACAAAGCGTCTATGCAGTCACCAGCAGCAACCTTGCTGCTGCTCTGTTAAAGCTCAACCTCAGCAACAGCCAGTCCATCGATGTACAAAATGCCGTCGGTGCCGGTTACCGTGTCCTCGTCCCGCAAAGTCCGCAAACCATGAGCGGCTGGACAGGGCAGGCCATGCAGATCGAAGACATCCAGACCGGTGCCGGTGCCTACCGCCTGTCCGGCAATAACGGCAACACCACCGCCGCCATCCTCGCTACACAAGGAATGGGCTGGCTCGCCATGGCAGAACCAGCACTGGCTGCGGGCAGCATCACCCCCGCAGTCAATGCCGCCAAAGCCTACGACACCGTCCTCGCCAGCATGATGCCTGGTGGCGGCACTGACAATACCGACAGCGTACGCTGGTCCTATTTCAGCGGCCAGGCCGACGTCGCCAGTGGTCTCTTCCTCGCCCGTCTGGCTGGTGCACAAAGCAATAGCACCTGCGACAACCTCAGCGCCATCATCGCCGCCAACCTCGGCACCACCACCGCCTTTGATGGTGACCCCGGTGATATCGCCAGCGTCCCCGTCATCACCAGCGCGCCTGTCACCGCCGCTGTTGCTGGCCTGGCCTACCGCTATCCCGTCGCAGCCCAAGACCCCAAAGGCGCCAGCCTCAGCTACAGCCTCACCGACGCACCCAGTGGCATGAGCATCAGCAGCACCGGCGTCATCAGCTGGGCCAGCCCGGTACTGGGCAGCTTCAACGTCACCCTGCGCGCAGACAATGGCAAAGCCTATGCAGAACAACGCTACTTGCTCACCGTGAGCGACCATGCCCTGGCACTCAGTATCAGCATGGCCGTGGCACCCGCCCTGGTCAACATAGGCGACAAAGTCACCGTCACTGTCCTCACCAACGGCGGTACCGGCAACATCAGCACCAGCGTTACTGTCGATGGCATCGCACAAACACTTGATGCCCAAGGCATAGTCACCATCACCGCCACTGCCACAGGCGCGCACCAGGTCGTCGCTACCGCCAAAGATGACCTGAGCACCGTCACAAAAACCAGCCTCTATAGTGTCGCCAACCCCGCAGACACCAGCTTACCCACGGCCCAGATCAGCACCCCGACAGATGACGTAGAAATCACCGCACCAACCACCATTATCGGCACTGCCACCGCACAAAACCTCGCCTACTACCAGTTGCTCATGCGCGCGGCTGGCACCGACAAATGGCAAGAACTCGCCCGTGGTTACCAAAACATCAGCAACGGCACCCTCGGCAAGTTTGACCCGACGCAACTGCAAAACGGCATCTACGAACTCAGCCTTATCACCGTCAATACCAATGGTGTCCAGGCCAGCCACATGATCACCCTGGACGTCACCCGTAACCTCAAGATAGGCCAGTTCAGCATCAGCTTTGAAGACCTCAACGTCCAGGCCTCCGGCATCCCCATCAGGATCACCCGCACCTACGACACTCGTCGCAAGGGCCAGGCGCTCGACTTCGGGCAAGGCTGGAGTGTGGATTACCAGAACGTCCAGATCCGCAAAAACATCATCCTCGGACTCGAATGGGATCTCATCACCATCCCCAGCCAGTTCACCACCTGCCTGCGTCCAAGAGGCAAGCGCAAGATTGACGTCACCCTGCCAACCGGCGATGTCGCCCGCTTTGAAGCCCGCAACGAACAAGAGTGTGGCGTCACCGCGCCACCAGTGAAGATACTCTTTACCGCCTTGCCCGGCACCACTGCCAAACTCGAACTCGGAGACGAACTCAGGCAGATCCAGCCACAGGGCGGCATGCTGATCGACCTCAGAACCGTCGATGAAAGCCAGACCACCGCCTGGAATCCCAAATACTACAAACTCACGACAGAAGACAACTACGTCTACTATCTGACCGATGGTATAGGCATCACCAGCATCAAAGACCCGAACGGCAACGTCCTGACCTACAGCGACAGTGGTGTCTCCCATTCAAATGGCACGGCAGCCACTTTTACAAGAGACGCCAGCCACCGCATCACTGCCGTCACTGATCCTGCAGGCAAACAGATCCGCTACGCCTACAACGCCACCGGCGACCTCATCAGCGTCACCGACCGCAATGGTGCGGTGTCGAAGATGACGTATGACGCTAACCACAGTCTTATTAGCTATACCGATCCGAATGGCAAGCTGGCGGCGAGGTTTGAGTATGACCAGAGTGGCAGACTGATTGCGAGTTATGACGCCAATGGTAAAGCTGTCCAGATGCAGCATGACATCGACAACAATCAGCAGACCGTCACTGACCGCAGGGGCAATAAAACTACCTATACGTATGACAATAACGGAAATGTGACGAAGGTAGTCAACGCTCTGAACCAAACAACGACTTATACCTATGATGCTAATGGGAATCAAGCGACGGTGACTGATCCCTTAGGAAATACTACGAAAAGTACTTATGATCCGCAGACTTACAAGCAGTTGAGTGAGACTGATCCGCTGGGGAACACAACAGGCTGGGAATATGATCCTGAAACCAAAACTCAGCTCAAGTCGAGTCTTGATGCCAAAGGTACTAAGACTTACTATAGCTATTTTAATCGTGGCATCCGCGTTGATGAAGCTTTAGGGCGCTATGCTCACATTGGTAATGACGATGCAGGTAACATCACATCATTTACACTCAGCGACCAACTGACACGTTTTCAAAATGATGCCAAGGGCAATAAAATCAGCGAGACGGATGCGGCAGGTAAAGTGACGACTTACGCTTACGATAGCAACGGTAAAGAATTAAGCCGTAGCTGGATTGCTACTGTCATGGTCAATGGTGTGCCGACGCAAAAAAATGTTAGCGTCTCCAGAACTCTGGATTCAGAAGGACGTGTCATCAGTGAAACGGACGCATTAGGTGCCATCAGTAAGACGGAATACACAGCGGGTGGGCAGGTAAGTGCAACGACAGACCCGCAAGGACGACGTACCACGTTCAATTATGACGACACGGGGCGTTTGACTACCACCACCTACCCTGACGGCAATTCCACGACGACTGTTTACGATGCCGGTGGCAACGTACACAGTGAGACTGATCGCCAGGGCAGAAGTACACGTTACGAGTACGATGCTCTTAATCGCCTGACTAAGACGACAGCACCGGACGGTAGCAGCACCATTACTACCTATGATGACGCTGGCCGTATTGCCAGCACTAGCGACGCAAAAAACAACACGACCACTCATGGCTACGATGCTATTGGTCGCTTGATTAGTCAGACCGATGCTAAAGGCAAGCAAACCAAATTTGAATATGACAGTGTTGGTAATCGGACCAAGGTAACTGATGCGACCAACAAAGTTACCCAGTTTGAATATGATGTACTCAATCGTCTGGTCAAAACGACGTATCCAGATAACAGCACCAGCAGCATCGTCTGGAATATCAATGGCACTAAACAGTCGGAGACGGACCCGGCTAGTAATACCACAACTTATGGTTATGACCCTGTTGGTCGCTTGAATCAGGTCACGCAGACCAATGCAACGACGCAACAGCAGACCATTTATGGTTATGATAGTAATGGTAACAAGACCAGTCAGACCGATGCACAAGGACACGTCACAACTTGGGCTTATGACGCCAACAACCGCCTGACCAGCCGTACTTTACCTGTCGGGCAGTCAGAGAGCTTTAGCTATGATGTAGCAGGCAACCTAGTCCAGAAGACCGACTTTGCTGGCAAGGTAACAAGCTACGTCTATGATGCACTTGGGCAAATCACGCTGACCAGTTACCCTGATGGCAGCAGTGTCAGCATTACTTACACAGCCAACGGGCAAGTCGCTAGCTCAACCATTGCTGGTGGCAACAACAGTAATGGTCGCCAGAACGGTCAGACGATCTTTACTTATGATGCTAGCGACAGGGTCACGAAACAGGTCAAACCGGATGGCAGCTACTTGGCTTATGCGTATGACGCCAACGGCAATATCAGTCAACGTAGTACAGCAGCAGGCACAATCAGCTATGGCTATGACAAGAATCAAAGACTCATCGATGTAACAAATAGTGCCACCAACAGCAGCACTAGCTATACCTGGGATGATGCAGGACGACTGGCAGCGGCTACAACACCGGATGGTGTGACAGCCAACTACAGCTATGATCCAAACGGACGCTTGCTGCAATTGTTGCATGTTAAAGGTAGCAGTGTTGTTGCTGGCAGTCGCTATACATTGGCTGTCAACGGTCAGCGGACAAAAGTTGAGGAGTTCGATACACAAAGCACGCAAGCAAATCTGCTTGCAGCTAACCCTGTCCGCACGACAAGTTATCAGTATGATGGCGTGAACCGACTCACGCAGGAACTGGTCAAGGACAGAAGCAGCGCAACTGTTCGCACCACCGACTATCAGTACGATAAAGTAGGTAACCACAGTCAGAAGACTGAGGCTACGGCAAGCGGTACAACGACGACGACCTACACTTATGATGCCAACGACAGGCTGACACAGGAAACAAAAACGGCAGGGGCAACTAGCATTGTCACCAGCTACACGTGGGATGACAAGGGTAATCTGAGTACAAAGACCACGGGTGGGCAAGTTACGATTTATGGCTGGAATGCGGGTAATCGTCTGGTAGAAATCAAGCAGGGGGCAAGCCTGGTAAGCGCCATCACTATTGCCAGATATAGTTATGATGCTTACGGTAGTCGTGTACAGAAGATTGAACCCGGGCAAAACACCAGTCCAGATAAAGTTACTAACTATCTGGTGGACGAAAGCTTCCCATATGCGCAGACGATACAAGAGTCAGTAACTCAGGGAGCGGGAAGTCAAACTACAAACTATTTATGGGGTTTGGGGTTAATCGCGCAGAATAGGGCAGGGCAGCAGAGTTTCTATCATGCTGACGCGCTGGGTAGTGTCAAAGCACTTACTGACTCCGCAGGGATTGTGACGGATGCTTATCAGTATGATGCGTTTGGGTCAGTGGTCAATAAGACGGGAACGACTGCGAGCAATTACCGTTATACCGGAGAGTACTTTGATGACAGTATCAATATGCAATATAACAGGGCTAGATGGTATGACGCGAGCGTAGGCAGGTTTGTTGGACAAGATGATTTCAGTGGTGCGATATCTCGTCCACAAACATTAAACAAGTATGTCTATGCTGATGACGACCCGGTAAACCGAGTAGATCCTCTTGGCAATTTTAGTATCGCGCAGTCTCAGGCTAGCATAGGCGTGCAGTTAGCGTTAGTGCGTGCTTATACAAGTGCTACATTAACCACGGCTAAAAATTTAGCTACTTATGTACAGCTTGTAACGAATCCCCTTGGCGCAGTGAACCATTCTAGTCACCTTGCCAAGCAAACAGAGAAATGCCTCTCAAGTTCAGGAGGGGATGGATGTGATTCATTTGGGACACCAATACTTTTTATTGGGGCTAATCATTCGGAACATGCTGACTTGGTAATTGAAAATCTATCATTGCATCCAATTCAAACGCATCTTCACTATTCTAAGGATGGGCACAACCGAGACTGGTTGAACGCATATCGAGGACCCGGTCAACCATGCCAAAACACAACAAAAACATCTGGGTACGATTGCGATGAATATCCTTATTCCAAAACAGTTGAAGGTGGTCCAGAAGGAGATTTTACAATACGGCGAACATTGGTGGGTCATAATCGGGGCGCTGGCGCGGTGTTCAAGCATATGCTGACAAATTGTGGAGTATCTAACGGGGGGGGATTTTTTGTAATTCCTGTGCCATGGTTGCCAAGATCAACATACAGGTGTAGAAAATGATAAGATTATATTTAGTAGTGGCATTGATACTTTTGGCGTTGTTCACTAGTGCTTGCTCTCGCAAACAGGAGAAAATAAAAATGACTTATTTTTCGACAATTGATTCTGGTTATCAGTCTAAGCCTAACGAATGGGTTAACTTTCTCAATTGTGTTTCAAAGAAAAATGAATATGGCACGGGAAATAATTTATTTGAAATAAAAGACGAAAAGTATTGGCTATCTATAGAATCTGAAGTTAGAAAAATTTCTTCATCGATTGAGTCAAAAATAGGAAAACCCCTTCCTAAATCTTATCTTCACTTCTTGGTGGTCACTGAAGGAATATATAAATTATCTTTTGAAGGTCCGTTACCAAATTCGAATTTCATGCCCTTAACTTCTATCATGACTTTTCATGAAGATCTTAAAGGGGATATCGAATATTGGAGCGATGCAAACAGAATTGGTAATGATCAAGAATATTATGTCTATGGGGTGGGAGCAGATGGTCATATGAAAGCCGATCCTTTAAGATATGTCGGAAGTCAAGTTGCAAATTTGATTTCTGTTGGATATATTGATGGCGATGGTTTTATCGCATTAAATCCGGCCGAGATTAGTAAGGACGGTGAATGGGAAGCTTGGTATCTGGATTGGAGAGCTGTTGGAGTAAAGCGATTTCGTTCATTTGCTGAGCTATTTCAGAATATTGCACATTCGAAATTAAAAAAGAATAACAAAGCGCCTCCTTATAGCTCAACTGATTTAAAAACATCTTGCGCATCACTTCTTCAGACATCTGCATTATCGGATTGAGTTTTGAGTGTTGCTGCTGCTGCCCTGTTCAGTGTTCAGTTAAACCAAATTCCTTGCCCTGTTTGGCGTTCGATTGACCAGAAACATTCAATCCGATCTGCATTTTTTGCAGAAATCGATAGATGTTTTGGCTCAGTTGAACGCTGAGCTGTTTAATTTTTAATCAATAAAGTCAAATCCATTGGCTCGTTTGCTTAAACTTTGCGCAAATCGTTTGTTAAAGACGAACACCCTCCCGAACAGCATTGCTGCCCGCTCTCGATGCTCATTTTGATTCGGAGATATTTGCCGCTAATGCCGCAAATAATACCCACGCAACAAACCATTCCAAGCCTCAATGTGTTGCACCGATGTCGGTGCAATTTTGTATGGATCAATCCCCCGCCATGCTTCAGTAGGCGTCATGCCATGCAAATGCTGATGCGGTCTTATCGCGTTGTACCGGGTCGCAAATTCCGCCAGCAGGCTATCCAGTGCAGAGCCATCCTTAGGCACAATCAAATTCAACTTCTGCTTGAGCGTTAAAAAGAAACGTTCGATTCGCCCATTCTGCCAAGGCTTGCCAGGTTGGCTGAATTCATGGCGGATGCCAAGCTTGTTCATTCCTCTTTTGAACTCTGCACTGCGAAACACAGAAGCATTGTCTGTACGAACCATTTTAGGCTTGCCGAACAACCTGACCGCTGCCGCAAGCTGCTCAAGTATCGCTTCCGAAGTCGCTGCTTCAAGTCGAGTCAGTAGCAAATTCAAGCGCGTCCCAACGCAGTCATTTCGGAAGTTTCCAGGCTTCAGCGCATGCGAAATTCTGCGTGATTTTTCTTTATAGACTCAAATCGCAATATTCGCATATCAAAAAAATCCAATCGTTCTACATGTGTACAAATTGCATACAATTGCACGACACTTGTTAGAAATACTCTTTATCACCTCTCCCTATAATCCCCATCTGAAACAGTGTTTGTCAGTTGCATGTCCCTGATGCGCAATAGATCAGCGTTTGCATGATGTGAACTTGTACGAGTTCTTATGCATGAGTCTGGCCTCTGGTCGCCGGGCAGGGGAGCAGTACATGTATTTGTGCTGCGAAAATTAATTACCTCAACTTGTTTAAGCCTTGGACATTCTGTATCCCTGTGGGGAGGATGAGTTTCGTCTGTGTTTTTTGAAGTTGGATGTCGGTAGCTTGCGGTTCTCAGCACGCCGCGAATTTTTTGAAATGAATTGAATGAATCCACACGCAGCACCGTCCAGTACACCTTTGAGTTTGTTCAACTCATTGCGTCTGCATCGCAGGCTCATAGCGAGTTTGATACAGCGTGAAGTGCTGATGCGCTATCAGGGGTCGTTGCTGGGTTTGTTGTGGTCTTTTTTTAATCCTGTGTTGATGCTGGCGGTGTACACCTTTGTTTTTAGTGTGGTGTTCAAGGCGCGCTGGGCAGGTGGGTCTGAGTCGAAGACGGAATTTGCACTTGTATTGTTTGCGGGCTTGATGGTGTTTGGTTTGTTTTCTGAATGCGTGAGCCGTGCGCCTGGTCTGGTGGTCAGCAATGTGAACTATGTCAAGAAGGTGATATTTCCCCTGGAGATTTTGCCTGTGGTGGCAATGGGGGCGGCTTGTTTTCACTTGATGGTCAGCTTTACAGTCTGGCTGATTTTTTATTCGATATTTTTTGGCGTGCCGCCTGCGACGATTTTTATCCTGCCCCTGGTTTTGTTGCCCCTGGTCTTGCTGAGTTTGGGTGTGAGCTGGTTGCTGGCTTCGCTGGGTGTTTTTATTCGTGACATACATCAGGTGGTGGGTGTTGCAGTGTCAGTGCTGACATTTTTGTCGCCGGTGTTTTATCCAATAGCGGCTTTGCCGGATGGCTTTCGTGCTGTCGTTCAGGTCAGCCCTTTGACGCAGGTGATAGAACAGAGTCGTGATGCCATGATCTGGGGTAAGCCGCTGGATTGGCAAAGCTGGCTGGTTTATTTTTTATTGTCAGGTGTTGTTGCCTGGCTGGGTTTTGCCTGGTTTCAAAAGACGCGCAAGGGATTTGCTGATGTCCTCTAAGTTTTCCATCAAGGTCGAGCAATTGAGCAAGTGTTACCAGCTCTACGACCAGCCGCAGGACAGGTTGAAGCAAATGCTTTTATCCCGCTCCAAGACTTACTACCGTGAATTTTGGGCTTTGCGTGATGTGTCCTTTGAGATTGCGCCAGGCGAGACCGTGGGCATTATAGGTCGCAATGGCAGTGGCAAGTCCAGCCTGTTGCAAATGATATGCGGCACACTGTCGCCAACATCTGGCGCGGTGGCGACGCATGGCAGGCTGGCTGCCTTGCTGGAGCTGGGGGCTGGTTTTAATACTGAGTTTACCGGGCGTGAAAATGTCTTGCTGAATGCGGCGATCCTGGGTTTCCCGCAAGAGCAGATGCTGGAGCGTATGGGCGAGATACTGGCCTTCTCAGAGCTCGGCGACTTTCTGGATCAACCGGTCAAGACCTATTCCAGCGGCATGTATGCGCGCCTGGCGTTTTCGATTGCGATTCATGTTGATCCGGAAATTCTGATCGTGGATGAGGCGCTGGCTGTGGGCGATGCGCGCTTTGTTGCCAAGTGCATGCGCCGTATCAAGGATATACAGAAAACCGGTGCCAGCATTTTGTTTGTCAGCCATGACGTCAGCTCGGTACGCACCTTGTGCGACCGTGCCATCTGGCTGGACAAGGGGCGCATGCTGGAGCAGGGCGATGTCTTTCCTGTCACCGGGCGCTATATGGAAATGATGTTTCAGGATGATGATGCTAGCGATGATGACGAACATGAAGCCATGCATGCGGCGAATGTTCCAGCGCTTGGAAATGTACTGGCTGAAGTGGCGTTGGAAGACATTGCGCTTGATAGTCGGCCAGTTACCCATTGGGGCTCACACAAGGGCCTGATACTTTCTGCGGCTGTGCTGGATGCCAGTGGTGCACGCCGCGATGTTCACGATTGGGGCAAAAGCATGGAGATCAGGATCAGCCTGCGCATACCACAAAGTATAGACAGAGAGCACTTGAGTATTGCTGTCTCCATCAAGGATTTAAAAGGTAGCGACCTGATCGTTTCGACCACCCATGATTTTGAAGCCCGGTGCTTGCCAGACGATGACAATTTTGAAGTAAGTTTCAAACTCATCAATCCTTTGGTCACGGGTAAATACCTTCTGGTCGCTGCAGTAGAGAACCGCCTGCACCGCGACATTCACTACTACGAATACATAGAGGGTGCGCATTACTTTTCTTCACTCGCGGATCAACGCTTCTTTGGTTTGTTTCAGCCGTCGATCTCGCAAGAGATTGTTGCGCCTGCACTCGACCTGAAGCTAAAGAAACTGGCTGCCTGAAGACAATGAAGTGCTCTTCATCAAAATTAATCAGTGATAAATAACACGAACATGCAAACAGAAATTAATTCCTGCGCGTATTGGGATGCGCGATTTGAAAATGATTGGCTGGCCTGCAAAGGCGATAAACAATCACGTTTCTTTGCCAGCATCGCCATCCAGCAATTGCCAGGCTGGTTGCTTGATCAAATCCGGCAAGAGAAATTAAGCGTGGCGGATTGGGGTTGTGCACAAGGAGATGGTACTGATGTTTGGGCCAGCTATGTACCGGCTGATCAGATTAAGGGTGTGGATTTTTCTGCTGCGGCGATACAGCAGGCGCATACACGTTATCCCTCCCTGGAGTTTGCAAATACGGACTGGCTGGCGTCATCTGCATCAGATCAGGATGCATTTGATGTAGTATTTTCTTCGAATACGCTGGAACATTTTCATCAGCCTTACCAGGTTTTGCAAACGCTGAGTCAGCGGGCGAAGAAAGCGTTGGTTCTGGCTTTGCCTTACCGTGAGATGGAGCGTGAGAGCGAGCATTTCTATTCTTTCTTGCCAGAGAATATTCCACTACAACTGGAAAATGGTTTCAACCTGATCTGGGCCAAGGTGCTGGATTGTCGTCCTTTGCCAGATAGCCTGTGGCAGGGGGAGCAAATCATACTGATGTATGCAGATATGAGCTGGCTTAAAAAGCTGGGCTTGCGCCTGAGTCATGTGCATATGATGCAAACTGATGTGCAATCTGAATTGCTTCAATTGCAAACTTCTCTGAGCGAATATCAACTGCAATTGCAGCATGCGCAGCAAGCTCAAAAATCGCTTGAGTTGCAAAGCGTGCATCAGGAGCACATGTTGTTGCAACATGAAAGGGCCTGTCAACAGCAGCAACTGGATATCGCCGAATTGCTTTTGAAATGTGAAAAACTACAGCAAGACATAGACAAGAAGGTGCAACAGATACTTGGTCTGGAAGGTCAAATAGCCAGCCGCGAACACGCCCTGCAAGTGCAAGGAAAAGCGCAAGCTGAGTTGCAGAATGTGACAGACAGTCTGCAAAAGAAAGCGGATGACTACGACAAGCTGGTTCAGCAACTGGACCTTCGTGATGCGCAAATCAGCAGGCTCAATCTGGATGTGCATTACAAGGAGCAAGCTATCAGGGAGATGAAGCAGTCTTACTCCTGGATATTGACGCGGCCCTTGCGTTTTACCGGACAGTTCTTTCAAAGCCCTGGGCGCGCCTGTTATGACCTTGCCAAATTCATGTTCTGGCGTTTGCCAGCAAAAATGCGCTGGGCATTGCATGGCCCAAGACATGATTTTGTACGCTGGGTGAGAGCGTCAGCTTTACCTCTTAATACACCGCAGTTGGTGGCTGCAGGAATTCCGGCAATCGCTGGTAACACAAGCACACCTGTCGCTGTAAAAATGGTAAAAAACACAGATTTGAGCTGGCCTGAATTTCAACAAAAAGTATTGTCGCGCCGCGCAGATTACAAGGGCATCTTTGTGCAGGAACTGGTGATTGACTGGAATGTGCCTTTGTATCAACGCCCCCAGCATATCGCTGCTGCCTTTGGCCGTCTTGGCTATCTGGTGATTTACCGCACTGACAATTGGGCAGGTGATGATGTGCAGGGCTGCAGGGAAGTCGCAAGGAATGTCTGGATCACGAACCGCCATGAAGTCAATCAGTTGCAGGGTGTGGTGCGTTCTCTGTATTCAACAGCCTATGCCAATACACCAGAGCTGTTATTGGAAAATGGCAAACGCGGCACTTTGGTGTATGAATACATAGATCATATCGACCCGCAAATCAGCGGCGATGCAGAAAACGTGCGCCGTTTGCTGGCACTGAAGGATTTCGCTTTCAATGGCGGCGCAGATTATGTGGTGGCATCTGCCAAAAAACTGCATGAAGAAGCCGTTGCTGCAGTCGGCGCAGATAAAGTCATCCTCGCACAAAACGGTGTGGATACTGCGCATTACCGTCACCCCAAACACTTGAGTACGCCGCTGCCGCAAAACCTGCAAAATTTTCGCGCCAAATACAGCAAGGTAGTTGGCTATTTCGGCGCGCTTGCTCCCTGGCTGTGGTATGAGGCTGTGGCTGATCTGGTTGCCAGTCGCCCTGATCTTGGCTTTGTGTTTATCGGGCCTGATTACTACGGTGGTTCAGACAAACTGGTGAAGGCTGACAATCTTTTGTATATGGGGACGGTGGATTATCAAATCCTGCCAGCCTATGCCCGTCAGTTTGATGTTTGTTTTATTCCATTCGCCCCCGGCGAAATCGCCCGTACCACTTCACCCCTCAAATTATTTGAATACTTTGCGCTGGAAAAACCTGTGGTTGTGACCAGGGATATGGCGGAGTGTGTCGCGTTTGAAGAAGTATTTTCTGGCAACAGCGTGGAATCTTTAAGCACTGCGCTGGATGCCGCCTTTGCGGTGAAAGATGCCCCTGAATTTACCCAACGCCTGGCTGATCTGGCGGATGCCAATGACTGGGATTGTCGGGCCAGGGCGATGGAAAAGGCATTTCAAAAATCTTCACTGCATTGAAATGCATGGACAGTAATTTCTGAATCTGAAAGTAAATCATCATGAAAAAAATATTGTGTGTCGTTGGTACCCGTCCTGAAGCCATCAAGATGGCCCCCGTTATTCTGGCCTTGAAGCAAGAACCCTGGGCGCAGGTAAGGGTACTGGCAACGGCACAACATCGCCAGATGCTGGATCAGGTGCTGTCATTTTTTGATATTGAAGCTGATATTGATTTGAACATGATGCGCCCTAACCAGTCATTGACGACACTCACTGGCCGCATGTTGCTGGATCTGGATGCGGTCTTGTTGGAAGAGAAACCGGATGTGGTACTGGTACAGGGGGATACGACAACTGTCATGACGGTATCGCTGGCTTGTTTTTATCACCGCATACCTATTGGTCACGTTGAAGCGGGCTTACGTACATGGGATAAGCAAAATCCATTTCCAGAAGAAGCAAACCGGGTATTGACCGGTCGCCTGGCACAATGGCATTTCGCGCCAACAGAAAGCTCACGCCAGAATCTCTTGCGTGAAGGTGTGGCTGATAGTGACATCATCGTCACTGGCAATACAGTGATTGATGCCTTGCTGATGACGGCGGAGCGTGAGCTGAGCCTGGGTTTGGAACTGGATGCAGGCAAACGCATGGTACTCATTACTTCACACAGGCGTGAAAATTTTGGTGAACCCTTCGCAGATATCTGTCGTGCCATACTCAAGCTGGCACAGGATAATCCAGATGTACAATTCCTTTACCCTGTGCATCCAAACCCGAATGTCAAGGAAGTTGCCCATGCAACGCTTGGGGAGAGTGCCAATATTCATTTGTGCGCACCTCTGGACTATGCGCCTTTCGTGGCTGCGATGAAGCGTGCTTATCTGATCATCAGTGATTCTGGTGGGGTGCAGGAAGAAGCGCCAGCGCTGGCCAAGCCTGTGCTGGTCCTGCGTGAAGAAACGGAAAGGCCAGAAGCAGTAGAGCAGGGTGTGGTGAAGCTTGTCGGCGCAAATTACGACAATATCGTCGCAGAGACACAAAAACTGCTGGATGATGAGCTTGCCTATAAGGAGATGGCAAGAGGTGTATCGCCCTATGGCGATGGCCTGGCAGCCGGGCGGATCGTGCTGGTACTCAAGCAATACTATGCAGCTCAGGATAATTCTACCGATAGTGATACCGAAGCTGCACTTGAAGCCGAGCCTGCATGATGCGCCTCGTCTACCTCTCGCCTGTTCCCTGGAACAGCTTTGCCCAAAGACCCCACCAGTTTGTGCGCTGGTTTCACCAGCAATTCAACGCCAGAGTATTGTGGGTAGACCCGTATCCTACGCGTTTTCCAGACATGAGCGATGTACAACGTGTGCTGGTTTCAAAATTTGCGCAGGCATCTGCTGTTGCTGGCACAGTCAGGGATAAAGAAAATCCAGAAAAAGCGGACTGGCTGACACTGGTCAAGGTTCCTGCCTTGCCGATAGAACCTTTGCCTGCTTCCGGATTTTTGCAGCAATGGTTTTGGCGCAAGGCCATGGCGGAGATAGATGCATTTGTCGTCAATGGCAAGGCACAGATAGTTGTTGGCAAGCCTTCCAAGCTGGCTTTGCAGGTTTTGGCGCGTTATCCCGAAATGTCCTCCATGTATGATGCCATGGATGATTTTCCGGCCTTCTATGAAGGCTTGTCCAGCAAGGCCATGGAGCATACAGAGGGCAAGCTGGCTGCCAGGGTCAATAAGATAGTGGTTTCTTCCAGCGCCGTTTCTCGTTTTTCTGATCAGGCTGACAAACTGAGCCTGATCCTGAATGCCTGTGACAGTGATAACCTGCCACCTCCATTGCCAAGGTCAGAGCAGTCACCCGTCTATGGTTATGTGGGAACGATAGGGCACTGGTTCGACTGGGATGCAGTCGTCAAGCTTGCATCGTCCCTGATCAACACTGAGCCGCGTGCCCTTGTGCGCCTGATAGGGCCAGTGTTCACGCCGCCACCTTGCGCATTGCCAAAAAATGTACAAATTCTGCCGGCATGCAGCCATGCGCGTGCCATGCAGGCCATGCAGAAATTTTCTGTAGGCTTGATACCGTTCAAACGCAAGTTGCTGACGGCCTCGGTTGATCCTATCAAGTACTATGAATACCGCTCGCTGGGGATACCGGTTTTATCATCTGACTTTGGTGAGATGTCTTTGCGGGCAGATGAGGACGGGGTGTTTTTATACAACGGGGATAGTGATTTTACGACTTTGCTCAAGACTTGCCTGCGGCATCGCAGCAGTGTAGATGGTCTTAGCAAGTTCAGAGCAGATAATTCCTGGGCCGCTCGTTTTGCCGGATTGATACCGCTGTTTGATGCCGGTGCTGATCACAGGGGCCGTAGGAGATCGGCCACCAGGCTTGAGCAATTCGCCTGGCAACGTGCTTAATCTTTTGTCTTAGAACCTGTTTCCGGTCTGTAGCGAGCGTCAGCGGGGTGAAGAGCAGCGCAGAAAGCGGAATGTACTCTAGTACATGAGCATTTTGAGCAGCACATGAGCCTCGATCACGCTCGCGCAGTAAGATCGGAAACAGGTTCTTAGCGCTCAAACCGGGTTTTCAAGTTCAAGAACCAGGATTCATAATAGCGAAAGCTGATGCTGGCAAGGATGGTCGTCACAATCAGCGTCAGCAAGAAAACCGCAATCCCTGGTTCATTAATCTGCAAGACAGCAAAAAGTTTGGTGACAAAGTTTTTGCACAACATGTGCAGCATATACATGCCATAACTGATCGACCCCAGATAGGCGATGGGTTTCAATGACAGTATGGGGGCCAGAGGATGGCGTTCCTGAATGACGCAAGCCCCAACCAGACCCGCAAACAATATTGAGGCAATAAAGCCAGGCAATATATTGCCGAGCAAGACTAACAGCAGTGCGATGAAGAACATAGGTGCTGACCATGTCTGGCCAAGGATGCGGTAAAGCCAGGCAAAATGCGTTTCATTGTTCAAGCCTATCGCCAGCAAGGCACCGACGACGATGGGTAATTGTATGATATCGAATGCGCGCAGCCCTGCTATTTGGCTTGCTACGCAAACAGCAATGACGCTAATCAGGATGATACCGGCTCTCTTTACCGAACCAGCCAGTAATAATAATGGTGGCCACACCAGATAGAATTGCTCTTCCGCTGCCAGTGACCAGGCAAAATAAAAGATCACCCGTCCATCCAGGGCGACGAAGATATTCGAGGTGTAAGTTGCAAAGTAGATGAGGTTGTGAAAGAAAGCCTGGCCTACTTCAGAATGTCTTTCCAGCGCATATACCAGGGCGATATACAGAGCCAGTGTGCCGTAATACAGAGGGAAGATGCGCAGTGAACGGCGCAGGTAAAATGCCTTGAGGTCTATCTTGCCATTGCGCTCGCGTTCTCTTAACAGCAAGGTCGTGATCAGGAATCCGCTGATGGCAAAGAATAATTGCACACCTTGTGCACCTATGCCGGCCAGTACTTCATTGATTCCCGCAGGGGCAGTGTGATGCCAGATGACGGCGATGATACTGATGGCGCGCAAACCATCCAGGGATGCAAATCTCTTATTTGACAGGTAATCGGCAAACGGCTTAAACATCCATGCCCCTGGCAGACTGGCTGGTGTGCTTGTCTAATTTCATGTTTGTCTGATCTGAATGCGTTTGCTGGGATGGACAGTCTTCGGTTAAGGCAAGTTTACCTTTAAGTAAGAAAACCCGCATGGAAATTTATCTTTGCGGGCTTTGCTGTTTAATTTGCACGCGACAAGCAAGCTCAGGTTTCTGACCACATGCGCAAGAGATTGTGGTACTGGCCTGTCAGGCTTAATACTTCTGCACTATCACCAAGCAAGCTGCGCAGGCGGGTGATGTTCTGGTCCATTTCAAACAGCATGGTGCGGCGTGCATCGTCGCGTATCATGCTTTGCGTCCATAAGAACGAACATACACGTTCACCGCGGGTGACTGGCAAGACCTGGTGCAGGCTGGTGGATGGGTAGAGTATCAAGTCACCAGCTGGCAGTTTGACTTCATGGGTGCCATAGGTATCCACCACTTCAAGCTCGCCGCCATCGTATTCTTCCGGGTCACACAGAAACAGCGTAGAAGATACATCGGTGCGCAGACTATAGTTGGCATTGGCAACATTGCGCACGGCGCCATCTACATGCAGGCCATAGTGTTCGCCACCAGCATAAGAGTTAAACAGTGGCGGCACGATGCGCAAGGGCAGGGCAGCGGCGAAAAACAGGGGATTATTTTTTAATGCAGCCAGAACGATGTGGCCCAGTTCTTGTGCCAATGCAGAGTGCTCAGGCAGTTGACGGTTGCGTTTTACCTGCGCGCCTTGTGCGCCTACAGTTTGTTTACCATCAACCCAGTTTGCTGCGTCCAGCCTTAGTCTTATTGCGCTGACTTGCTCACGGCTGAGCACGCCAGGTATATGTAACATCATTACGATTGCTCCAGAAAAAAGCCCCTCGGGGAGAGGGGCCAGTTTGATTGCTTTAGAATTTTACATTTGCTGTCAGGCTGACCGCTCTTGGTGTACCTGGAGTATAACGGTAACCACTCTTATTAATGGCAGCAACATAGACTTTGTCTGCAATGTTATTGATGTTCAATTGCAGGTCTATATTTTTGTTGATGGCATAGCTGGCCATGGAATCAAATACCCAATACGCTTCAGTCTTTGCCGGTGTGCCGACTGCGCCATCAGTGCCGCGCAACAGTGCATCAACAAAACGAGCGCCACCGCCAATTTTGATACCCATAGGTAACTGGTAAGAAGTCCAGGCCGTGAAGCTTTGCTTAGGTGTGTAGCTCAGGTTGTTGATGCCGCTGGCAGTCACCAGTGGGCCACTTTCAACACTGGTATCCATGCGCGTGTAACCTGCGCTGACCAGCCAGTTGCGGTTGATCGCGCCTGTCACGCCCAGCTCTACACCTTGCACGCGTTTTTTGCCTGTTTGGTAGTACAGCAAGTCTGTCAGGTTCTGCACGACTTCATTGGATACTTCGGTACGGTAGATCGCTGCTGTGAAAGACAGTTTCTGCTCCAGCAAATCCCACTTGGTACCAATTTCCATATTCTTGGTTTCTTGCGGATCAAACTTTGGATTGGCGGCGCTGCTGGCAGATGCGCTCAAGGCAAAGTTGGAGCCACCAGGCGGCTGCTTGGAAGTGGAATACGATGCATAGACACTGCTGTCCTTGGTTGGTTTATACAATGCCCCCAGTTTGAAGTTGACCAGGTTACCGGCCATGTTCAGGTTGGTTGGTATTAATGTGCCAACTGGTAAAGTGGGATTGGCCGTAGCAGTGGACAAGCTGGCGGCGGAATAGTCTGTCGTGTAATGGTCAATACGTACACCTGCGTTGACTTGCCACTCAGGGCTGAATTTGATCGTGTCAAATACGTAGGCGCTGGCAGTATTGGTTGCGCCACGGGTGAAGACGGCATTACGTACCGGGTTCAGGCCAGTGACCGGGTCACGTGGATTAGGGTTGTAGAAATTAGCTGCTGGCAAGGTACCCAGGCCATCATTGCCCCAGGTATTTTGTTTTTCGCTGGTGATTTCAATGCCGCCGACCACGCTGTGTTTCAGGCCGCCCAAATCCAGGTCTGCCACCAGGTTAGTCTGGTTGGTCAGGATTTCATTTTCCTGGTCTTTTAAAGTACGCGTGCCGCGTGCCAGTGTCCAGGTAGACAGATCAGTTACTGAGGGTGTCAACAGATTGGCAGTTGAACCCATGAAAGAGGTCAACAGGTAATGCTGGCTGGTTTTGCCGTAGCGTGCTGTATTGATCAGTTTTACCTTGTCGCTGAAGTCATGTTCAATGCGGCCAGTCAGCATGTCAGCTGTGACTTTGTCAAAGTCATTGACAGAGCCGTAGAAATTCTCTGGATTGACTTTAGGTGCAGTACTGATGAAAGAGCGTTTTGGGTCCGGGCTGGTATAGCCAGGCAGACCTACTGTAGGTACGCCACCATCAGGTACATTGTCTTGTTGCACATGCAGGTAATTCAGATAGAAACGGGTAGGCGACTTCAGGCCGAAGGCGAAGGATGGAGCAACACCCCAGCGCTTATTTTTGAGTTCATTACGGCCAACCACGCCACTATCCTGATCCACGACGTTCAAACGGAATGCAGAACCTTGTTCAGCACTGATAGCCTTGTTCCAGTCCAGTGCAATACGTTTTTGGCTGCCACTGCCGATAGTTGCATTGCCCAGGATGGCATCATCAAGAGTTGCCTGTTTGCTGACCAGGTTGACGGAGCCTGTAGGTGCGCCGCGGCCACTGTCCGTGCCGGCAGGGCCTTTCAGTACGTCGATTTGTTCAATGTTGAACAAGTCACGGGAAATCGAGCCTAAATCACGTACACCATCTACATAAATGCTGCTGGAGGCATCAAAGCCACGCATGTAGATGCTGTCACCAGTGCTGGTGCTACCATTTTCACCGAGGAAGAAAGCGCCAACGCCTGGCGTATTGCGCAGGGCTTCAGTCAGTGTCAAGGCACCTTGCTGATCAATGAGTTCGCGTTTGATGACAGTAATAGTCTGAGTAGTATCTACCAGCGGCTGAGTGTATTTAGGGGAAGACGCTTTGTCTGCCTTGAAATCATTCTCGGTTTTTGCGGTGACTTTAACCTCTGGCAAAGCAGGGTCAGCTGCGTGGGCGGCGATAGGCAGCAAAAATGCTGCTGCGGCAAGTGTCATCGTGTGATTGATGCGCGAATTTAAATTAGTGTGCTTGCGACTCTTGATGTGAACCATGATATTTCCTGGATGATAATGAAAATAAAATACCGCTGGCTTTTCTTCAAGAATGGCTGAGGTAGGAATGTAAAAAAATCAGAGCGCAATTGTAACGAAATGAAATGTGAAAGTAAATGATAATCGTTCTTATTAGTATTTGATTCGTATCAGTTGCGACGCAAATGTCCTGGAAATGGTCTATGGTGCAATTGAATACGGGAGTAAAAACGACTTGGAAGCAATGTCTTGATTGATTTTCTTTTTGATAAGAAATTGTAAGTGATTGTTATTTCGAGAGATATTTCGGCACATCCAGTCAACAATAAGCTTGCTGTCGCGTTAAGTGACTACATTACCTATTTTCGGAGTTCATCATGCGCAAGCTTATTATCCTGACCATTACTGCAGTAGTTGCGCTGGCAGGATGTGCGGTCCAGCGTTATCCCGCTCAAACGCAGAATCAGTATCCTCAGCAATATCAGACCCAGCAGCAATATCCGGCTTATGGGCAAAACCCGCAGAATTATCCTGCGCAGCAGTATCAAAACACCTATGTGGACACAGCGGTTATTGTGGGCATGCGTGATGTGAATGTTGGTAGCGGCGGCTCTTCTGGCGGTGGTGCAGTGGTGGGGGCTTTGCTTGGTGGTGTACTTGGTCATCAGGTCGGTAAAGGCACTGGGCGTGATCTTGCTACTGTAGGTGGCGCGATTGCCGGCGGCGTTATCGGTAATGAAATGGAGCGCAATTCCACCCCAAGACGCAAGCTGGAATTGACTTTGCGTCTGCCCAATGGCGACCAGCGTGCAGTACTGGTTGAGCCAAGTAATTATTATCGTGTAGGCGACAGAATCAGAGTGACTTATCAGAACGGTCAAATGGTCCTGGCACCCTGAGCGTGCATGCCACGATGGATTAGACCCGTCTTGACTGTATTGAATAAAAAATCCACATGCTTCATTGCGTGTGGATTTTTTTATTTTCAGATTTCATATAAAGCTTAGTGGCGCTCTCATAAGTCAATCGCCGGGACTCAGGCTACAATGCAGCTTAATACTACATAAGCTGAAGTGGAAATCTGAACTATGTCCAAACCCATGTTAAGCGCCAAAGAGGCGCTGGATTTTTTATTGGCAGCCGTGCGCCCCATTGAAGAGAGGGAAACGCTTGCAACAATCGCTTCCAATGGCCGCATTCTTGCTCAGGACCAGTCGTCTTTATTGAACGTGCCACCTGTGGACAATACACAGATGGATGGCTATGCCGTGTGTGCCAGCGATTGTGTCAGTGGTGAGACTCGTTTGCGTATTTCACAAAGGATACCGGCTGGCCATGTCGCCCAGGCCCTGGAACCAGGCACGGCTGCGCGCATTTTTACTGGCGCCATGATACCTGAGGGTGCAGATGCGGTTGTCATGCAAGAGCAATGTCAGGCAGACGGTGATTTAGTGACTATCAAACACCAGCCGCGGCCCGGTGAGTGGGTGCGTCGCCAGGGGGAAGATATTCAGGCCGGTGCCACTATATTGAAAGCAGGCACACGTTTGCGGGCACAGGAGCTGGGATTGGCAGCCTCAGTAGGTCTGGCGCAATTACCCATATTACGTCAGCCCAGGGTTGCCGTATTTTTTACCGGTGATGAACTCACCATGCCGGGCGAGCCCTTGAAGCCAGGGGCCATCTACAATTCCAACCGGTTTACCCTGACTGGCTTGCTACAAGACCTGGGTTGCGTGGTGACGGACTATGGCATCGTGCCAGACAAGCTGGATGCAACACGTGATACCTTGCGCCGTGCCAGTCAGGGCCATGATCTCATCATCACGTCCGGCGGTGTGTCAGTAGGTGAAGAAGACCATATACGTCCGGCCGTTGAAGCTGAAGGTAGCCTGAACATGTGGCAGATAGCCATGAAGCCGGGCAAGCCTTTGGCTTTTGGTGAAGTGGGCAAGGCATTCTTTATGGGTTTGCCGGGTAATCCAGTTTCCAGTTTTGTTACTTTCTTGCTGTTCGTACGACCATTTATCCTGCGCATGCAGGGTGTGGAAAAGGTCGCACCTGCTGCTTACCAGATGCGTGCCGATTTTGACTGGCTAAAACCAGACCGACGCAATGAATTCTTGCGTGCCCGACTGAATGCGGATGGTGGCCTGGATTTGTTCCCCAATCAAAGTTCTGGCGTACTGACCTCAACAGTCTGGGGCGATGGCTTGATCGATCTTGCGCCAGGTCAGGGCATACGCAAGGGCGAACTGGTACGATATATTCCCTTTGGCAGCCTGATGTAATCTGTCTGGCTTTGCTTGCCCATATTTCTAGTGTTTTAGATGATGAATATACAATTACGTTTTTTTGCCAGTGTCCGTGAAAAATTGGGCATGTCTGAACAAAAAGTAGTCTTGCCAGAAGGTATAAGCACAGTAGGCGAAGTCAGGTCCTGGCTAGCCGCGCGTGGTGATATCTGGGCTGAAGTATTGGCGCCAGGACGCGCTTTGCGGATGGCGTATAACCAGCAAATGTGTGAACCGGATACCGCTATCAGTGAAGGGGCGGAAGTGGCTTTCTTTCCGCCGGTTACCGGGGGGTGATACATGATTATCCGGGTACAAACTGCTGACTTTGATCTGAATACCGAACTGGTGCAACTGCGTCAAGGCAATCCTGGCATAGGTGCCGTGGTCAGCTTTGTTGGCCTGGTGCGCGATATCAACGATGGGCAGGATATCAGCGCCATGGAGTTGGAACATTATCCAGGTATGACAGAAAAAGCGCTGGAACAGATCGTCGCGCAAGCGCAGGCACGCTGGGATTTGATCAATACCCTCGTCATTCACAGGGTAGGTCCCTTGCAACCGCAGGATCAGATTGTTCTGGTGGCAGTGGCGACACGTCATCGTGGCGATGCTTTTGCTGCCTGCGAGTTCATCATGGATTATCTAAAGACCCAGGCACCTTTCTGGAAAAAAGAACAAACGTCAGAGGGTGCGCGCTGGGTAGATGCACGTGAAACTGATGATCTGGCCTTGCAAAAGTGGAGCCCGCCAACAAAAGCAGGAGAGGCTGCATGAGCTGGCTGGGTGCATTGGCGGTAGGTGTCGGAGCTGCAATCGGTGCCTGGTTACGCTGGGCTTTGGGATTGTGGCTGAATGGTGTTTTGCCCCTGTTCCCGGTTGGGACCCTGATCGCCAATCTTGGAGGCGGTTATGTCATTGGTTTTGCTGTTGCTTTTTTCTCTGCCAACCCGCATCTCTCACCTGAGTGGCGGCTGTTCCTGATTACCGGTTTTCTGGGTGGCTTGACGACTTTTTCCACATTCTCAGCAGAATCCATGAGCCTTTTGCATCGTGGTGACTATGGCTGGGCTTTGCTGCATAGTGGTGCCCATTTACTGGGTTCCATTGTGTGTTGTTTCGCCGGCTTTGCCAGTTATAAAGTGATTGCCTGACCGACTGTCTGATGATGCGCCAGGTGCGCGATCAACGCCAGGCTTCATGTATCTGCAAATGACTGGGCAACATATTGATGTATTGCACAATGCGTGGTTTTCTGCCTCGATTGGCGCGGCTGCCGTGCGGCAGGGCTTGGTGCCAGATGACCAGGTCAGCAGCTTTGCCACCTACCGGCATTGATCCCAGTGCATGTAAATCCTGCTCTCTGGGATTGACATCGTCAGGCAACCCATCCAGCCATGCAGCCAGCCGTCGATGAAAGCCAGGAACCAGTGTCAGCGCACCTTGCTCAGGTGGGGTATCGGTCAGGTACAGTACACCTTGCGTTGCAAATGGCACTGGCTGCTGCAAACTTACATCCCAGTGCAGGTCCGGGCCCTGAAAGACATGACCCGGTTTTTCAGGAACATTGAAGCTGCAGCGGTCGGTTGTCGCCCACAAATCTGCAGTTCCCCATAATTGCGCAAATGCTTTGTGGATGCGTAACGAGCGGCGGTTTTTTTCAAATGCGGCAGACTGGAATAACTGCACCATGATATTGGCATGTCCCTTGTGGTACCAGGATGTTTCATCGTTTTCACGTGCATCCAGAGCATCCCAGATGGTCTGGGCAGCCATTTCGCAGTCTGTGTCGGGTACGGCATTATGCAAAATAACAAAACCATGCTCTGACCAGTGCAGCATGTCTTCTTCACTCAACACCTCAGGCATGTTATTCACGTTCTCAAACAAGCTTGAGACATCGTACGGGAGTGCAGTGCCGTGATGCAAATTTTGCAGGCGGGCGATGGCGCTACTGGGCGGCAGGCCTGCTGTTTGTACAATCCATGCCTCGAAATCTGCAAAGGCTGGCTGGTTTTGTGAAAGATACTGCGCTGTTTGTTCCAAACCCAACCCAAGCACATGCAATAGCAAACGATCCCTGTGAGATTCAGGATCATGTCCAGTACCTTTGCCATTCAGGACTGCCATTGTACGTGACCAATAGCCATAAAGGCCCGGGACATGTAATTGTTCACGTCCATTCAAGTTCGCGTGGAGATCTGATAAGGGCATGATGGGCGGTGAATGTGAAAACAACATCATAAAAAATAAAAGTCTATACTGCAATACACAAACAGATGTTGCAATATTGCCTATTGCTTCTCAATACACATGGGTATAATCCCCGCTAACACTCTGAGCTACCTTATCCATTTCTTCTCTATTCTTTTATCTATATGAGCGCTGATACAAGTTCTTTATTTCCTGCCATAGAGCCGTACCGTACAGGCATGTTGCCAGTCGATGATACCCATACCCTGTACTGGGAAGAAAGTGGTAATCCTGATGGTCAACCCGTAATTTTTCTGCATGGTGGGCCAGGTGGAGGCACAGCGCCAAATCACCGTCGTTTTTTTGACCCTGCGCATTATCGCATCGTACTGTTTGATCAGCGTGGTGCGGGAAAATCCCTGCCTTTAGGTGAATACCGCAATAACACCACGGCTTTGCTGGTGGACGATATAGAAAAAATCCGCGTCATGCTGGGCATAGAACAATGGCTGGTTTTTGGCGGCTCATGGGGTTCTACACTGGCGCTGGCCTATGGTGAGGCGCATCCTGAGCGTTGCCTGGGTTTTGTCCTCAGGGGCATTTTCCTGTGCACCAAGGCTGAGGTGGAATGGTTTGTGAATGGCATGAAATGGTTCTTCCCGGAGGTGCATCAGCGCTTTGCCGAAGGCGTGCCAGCAGAAGAGCGCCACGACTTGCTGCAAGCTTATGCCAAACGCTTGTTCAGTGACGATCCCGCTATTTATACGGAAGCCGCACGTAACTGGAGCCGTTATGAAGGTTCTTGCATCTTCTTGCTACCGCAGCCAGATACCATTGCTGATTTTGAATCAGACGCCATGTGCATAGGCCTGGGCAGGCTGGAGGCGCATTACATGATCAACGGTGCCTTCATGCGCGAAGATCAGTTGATTGAGGATATAGACCGCATCCGTCATTTACCTGCTGTCATCGTACAAGGCCGCTATGATGTGGTTTGCCCGCCAGTGACTGCACACAGGCTGCACCAGGCCTGGCCAGAAGCAAGTTTGCAGATGATCGCTGACGCAGGCCATTCCGGTGGTGAGCATGGTATTGCTGCTGCACTGGTAGAGGCAACCAATCAATTTAAAAAATCCGGCAAATTCGATTAAGATTTTGCCGCTTGCTTTGTTTGGCTTTGCTATTCAACTCAGTTCAGCATACCCGCCGGAGGTGCCTCCGGCGCGTTGGCCAGCATTTCCAGGGTGAAGCCCCAATCTGCGTTTTCCACGGCATCCTGGAATAATTTGCAAAAACCATGCAGCAAACGCTTGCCCATGGCAATTTCAAAATTCTTGCCACCGGCTACTGTAAATTCCATCCTGAATGGCAGTTTCGCATGGACATGAAATTGTATATTCTCTGGCAACATGGCTTCTTTACCCAGAGGCCAGCTTTCAACATCATCTTCGAGTGGCGCATTGAAATGGCCACTATCCTTCATTTCCGCCACTGAAGCTTCATGTTCCATTTGCACCAGTTCTGAACTGGCATGGGCGGCACTGGGTTTGCTCATCTTGACTTGTTTGCCCATGGCCTCCAGCAAACCAGGCCAGAACTTCATGGTTGTGCGGCGGGTAAACAAGAGGTCTATTTCTTGTCTGGCCGATTTATCTTTTTCTGCAAACGAGAGTTTGAGCAGTAGCCTGTCCTGATCAGGAAGATAAGTAATTTGTATCTGATGTAAATCCATGTGGTCTTTGATATAAAACAAACATCGTGAAATGCACTGCGAGTTTAGCTTTGCCTATTCTTGAAATTGGCTGGCCTGCCCCAAATTGTATGCTAACTAATTCTTCAGGAGAGGGTCATGCGGCTCGATAAATTAACCACCAAGTTACAAGAAGCGCTCGCTGACGCGCAAAGTCAGGCAGTTGGCAATGATAACCAATACATAGAACCTGTGCACGTCTTGTTGGCATTAATCAACCAGGACGATGGTAGCAGCCATTCCTTGCTGCAAAGGGCAGGGGTGAATGTGACCGCATTGAGTAATGCCTTGAAAGCGGCCTTGGAAAGACTACCCAAGGTCAGTGGTACAGATGGGCAGGTGCAAGCCGGGCGCGAACTCGTGGGTTTGCTGAACCTGGCCGACAAAGAATCACAAAAACGCGGTGACCAGTTCCTCGCCAGTGAGATGATTTTGCTGGCATTGACAGAAGACAAGTCAGAAGCAGGTAAACTGGCACGCGAAAGTGGTCTGACACGTAAAGCACTGGAAGCTGCCATTGCCGCAGTGCGTGGCAGCAATAATGTTGATAGCCAGGATGCCGAAGGGCAACGCGAAGCCTTGAAAAAGTATACGTTGGACCTGACTGAGCGTGCCCGTCTGGGTAAGCTTGATCCTGTCATTGGCCGTGATGATGAAATTCGCCGCGCCATCCAGGTTTTGCAGCGCCGCAGCAAGAATAATCCTGTGTTGATCGGTGAGCCTGGTGTCGGTAAAACCGCCATCGTTGAGGGGCTGGCCCAGCGTATCGTCAATGGTGAAGTGCCGGATAGTCTGAAATCCAAGCGCGTTTTGTCGCTGGATATGGCGGCCTTGCTGGCCGGTGCCAAATACCGTGGTGAATTTGAAGAACGACTGAAAGCCGTGCTCAAGGAAATTGCCATGGATGAAGGCCAGACCATCGTTTTCATCGATGAGCTGCACACAATGGTAGGCGCAGGCAAGGCCGAAGGTGCGATGGATGCTGGCAATATGCTCAAGCCTGCGCTGGCACGCGGTGAGCTACATTGCGTAGGCGCAACCACGTTGGATGAATACCGCAAGTACATAGAAAAAGATGCCGCTCTTGAACGTCGTTTCCAGAAGATTATCGTTGATGAACCTAGTGTAGAAGCAACCATAGCGATCCTGCGTGGCTTGCAAGAGAAATACGAAGTCCATCATGGTGTCGATATTACTGATCCGGCGATTGTTGCAGCGGCAGAATTGTCACATCGTTACATTACCGACCGCTTCTTGCCAGACAAGGCAATTGATCTGATCGACGAGGCGGCAGCCAAAATCAAGATAGAGATAGATTCCAAGCCTGAGGTCATGGACAAGCTGGACCGTCGCTTGATACAACTGAAGATAGAGAAGGAGGCTGTCAAGCGCGAAAAAGATGAAGGCTCCAAAAAACGCCTGGTCCTGATTGAAGAAGAGATAGGTAAACTGTCACGTGAATATGCCGACCTGGAAGAAATCTGGAAGGCAGAGAAAGCGCTGGTACAGGGCAGCACCCATATCAAGGAAGAGATAGAAAAAATCCGTCTGCAAATGGATGAGGCTAAACGCCGTGGCGACTGGCAAACCATGTCTGAATTGCAGTACGGTCAATTACCTGAGCTGGAAGCACAGCTTAAACAGGCTGATACCCAGGCTGACAAAAACCAGCAAGATGGCAGCAAGATGAAACTCTTGCGCACGCAGGTAGGTGCTGAAGAAATTGCAGAAATTGTGTCCCGTGCAACTGGCATACCGGTATCACGCATGATGCAGGGTGAACGTGAGAAATTATTGCATATGGAAGACGCCTTGCATCAACGTGTCGTCGGCCAGCATGAAGCGATTACCGCAGTGTCTGACGCCATTCGTCGTTCGCGTTCTGGTCTGGGTGATCCTGGCCGCCCTTATGGTTCTTTCCTGTTCCTCGGACCTACCGGTGTCGGTAAGACGGAGTTGTGCAAGGCGCTGGCGAATTTCATGTTTGATACGGAGGAGTCCTTGATCCGTATCGACATGAGTGAGTTCATGGAAAAACACTCGGTTGCCCGTTTGATAGGTGCGCCACCGGGCTATGTTGGCTATGAAGAGGGCGGTTACCTGACCGAGGCGGTAAGACGTAAACCGTATAGCGTGATTTTGCTGGACGAAGTAGAAAAAGCGCATCATGATGTCTTCAATGTGTTGTTGCAGGTACTTGATGATGGCCGCATGACAGATGGACAAGGCCGCACGGTGGACTTTAAAAATACTGTGATCGTCATGACATCGAATCTGGGGTCGCATCAAATACAGGCCATGGAAGGCAGTGATCCGGAAGTCATCAAGATGGCTGTCATGGGTGAAGTCAAAACCCATTTCCGCCCTGAATTCATTAACCGTATTGATGAAATCGTGGTCTTCCATGCACTCGATGCAAAAAACATAGGAGCGATTGCCAAGATACAGCTCAAGACCCTGGAGCAGCGTTTGCGTCAGATGGACATGGGTTTGCAGGTCAGCGAGGATGCACTGCAAAAAATCGCCGAGGCCGGTTTCGATCCTGTGTATGGCGCAAGACCTTTGAAACGCGCTATCCAGCAAGAGATAGAAAATGTCTTGTCCAAACTGATATTGCAAGGCAAATTCGGGCCTAAGGATATTATTGCAATTGATGCCAAGGACCATGAACTGGTATTTAGCAAAGGCGGGGAACTCGCCTGAAAATGGATTGAACTTGAGGATAGATTACCGGTCTATACCTTTGTAGGAAAGCAAGTTGGGGCAGCGTGTAAATGCTGCCCTTTTTTTATCTGGAATTATGCAAAACATGTATCGCAGTGCCAGCTTACTTTTGCTTGAAAAAACTTGAAGGGGATTCACCAAAGGTTTTTTTGAACATGGCAGAAAATGCCGACTGACTGGCATAACCAAGTTCAGACGCCACTTGCGACAAAGGCATGCCGCTGGTAATTAATGGCGAAGCCTTGGATAAACGCATTTGCTGACGCCAGGCAGTGAATGACATATCGAGTTCTTGCTCAAACAGGCGTGACAGAGTGCGCGAAGATGCCCCCACTTGTACCGCATAATCTTCCATTGTCAGACCTGAAGCCGGGTCTGCCAGCAAAATTTCACACAGATTTTTAAGCCGCTTATCCTTGGGCATGGGCAGGCGTATAGGCAGTGCTTTTGCTGCTTGTAATTCATCCATGATGACCGCAGCAATATGAAATTCACGTGGGCTGGCGACTTCTATCACTTCCATACAGGCAATCAATTCCCTGAGTAATGGCGAAACTTCAAGTACCAGGCAATCGGTACCGCGAAAAGGTGCAAAATCGGCATGAATGTTCAGCAGTCGTAGATGCGAGGGTTCTATGATGCGTACCTCATGCGCCACATTTGGTGGTATCCAGATTGCTCTTAGGGGCGGCACAAACCAGGTGTTATTGTTTGCCAGTATCTGCATCATGCCCTGGGGCGTATAGGTGAATTGCCCCCAAGTGTGGCTGTGCATGCTGATGATTTCTTCTGTGGGCAAATTCCTGGCGGCCAGACGCACCGGACGCTCAGACGATGGTCGCTTGTCTGGCGCCTGGGGGCGGGTATCGGTGAGGATGTCAATTGCCATGATAAATCCTAATTTGGCGGAAATGCGATAAAGTTTGTCTACCTATCTTAAATCAGACTGGGTGAATTTGCATACACTGCTTACTTGAAAAACGTGCTTTGCCACGCGAAGAGTATTTGGAAACAGGAGAGGACTTTAAATGACGACAGCAGCGACAGCCCAGACAGCGCCGGAGGATGTGAAAAAGGATGTGATGGTGATCAGCCTGGTGGGCCTGGCACACGGTATTTCCCATTTCTTTCACATGATACTGGCCCCTTTGTTCCCCTGGATTAAAGATGCATTCAGCCTGTCTTTTGCCGAACTGGGTTTGCTGATGACAGTATTTTTTGTCATTTCTGGCATTGGCCAGGCCCTGTCGGGTTTTATCGTCGATAAGGTCGGGGCCAGGGCGGTTTTGTTTTTTGGTATCAGTTGCCTGGGCGTGGCTGCCCTGGTGCTGTCGATGTCGCAAAATTACAGCATGCTGTTGATGGGTTCCATGCTGGCTGGGGTGGGCAATAGCGTATTTCATCCTTCTGATTACACTTTACTCAACAAAAAAGTATCGACCCAGCGCTTGGGCTATGCATTTTCCGTTCATGGCATTACTGGTAATCTGGGTTGGGCGGCGGCTCCCGTGTTTCTGGTGACCATCGCTGGTTTGACGACCTGGCGCACAGCCTTGTTTTGCGCAGCTTTCCTACCTTTTACTGTTTTGGCCATTCTGGTTTTTTACCGTGACTTATTGCGTACTGAGGTGGTGCAGCATCAAAGTGCAGCGCATGTAGCTAAAGCTGCCGAAGGCGCGATGGATTTCATGCGTATACCTGCGGTGTGGATGTGCTTTGGTTTTTTCTTCATGATTGCCATGGCACTGGGCGGTATACAAAGCTTCTCGTCAGTCAGTTTGCGTCAGATGTATGACATGTCGCTGGGTTCAGCCACGACGGCCTATACCTTGTACATGCTGGCTTCGGCAGCTGGCATGTTGTGGGGTGGTTTTCTGGCGGCTAAAACCACCCATCATGACAGGACCATTACGCTGGCGTTCAGTTTCGCGGGGATTTTCTCGCTGATACTGGCCAGCGGCGCAGTCAATGCAGGCATCGCTGTTTTGCTGATGGGGGCAATAGGTTTTGGTTCCGGTGTCGCCGGGCCTTCACGCGATTTGATGATACGTGCTGCAGCGCCCAAAAACGCCACAGGCCGTGTCTACGGCATTGTGTATTCGGGCCTGGATTCTGGTCTGGCAGTAGCACCATTGATTTTTGGTGCCATCATGGATGCACATCATCCTTCCTGGGTATTTATCTGCGTTGGCTTCTTCCAGGTGTTGGCAATCTTGACGGCTGTCAATGTCGGCAGCAGGACCAGGGCATTGGCGGTTTGAGTATTATTGCTTAGCTGGTTAGAATGAAGCTCCAAACTAACTAACGAGGATAAATCATGAGCTTTGCTACCTGTGATATTTGTGACGCCAACGAAGATAAAATCGCCACGCATGAACTGGCTGTCATCCCGCCTATCTTCATGCGCTATGGTACGGTAGCAAAGTTCAGTGGTCAGGCAGTGACGCTGAAAGTCTTCGAAGATAATGTCCTCGTCAGGGAAACGCTGGAAACCCCTGGTAATGGCCATGTCCTGGTAATAGACGGTGGCGGCAGTTTCCGTTGCGCACTGGTCGGTGGCAATCTGGCTGCGCTGGCTGAAAAAAATGGCTGGGCAGGTATTGTCGTGCATGGCTGCATCCGCGATGTGGATGAAATCAACGCTTGTAATATCGGTGTGCGCGCAATGGCACCCATGCCCTTGCGTGCTGCCAAGCACGGTGGCGGGATGCGTAATGCGCGCATTAATATCGCGGGTGTCGCGATCAAGCCGGGTGACTGGATTTACGCAGATGCAGATGGTGTGCTGGTGGCGAGAGCAGCGCTGGTGTAAGCTAGCTTAAGCTAAGCTCATTGAGCGCATGCAGATCAAATGAACTGCATGCGTTTTTTATTGAGCAATGAGGTAAATCGCAGGCTATGGTATAAGTCTGACTTTAGTCCATTTACTTTATTTCCCATGCCTCCTTGCATCCTTGCCTTCGCCCTGGCTTCCGCTTTATTGATCGCTTTGCCTGTTCAAGGCCAGGATAAGCAGGCTACAACATCTGCCAGCCTCGCTAATGAGCCATTTCAAAATAAGAAGATCTTCCAGATGACGCCGCAGGAGGTGGATCAGTACCTGGCATACTTGCATGCCAATGTGCCCGACCTGCGTCAACGTATCACCCTCATCGCCAGAAAAAATATAGGCCAGCCCTACAAGTTGAACTTGTTGGGAGAATTTCCTTTTGAATTGCATGACAACCTGCCCATGTATAGCCTGACGCACAGCGATTGCCTGGTGTTTGCTGAACATACCTATGCCATGGCCTTGAGCAGTTCCTGGGAAGAATTCTTCTGGACTTTGCAACGCATACGCTATAAAGACGGCCTGATAGGCGTGACGACGCGTAATCATTACACAGAGGTGGACTGGAATACCAATAATGCCTGGTTGCTCAAGGATGTTAGTGCCGGCTTTGGCGCGGACAAGGTCGCAAACTATGACATCGTCGTCGACAGGGCCAAATTTCTGCGCGAACAACATCACAAGGAAACCAGTATTCCGGTACAAACCAGCCATGAAGCTTACGTCAAAGCCGACAAGGTCAATTCCATGCTGGATCAATTACGCGATGGTGATTTTGTGAACGTAGTATCGGACAAGGATGGTTTTCAGTCTATCACCCATGTCGGCCTGGTTGTGATTGATGCGAATGGCAAACGCAATTTCTTGAATTCTGCTGAGCCGCAAGTCAGGGAAGAAGGCTTTGATACCTTCATCAACCGTACCAATGAACGAACCCGGACCAGCAAGCAAGCCAAGCCACGCCGCTTGCTTGGTTTTAAATTCTTGCGTTTGCGCGACGATATCGTTATCCCCGGTGCCGTCACTTTGCCCAGGCCCAAACAGGGGCAGTAAACTTACGCCAAGTTACACTAAGGTTTTCTGCGCAGGGCAGTGAAGCTGGCTGGCTCCCATTCACGCATGGCCAGCAATACTGCGGTACCCCGCCTTTTCTTGAGCGGGCTGCTCAAACTCTCAGTATGCAGCTCAGCCAGTTTTTGTCTGAGCTGGCGTATCTCAGCCTGGAATTTTTCGGCGGCGGCATCTGTCAGCATGCCGTGTATGAAATGTTGTGATTCATATTCATGACTGAACGGCGCATCCAGAAAATCTGCCATGCCTGTGTCGTGGAAATATTGGCGTATGGGGCCGTGTGGCAGCCAGTCAAAGTCCCTGGCGATATTCAAACGTATGCGATTATTTGGCATCAGGCTGATCAGGCACAATTTATCCAGGCGCAAGAGTTTACTCAGGCATTCTGTTTCACTGAGTTGATAGACGTGCAGGATTTCTTCAAATTTCCAGTGATTCAAGGCACAAACTGCCACCAGCAGCAGTTTTGTGTCAGAGACCAACTCCTTTTCCTGTGCAGGGCTCAAGCTATGGATGCGGGTATTGCTTGCATTTGCCTCCTGCGTGATCTCCATCAGGCTAAAGCCCAGAAACTGGCTGATTTGTGCCAGCCTTTCTATACTCATATTGGCCCCATTATCGGTACTCAAGAGGCGCTTGATACTGGCCTCGGACAAATCCAGAGCTACAGCCACGTCCCTGTATGTTTTGCCTTGCAGCTTCAATTGCTGCTTGATGCTGTTCAATAATTGCCGGATTTCTGTCATGGTTTTGCACGCGCAAGGTTGCGGGATTTAATACTTCGATTATTGTATGGTGCTACTTTACCAGTATTGGTTACATTATTTGCTGCCTGTCTCCACAATTGCCTATCTGTTAAAACATAGGTGGGGAAAATGAAAACTGGATTGCGTACATTGCCTTTGCTGATTTCGACGCTGGCAGCCCTGGCATTATTACTGCATGGGCCAATAGTCCAGCTAGCGCATTATCATGACTTTGCAGACCAGTCAGACTGGGCAGGTATACCTCATGCCATTGATGTGCTGACCAATCTTGGCTTTGTGATAGTGGCGATGGTTGGTGGCTGGTTTTTGCTGAAGAAATATCGCAAGGGCGATGCTGGTGTCTCATTCCCCGCTTATTGTGTCTTTGCTCTTAGTATCGCTGCCACTACCGTGGGTTCCAGTTATTACCATCTTGCACCTGACGATGCACGCCTTTTCTGGGACAGACTACCCATTGCATTCGCCTGTTGCAGCTTGTTGGCAGCAGTCAGGGCAGACAGCCTGCCAGGCATGGATGCACGCAAAGCCTTCATGGAACTGGTGCTGTTATTGGTGGCGGCCTTGATGTCCGTGATCTGGTGGCAGCAGACAGGTGACTTGCGGCCCTATTTACTGATACAGGGTTTGACTCTGGTATTGATCCCCTTATGGCAATGGATATGGAAAGCAGAACGTGCAGACCGCCTGGCATTTGGAGCAGCAATGTTCTTGTATGTGTTGGCAAAAATCACTGAAATGCTGGATGGACAGATTTTGCAGCAACTCCAGTTCATGAGCGGACACAGTCTCAAGCACTTGCTGGCAGCACTGGCTGCTGGTCTGATAGTCTGCCGCTGGCGTGCTCACAAGGAAGTGCAAGCAAGAACCCCCGCTCAAAACATTGTAGTCTGCAGGCAAACTGCTTCATAATCAGGCTATTAATAAATTAGCCTGGGTTTGAAGCTATGTGTGGACATTATGTGGATAGATAGCCACTGTCATCTGGATGCAAGTGAGTTTGGCAGCACATCGCTGGCTGTGGCCGAAGCCGCAGCGCAAGCGGGTGTTTCGGCCATCGTTGTACCAGCCGTTCACAAAAGCAATTTTGATACTGTCATCGAATTGGGCAGGCAGCGGGATGATTGTTTTTATGCCCTGGGGATACATCCCATGTATGTGCCAACTTCAAAAGAAGAAGACTTGCTGCTCCTGCGTGAAAAAGTAAGTGCCTTGATGGCTGGTGCAGATGCACAGAAAAAACTGGTAGCCATAGGCGAAATTGGCCTCGATTATTTTGTGCCTGCGCTGACGCAGAGCCCTTTGAAGGAAAAGCAGGAATACTTCTATACAGAACAACTGAAGCTGGCCAGGGATGTTGACTTGCCGGTGCTGCTCCATGTAAGGCGTTCACAAGACATCATCCTCAAACATTTGCGGCGCATCAAAGTCAGAGGCGGTATTGCACACGCGTTTAACGGCAGTTTGCAGCAGGCACAGACCTTCATCGATATGGGTTTCAAGCTGGGCTTTGGCGGCGCCATGACTTTCACACGTGCCTTGCAAATACGCAGGCTGGCAACTGACTTACCCTTGTCCAGCATCGTGCTGGAAACTGATGCGCCCGATATTTCGCCAAGCTGGTTGTCAGAAGGCGCCAATACACCAGCACAGTTACCAAAGATAGGTGCCGTGCTGGCAGAATTGCGCAATCTGAGCCTGGCTGAAGTGGCGCAAGCGACTACCGCCAATGCCGTGCACATCATGCCACGCATGCAAAGGGGCTAGTCTGTGCGGGCGGTGATGTTGGGCTTTGTACTGGGCGTCGCCATTTTGCAGCAGCAGGCAGAGCTATTAAACAGCAACTTGCTGGCGCTGATGGTGGTTTCATCACTAGCCATCATTCTTCTTCTGGTTAAATACAAACCAGCACCTTGGTTGCATCTGCCCGCGCGCTTTGCGGTTGTCGCTCTATTGGGCTTCGTCTGGGCCACAACTTATGCGCATTTTTATATGCGCGAAGAGTTGCCCAAAAAATGGGAAAACCAGGATGTGGTATTAACCGGCATCATAGACAGCCTGCCTTTTCAGTTTGAACAAGGGCAAAGATTCAATTTCGCAGTGGAACAAGTGCGCGCTGATGGTGTCGGTGATTTGACTGGCATTGCCCGTTGGCCATCCAAAGTTGCATTGTCCTGGTATGGCGCGGACCGTGGTAGCGATATGCGGCAGGTGACGACAGTGCAGCCAGGAGAGCGCTGGCAATTCAAAGTGCGGCTGAAGCGCCCACATGGCAACGCCAATCCACTCGCTGGCTTTGATTATGAGGCATGGTTATTGGAGCAGGGTATACGTGCTACTGGCGCGGTGAGGCCTGATAAATATGAATCGGATGCCGTTATCTATAACCGCAAGCTGGCTGATTTTGTCTGGAGTATAGGCAATGTCGTTGAATACAGCCGCGCCAGATTGCGCGACCGCATCCACGCTGCCTTGCCCGGTCAGCCCTATGCTGGAGTGCTGGTCGCCCTGGTGGTTGGCGATCAACGCGAAATCCCTCAGTCTGACTGGACCATATTTAACCGGGTAGGCATAGGTCATCTGATCAGTATCTCTGGCTTGCATATCACCATGGTGGCGGGCTTGTTCGCCGGCCTGGTGTTTTACTTCTGGCGGCGTTCTTTCTTCCTCAATCTTTCTTTGCCCTTGCGCCTGCCTGCGCAAAAGGCGGCAGCACTGGCAGGTGCGTTGATGGCACTGGTCTATGTAGCTCTGGCCGGATTTGGTTTGCCTGCGCAAAGAACGCTGATCATGCTCAGCGTGGTTGCGGTGGCGATATGGACGGGGCGCATCAGCAGTTTCTCTGCAGTGTTAAGCCTGGCGCTGGGACTTGTCGTATTGGCAGACCCTTGGGCGGTCTTGTCCGCGGGTTTTTGGTTATCATTTGCGGCTGTCGGAGTCATCGTTTTTGCGACTGGCGGACAAGAGCGCGTCAAACCGCAAGTAAGTCGTGCTGCCGGCTTTATGCTTACCTTGCGTTCAGCATCACTGATGCAATATGCAGTAACCCTGGGCATGATACCGCTGACCATGTTTTTATTTGGCCAGATATCCCTGATCAGCCCGCTGGCCAATGCAATCGCTATTCCCCTGGTCAGCTTTGTTGTCACGCCTTTGGCTTTGGTCGGCAGTATCTTGCCTGCGCCTTTGTCAGGATGGCTGCTGCAAATTGCCCACGTCTTCGTGGATTTCCTGGCGCGCTTCCTGACTTACTTCAGTGCCTTGCCCTATGCAGTGTGGACTGCACCTATTCCCTCATTCTTGCTGTTTGCACTGGCCATGGCAGGTGTATTGTGGCTGCTGGCTCCTAAAGCCTGGCCTTTGCGCTGGTTGGGGCTCGTCTGTTGCCTGCCACTGTTATTGCAGACTTCACAAAAGCCAGCAGATGGAGAGTTGGCCGTGACGGCACTGGATGTAGGGCAGGGCATGGCTTTATTGCTGGAGACTGGGCACCACAGGCTACTCTATGATAGCGGCCCCAGTTTGGGACCGGAATCAGATAGCGGCAGCCGCGTGATTTTGCCGTATCTGCATGCAAGGGGCATTAATGAACTTGATGTGATGATGATTTCCCATAACGATAATGACCATTCTGGCGGAGCCTTAAGCATACTCAGGCATTTGCCTGTAAGCCTGTTAACTACGTCCCTGAGTCTGGATAGTTCCATCGTTCAAACTGCAAAGCAGCACAGGCGTTGCGTGGGCGGGCAATCCTGGGATTGGGATGGCGTGCATTTTGAAGTCTTGCAACCCGGCACTGCCAGTTATGAAAGCACGAAGTGGAAACCGAATGCCCGCAGTTGTGTATTAAAGGTCTCGACCAAACTGCATTCCATTTTGCTGGCGGGCGACATAGAGGCCATACAGGAAGATGAGCTGGTGAATACCATCCCACAAAAACTGAAGGCAGATGTGTTGTTGGCACCACATCATGGTAGTGGCACATCGTCCACAGAACCATTCCTGAAAGTGGTGCAGCCAGAGTTGGCAATTTTCCAGGTGGGCTACCTGAACCGCTACCATCACCCCAAGGCAGAAGTCTTCCAGCGCTATGCTGATTTTGGAATAAAACGTCTAAGAACAGATGAATCGGGTGCAATCAGCATACAATTTGGCGCATCATTGAAAACTTCACAATTCAGACAGGAAAATGCGCGTTATTGGTTTGGCCGGTAATGCTATACCCCTAGCTATGAACGAGACTACCGTAAAACCTATTATCCATTTTGTCCACGGCAATAGCTTCCCGTCAGGGACTTATCGTATGTTCCTTGATCATTTGCGTTCAGATTATGAGGTACATGCGACAGACATGGTGGGCCATGATCCGGCTTATCCTGTAACGGACGGCTGGCGGAACCTGGTGCAGGAATTGATTGATACCTTGCAGGCTAACTATCAGCAACCCGTGATTTTGCTGGGGCACTCGCTGGGTGGGATTTTGTCCCTGATGGCAGCTAGAGCCAGGCCAGACCTGGTGCGTGGCGTGGTGGTGCTGGATTCGCCAGTAGTCTCAGGTTGGCGGGCAATGTTGTTGCGCATATTCAAATCCCTGGGGTTGGATAAAAAGTTTTCACCTGCGCGCTTTTCAGAAAGGCGTCGCCATCTGTGGAAAAACGAAGAAGAGGCCTACCAGCACTTTGCGTCCAAGGAGATGTTTGCCATCTGGCCGCCAGAAGTCTTGCGTGACTATATGACGGCAGGTCTTAAACCTCATGCCGAAGGTGTGACCCTGCG
Organism: Undibacterium sp. FW305-107; assembly: GCF_058788535.1. Classification (NCBI taxonomy): domain Bacteria; kingdom Pseudomonadati; phylum Pseudomonadota; class Betaproteobacteria; order Burkholderiales; family Oxalobacteraceae; genus Undibacterium; species Undibacterium sp. FW305-107. The sequence goes on from NZ_JBYTAV010000008.1 coordinate 256,816, forward strand.
CTTTACCCGTGAAGTGGAAACGGCAATTTACCGTACTCTGCCACATGGCCTGGGCCGTTTGAATAAGCGCCCACCCAATGTGCCTGTCGGTTTTATAGGCGGGACTGAATCCGTAGAATGCCGCCAGGCTGGCCCTCATGCGACAAAGAAATTAATGGGCGATAATTATGTCCTTATTCCTGGTGGACATTTGATCCCCATGGAAGTGCCCGGCCATACAGCCACTGCTGTGCTGACTATGCTGGAACGCATGAAACTAAGCTCAATTCAATAAGCTCAGTCTAAGCTTCATATAAACCCTATCTCGACAAATACATGAATCAAATCAAGCCTGTATTGAAATTTTCCACCTCACTGGCAGCAGTGTTCTTTACGACCAGCGTCTTTGCACAAGAGGTTTTCCCGTCCTGGAGTGAATTCACTCAGGTGCGGCAGACTGGCAAGACAAGCTGGCAAGTCGATATTGATAATGACAGCCTCTTGTTCAAGAGGGACGACGGTTTTTATACCAGCGGTAACAGAATAGGACAGAGCTTTACCAAAGGTGATGCCATACAGGCCCTGACTTATGGTTGGCGTCTGGGGCAGGAGCTGTACACCGCATCCGATATTAAGCTGCTTCCGCAGCAGATTACCAAGATTGACCACCCTTATGCTGGCTGGTTGTTTGCAGGCCTGTATCGTGAAAAGAATGAAGCCAATGGCAAGAGCCAGCGCCTGGGTCTGGATATAGGATGTCTGGGGCCCTGCGCCGGTGGCGAATGGACACAGACGCATCTGCACAGATTGTTGAAGCAGCCCTTGCCACAAGGTTGGAGCACGCAGTTGCGTAATGAGTGGGGCGCAGTGTTGTCGGGTGAATATTCACCGGGCCGCATGGTAACTAGTTCCAATGTAGATATCACTCCACGCCTGAAAGGACGTTTCGGCAATATTTTTACTGATGCAAGTGCAGAGTTGACGATACGTGCCGGTAGTCTGAATACATTGCCAGAGCAGCCAGCCAGCTATGGTTTCTTGCGCACCGAGGTCAAGGTCGTTGCCTACAATGCAAGTATACAAGGCGGCTATTTTAATAATCAAACTACGGCAGTCAAGCCTAAAAGCCTGGTTGGCGAGTTTGAAATTGGCTATTTCTGGCGTGGTGAAAACTATGGCGCATCAGCATCCTTCATCCGTCGCAGCAACGAAATCAAGGAGTTGAGCAATGGTCAGGGCGCACAGAATTTTGCAAGATTACAAATTATTTATGCAATGTAAGCCAGCCAGTTCCTGAAATTTACCAGGATTTGCAGACGGGAATTTTCGCACATCACAGCTTAGTGATGTATAATTCGAATTTCCCGCTTGTGCCGTTCGGCACCTTCTGCAATGACTAAGTTTGTATTCGTTACGGGGGGCGTAGTCTCCTCTTTAGGCAAGGGTATTGCCGCTGCCTCTCTCGCTGCGATCCTTGAATCGCGCGGCCTCAAAGTCACTATGCTCAAACTTGATCCCTACATCAATGTGGATCCAGGTACCATGAGCCCATTCCAGCATGGCGAAGTTTTCGTGACCGATGACGGTGCTGAAACTGATCTGGATCTGGGTCACTATGAGCGCTTCATCACAGCCAAAATGAAAAAGGTGAATAATTTCACCACTGGCCAGATCTATGAATCAGTAATTCGCAAAGAACGCCGTGGTGAATACCTGGGCAAGACTGTGCAAGTTATCCCGCACATCACCAATGAAATCCAGGAATTCATCCATCGCGGTGCTGCCGGTGCTGACGTTGCACTGGTTGAAATTGGTGGTACGGTAGGTGATATTGAATCCCTGCCTTTCCTCGAAGCTGCCCGTCAACTGAGCCTGCGCGCTGGCCGCAATGCTGCTGCATTCGTCCATCTGACGCTGGTGCCTTATGTTGCTGCTGCTGGCGAATTGAAAACCAAGCCCACCCAACACAGCGTACAAAAACTGCGTGAAATTGGTATTTTCCCGGATGCTTTATTGTGCCGTGCTGACCGTCCCATCCCTGATGATGAACGCGCCAAGATTTCCCTGTTCGCCAATGTGGCTGAAGAAGCAGTGATCTCTGTATGGGATGCCGATACCATCTATAAGATTCCACAGATGTTGCACGACCAGGGCTTGGATAAAATCGTCTGCGATAAGCTTGGCTTGTCACCAAAACCAGCTGATCTGGCGATGTGGGACAAATTGATCTATGCGCTGGAAAATCCGAAAGAAGAAGTCACTATCGGTATGGTCGGTAAGTATGTAGACCTGACAGAGTCGTATAAATCTTTGACAGAAGCCTTGCGTCATGCCGGTATCCACACTGAGAGCCGTGTGAATATTGAGTATGTTGATTCTGAAGAAATCGAAGCGCACGGTACCAAGTCACTGGAAAAATACGATGCCATCCTGGTGCCAGGTGGTTTCGGCAAGCGCGGTGTAGAAGGCAAGATACTGGCTGCCCGCTATGCACGTGAAAACAAAATACCTTACCTGGGTATTTGTCTGGGTATGCAGGTTGCCCTGATTGAATATGCACGTAACAAGGCTGGCCTGTCCATGGCAAACTCGACAGAGTTTGATGCCGAGACAGAACAGCCAGTGGTTGCCCTGATCAATGAATGGCAGAACCACGATGGTAAAGTCGAAACGCGCGATGAAAATTCTGACCTTGGCGGCACTATGCGCCTGGGTGCGCAAACTTGCGCAGTTCGTTCTGGTACGCTGGCGTCAGAGATTTATGGCAATGTCGTGACTGAGCGCCATCGTCATCGCTATGAAGCCAATAATCATTACCTGGGTCGTGTTGAGGCAGCAGGCTTGATCGTCTCTGCCCGTACACCGACAGAAGATTTGTGTGAAATTATGGAATTGTCACGTGATGTGCATCCTTGGTATCTGGGTGTGCAGTACCACCCAGAATTTAAATCAACTCCACGTGACGGCCACCCTTTGTTTATTTCTTTCGCAAAAGCGGCGATAGAGCATAAAAAGGCGCAAGGTAACAAGGCATGAAGTTGTATGGATTTGATGCAGGCCTGAACCAGCCTGGTTTGTTGATTGCTGGTTTACCTGTCTTGAATAAATCCTGCTAAATCCTGATTGAAAAAGGCGAGCCACGATTGCGGTTCGCCTTTTTTGCAAAATGGCGCAGAGTTGCTTGAAAGAATGTAGTTGCCTTGCAGATGGTAACTAAGGGCAAGCAGCGGTAAGCACTATGCAAGAAAGCTTGGATTCTGTGAACCCGTTTTTGCTTGATTTGTCCTGTAGTGAAACAGGCTTTTTTGCTTACCAGCGCAAAAAGCGACAAGAATAAAGTTTTGTTCCGTTCGTCGAACCAGAGTAATGGAGTATTATCTGCACCATTATTTTGACTGTAGCAAATTCATTACAGCTTTATTTATCCGCAGGCATATCAAGCCGGTGGATGCAGTTGCAAATCAGATTCGTATTATTTGTTAGATATTTTGTTCGATATTTTGATTGTTTAGGAGAATTGAATGAGTGCCATCGTTGATATTATCGGTCGTGAAGTTCTGGATTCGCGCGGTAACCCAACTGTTGAATGTGATGTCCTGCTGGAATCCGGTGTCATGGGCCGTGCTGCTGTGCCTTCTGGTGCATCCACTGGTTCCCGTGAAGCGATAGAGCTGCGTGATGGCGACAAGTCCCGCTATCTGGGCAAGGGCGTCTTGAAAGCCTGCGAACACATCAATACCGAAATCGCAGAAGCCATCATGGGCCTGGATGCGAATGAACAGGCATTCCTGGACCGTACCCTGATCGATCTGGACGGTACTGAAAACAAGAGCCGCCTGGGTGCAAATGCCATGCTGGCCGTATCCATGGCTGTTGCCAAGGCAGCTGCTGAAGAAGCTGGTTTGCCACTGTACCGTTATTTCGGTGGTTCAGGCGCGATGCAATTGCCTGTGCCTATGATGAACGTCATCAACGGTGGTGCACATGCTGACAATAATCTGGATATTCAAGAATTCATGATCATCCCGGTTGGCGCGCCAACTTTCCGCGAAGCAGTTCGCTATGGTGCAGAAGTATTCCACGCATTGAAAAAAATCCTGCATGACAAGGGTTTGACGACAGCGGTTGGTGATGAAGGTGGTTTCGCTCCTTCCGTAGATAACCACGAATCTGCCATCAAACTGATTATCCAGGCGATAGAAGCTGCAGGCTACGAGCCAGGCACGCAAATCGCCCTGGGTCTGGATTGCGCTGCCAGCGAATTCTACAAAGACGGTAAATATCACCTCGAAGGTGAAGGCCTGACCTTGTCTTCTGCTGACTTTACCAATCTGCTGGCAACCTGGGTAGACAAGTATCCTATCATCTCCATCGAAGATGGCATGGCTGAAGGCGACTGGGATGGCTGGGCTATCCTGACTGAAAAACTGGGCAAGAAAGTCCAGATCGTTGGCGACGATCTGTTCGTCACCAATACCAAGATCCTGAAAGAAGGCATACAAAAAGGTATCGCCAATTCCATCCTGATCAAAATCAACCAGATCGGTACTTTGACTGAGACTTTTGCTGCGATCGAAATGGCAAAACGTGCTGGTTATACGGCCGTTATTTCCCATCGTTCCGGAGAAACAGAAGACAGCACCATTGCTGATATCGCCGTTGGTACCAATGCCCTGCAAATCAAGACCGGTTCCTTGTCCCGTTCTGATCGTATGGCAAAATACAACCAATTGCTGCGTATTGAAGAAGATTTGGGCGAAATTGCCAGCTATCCTGGTCGCGACGCCTTCTATAATCTGAAGTAATCTGGTATCGTGCAAAGAAAAAGGGGAACGGGGTTCCCCTTTTTCTTGTTGGTCTGCTTTTGGAAACAGATTAGTTTTGTTTTTATTCTTTTTGCTTTAATTATCCGTGCGTTTGATAGCTCTTTCCTTTGTTGCTCTGTTGATGCTGATCCAATACCCGCTGTGGTTGGGTAAGGGGGGCTGGTTGCGTGTCTGGGAGCTGGACAGGCAGGTAGCACAGGTAAAAGGGAATAACGAAAAATTAAAAGAACGCAATGGCAAGCTCGAATCCGAAGTTCAGGACTTGAAAATTGGCACGGACGCAGTAGAAGAGCGTGCCCGTTTTGAATTGGGCATGATCAAAAAAAACGAAATCTTTGTGCAGATTCTGGATGCCAATTCACCTGCACCGACGACTACAGAGCGTATATTGCCTGCGCAAGTGAAGCCCTGAGTCCCTGACTCAAACTCTGACCCGATTCTTGGCTCAGGCTTTACACCTGTATCTTACATAGCCTCTCATTCGCATCCTCTTCCCAAAAGCAATAATCACAGATTTGTATGGCTTATGTGTGACCTAAGACATTTCTAGTGTTAGAATCGCCGGTCTTTTGCATTTACATTTTGTAACAACATTGCGGGTATTGCGCCTTACTGTGCGCATGCTGCATTTTGTACTTCTTATGCATGTGCGCTTTTGCGCGCAAACTTTCCCATTACTACATGAAAAATAACAAGTATCCGTTTTTTATTCCTCTTCTTTTGTCTTCGTTGCTTAGTGCTTGTGGTGGTGGCGGAGGTGGTACCGCCAGTATTAATACTAATGGCGCTACAGTGGCCGTTAGCAGCAGTGGGCGGCAATTCAACGGTGTAGTAGCAAAGGGACGTATCATCGGTGCGCGCGTATCGGCTTTTAGTCTCGATCAGTCCGGTAGTAAATCGGCAAATGCTTTTGCGACCGCCATTACTGGTGCTGACGGAAGCTATGCGATATCGGTGCCCGGCGGTGTTGCCAGCTTCCTCATTGAGGTAAGTGCGGCATCTGGCGCCATGATGTATGACGAAGCTACCCAGGCAGACCTGCCTTTTCCTGAAGACTTGCAGTTGCGCAGTGTCGTCAAGCAAGGTGTCACTCCTGAAGCCATATATTGGGGTAGCGTTACGCCACTGACAGAGTTGATCGTTCAAGTCGCTGAAAAAGCGGGTGGCCTGACATCATCGAACATAGACAGGGCGAGAGCGGGTGTGCAGGCTTTGCTGGGATTTGATCCGCAAAGGGTGCCCGTCATCCACACAACGGTAGATACAGCACAGGATACTTATATCGATGAAAAAATCCAGGGTCTGAGCCTGACTGCCATTTCGCAACTTGCGCTGGACAAGGCACTTTCCTGTGATGCTGCGACCCAGGGTAGCCGCGTTGCCTGTGTGGTAAGGCAAATCGCCTCTGCTGGCAAGTTGGATGGAAATGATTTTGTGTTGCGCGAAGATGTGCGTGCTGCCTTGCGTGCCAGCCTGGAAAAAGTTGCGCAAGATGAAAATCTTAACAAGTCAGGCAAAAACTCGGTAGCCGGTATCAGTACTTTTGCAAGTAATAGCTTGCCTGCACCTGCGCCGGAAACAGACAAGATAGCGGCAACCAAACAATTGTTTGGCAACCTGCGCAATAACATCTACGCGGTTTCCAACGCACAAAAAAGTGGTGGCCTTGATATACGCCTCAATGCAGTCAAGGCTGATTTTGAAAAAGCTACGCAGCCAATGGATAAAGACTTGTTGATCTGGTCTAAAACCATTACTGAAGGTATAGATCAGTTTAATAAATATAGAAACGGCCAGACCTCTCAAACTGCGGTGAATGGTTTGTTCTATGGACAGACTGCTTTATGGAGTGGTTATCAGAATATAGGCAATCTGGGCGATTGCACCGTCATGCGCGATGCCATGAATGTGGCAGCGACGCCTGCACAGGCAGCAGGCATAGAATGCCGTTTTTCACGTTTCATTTTGCCTGGTACCTATAAGTACGGCTACAAATACCAGGTTGAATGGGTAGAATTGGTAGACCGTATCTGGCTGGAGCCAGTGGCAAACGATGTTACTCGTTTTAACTACAAATCCGAACTTGTGCAGCAAAAAGCCGTTTTTGTCTGGAATGAAGGAAAGAACGACTTTCTCAGAAGGCCAGTTACTCCCACAGATGTAGTTGCAACAAACGGCAGCTCAAATGATGTTTACGCCGGCCAAATGAGTTTTGCCATGGAAGGCAACAAGCTATATGCCTTTACGGTTGAAGGTAAGATGCCGCCGCGCACCAATAGTGCCGGTCAGTCGATTTCAGATTTTGAGCGCTGGAGTCTTCGCGCTGACCGCAATCAAACCGTCGACGGCAATTCCCGCTATGACTTTAGCGGTGAGCTTAAATCCTATGTAAAAGATCAGGTGAGTTCTCGTTTGTCACTGGATAAAGGCTCATACGCAATTGTTGCCTTGAATTACAAAGGCAATTTGCAAAAAAATGGCATCAAAGAATTCAACCTGGCGATTACTGCTGAAGCTGGTAACAGCAAAGTGCATGGCGAAATTAAAATCGGTAATGCATCTGCGGACAAGAATGGCCTCAATTATCAGCCAAACCGTATTGATTTTGTCGGCAGCATCAGCAACGCCACGGGCCTTACAAATGCACTGGAGATTTTTAACGGGCAATTGACGGTAGAGCGCTTTGCCTACGGCAGCTTTGATAGCAGCAAACCTGAGTCAGTAAATAATTTCGTGCGCAAAGCAGTGGCATTATCAGGCGTGGTACAGGTGCCAGAACGCCCTCCATTGAAATTGAATGTCACGGCAAGTAACGATGCTTTCGGCAGCAACAGCATTTTGGCGCAATACACTGATGGCAGCAGTGTCATCAATGCGCAAATGAGTGAAAGCACGAGTAAGTCCAGGGTAGTGCGTGTCAGCAGCTCATCTGGCGTTTCTTTTGATGTCTATGGCAGCAATGAAGTTGCCGATATCCTCAGGGATGGTAGTAAGGTGGGCTGGCTGGATATCAAGGCAGGCCGTATCAGCTATGTCGATGGCAGCTTTGAAACCATCAGGTAATTTGTAAATTGATTGACGGCCCGCTGCATGTCAGCGGGCTTATTTTTTTGAGTAAGCCATGTTTTCATCCCGTCTGATACTTTCCTTATTCTGCGCATCACTGACCCAGCAGGCATATGCTTTGGACATGCTTGTTCCGCAAAAGAGCGACGATGGCTGGCAGGTATTTTCCACGCTGGATTTGTGGGAAGCTTCAGACTTCATGCCCACCCGCAAAATCGAGGGCGACTGGAATACAGATTTTTCTCCCAAAGATGGCCAGAATGTCAGCCTGCGTCGTTTGCGGGCAGAGCTGGGTGTGGGTTATAAAGAGTGGCGAGTAAATCTGGAAGCCCGCCAGGAGGGTATGCTCAAAGCCAGTGCATCCACCCTGGCATTTGTCAAGGCATACAAGCAAGCTGGTTTGCCACAGAAAGCTGTCAATTATCAACTGGATGCCCAGCTGGAAAGCTGGTCAGGCTTTGGCCTGAGGGCAGGGCGCTGGTTCGCTTTTGGCGGTGAATATCAGCCACGCTTCTTTGCCAGTGCCGTGTATTACATGAACCCGCAGTACCGCGCTACGCAGGCAACGGGTGCGGCCAGTTATGTCGATAACCAGCATTACAGTTTTTCTGCGAGTGAGCTGGATGTGAACAGCCGTTACCAATATTTGTTCCAGCAATTTGAGCCGGAGGCCAGAGGCTATAGTTCCAGCCTTGCCATGGATTGGCAAATCAATCCGGCATGGCGTATGCAATATCAACTGGAAGATGCATACAACCGCTTTGCCTGGAAAAATTTGCCAGAGCTGCAGCAAAGCCTGAACTCTGCCGTTGTGCAATATGACAGTAAGGGCTATTTGAACTATCAGCCTTTGTTGCAAGGCGTTAACCGTCAAAGGACGCGATCAGTCTCTGTGCCACAAACGCACACTGCGCGACTCGCTTACCAAAACCAGGAATGGGAATTTGCCGCACAAGTCCGGCATTTTTACGGTGTTAATCTACCGGTGTTGAGCGTCGCCAATCATTCTGCCTATGGCCGCTTTGATGCCAGTTTTGATACGCGCTACAAATCAGTGGGTATAGGCTGGAGCAATCAGTTCGTGGGTGTGCATTTGCAGACAGATAATCTGAACTTGAGTAGTGCCAAAGTGCTGGGTTTGGGTGTGCAGGCGCGCTATCAATTTTAAATGCCAATTCTAAACACCCACATATTTCTGCCAGGTTTCGGGTGACTGCGTCAGGCTTTCGCTATTGCCATGCCAGACTATCTTGCCACGTTCCATGATGCTGTGCTGGTCGGCAAGGGGCATGAGTTTTTCTACATATTTATCAATGACCAGCGTGGTTTGCCCCTGGTCACGCAGTTTTCTGAGACAAGCCCAGATTTCTTCGCGCACCAGTGGTGACAAACCTTCAGTCGCTTCATCCAGTATCAGTAAATGCGGGTTGGTCATCAAGGCGCGCGAGATGGCTAGCATTTGCTGTTCGCCACCAGATAACTGGTTACCCATATTGCCTGCACGCTCGGCCAGACGCGGGAAGAGTTGGTAAATCTCTTTCAGGCTCCATGGCATTTTGCTCTGATTGCGATTGGCGGCAAAGGCGACCAGATTTTCTTTGACGGTCAGGTTAGGAAATATCTGCCTGCCTTCCGGCACCAGGGCTATGCCCATCCTGGCGATTTTGTCCGTCGTCATTTTTTCTATGCGCTGGCCCATGAAGTTGATATGGCCTTTGTGTGCCGGCGTCAGTCCCAGTATCGAACGCAAGGTCGTGGTTTTGCCAGCGCCATTGCGCCCCAGCAGGCTGGCGACTTCACCCTGGCGTATCTGCAGGTCTATGCCAAACAAGACCTGGCTATGGCCATAAGAGGTGGCGATATGCTCGACTTCCAGTATGGTCTTCATGCGACTTCCCTGATTGCGATATCCATTTCATCACCTAGATAGGCTTTTTTGACTTCCGGGTTCTGGCGTATCTGTTCTGCAGTACCAGTAGCGATGATGGAACCTGCCACCAAAACAGAAATACGGTCAGCCAGTTTAAAGACGGCATCCATATCATGTTCAATCAAGATCACGGCGGCCCTGCCACGCAGGGCGGCGATGAGTTCCAGCATCTTGCCTGATTCTTCATGCCCTGTGCCTGCCATCGGTTCGTCCAGCAAAAGCAGTTTGGGTTGCGTCGCCAGGGTCAGTCCCAGTTCCAGTTGGCGTTGTTCGCCATGTGCGAGTTCACAGGCTTTGTTATTGCAGTGCTCAGCCAAACCTATGTCGCTGGCGAGTTGCCGGGCTTGCTCAAAAAGTGCCTGCTCATCTATTGCCTTGCGCCAGAAGCGCATGCTGCTGCCTGAACGTGCCTGTATTGCCAGGCTCAGATTATCGATGACTGTATATGACTGGAAAATATTCGTGATCTGGTAAGAACGTGCCAACCCTAGCTTGACGCGCTCATGCATGCTGGTGGCAGTAACATCCTCACCATTGAAAATGATCTGTCCCTGGTTTGGCGCAATGGCACCGGATATCTGGTGTATCAGCGTAGTCTTGCCTGCGCCATTCGGGCCTATGATGGCGTGGATTTCGCCGGGCAAGATATCCAGGCTCAGGTTATTGGTAGCCACAAGGCCACCATAGCGTTTGACCAGGCCTTTTAACTGTAAAACGCTCATGCCTGATCCTCTTGCGGTTTTTTCGCCGACATGAATTTTTGCGGCAAGCTGGCGAGACCATTTGGCAAAAGCATGACGACCAGCAGCAGGATAATGCCCAGATACAATTGCCAGTGTATGGTGTAGCCAGACAGGATTTCTTCCAGCATCAGCATGACTACCGCACCCAGCATGCCGCCAGACAGATAACCTACGCCGCCAAGTATCACCATTACCATCAGGCTACCAGATTGCGTCCAGTGCAGCAGGTTAGGGCTGACCAGCATATTCTGGTTTGCCAGCAGGGCACCGGCCAGGCTGGCGATGCTGCCGGCAATCGCAAAGCACAGCAGCTTATAGCGAAATACCGGGTAGCCTATGGCTTCCATACGGGTTTCATTTTCCTTGATGGCTTGTATCACTCTCCCAAAACGGGAATTGATAAGTCGGTACAGGATGAAGAGAAATATGGTGCAAATGGCCAGCACCAGATAATAAAAATTGCTGTCATTGCTCATGTCCAGCCCCGTCACTGAGCGTTGCGCCAGACTCAGGCCATCGTCGCCGCCATAATTTTTCAGTGACACAAACAGGAAATACAACATCTGTGCGAATGCCAGCGTGATCATAATGAAGTACACGCCTCGCGTTCTGAGTGAGACGCTGCCTATTGCAAGTGCCAACAAAAAGCCAACCAACATCGCTACCGGCCAGCTGATCCAGGCAGATGTGACGCCATGCTGCATCAATATGCCCACCACATAAGCGCCACTGCCAAAGAAAGCAGCGTGCCCGAGGCTGATCATGCCGCCAAAACCGAGTATCAGGTTCAGGCTGCTGGCTACCAGTGCAAAAATCATCAAGCGGCTTAACAAGCCTATATAAAATTCCTGGGCGAAGTAAGTAGCGAGCAGGGGGAAGGCAATCAGCAAGAGCAGGATGCCTATGCTGGACTTGCGCGAGACAGTGTGATGTAGGCTGCTTTGCATGATCACTCCCTCAGCCTCGTGCAGGGAACAGGCCCTGGGGTTTGTAAAACAGCACGGCTGCCATCAATACATAAATCAGTATTGATGCCAGGGCAGGGCCAAGATTGGCTGCCATCTCCAGTGGCATCAGCAGTTTCAATGCACCTGGCAGCAAGGTCTTGCTCAGGGTATCAACCAGCCCTACCAGCAATGCGCCTACCAGCGCACCACGTATTGAGCCTATGCCGCCAATAACGATGACCACAAACGCCAGTATCAGGATGCTTTCACCCATGCCCACCTGTACTGCGAGTATGGAGCCCAGCAGGGCACCCGCAATGGCGCACAGAGCTGCGCCAAAGGTAAATAGCAGCGTGAATACCAGCTTGATATTGATACCCATGGTGATAGCCATTTCACGGTTCGATGCCCCGGCACGTACCAGCATGCCTATGCGGGTTTTGGTAACGACAAAATACAGCAGGCCAGCGACAGCCAGCCCGGTCGCAATGATGAACAGGCGGAAAGATGAATAAAAGAAGTCTGGCAACAATTCCACCGGTTGTGCCAACTGTGGCGGAATATTCAGCATCAACGGCTGCGCACCCCAAATCATGCGCGCACCTTCGTTGAATATCAGTATCAGTGCAAAAGTCGCCAACACATGGGATAAATGATCGCGCTGGTATAAATGCCTGAAGACGACTACTTCCAGTACCACACCCAGCAGCGCAGTCGCTATCACCGCTGCCAGCAGGCCTAACCAGAAAGAGCCTGTCATGCCGGTAAAGCTGGCGGCGAAATAAGCACCTGCCATGTAGAGGGAACCGTGGGCCAGGTTGATGAAATCCATGATGCCAAAGATCAGCGTCAGGCCCGCTGCCAGCAGGAAAAGCATGAGGCCAAATTGCAAGCCATTTAAGCCGTGTTCAAGCAAAAGCGTGATATTCATCCCCTGATCCCTAAATGCTGATGGTGGTGCAGATGTGAAATTACTTTAGGCCTAAAATATACTATAAGCGACGCAATTGAAAATATTTTCTTTGAGAAAAACTGGATTTTGATGTAAAAAAACACTTTACCTAAAAATAGTTTAGGTTTAAAGTAGTTTTGTGTTTTCGGGTTGCTGTATCTATATTGTGTACCAAAGCCGGAGAAGAAATGAATTCAACTGTGCTACCAGGGTCTGCCCATCTGGATACCTTTGCTTTTGATCACCTGCCGCCACGCGAGCAATGGCCTGAGCTGATTTTTTCTTTGCCTGAGTTGCAATACCCCGAACGCATGAATTGTGTCGCCGACTTGCTCGACAAGATGTGTGCAAGCGGTCATGCAGACAACATCGCCATCCGCAGCCAGACAGAAAGCTGGACTTATTCCCATCTGCTGGCTACTGTCAATCGTATTGCCCACGTCTTGCTCGAAGATATGCATTTGCAGCCCGGTAACAGGGTCTTGTTGCGCGGTGCTAATAATCCCATGATGGCTGCCAGTGTACTGGCTGTGATCAAGGCAGGTTGTATAGCCGTGCCCACAATGCCATTGCTGCGCGCCAAAGAATTGGGTGTGATCGCGAACAAGGCTGAAATTGCCGCAGTACTCTGCTCAGAAAATCTGCGTGAAGAGATGGGGTTGGCAATGCAAGCCAATCCCATATTGACGCAAGTGGTGTACTTCAATCATCAGGGCGATGATGGCCTGGAGGCGTTGATGGCTGGTAAATCGTCTGAATTTGCTGCTGTCGATACGCTGGCCGAAGATGTCTGCCTCATCAGTTTTACCTCTGGCACGACCGGCATGCCCAAGGGCACCATGCATTTCCACAGGGATGTATTGGCGATCTGCGATTGCTTCCCGCGTTCGACCTTGCAGTCCGCGCAAAGCGATATTTTCATAGGCACGCCGCCACTGGCGTTTACTTTTGGCCTTGGCGGCTTGCTGCTGTTTCCTTTGCGTGTCGGTGCAACGGCGGTATTGCTGGAAAAACTGACGCCAGAATCCCTGCTGAAAGCCATAGACGAATTCAAGGCCACCGTCTGTTTTACTGCGCCTACTTTCTATCGCCAGATGGCAACGCTCGCAAAGAATTTTGATTTGTCCAGCCTCAAGAAAACCGTTTCTGCCGGTGAAGCTCTGCCTGCCGCAACCCGTGAAGCCTGGCGTCAGGCGACTGGTCTGGTCATGATAGACGGCATAGGTGCGACCGAGATGCTGCATATATTTATTTCTGCCGCAGGCGACGAGGCGCGGGCGGGGGCAACCGGCAAGCCCATACCCGGCTATCAGGCTTGTATATTTGATGAGCATGGCGACATGGCTGGCCCTGGCGTGGTTGGCCGTCTGGCAGTCAAGGGGCCGACAGGTTGCCGTTACCTGGCAGATGACAGGCAAAAAAATTATGTCCATCAAGGCTGGAATCTGACTGGCGATGCTTATGAGATGGATGCCGACGGTTATTTCTGGTATCGGGCCCGCACTGACGACATGATTATTTCTGCTGGCTACAATATTGCCGGACCAGAGGTGGAAGAAGCCTTGCTGAAACACCCTGCAGTGTCTGAGTGCGCGGTCATAGGCCTGGCGGATGAAGAGCGTGGCCAGATCGTCAAAGCATTTGTAGTATTGAAAGCTGATGCACTGGCATCAGCAGAACTGAGCAAGGAAATCCAGGATTTCGTCAAGAACAGTATTGCCCCTTACAAGTACCCGCGCGCCATAGAATTCATGACGAGTTTACCGAGAACTGAGACTGGCAAACTACAGCGCTATAAATTACGTACGCCTGCTGCCAGCTAAATATAACGTTTGAAAATATTCATTCATGCCCATTAACCCGAAGGAGACGTTCGTGAAAAAGACCTTGCTGTGTTTATTATTGTCCAGTATTGCTGCGACCAATGCGACCAGTGCTTTTGCCGCAGACAAAGTCAAAGTAGGCATGGTCACCACCTTGTCTGGTGCGGGTGCTGGTCTGGGTGTTGATATACGCGATGGCTTTTCCCTGGCCATGAAACATCTGGATAATAAATTCGGTAACTTGCCTGTCGAAGTCATCACGGGTGATGATCAGCAAAATCCTGATGCGACCAAGCAACTGGTCGATAAGCTCATCAAAAAAGACAAGGTTGATTTGATGACCGGCATCGTGTTTTCCAATCTGATGCTGGCGGTCGGGCCAACAATTTTTGGTGCCAAGGTACATTACATCAGCGCCAATGCAGGCCCTTCGCAGTATGCGGGCGAGCAATGTAACCCTTATTTCTTTAATGTTGCCTGGCAAAACGACAGCCTGCATGAAGCTGTTGGCAAGCAAGTCAATGACAAAGGCTTTAAGAATGTCGCTTTGGTGGCGCCTAATTATCCGGCGGGCAAAGATGCGCTGACGGGATTCAAGCGCTATTACAAGGGCAAGGTTGCGGAAGAAATTTATACCAAACTGGGACAGCTTGATTATGCAACTGAACTGGCGCAGATACGCGGCTTGAAGCCTGATGCCGTGTATATCTTTCTGCCGGGTGGCATGGGCATCAATTTCATCAAGCAGTTTGTGGATGCCGGTTTATCCAAGAATACCCAGCTATTCGGCCCAGGCTTCTCTGCCGATGAAGACATCATCAAGGCAGTAGGCGCACCCATGCTGGGCATGTTCAATGCCTCGCAGTGGGGGCATGATATGGATAACCCACAAAATAAACGTTTTGTTGCCGATTTCCAGAAAGAATATGGTCGCCTGCCATCGCTGTATGCATCGCAGGGTTATGACGCTGCCATGCTGATGGATAGTGCCGTGCGTGGTGTCAAGGGCAAGATAGAAGACAAGGATGCCTTGGGTAAAGCCATCAAAGCTGCCAATTTCAAATCCGTGCGCGGTGACTTCAAATTCAACAGCAATCATTATCCTGTACAAAATTATTATGCACGCATCATCAGTAAGGATGCACAGGGTAGGGTGACCAACAAAACTCTGAGTGCCGTATTTACCAATCACCCTGACGCTTATGTCGCTTCTTGCAAAATGCAATAAGACAGTGATTGGTCAAGTAAAAAATTAATTTTCAAGGTAATTTAATGAACATCCTATGCATAGGCGGTGGTCCGGCTGGCCTGTACTTCAGCCTGCTGATGAAAAAGCAAAACCCGGCGCACCAGATCACCATCGTCGAACGCAATCGTGCTTACGATACCTTTGGCTGGGGCGTGGTATTTTCTGACCAGACCCTGGGTAATCTGGTGAATGCCGATGAACAGACTGCACGTTCTATCTTGCAATCCTTTAATCACTGGGATGACATTGATACCCATTTCAAAGGGCAGGTTGTTACCTCTGGCGGCCACGGTTTTTGCGGCATAGGCCGCAAGCGTTTGCTGAATATCCTGCAAGAACGTTGCGAAGAGCTGGATGTCAAGCTGGTGTTTGAAACTGATGTGACAGACGATCAGGCACTGGCGCTGGAATATGATGCTGATCTTGTTATTGCCTGCGATGGTTTGAACAGCCGCGTGCGTACCCGTTACGAGCAAAGCTATCAACCTGATATTGATACCCGCAAATGCCGTTTTGTCTGGCTGGGCACCAAAAAACTGTTCTCGGCTTTTACCTTTGCCTTTGAAAAAACCGAGCATGGCTGGTTCCAGGCGCATGCCTATCAATATGATGGCGATACCGCGACCTTTATCGTCGAGACACCGGAAGAAACCTGGCTCAAGGCAGGCATAGATAAAATGAGCCAGGAAGAAGCCATCGCTTTTTGTGAAAACCTGTTCGTCAAATATCTCGATGGCAATGCTCTGATGTCAAACGCCACGCACTTGCGCGGCTCTGCCAATTGGATCAAGTTCCCGCGCATCATCTGCAAGAACTGGGTGCACTGGAATCAATTGAATGACAAACGTGTGCCTGTGGTCCTGATGGGCGACGCTGCTCATACTGCGCATTTTTCCATAGGTTCTGGCACCAAGCTGGCTCTGGAGGATGCCATAGAACTGGCACGCAGTTTTGAGAAGCATGGTGAGCAAGGCATGGATGCCGTGCTGGAAGCCTATCAGGACTTGCGTTCCATAGAAGTCTTGAAGATACAAAGCGCTGCCCGCAATTCCATGGAATGGTTTGAAAACGTTGAGCGCTATACCGCCATGGAAGCGCCTCAGTTTGCCTATTCCATGCTGACGCGCAGCCAACGTCTGTCGCATGAAAACCTGCGGGTAAGGGATGCGGCCTATGTACGCAGTTTTGAACACTGGATAGCTGAGCAGGCGTATGCCAAAGCTGGCTTGCCAGTACCCAAAACAAAAGCAGCGATTCCACCCATGCTGACGCCTTACAAGCTGCGCGACGTGGTATTGAAAAATCGCATCGTCGTCTCACCGATGGCGCAATACTCAGCGGTCGATGGCGTAGCAGGTGATTATCATCTCGTGCACCTGGGTAGCCGGGCCATGGGCGGTGCGGGCCTGGTGTTTGCGGAGATGACTTGTGTCTCTGCCCATGCCCGCATCACGCCAGCTTGCCCCGGCCTGTATGCACCTGAACATACGCAAGCCTGGAAGCGCATCGTCGATTTTGTCCATGCCAACACCGATGCAAAGATTGCCGTGCAGCTGGGCCATGCCGGGGCCAAAGGCTCTACCTGCGTGGCCTGGGAAGGGACAGACCAGCCATTGAAAGAAGCTAACTGGCTGCTGGTGTCAGCGTCAGAGCAGCAATACCTGCCCGGAATTTCGCAAATGGCGCGTGCGGCCACGACAACAGACATGCAACGCATACAAAATGATTTTGTCCAGGCGACCAGGGCAGCAGCAGAAGCGGGTTTTGACTGGCTGGAACTGCATTGCGCTCATGGTTACCTCTTATCAAGCTTCATTTCGCCACTGACCAATCAGCGTGAAGATGAATACGGTGGTTCACTGGAAAACCGTTGCCGTTATCCGCTGGAAGTGTTTGCCGCTATACGCGCTGTCTGGCCTGCAGATAAACCGATCTCCGTACGTATCTCTGCGCATGACTGGGTGGAGGGCGGCATTACGCCAGATGATGCAGTCACCATCGCCAGGCTGTTCAAGGCAGCAGGTGCCGACATGATAGATTGCTCGTCCGGCCAGGTCAGCAAGCAGGAAAAGCCTGTGTATGGACGCATGTTCCAGACGCCGTTTGCTGACCGAATACGCAATGAAGCGCAAATACCCACCATCGCTGTTGGTGCGATTTTTGAAGCGGATCATGCAAACAGTATCATCGCCGCAGGTCGTGCTGACCTGTGCGCCATCGCCAGACCACACTTGGCTGATCCAGCCTGGACTTTGCATGAAGCAGCCAAACTGGGCTTCAATGATATGCCCTGGCCCAAGCAATATGTAGCCGGAAAAATGCAGCTGGAACGTAATCTTGAACGTGACCGACAAGTCGCTGCAGCCAGTGCTGGCCTGACACCGCAGCAAGTTGCCGCCAAGTTGCTGGAAGGATGAGCATGGTTGTGCATCAGGAGAAATTACAAGGCAGGCATGCGCTGGTCACGGGTGGTGGCAAGGGTATAGGCCTGACCATAGCACAAGCTTTGCTCAACGAAGGGGCGATAGTGACACTGGCAGGGCGCAGTGAAACGACCTTGCAAGAAGGAGTGGCGTCTTTGGCCAATGCCAAAGTGCAGTATGTAGTCATGGATGTCAGCGATGTGGAATCGGTACAAGCAGCTTTCCAGCTAGCGCAGACCAGAGATGGGCGTATCGACATCCTCATCAATAATGCAGGGCAAGCCAGTTCAGCTTCTTTCCTGAAAACCGATGCCAGATTGTGGCAAAGCATGCTGGACGTGAACCTGAATGGCAGCTTCATTTGCATGCAACAAGCCTTACCCGCCATGCTGGAAGCGGGTTGGGGCCGTATCGTCAATGTAGTCAGTACGGCAGGCTTGAAGGGCTATGCCTATGTTTCTGCCTATTGCGCTGCCAAACATGGCGTGATAGGTCTGACGCGGGCAGTGGCGTTGGAGGTTGCAGCCAAAGGCGTGACGGTGAATGCGGTTTGTCCTGGTTATACCGAAACCGATATCGTCAAGGAAGCCATTGCCAATATCGTTGCCAAAACCGGTAGAACTGAAGAACAGGCGAAAGCTGAACTCGCTGCAGGTAACCCGCAAAAGCGCCTGGTGCAACCGCAAGAGGTCGCGGATGCGGTGTTGTGGCTATGCATGGACGGTGCGTCGGCAATGAATGGGCAATCCATTGCAGTGGCTGGTGGCGAAGTGATGTGATGAAATCTGAAGAGCAGACAAGATCAGGTATGAAAGAAGACAGTAACCCCGTGTTCGACATGGAAACCCGCTTGACGCAAGATGACCATCAGTCCTTGCGTCTGTGGTTACGCATGCTGTCTTGCACCGTGATGATAGAAGGTGAAATCCGTAGCCGTCTGCGCAGCGAATTCGGGATCACCTTGCCACGCTTTGATTTGATGGCGCAACTTGAACGGCATCCAGAAGGTCTGCGCATGGGTGAGTTATCCAAGCGTATGATGGTCACTGGCGGCAATATCACCGGCATTACTGATCAACTGGAACAGGAAAAACTGGTGACCCGTGTCGCCGATCTCAAAGACAGACGTGCTTACAGCGTCAAGCTGACGCCCGCTGGCCGCCGTGCCTTCAAACGTATGGCGGCTGTCCATGAGGCATGGATAGCCGATATGTTTTCTGGCTTGCAGGCAGAACAGAAAAGCAAATTATTTGAATTGTTGTCTCAAGTGAAAACGCATTTGCACGAACCTGGCGTCGATAACAGTCTGGACAACAACGTGGACAATAACCCTGAGCAGGAACAAGCTATATGAAATACCTACCCGGACATCCGCAGGATTTACCTGGCAATCGCCAGCAACTGGCAAACTATGCAGCACAGCATTTTACCTATGCCGTAGATGCTGGCGTTGCCACCATCACCCTGAACCGCCCAGAACGCAAAAACCCGCTGACCTTTGATTCTTATGCTGAGTTGCGTGACCTGTTCCGCACTTTGGCGTATGGCGACGATGTCAAGGCCATTGTCATTACTGGTGCAGGCGAGAATTTTTGTTCTGGTGGTGATGTGCATGAAATCATCGGCCCGTTGACCAAACTTGACATGCCGGGCTTGTTGAGCTTTACCCGCATGACGGGTGACTTGGTCAAAGCCATGCGCGCTTGTCCACAACCTATTATCGCGGCGATTGATGGCGTCTGCGCTGGCGCAGGTGCCATCCTCGCGCTGGCTTCTGATATTCGCATAGGCACAGCACGTAGCAAGACGGCTTTCCTGTTCACCCGTGTTGGTCTGGCGGGTTGCGACATGGGTGCCTGCTCCATCCTGCCGCGCATCATAGGACAGGGGCGGGCATCGGATTTGCTGTACACCGGACGCTCGATGTCAGGTGAAGAAGCAGAACGCTGGGGCTTTTTCAATCGCCTGGCGGCACCGGAAGACGTGCTGGCAGAGGCGCAGATCTACGCAAAAAACCTGGCCGAAGGTCCGAACTTTGCCCACGGCATGACCAAGAAAATGCTGCAGCAGGAATGGAATATGGGTGTCGATGAAGCCATAGAAGCGGAAGCGCAAGCCCAGGCGATATGCATGATGACCAATGATTTCCATCGTGCCTACCATGCCTTCGTTGCCAAACAAAAACCGGTTTTTGAAGGAAATTGAGCATGACGCATATCATGTCTGACACCAATTACCTGGACTGGCCCTTCTTTGATGACAAGCACCGTGAGTTGCAGCGCACGCTGGATGCCTGGTCCGCAGAAAACCTGCCTGATCATCATGCCGCAGATGTCGATCAGGCTTGCCGCGATCTCGTCAAGCAACTGGGCGCAGCTGGCTGGCTCAAGAATGCCATAGGCGGCAGTGCCTATGGTGGTAATGCTGACGTCATTGATACCCGTGCCATTTGCCTGATACGCGAAACCCTGGCCCGTCATTCTGGCCTGGCAGATTTTGCCTTTGCCATGCAAGGGCTCGGTTCTGGTGCTATCAGCTTGCATGGTACAGAAACGCAAAAGCAAAATTATCTGAGCAAAGTCGCCAAAGGTGAGGCGATTGCCGCGTTTGCCTTGTCGGAACCAGAAGCTGGCTCGGATGTGGCAGCCATGCAATGCGCGGCAGAATTTGTCGCTGATGCAGATGGCGGTCACTATGTCTTGAATGGCGAAAAAACCTGGATTTCCAATGGTGGTATCGCTGACTTTTATGTATTGTTTGCCCGCACTGGCGAAGCACCGGGTGCACGTGGCATCACTGCCTTTATCGTTGATGCTGGTCTGCCAGGCTTTGAAATTGCCGACCGTATCGATGTGATTGCTCCACATCCGCTGGCACGCCTGAAGTTCACTAATTGTCGCATCCCGGCAACGCAGCGTCTGGGCGAGGCAGGGCAGGGTTTCAAGGTAGCGATGGCGACGCTGGATATCTTCCGTACATCCGTAGCAGGAGCAGCTTTGGGCTTTGCCCGTCGTGCCATGGATGAGGCCATGCACAGAGTAACGACACGCAAGATGTTTGGCCAGACCCTGGCAGATTTTCAACTGACCCAGGCCAAGCTGGCGCAGATGGCTACGACCATAGACAGCTCAGCCCTGTTGATTTACCGCGCTGCCTGGCAAAGAGACCAGGGGCGGAAGGTCACCAAAGAAGCCGCCATGGCCAAACTGACTGCGACAGAAGGTGCGCAGCAAGTGATAGATGCAGCGGTGCAGATGTTTGGCGGCTTGGGTGTCGTCAGCGAAGTGCCGGTAGAGCGCCTGTACCGTGAAATCCGTTCCCTGCGTATTTATGAAGGGGCGACGGAAGTGCAGCAACTGATCATAGGTCGTGAATTGCTGAAAGAGTTTGCCGTATCATGAGCTTTAATTATGATTTTTGCCGCTGAATTAGCTATACGCTTTGCCCATTGCGACCCGGCGGGCATCGTGTTTTATCCACGCTATTTTGAAATGATGAATGGCGTTGTGGAAGACTGGTGCGCTCAGGGCCTGGCTTGCAGTTTTCATGAAATGCATATTGCACGTGGCATAGGCCTGCCCACAGTGCATCTGGAAACGGATTTCATCAAACCGGCAGAGCTGGGTGAAAGTTTGCTGGCAGAATTGGTAGTGACTAAACTGGGCAAGACTTCAGTTGAGCTGCAAATCTGCTTTAATGGATCTGAACAAGATGTGCGTCTGAAAGCCAAACTGGTGCTGGTCATGATGGATTTGAAATTGCGCGAGTCTATAGCCATACCAGATGAACTGCGCACTGCCATGCTGAAGTACTGCAACATATAAGATAGAAATAATGAACTTTTCAGACACTAAGGTCTGAAAAGTCATCAATGAAAGGATAGATGATGGACATTTTGCAACCTCCAGGCTGGGCCAGGCCACGTGGCTATTCGAATGGCATTTCTGCCACTGGTCGCACTGTGTGCGTCAGCGGTATGGTGGGCTGGGATGCTCAATGCACCTTTCAGACCGACGATTTTGCAGGCCAGGTAAGGCAAGCCTTGCAAAATATCGTTGAAGTGTTGACGGAGGCAAATGCGAAACCCGAGCATATCGTGCGCATGACCTGGTATGTCATCGATAAAAAAGAATATGTAGGCGCTTATAAAGAAGTTGGCGAAGCCTATCGCGATATCATGGGCCGCCATTACCCAACCATGACTGCCGTGCAGGTGGCTGGCTTGATAGAAGACAGAGCCAGGGTAGAGATAGAAGTTACCGCCATCGTACCGGAGTAAATATGAAGACCAGTATTGCTGTTGTTGGTATTGTCGGTGCTGGTGCCATGGGGCGCGGCATCGCCCAAATTGCGGCTCAGGCAGGTTTTTGTGTGCTCTTGTTTGATGTGCAGGCAGATGCCGCCAGCAAAGCCAGCCAGTTGATTGCCGAACAATGGCAAAAAATGCTGAATAAGGAAAAACTTGGCGCAGAACAATATCAGCACGCTGTAGAAAACCTGCGAGTTGTCAATAGCGTGCAGGAACTGGCCAAATGCGATCTGGTGGTAGAGGCAATTGTTGAAAAGCTGGATGTTAAACGTGCTTTGTTCCAGCAACTTGATGCCATCGTCAGCGACGCTTGCATACTGGCGACCAATACTTCGTCTTTGTCAGTGACCGCCATTGCGGCTGGTACAAAAATACCTGAGCGTGTCGCGGGGCTGCATTTCTTTAATCCTGTCCCCTTGATGAAGGTGGTTGAGGTCATCGATGGTTTGCTGACCGATGCTGCAGTCGCAGAGCAGCTCATGGCATTTTCCACACAAACCGGGCATTTGCCAGTGCGTGCCAGGGATACGCCTGGCTTTATTGTCAACCATGCGGGCCGCGGTTATGGCACGGAAGCCCTGCGGATATTGCAAGAGAATGTCGCCAACTTTCGCCAGATAGACCAGATCATGCGCGAAGCGGCAGGTTTCAAGCTGGGGCCGTTTGAATTGCTGGACCTGACTGGATTGGATGTATCACATCCGGTCATGGAAGCGATTTATCATCAGTATTATGAAGAGCCACGCTATCGCCCTAGTGTCATCACTGCGCAGCGTGTACATGCAGGTGTGCTGGGTCGCAAGACTGGACGCGGTTTTTATACTTATAGTGGCAACCAGGATGTACCGCCTGTTCCTGAGCAACTGCCTGCCTGGGTTGGGCCAGTATGGATCAGCCAGGAAAACGCGGATGCGGTGCCAGCACTGCTTTCCTTGTTTGAGCGTTGCGGCGCTATGGTTGAAAATGGTGGGCAGCCATCTGCAGATACACTGTGCATAGTCAGCCCTTATGGCGAAGATGTCAGCACCTGTGTAGCAAGAACAGGGCTGGATGCCCGCCGTACTCTTGGCATAGATGCACTGACTGCTTGCCAGGGGCATTTGAGCCTGATGATGAATCCCGCTACAGATGCAAACCTGGCAGCACAATGCCAGTCCCTGCTGCAAAAAAGCGGGCAGGGTGTCAGCCTGATACAGGATAGTGCCGGTTTCGTGGTTCAGCGCATTTTGGCGACCATCATCAATATCGCTAGCGACATAGCCCAGCAGGGTATTTGCAGCCCGCAAGACCTCGACAAGGCAGTGGTATTAGGCCTCGCTTATCCCGCAGGTCCGCTGGCTTGGGGCGACAAACTCGGCACTTCGCGTATACTATTGGTTTTGCGGAACTTGTATGCCAGTACTGGTGACCCACGCTATCGCCCCAGCCCCTGGCTGGCACGCAGGGCGCAACTGGGTTTGTCCTTGCTGCATTTGCCACATCAGGTAACAGGATAAAGCTGCATAAAACCAGACATGTCACTTCTTAATGTAGAAAAGTGGCATGTAAATAAATATATAACGGTACATATTCAAATCAGGAGAAACAAATGGCCAAGGCTGTATTTAGTTGGGAAGATCCCTTGTTATTGTCCTCGCAACTCAGCGATGAAGAACGCATGGTGCAGGATGCCGCACGTGTCTATTGCGAAGAAAAGCTGACACCGCGGGTACTGGAAGCTTTCCGTCATGAAAAAACTGATCCAGCCATTTTCCGTGAGATGGGTGAGCTTGGTTTGCTGGGTTCCATGATTCCTACGCAATACGGCGGCGCTGGTTTGAACTATGTCTGCTATGGCCTGGTGGCGCGTGAAGTGGAGCGCGTTGATTCTGGTTACCGTTCCATGATGAGCGTACAAAGCTCACTGGTCATGGTGCCTATCAATGAATTTGGTAGCGAAGCACAAAAACAAAAATACCTGCCCAAGCTGGCAACTGGCGAATGGATAGGCTGCTTTGGCCTGACTGAACCTAACCATGGTTCTGACCCAGGCAGCATGGTGACCCGTGCCAAAACTGTGCCAGGTGGTTATTCCCTCAATGGCGCGAAGATGTGGATCACCAATAGTCCTATTGCTGATGTCTTTGTGGTTTGGGCAAAAACAGATGATGGCCGTATCCGTGGCTTTATTCTGGAAAAAGGCTGGAAAGGCCTGACAGCGCCGGCCATTCATGGCAAGGTAGGCCTGCGTGCTTCCATCACTGGTGAAATCGTCATGGATGAAGTATTCGTGCCGGAAGAAAACCTGATGCCGAATGTAGAAGGCCTGAAAGGCCCGTTCACTTGCCTGAACTCTGCCCGTTACGGTATCGCCTGGGGTGCTTTGGGTGCGGCAGAATTCTGCTGGCATACGGCACGCCAATACACCATGGACCGCCTGCAATTTGGCCGCCCACTGGCAGCAAATCAGCTGGTACAGAAAAAACTGGCTGACATGCAGACAGAAATCACGCTGGCGTTGCAAGGTTGTTTGCGTCTGGGCCGCATGAAGGATGAAGGTACGGCAGCAGTTGAAATCACGTCCATCATGAAGCGTAATTCTTGCGGCAAGTCCCTGGATATCGCCCGCACTGCGCGCGATATGCTGGGTGGTAATGGTATTTCTGATGAGTTTGGCATTGCCCGTCATCTGGTGAACCTGGAAGTCGTCAATACCTATGAAGGTACGCACGATATCCACGCGCTGATACTGGGCCGTGCTCAGACTGGAATCGCTGCTTTCTAAAATCGCAGCATTCCAAGCTGCTTGTCAAACCATAAAAGCCGCTTTGCCTTTAAGGCAAGCGGCTTTTATTTTATGGCATGGCTTTACTTGCCTGCCTGATTTTTTTTTTACCGCAATTTCTTCCGCTTATTCTTCGATTTTCTATAAAACTTGCGCCATCGCAAGATGCGCTCAATTTTTTCCATTGATGATTGCCAAAAAGCGATAAAGCAGGATTCAGGCTCCACAGATGCTGTCGCGTGTTCGTCTTGATGAGATTTTTGGTGAAAATACAATGAAATTTCCAGTGACCCAACGCTTCTGGACCTGGTTTACCCGTCCCTTGTTATTGGCGGGTCTGCTGTTGACCATTCCGGCATTTTATCTGGTGCTGGGTGGTACTACTGACATGACTGAGCTGGCAGGGCGCAGCCTGTATGCGGCGTCAGCATTGTTAATGCTGGTTGATACTGGCCTGCAATGGCAAAAGAACAGGAGTCAAAAAAGGCGTAGTGGCAAGCTGGCACTGGATGGCGTGATTATCGCTGGTTGCCTGCTGAGCGTCATTTTTGCCGGAGAGGCGTGGGGTACGCTGGAATGGCTGCTGCGCCTGGCGCTTGTAGCAGTCATTCTGCTGCGTCTTGCCACCCTGGTTTTACAGCACATGAAACCCAGTCATCTGGTGCAGATGATAGTGCTGGCCTTGCTGATGCTAAGTTCTGCAGGTGCCGGGTTTTACTGGCTGGAACCCAATGTGCATAGCTATGCAAATGGTGTCTGGCTGGCTTTTACGACGATAGCCACAGTGGGTTATGGGGACATCGTTCCATCTACACCCGCGTCCAAGATATTTGCCGTCTTCATCGTTTTGCTTGGTTATGCCATGTTTTCCATCGTAACGGCCAATATTGCCGCCTTGTTTGTGGAGGAAGAAGAGGCAAATTTGGAAAAGCAATTGCATGCTGATATACGCCACTTGAGTAGAGAAGTGGCCGCGCTCAGGGAAGAGTTGCGTAGCCGGGATCGTCTTTTCCTGGAGAGGGAAAAAACAAGGGAGCCGAAGCAGACCGCACAAACTGAGTAATGTCTGGCGGCCTGCAGGTAATTTGATTTTTTTAGTAAATGAATGAGCGGGTGATAATACGCTCCAGCAAAGTGTTCGTTGCCTGTCCATGCAAGCTTCCATATACACGACCACATTCAGCATCTGCACGGCTTTGCATAAAGGCGAGAGCGATATCTTCTTCGGCATATTCAGCCATCAGAAAAGCCTGTGCCGTCAGTACCAATTTCTGGGTAATGCGGCGGGCATTCATTTCCCTGAATTCTGTTGGTGCCAGGTCTGGCTGTAATTCCTGCACCATTTTCCTGACTTGGTCAGATGCTGAATTGCTCCATAATTGCAACAGCAATTGCAAGCCTTCCGGGTCTCTTTCCATGGCGCGCAAGACGTCCAGGCACATGACATTGCCTGAGCCCTCCCAGATGGAGTTGACGGGTGCTTCGCGGTATAACCTCGCCATGGGGCCCGTCTCAACATAGCCATTACCACCCCAGACTTCCATGCATTCACCGGTAAATTCCAGTGCACGCTTGCATATCCAGAATTTTGCAGCAGGCGTCATGATGCGTTTCCAGGCGCGTCGCAAGGCGTCATCTGGTGCATCCAGTGCCGCTGCCAGGTGCAGCATGAGGCGGGTTGCTGCTTCACTTTCCAGTGCCAGGTCAGCCAGTACATTGCGCATCAGAGGCTGATCTGCCAGCTTTTTGCCGAAAGCCGTGCGGTGGCGTGCATGATGGATGGCTTGCACCAGCGCCTGTCGCATCAGGCCAGCGCTACCGATGACGCAATCAAGCCGGGTCAGGTTGGCCATTTCTATGATGGTTGGTATGCCACGGCCTTCATTGCCTATCATGACGCCATAGGCATCCTGAAATTCCACTTCACTGCTGGAGTTGGATTTATTACCCAGCTTGTCTTTCAGCCTTTGTACCAGGATCGCATTCTTGCTGCCATCAGGACGCCAGCGTGGCACGAAAAAGCATGACAAGCCGGTTTCGGTTTTGGCCAGGACCAGATGGGCATCACACATGGGGGCCGAGAAAAACCATTTGTGGCCGGTCAGTGCGTAGGCCTGGCCTCGTCCCTCAACACCCAGCGCAACGGCCTTGGTGGTATTGGTGCGCACATCCGAGCCGCCCTGTTTTTCCGTCATACCCATGCCTATCAGGATGGATTTTTTCTGGGCTATCGGCAAGTCGCGCGGATCGTGTTCCAGCGAATACAACTTGTCTTTGAGCTCAGCAAACAGGGTAACTTCATTTTGCAGCACGGGGATGGAGGCAAAAGTCATGGTGCTGGGGCATAAGGAGCCAGACTCCACCTGTGATTGCATGAAATAACCGGCTGCACGGGCAACATGTGCACCCATGCGCGGCTGACTCCAGGGGGTGGCATGCAAGCCTTGCTTGCGCAATATTCCCAATAACTGATGCCAGCTTGGATGGAAATCTACCCTGTCTATGCGCTTGCCTTGTCTGTCATGGGTATGTAGCTCGGGCAAATGCGTATTGGCCAGCGCAGCAGCTTCCAGCACAGCGCTGCTGCCCAGTTCCTGCCCGGATTCTGTCAGCGTGTTTTGAGACCAGTCAGCCTGATACTGCGCCAGGCTGGTCATTAGAACGGCATCACTAGTGAAAATATTGTAATCTTGCAGGTCTGCGACCTGATTGCTTATTTCATGGGTTTGCCACTGCATATGTGCCTCATTGATATGGGTAAGCGACGAGGTCGTTGAAAAATTAAACTGGCGTTGTTGTGCCTTCCGGATCTAAGACCCGGTACTAAAGTACTGTCTGCGTCGGCAACGCCTGACCAGCTTAATTTTGCAACAGCCTCTAAAGAAGTAATTAAGTGGATAGTGTAGTCTGATGAAGTAATCAAGATGTTCGCCTTTTAGCGTCCCCCCAAGTACCTGAACTTAGAAAACAAGAAACACCATGAGCGAGACTGCCAGCCCTTTGAAATTGCGCCGCAAGCCAGTGCAGCAACGCTCTAAAATGACACAATTGGCAATCCTCGATGCCTTTGTTCGGCTTTTGGTCGAAAAAAGCTATGCCGATCTGACCATGCGCGATATCGCCCTGGTCGCAGGCGTCGGTCTGGGTACCTTGTATGAATACTTCCCTGGCAAGAAGTCGATAGCGGCCCATTGCATCCATGAACGTATGAAGAATATAGGCGCGCAGATGCGCATCTGGGTAGAGTTGCAACATGGTCAGCCTTTGCAGGACATCGTGACAGATCTGCTGGAGCGCATCATTCTTTTGCATGCCGACAAGACCGAGGAGTGGTCTGCCCTGATTTTCCTTGAGCGGCAGATTTCTAATATGGAAGCCTACAGTGCGCTGTACGGGCAGGTTGTTGATATCTGGGAGTCTGCTTTTGCGGCAAGCTCAGACCGTGCAGCTTACCCAAGTGCCAGCCCGGCCATAGTCCATGCGGCTGTCTACGGTGTCTTGTACCAGACCCTGATGTTATCCCCACAAAGCTTGCAAGAGCCTGAATTTCTTGCTCAGATGAAAAACTTGGTGTTGGGATATCTGCAAATCACTGATCAGAGCGCCCGAATAAGGTAAAATCGCGGGATGTCCTATCAAGTCCTCGCCCGAAAATATCGCCCCAAGAGTTTTGAAACTCTGGTGGGGCAAGAGCACGTGGTCCGTGCCTTATCGCATGCGCTAGAGCAGCAGCGGCTGCATCACGCCTATTTGTTTACCGGTACCCGCGGTGTCGGCAAGACGACGCTGTCACGCATACTGGCCAAATCCTTTAACTGCGAGACCGGCATCACTGCCCATCCTTGCGGTGTTTGCGAAGCCTGTACGGCGATTGATGCCGGACGCTTTGTTGACTATATAGAAATGGATGCCGCCTCTAACCGTGGCGTCGATGAAATGGCTTCGCTGCTGGAACAGGCGATTTATGCCCCGTCCAATGCGCGCTTTAAAGTCTATATGATAGACGAGGTGCACATGTTGACCAACCACGCTTTCAACGCCATGTTGAAAACGCTGGAAGAGCCGCCTGAGCACGTCAAATTCATTCTGGCAACGACAGACCCGCAAAAAATCCCGGTCACCGTCTTGTCACGCTGCCTGCAATTCAATCTCAAGCAAATGCCGCCTGGCCATATCGTTGGTCATCTGGAAAACATCCTGGGGCAAGAGCAAATCGAATTTGAATTGCCTGCTTTGCGTTTGCTGGCACAGGGTGCCCATGGCTCCATGCGCGATGCCTTGTCGCTGACTGACCAGGCAATTGCCTATGCTGCTGGTAAAGTCAGCCTCGATGCCGTGCAAGGCATGCTGGGTGCGCTGGACCAGTCTTATCTGATACGCCTGCTGGATGCCTTGCTGGCCCAGGATGGCAAGGCCTTGCTCGATGTTGCCGATGAAATGGCAGCGCGCAGCTTGTCTTACAAAGCTGCGCTGCAAGACCTGGGCAGTTTGCTGCACCAGATCGCCGTGGCGCAAATGGTGCCTGCTGCAGTGGCAGAGGATATTCCTGAGCGTGAACAGGTATTGCGCCTGGCACAAAGCTTTGCCAAAGAAGAAGTGCAACTGTTTTATCAAATTGCCGTGCATGGCCGTAACGAACTCGCACTGGCACCTGATGAATATGCAGGCTTCAGCATGACGCTGTTGCGTATGCTGGCCTTCAAGCCTGTCAGTGGTGAGCAATTGGCGCAGCCGCCTGCCAGTACACCACCGGCCGGTGGGCGACCTGCATTGCCAGTTAATACTGTGAACAATGCGCCATCTGCACAAAGTCCTGCGCGTTCAGGCCCTGTTTCTAGTCCCGCAGCTTCCAGCAGTGCTGCTAGTGCTGCACCTGTAGTAAATACAGTGCAGGTAGCGATGCCTGCACGTGCTCCGGCAGAAGTGCCGAAACCGGCTGTACTGGATAATACCGAGACACCCGCCAGCGCACCTGCGGCTGGCACACGTGTCAGCCCGGTACTGGCAGCCCTGGCTGCGGCACGCGCAAATACCAAGAATGGCACGCCAGCTGGAAAACCTGCTGCTGCCGAAGTTACGCCAGTAGACAAAGCTGCAATTGCACCTGTGACCCCTGTGGCCCCAGTCTCACCTGTAGCTCCGGTCAGGCCCGTTACTCCTGTTGCAACACCGTCAGTCAAAGTAGCGCCGCCATCGGCGCAGCCGGTAGTCAGGCCTGCCCAGTCTGTGTCTGCACCCGCACCTTTGATTGCCGAACAGGACATGCAATCCATGGGCATGGACGATATGCCGCCGCCCTGGGATGAGGAAATGTTCTTCGATGCAGAGCCTGCAAAACCGGCGATGCCACCACGAGTGATGGCTCCTGCACCCATTGTGCAGCACGAGCAGGTCGCGCCAGTTGAAGTGGCCGTGCTTGCTGACACTGCAGCAACTGCGGATCAGGAACCGCAAGCTGCTGCAGAAGTGATCAAGCCCAGAGAATCGATCACCCTGAATGCTGACCGCCTGATAGCGAATGCGCCAGTCCCTGAGTTGAACTGGGATGGCCATTGGCCTGCGCTTGCAGCCAGCTTGCCAGTACGCGGCGTAGCGCAGCAAATGACGCAGCAAAGTGAACTGGTCAGTTGCAAGCAGGATGGTAATGCTCATGTATTCCGCCTGCGCCTGCCTTTGGCGACGCTTCTGTCTGCTGGTAGTGTTGAGAAACTCAGTGCCGCACTGTCCGAGCGTTTTGAAAAAACCATACGGGTAGAAACAGAGATCGGTGCCGTTGAGCATACTGCCAACGCACAGGCTGTGGCTGATCGCGAAGTGCGTCAGCAACAGGCAGAAAAATCCATACAAGGCGACAATTTCGTGCAGACTTTAATGCGCGAATTTGGTGCCACTATCGTCACGGGTAGCATACGGCCGGTCTGATACCGGTGGTATGTAAGAATACGTGCAAACATGCAAATATACGTGACCATTTTTTAACCAATATTCCATTTTTATTTTCGGAGAAATTTTTATGATGAAGAATCAACTAGCCGGTCTGATGAAGCAAGCACAGGCCATGCAGGACAATATGAAAAAAGCCCAGGATCAATTGGGTCTGGTAGAAGTAGAAGGTCAGGCTGGTGCCGGTCTGGTCAAGGTTGTCATGACCTGCAAGAACGATGTCAAGCGCGTTACTATTGATCCGTCTTTGCTGGCTGATGACAAAGACATGCTGGAAGACCTGGTTGCTGCCGCATTCAATGATGCAGTACGCAAGGCAGAAGCCACTTCACAAGAAAAAATGTCTGCACTGACAGCTGGCATGCCTTTGCCACCCGGCTTCAAGATGCCATTCTGAGTGTGAAAAAACTCGGTAGTCTGGAAGCCTTGTCTGAGGCGCTGCGCCGCTTGCCCGGCGTCGGGCCAAAGTCTGCTCAGCGCATGGCTTATCACTTGCTACAACATGACAGGGAAGGCGCCGCCATCCTTGGCATGGCCTTGACCCATGCGGTTGAGCGCATACAGCATTGCGCATCCTGTAATACCTTCAGCGAGAGCGAAGTCTGCGAAACCTGTCTGGATGCAGTGCGCGATACCAGTCTGCTATGCGTGGTGGAAACGCCCTCAGACCAGATGATGATAGAGCAGACCATGACTTACAAGGGCCTGTACTTTGTCCTCATGGGGCGGCTCTCACCACTTGATGGCATAGGCCCGAAAGACATCCATCTGGAAAAACTCGTCGCCAGGGCCACCGACGGTAAAGTGCAGGAGGTGGTGCTGGCCACCAATTTCACTAATGAAGGTGAGGCAACCGCGCATTACATCAGTGAGACATTGAAGGCGCGCGGCTTGCGGGTCAGCCGCCTGGCCCGTGGTGTGCCAGTTGGTGGTGAACTCGAATATGTGGATGCAGGCACCATCGCCCGCGCCATGCTGGATAGACGGACTACTTAAATATTGCCATCATGTTCCTGATCCCCGCCGAACAAAAAAGCAAATTGCACTTGCAATGGTCAGACCTGATTAGGGGCTTGGCCGGGAGTTCCAGGCATGCAATGGAAGTCTGGACTTTGCTGGACAAGCATTACTCAGAGCCGCAGCGCAGTTTTCATAACCTCTCGCATATCCAGTCCATGCTTAAGCATGCTGAAGAGCGGCGGGCGGACATACAAAATTTCTCTGTCGTATCACTGGCCATCTGGTTTCATGACATGGTGTATGACACCCATGCCAATAATAATGAACTGAAAAGTGCTGAGCTGGCAGGTGAATTGATGATGCGTATGGAAATCAATCCCACCGTCATCATGCATGTGCAGCAATGCATACTTGCCACGGCCAGGCATGAAGTGGCTGATTTTAAAAACCGTGCGGCTGATATTCCCTTGTTTCTAGATATTGCATTGACTATCCTCGGTGCACCCAAGGACGTTTATCAGCAATATAGCCGGGCCATACGCAATGAATTTCGCTGGCTGGAAGCGCCAGCTTACAGAGCGGGGCGCTTAAAAGTGCTCAAGCGCTTTGCTGACCGCGAACATTTATATTTTCATCCCATCATGGCTGCGCAATTTGATGCGCAGGCGCGCGCCAATATCGCATGGGAAATCAAGAAACTCACTTTTGTCTGAGCTGATCCTGTAACCCTCATCTGGACGGATTTTTACTCTTATGCAGTCACAAGCTAAAGCACACGGCCCTTTGGCGGGCATCAAGGTTCTGGAATTGGGTACGCTGATTGCGGGGCCATTTTGCTCGCGCATGCTGGCTGAGTTTGGTGCTGAAGTAATCAAGGTAGAGTCTCCCGATGGTGGTGACCCGCTGCGCCAGTGGCGTGTGCTGAAAGATGGTACTTCCCTGTGGTGGAGTGTGCAGGCACGCAACAAGAAAAGCATCACTCTGAATATGAAGCAGGAGCAGGCGCGTGAGATTGCCAGGCGTCTGGCGCTGGATGCCGACATCATCATAGAAAATTATCGCCCCGGTGTACTGGAAAAATGGGAGCTGGGATTTGAAGATTTAAAAACGATCAACCCTGCCACCATCATGGTTCGTTTGTCTGGTTACGGCCAGACCGGGCCGTTGAAAGATCTGCCCGGTTTTGGTGCCATAGGCGAATCCATGGGTGGTTTGCGTTATGTCTCTGGCCATGCTGATCGCCCACCTGTGCGCGTAGGCATATCGATAGGGGATTCTGTCGCTGCCTTGCATGGTGTCATTGGTGCCATGATGGCGCTGCGCCATCGTGATGTCACGGGCGGACGCTGGAATGGCAAGCAGGGCGAGGCATGTGTCGCTGGTCAGGGGCAAATGGTGGATGTGGCTTTATATGAGTCGGTATTCAACTTGATGGAATCGCTGGTGCCAGAATTTGATCATGCCGGCGTCGTGCGTGAACGTACTGGTGGTGCCTTGCCGGGCATCGTGCCCTCGAATACTTACACTACGGCAGAGGGTGAAAATATTGTCATTGCTGGTAATGGTGATGCGATTTTTCACAGACTCATGAAAGCCATAGACCGGGATGACCTTGCACAAGACCCAGGCCTGGTGCGCAATGATGGCCGTGTCCCGCGCACGGCAGAAATTGATACGGCAATTCAAACATGGTGCTCAGGCCGTGATATAGAAACAGCCTTGCAAATACTCAAGGCTGCCGATGTGCCGGTAGGTAAAATTTACTCTGTACGCGATATGATGAGCGATCCGCAATTCCTGGCGCGCCAGATGTTTGAACAGCATGCTTTTGAAGATGGCACACCAGTCAAGCTGCCTGCCATTACGCCGAAGATGTCAGAAACTCCCGGTCAGACCCAATGGCTGGGTCCACGCCTGGGGCAACATAATCAGGAAGTGTTGAGTGCACTGGGTTATAGTGATGCCGACATTGCGCAAATGACCGCAGACAAGATAATTTAACTAGAATAATTTAAGGGTGCTATGAATCGTCAGATGCTTAAACAATTCCTGATTGCCCTGGCGCTGTTCCTGCTGGGCTATTTCACCTTCAATCACTAAAACTTTGAAATGGTTGACCAAGCCCTCAATACCTGGTCAGCCATACTTTGATCAGTTCAAAGTTTTCAGATAATCCCTGATCCCCGCCAGCAGCATTTCTACCGACATCGCTGTAAGTATCAGACCCATCAGGCGCTCAAATGCGGTCATGGCACGTATGCCCAGGACTTTTTGCATGCGTTCCGCACTCAATAATACTACCAGCCAGACCACGGCAACGGCAGTCAATGCTGCCAGATGCACCACCATGTCCTGACGACTATCAGATGAAAACAGCAGCACAGTCGCCAGCGCAGACGGTCCAGCCAGCGCTGGTATCGCCAGTGGAACGATGAAGGGTTCATGACCATCTTCCACATCCCCAAAAATACCACCTTCCTGCGGGAAGACCATGCGCAAGGCAATCAGGAACAGAATCACTCCGCCACCTATGCGCAAGGATACTTCAGTCAATTGCAGTGCGGTCAGGAAGTGCTTGCCAAAGAACATGAACAGCAAAAGCAGGCCAAAGGCTATCGCGCATTCGCGTACGACGACGCGCCAGCGCCGCTCAGGTGCGACATGGGACAGGGCGCTGACAAAGATGGGGACGTTGCCAAACGGGTCGGTGACCAGTATCAGCAACATCAGGGATTGAAAAAAATCTTGAGTCATGAAGACCTTGTTTTAAAAATGATACCTGGAGCTTGCGGGTTTCAGATTAATGCCAGCGTCGCTTTGACGGCAGCTTCTATCCCTGTCGCTGCTTCAGCAATATTTTCCGCCAGCATATATGCGGGTGTGCTGACGACTTTTCTCTCTTTGTCGACGACAAATTCTTTGACCGGGCAATTGATGTGCTGGCCACCCATGGCAGTGACAGCAGCAGCTGTGCCTTCGTCATTGCCTATGGTGACAGCAATGCCGCTGCCATATACCAGTGGCAGCATGGCAGGGGCTATGCAGATATAGCAGGCTGGTTTGCCTGCGTCGGCGATGGCTTTGGCGAATCGCAAGACATCAGGCTGTATCTGGCAGTCAACCCCTTTGCTGGCAAAGTCAGACAGGTTTTTGGCTGCACCAAAACCACCAGGAAAAAATACTGCGGCATAATCATCGGCATCGGCCAGTGCGATGTCCTTGATTTTGCCACGAGCGATACGGGCAGACTCTACCAATACATTGCGGCTTTCACCTTCAGCGACCTGGCCGCTAAGATGATTGACAACATGGGCTTGAGGGATATCAGGTGCCAGGAATTCTGGTTCTGCGCCAGCTCTGACGAGTGCCAGCATGGTCAGGACACTCTCGTGAATTTCAGCGCCATCGAAGACGCCACAACCGGAAAGAACGACGGCTACTTTCATGATGTACCTTTATATTTGTGAGGGATAGACAGAAAGCAGCCAATTTTCCCGCTGAAGCCTGTAGGCTGTCAACAAAGTCCCTCTATTTCTGGAAAAATAGAGTGCAGACACCAACGCAGTAAACAAAAAAACATTTACTATTAGCCGGGGAAAATGCGAACGCTCGTTTCATTATAAGAGCGCCAAGCTCTCTGGCAAGATTTTCCTGAGAACAAGAGTACATATATGTCAGTAATAAAAATGGAAAACAAAGAACGCCCGGATACACCTTGTGTTGCCGTTTGCTCAACAACATTTGATGATGTTTGTCGTGGCTGTGGCCGCACTGTGGCTGAGGTGGCAGAGTGGGTGTTCATGACGGCAGAACAAAAGGAAATCGTCTGGACCAGGATATTGGCAGAAGGTTATCCAAGACGAAATACATAAGCACGCCATGTAAAAAGGCGGCAAAAATAAGGGAGACAGCACATGTCGCAGCTTAAAAAATCAGGACGCCGCCGCTTCATCCTGGGTGGCTTGGGCTTGACGGGGGCATTATTGGTGGGGTGGGGCATCATGCCGCCACGTCAGCGTTTGAATACCAGTACGCCCTTGCCAGTATTCAATGGCGAAGTCGCCATGAATGGCTGGATCAAGATTGCGCAAGATGGCACCGTAAGTGTTGCCATGCACAGGAGTGAGATGGGGCAGGGCATACACACTGCCTTGCAGATGCTGGTGGCCGAAGAGCTGGATGTGCCCATGAACATGGTCAAGCCCATGTATGTGCCCGCAGATAAAATTTATGGCAGCATGGCCGCACTGGCTGACGGCTTGCCGTTTCATCCGGATGATCATGGTAGCGTGAAGCGCGTCGCTCAATGGGTGACGCTGAAATTCGCCCGCGAACTGGGTTTGCAAATGACGGGTGGCTCATCCAGCGTCAAAGATGCCTGGCAACCCATGCGTGAAGCAGGTGCTACGGCCCGTGCCATGCTGATTGCCGCAGCAGCAAAAAAATGGAATGTAGCCGCTACAGAATGTGGGACCAAAGATGGTGTAGTAAGCCATTCATCTGGCAAGCGTGCCAGCTATGGTGAGCTGGCTGCCGGTGCGGTCAATAGCAAACCTGGTGAGATACAACTCAAGCGTCCGCAAGATTTCAAAATCATAGGCCAGCCGCAGCCACGTACTGATGCCGTCCCAAAAGGGGATGGCAGTGCGCAGTATGGTATTGATGCCAGACCAGAAGGCATGGTCTATGCCGCCCTCAAACAAAGCCCGACGATAGGCGGTCGTATCAAGTCTTTTGATGCTGCTGCAGTCAAGTCCATGCCGGGTGTCATGCAGGTCATTGATTTTTCCATGGAAGAGGCTGTGGCAGGTGTTGCTGTGGTCGCTCAGTCTTATTGGCAAGCCAGGCAGGCCATGGATAAATTACCTATCATCTGGGATGCGGGTGAGCATGCGCAACTTTCGACTGAAGGCATTTTCAAGGACTTTGCCAGCAAGCTCGATAGCGAATCTGGTTTTGCTTATCACAAGGCTGGGGACGTTGAGACTGCACTGACTGGCAAGGAAGTAGCCAAAACCTTAGAGGCAGAGTACCGCGCACCGTTTCTGGCGCATGCCGCGATGGAGCCCATCAATTGCACGGCACAATTCAAGGATGGCAAGTTGCAAATCTGGGTTTCTACCCAGGTACCCGGCGTTGCTGCAGATGTCGCTGCCAAAGTCGCCAAGATTAAATCTGAAGATGTCACTTTGCACATGGCCTATCTGGGTGGCGGTTTTGGTCGCAGGCTCGAGGTGGACATGGTCGCACAAGCGGCGCGTATTGCTATGGAAGCCAAGGGTGCACCCGTCAAACTTATCTGGAGTCGCGAAGAGGATACTGCACATGATATGTACCGGCCAGCGGCTTTGGCACGCTTCAAAGCGGGGCTGGATAGCGTTGGCAAATTGCTGGCTTACGACAATAAGTCCGTTTCAGGTTCGATTACACATCAAGTCTTGAAGCGCACATTTGGCCTTGCCGGGGCTGGCCCGGACAAGACCACGGCTGAAGGTGAGTTTGACATGCCTTATGAAATTCCGCACCAGCGTATCAGGCATGTCATTGCACCTAGTCCGGTGGCACTTGGGTTCTGGCGCTCAGTCGGCCATTCGCATAATGCCTTTTTCAAAGAGAGTTTTATCGATGAAATTGCCCATGCAGCAAATCAGGATAGTTTGACATTCCGCCGTGGTTTGCTGAAAGATCATCCACGCCATCTTGCTGTGCTGGACGCAGCGGTACAAAAAGCAGGCAAGCCGGCAGAAGGCAGGGCGCATGGCCTGGCGTTGCATGAATCTTTTGGCAGTATCGTGGCACAAATAGCTGAAGTCTCAGTGCAGGACGGGCAAATCCGGGTGCACAAGGTAACTTGCGCTGTGGATTGCGGTATTGCGGTAAATCCCAACATCATTGCCCAGCAAATGGAGTCTGCGGTGGTCTTTGGCCTGAGTGCTGCCTTGTATGGTGAGATTACTATCAAGGATGGCAAGGTCATGCAGAGCAACTTTAACGACTATCAGGTTTTGCGCATTAACGAGGCACCTGAGGTTGAAACTGTCATTATCAAAAGTGCAGAACCGCCCCAGGGCATAGGTGAGCCAGGCGTGCCACCCATCGCCCCGGCAGTTGCCAATGCCATATTTACCCTGACCGGCAAGCGCTTGCGCAGCCTGCCCTTGAAATTGAGTTGACACATACTGGTGGTAGTATGGGATGCAATTCAACAGAATTCATACATATTAATTTCCAATTTTGTGTTTAAATATTGTCTTCAAGGCATTTTTTGTTACTATTCGATACAGAAAGTGGCCCCAGGGATAATCTCAGGATTTATACTGCGTCAGCGTGCTGATAGTATGCGCGCCACGCATTTTTTTTATTTTTAGAGTTTTCATTTTTTAGAATTACGCCATGCTTAATTTTTCAGTTCCTTCAGTTCCATTGTGTGCAGGCAAGGCCCGGAATTCCGAGCGCGGCTTTACCCTGATCGAAATCATGGTGGTTGTGACCATCATCGCCATTCTCGGTGCCTTTATGGTGCCCAGATTGACAGGTTTTACCCATGAAGCCAGGGTGACTGCAGCCAAACAGGATATTTCCACCATCATGGGTGCACTGAAGATGTACCGTTTGCATAACCAGCGTTACCCGACCACGGAACAAGGTTTGCAAGCTCTGATAGAGAAGCCGACATCAGGCCCGGCGGCAAATGCCTGGGCAACTGGTGGCTACATAGAAAAATTGCGCAATGACCCCTGGGGCAAACCATATCAATATCTTTCGCCTGGTATCAGGGGCGATGTCGATGTGTTTTCGCTGGGTGCCGATGGTCAGCCTGGTGGCAGCGGTGAAGATGCAGATATAGGATCCTGGGATTTATAAGAAGCGCACATGAAGATGAAGCATGGGCAGCAGGGTTTTACCTTGCTGGAATTATTGGTGGTGTTAGTCATTTTTGGTCTCATTCTGGGTGCCATCAGTATTAACGCCATGCCGGGCGAGCAGCAGCGCCTGGAAAATGATGCCAAGCGCATTTCCCTGCTTTTGCAACTTGCCCGTGATGAAGCCATCGTGCGCAATTTACCCGTGGCTTTTGAGGTGGACCAGAACGGTTATCGTTTTCTGGTCAGGGAAGACAGAATCTGGTCACCTATCAAGGATGACATGCTGCGCGAACGTTTTTTTCAGGCTGCGCCAGTAGAGTTATCCCTGCAACCGCAGGCGGTTGATACTTCGGTCATACGCATCCTGTTTGGCCGCGAGCCCGTCGATAAACCCTTTGTGCTCACTCTTAAGTCCAATGACAAACGTGTCAGTGTACGGGCAGATGGTATTGGTCACTTTTCAGTGGAATAAGATGCGACAGTTACGCTCACAATCCGGGTTTACCTTGCTGGAAGTGCTGGTGGCGCTGGTCATCGTCGGTACTGCCCTGGGCGCCAGTTTGCGTGCGGTTGGCAGTCTGACGCAAAACAGCAGCAGCTTGCGCGCTTCCATGATGGCGACCTGGTCTGCTGAAAATCGTCTGGCGCAAATACGGCTGGCGCATGAATGGCCAGCCTTCGGCGAACGTACCTTTGCTTGTCCGCAGGGGGATTTACACCTGATGTGTGAAGAGCATGTCATTGCCACTCCCAACCCCTCTTTCAGAAGAGTCGAAGTTTTTGTGTATGAAGCAGATAGCCCTGAGCGTCGCATCATCAAGCTGACCCAGGTGGTGCCGAATGCACTTTAAGCTTCAGTCAGGTCACCAAAACCGGTCCGGCAAGTCATCGCAATCCGGTTTTACTCTCATAGAACTATTGGTGGCGATCACCATACTGGCGATTATTGCCGTGCTCGGTTGGCGTGGCCTTGACAGCATAGTCCGCGCTCGTGTGGCTCTCACTGCAGAGATGGAGCAAACGCGTGGTATACAGCTGGCTTTTGCTCAGTTGGAGAATGACTGCGCCCACATGGTGGACGCCAGCAATTTACCAGGCCGGGAAGTATTCAGTGCGGTAGGCCCCAGGCTGGTGTTGGTGCGTAGTGTGTTTGAAGAAAACCAGCCCTCACGTTTGCAGGTCGTCGTCTATAGCGTGCGCGGCGGTGTGCTTGGCCGGCGCGAAATGCTGCCCACTCGAGAATTGGCTGTACTGGAACATGATTGGCAAGACGCTTTGTCGGATACTGAAACCAGCCCGGCGATTGCCCTGCAGACCCAGGTCACAGGCTTTGAGATGCGCACCTGGAAAGAGGGTGAAAACGGCTGGCGTGCAGGCGGTAGTGAAGCTGCCGGGGCGAATCCTGTACCGGCAGCCCCTGGTATTCCTACCAGAGCCGGTAAATTGACAGGTCTGGAAATTGCCGTGCAGCTGTCTGGCCGCGAGTTGCCTGTCACCAAAGTATTCTTGCTGGGTGCGGTATGAGGGCAGGCAATATTCCTCAGCAGCGCGGAGTGGCTGTCATTACCGCCTTGCTACTGACGACTCTGGCGATCACGATTGTTGCCAGCCTGTTCTGGCAACAGCAGGTGCAGGTCAGGTCGATAGAAAACCAGCGTATGCAATTGCAAAAGAAATGGATTTTGCGTGGTGCGATAGATTGGGCGCGACTGATTTTACGCGAAGATGGCAAGCAGTCTGCCAATGTGGATCATCTTGGTGAGCCTTGGGCAGTCAAACTGGCAGATACCCGCCTGGATCAATATGTGGAGAATGCCAAGACAGATAATGAAGATAGCGATGCCACGTTGTCAGGTCAGGTTATTGACGCGCAAGCTATGTATAACCTGAATAATCTGGCAACAGATGGCAATGTGGACCAGCGTGAGGTGGCTGTATTCAGCCGCTTGCTGGTGAACTTGCGTTTTGATGGGCAACTGGCAGAAGCGGTCGCAGACATGGTGGCCAGGACACAGTCCCGGGCAATTGCTGCACCAGGTTCTTCGGCTGCTGAAACTGGCGGTGGAAAAAGCCCATCAGATTCCACGCTACCTGAAGTACAATTCTTGCGCTTTACTCAAGTAGATGATTTGCTGGCAATTAATGGATTTACGCCGGACATGATGGAGAGGCTAAAAGCTTTTGTCACGGTGTTGCCGGGC
The DNA here is from genome assembly GCF_058788535.1 of Undibacterium sp. FW305-107. Lineage (NCBI taxonomy): Bacteria > Pseudomonadati > Pseudomonadota > Betaproteobacteria > Burkholderiales > Oxalobacteraceae > Undibacterium > Undibacterium sp. FW305-107. The sequence continues at coordinate 297,797 of NZ_JBYTAV010000008.1, forward strand.
AAGACCAGTATTAATGTGAATACGACCTTTGCCGAAGTGCTGGCGGCCAGGATAGATGGCCTCAGTGTCGGAGATGCCGCAGCCATGATAGCCAGCCGCGACCGCGCTTACTTTCGTACGGTGGGAGAATTCAAGTCGCGTTTTGAAGATCGGTTGAAAACATTGACAGACAAGGATGTGGACGTGGCAACTAAGTATTTTATCGTCAATGGTAAGGTCAAAATGAATCGCTCGGCGCTGGATGTCAGCGCATTGATAGAACGTGCCGATAGTATAGGATCAACGGCGATGACAACAACGGTGCTTTGGGTACGGGAAAATTAAATAAAAATGGCAAGCACACTGTATATCTCTTTGCCCTCCAGAGTGGCGGCACAACACAGGCCTGATTGGTCAGCGCAACCCCTGGCTTTCGCCTTGATATCGACAGAGGGACGTTTGCAGCAGCAAGGGCAATCCAGCCTGGCTGAATTGAAAACGCTGGCGATTGGTGCAAAACAGGTTGCTTTTATCCTGGCAGCCAGCGACACCAGTTTGCTTAAAACCAAAGTGCCACCTATGTCTGCCGCCAAGTTGAAGCAGGCATTGCCCAATTTGCTGGAAGACCAGTTGATTAACGATCCATCTGATCTGGTACTGGTCAGTGGTGATGTCGTTGATGGCGAAATCATTGTTGCTGTCACGGATAAAGCATGGCTGGAAGGTTTGGCCAAACGGGTAAAGGACTGGCCGGGCAAAAAGTTTTCTGCCTATCCGGCACAACTGTCTCTGGCTTTTGATGCTGCGGGCCAAACGGCCTCAGCCTTGATAGAAGAAAAAGATGATGGGCTCGAACTGAGCCTGCGCGATGGTGCTCAACATGGCCTGGGCCTGAGTCTGGAAAGTGCTGGCATGAGCGATGCGCTTTCCATGTTGTCGCAATTAAGCGCCTGCCCCAAAATTGCTGCTTATGTTCCTGCGACCGCAGTTGAAGCTTGTCAGCTTGCATTGAAAACAGAAGGTCTGGAAGACAAGATAGAAGTCATGCCCGTGAGCTGGGTCAACAGGGTGGCCGGTATCAATGCTGATACGCCTGACCTGATGACAGGTGTAGCGGCAGAACATATGGCCAGTTTTGACTGGAGCAAATGGCGCTGGCCAGTGCGCCTGGCGATTGCCTTGGTGGTTGTCAATTTACTGGCGCTGAATATCGAATGGTTCAACCTGAGGCGCGAAGAAAAAGACCAGAAAAATGCCTTGTTACAGGTGTACAGGAATGCTTATCCCAAAGAGACAGTTATTTCTGATAGCCCATTGAAACAGATGCAGCAAAAGGTCAATATAGCCAAGCGCGCGGCCGGGCAATTTGCCGCTAATGATTTTGCTGTGATTGCCGCACAATTTTCCCAGATATGGGACAGAGTGGGGGTACCTGGTGGTGTGGCGTCGATAGAGTATAAGGACCGGTCCCTGTTCGTCAGGATCAAACCCAATGTGCAGGTGCCTATGGATGCATTGCGCTCGGCCCTGGCTGAACAATCCCTGAAAATCAGTACCTCGTCAGATGGTGCTTTGCGTGTTTCCACCGGAGGTAAGGACTGATGTTCAGCGCAATTAGAGAGCAGTTCAATTTCTTTTGGCAAGCCCGGGTAGAGCGTGAGCGCAAGATGCTGCTCATTTGTGCGGCATTCATTCTTGCCGCAATTACCTATGGTTTTTTCCTGGCACCTGCTTTGAATGGACGCAAGCAGTTAAACATTGCACTGCCTGTCCTGAATCAGCAATTGGCAGAAATTACCGAGCTGAGTAAGCAACAAGCCGGTCTGACCGCCAATTTGTCTGAATTTGTTGCGCCCGTCACTCGTGAGCAATTAGAGGCTGTACTGGGACGGCGTGGCATCAAGGTACAAACTATCGCTGTCAGTGATGATCTGGTACGTTTGCAAATTCCCAGTGCTTCTTATGCAAATTTGATGGAGTGCCTGGTGGAAATGCAAAAGGCCTCAAGACTGACGGTGGAAGAAGCAAAACTCGTCTCTTTGTTGGAAAGCGGGCAGGTAAGTGCGACTTTGACTTTGCGACAACAAAGAAGCCCTTCCTGAGACCGGAATAAAGCAATGTTAATTACCCGACGTTTGACATGGATAATGGCTGCACTTATCAGTGTCATCTTGACCGTAGTGGTGTTTTTGCCTGCCAGTTGGCTAGGCTTTGTGCTCGAAAGGCAAAGTCAGGGCAGACTGAGTCTGGGGGATGTACAGGGTAGTTTTTGGCAGGGGTCAGCATTCATCGGTGTGGCTGCAGGTAAAAGCGGGCCGGTAACACCCTTGTTCCCTGGGCGGTTTCAGTGGCGTATTTCACCTCTGTTAATCCTGGGGCAAATCAAGGCGGAGCTGGAAAATTCTGCGGCTTTGTCGGCGCCGGTCAAGATTGCCGGCAACTTTAGTCAGTGGCAAGTCAGTCCGTCGGTATTGTTGTTGCCGCCAGAACGGCTTGAAGGTCTGGGTGCGCCTTTGAATACCGTAGGCCCTACAGGTTTATTGCATTTATCCTGGAATGAGTTGCTGTTTTCGCGCAAGAATGCGCAACTGAGCATGACAGGGCATATGCAACTGGAATTGGCCGAAATGGCTTCGCGTCTGTCACCTATCAAGCCTTTGGGAAGTTACCAGATGGCTTTTGATTTGCGTGGCACAGAGGCGGACATGCAGTTGTTGACGATGAAGGGTCCTATGATGCTGGCAGGAAGTGGAAAAATGACGAATGGTCGTTTCCAGTTTTCTGGCAAGGCATGGGCAGAGGCAGGGCAAGAAGCAAGGCTGGCAAATTTATTGAATTTGCTTGGGCAGCGTCGTAATGACGGTGAAAAAGATGTAATTGCGTTAGAGTTCAAATGAAAACATTTCCATTAAAGCACAGGGTCGCCATGACAAGAAATTCGCTACGCCAACCTATCCAGCAATTGTCTGCATTGACTGGTGCAGCAATATTGACTGCTGGTTTCTTAATGGCACCCATGGCCATGGCCCAGGACCCGTCAAAAAATACGGTAGACATCAATCTGGTTGGCGCGGACATTGAGTCGGCCATCAAGGCGATAGGCCATTACACTGGTGTGACTTTCATCATTGATCCACGGGTCAAGGGGCAGATCAACCTCGTTTCTGAAACGCCTTTGACCAAGGACCAGGCCTATAAATTACTGACTTCCACTTTGCGCCTGCAGGGTTTTTCAGTAGTGACGGCGGATGGTTATTCCAAGGTGGTGCCAGAATCAGATGCCAAGCTGCAGCCTGGCCCTACCCAAAATACCAGTTCAGAAAGAAATGAAGCTGCCAAAGGCGATCAGGTGGTCACTCAGATTTATAAGCTGAATTATGAATCTTCCGCCAATATCGTGACGATATTGCGTCCGCTGATTTCACCAAATAACACGATCAACGGCAACCCTAGCAATAATACGGTTGTTATCACCGACTATGCAGACAACATCAAACGCCTGAACAAGATCATTGCCGCGCTGGATGTGCCGGCGACGACAGATATGGATGTTATCCTGATCAAGCATGCGATTGCTTCTGATATTGCAACTATGGTTTCCAAGGTGGTCGACTCAGGTGGTAGTGGTGCTGACCCTACCAAACCAGTGTTGCTGGCGGACCCACGTTCCAATGCCATCCTTGTGCGCGCCTCTTCAGTTGCCAAGGCAAACCAGATCAAGTCCCTGATCGCCAAGCTTGATCAGCCTACATCGCAGCCAGGCAATGTACACGTGGTTTATTTAAAGAATGCGGAGGCTGAAAAGCTGGCGCAAACCTTGCGCTCCATCGTGACGGGGGATACCTCTTCTTCACGCAGCTCCAGCAGTAATATTTCCAATGCTGGTAATGCTGCCAGCGGTACGAATGCCCCTGTGGCCGCAAATACGGCGGGTAGCACGCAAAGCAGCATGCCTTCGTTCAGCAATAGCAGCACCAGTAATAGTTCTGGTGGTGGCGGTGGCGCTGCTGGTTATATCCAGGCTGATGCGGCTACAAATACCCTGATCATTACTGCCAGTGAACCTGTTTATCGCAACCTGCGTACAGTTATTGATCAACTTGATGCCCGTCGTGCGCAGGTATATGTAGAAGCGCTGATAGTCGAGATCAGTGCCGACAAGTCGAATGAACTGGGTGTGCAATGGATGGGGCTGTCAGGTGACAGCACTAGTAATTACCGTGTAGGCGGTGGTACCTCATTCTCCACCAAAGGTAATAACCTGCTTAATCTTGCTGCTGGCAATGCAGCCACAGTAGGCTCCGTGTTGCCTGGTGCAGGTTTGTCCCTGGGTATATTCAAGCAAGTCAATGGCCAATTGGGGCTGGGCGCTTTGGCGCGTGTGCTGCAGACAGATGGCAACGCCAATGTTTTGTCAATACCAAATATCGTCACGCTGGATAATGAAGAGGCGAACATTATCGTTGGTAAAAATGTGCCATTGATTACAGGCCAATTCACGACTGCGTCCAGTGGCACGGCAGGCGTTAATCCTTTCCAGACCATAGACCGCAAACAAGTGGGTATAAAGCTGAAGATCAGGCCGCAAATTTCTGAAGGTGGCACAGTCAAGCTGGCGATTTATCAGGAAGTATCGAGTGTCGATGATACAACCAACGCCGCAGGTATCATTACCAAGGAACGTTCCATCACCACCAATGTGCTGGTCGATGACGGCCAGATCATTGCGCTGGGTGGCTTGATTGAAGATAGTACGACGGATGGTGGGGAAAAAGTACCTGGCCTGGGTGATCTTCCCTTCATTGGTAATCTGTTCAAATACCAGACCAGCAAGCGCTCCAAGACTAACCTGATGGTGTTTTTGCGCCCTACAGTGATACGTAGTGCCGAGCAAAGCAATAACGTGTCCATAGACCGTTACGATTATATGCGTGCCCAGATCACACCATCCAAAGACGTAGCAAATGATGGTTTGCTGCCTACGCCAGAAAAAGGGAAGTTATTGGCTACGCCGCTGGTAGTCTCTCCTGAGAAATCAACGGCAGGCCAGGAAGGCAAATAAGCCATGCTTGATCATCGTTTATTGCCTTATGGTTTTGCCAGGGATTTCTCTGTGCTTGCCGTCAGGGACCATGCTGTTGTCAATGGTGTTGTTGAGATACAGATTTCCAAGATGACACCTTCTGCCGCAATAGCTGAAGTCGGGCGCAAGTTTGGCAAAGTCAAACTGGTGATGTTGCCTCATACAGAGTTGTCTGAGGCGATAGCCAAGGCTTATGCCGGTTCTGGTGGGGATGCTGCCGATGTGGTGGGTGAAGTTGAGTCTGATCTGGATCTGGCCAAGCTCATGCTGGATATGCCAGCCATCGAAGATTTGCTTGAATCAGCTGATGATGCGCCTGTGATACGCATGATCAATGCCTTGCTGACACAGGCGTTGCGTGACGGTGCATCGGATATACACATTGAGCCGTTTGAGCAGATTTCTGTGGTCCGTTTCCGTGTTGATGGTGCCTTGCGTGATGTGGTACGTCCCAAGAAAGCCATACACGCGTCCCTGATTTCGCGTATCAAGATCATGGCACAACTGGACATTGCTGAAAAACGCCTGCCACAAGATGGCCGCATTACCTTGCGCATAGGTGGCAAGCCAGTTGATGTGCGGGTATCCACGTTGCCAACCGGCCATGGTGAACGCGCAGTACTTCGCTTGCTGGATAAAGAAGCAGGACGTCTGGATTTGAGTCATCTGGGCATGAGTGCCGATGTGTTGACGCAATTCGACAAACTGATCGCTCAGCCGCACGGCATTGTGCTAGTGACGGGCCCAACCGGCTCAGGTAAAACCACCACTTTGTATGCCGCTCTGTCCAGGGTAAATGCTGGTACGACCAATATTCTGACGGTGGAAGATCCTATTGAATACGAGCTGGCTGGTGTAGGGCAGACTCAGGTCAATGCAAAAATCGAAATGACTTTTGCCAAGGCATTGCGGGCAATTTTGCGACAGGATCCAGACGTCATCATGATAGGTGAGATACGTGATCTGGAAACTGCGCAAATTGCAGTGCAGGCATCCTTGACAGGTCACCTGGTGCTGGCAACCCTGCATACCAACGACTCTGCTGCGGCAGTCACACGTTTGCTGGACATGGGTATAGAACCCTTCCTGTTGTCCTCATCCTTGCTTGGTGTCGTTGCGCAGCGACTGGTGCGTAAGCTGTGTACGCATTGCCGTGTTGAAAAAGAAGGTGCGTGGCATGCAGTCGGTTGCGAGCATTGCGGCCATACCGGTTATCAGGGACGTGTCGGCGTTTATGAATTATTGCAAACCACAGATGCAATTCGCGCCCAGATACATCACGAAGCGGCGGAAGCAGAAGTACGCAAGGCAGCACAGGCCGACGGCATGAAAACCATGCGCGAAGACGGTGAGCGCTGGCTGAAGACTGGTGTGACTACACCAGAAGAGTTGTTGCGCGTGACGAAGGAATAAGTACATGCCAGCATTTCGATATGAGGCTGTTGATACCGCAGGCCATACCAGCAAAGGGGTGTTGAATGCCGATAGTGCCAGATCGGCTCGCAGTGACTTGCGTGCCCAGGGACTGGTGCCGGTCAGTGTGGAATCTATCGCCAACCAGATGGATGCCAGCGGCAAGCGTAAGACCAGCTTGTTTGCTGACCGCCTCTCAACAGTAGAAAATGCCTTGTTTACCAGGCAATTATCCAGCCTGCTGGAAGCTGGGTTGCCATTGGAGCAGTCATTGTCAGCCTTGTTGGAGCAATCGGAGCGCACTTATGTACGGGACCTGGTAGGTTCTATACGATCTGAAGTCATGGCTGGTAATTCATTGTCGGATGCATTGAAGCAGCACCCGAATGATTTTGCCGACATCTATTGCGCGTTGGTGGCTTCGGGTGAGCACATTGGCCATTTGTCGCGTGTATTGTCACGACTGGCTGATTACATAGAAAGACGCAATGCACTGGTGCAAAAAGTCAGGCTGGCGTTTACCTATCCGGCGATTGTGACTGTGGTGGCCTTTGCCATTGTAATTTTCTTGCTTACCTATGTGGTACCGCAGATTGTTTCCGTATTTGCCAATACCAAGCAGAAACTGCCTTTCCTGACGTTGGTGATGCTAGCGATTTCTGACTTTGTGCGTGCTTATGGCTGGATAGTAGCCATACTCGCAGCAGCTGCTTTTTCTTTATGGCGTCTCGCGCTGCGTAATCCCGACTTCAAGATGCGCTGGCACCGCTGGTTACTGAATGCGCCCTTGTACGGCAAATTTGAACGTAGCCTGAACACGGCCAGGTTTGCCAGTACACTGGCGATCACGACAGGGTCCGGCGTGCCTATCTTGCAAGCCTTGCAAACCAGCCGTGAAACGCTATCAAATGTAGCCATGCGTGCCCAGGTAGAGGAGGCGACAGCCAGCGTCAGGGAAGGTGTCAGCCTGGCGCGAGCCTTGTCGGCGCACAAGCATTTCCCACCCATGCTGATACACATGATACGCGCGGGTGAAGTGACCGGCGAGTTGCCGGCAATGCTGGAACGGGCTTCAAATACACAGGAACAAGACCTGGAACGCAGGGCGATGACCATGGCAGGCTTGCTGGAACCGGTATTGATTTTGACCATGGGTATTGTGGTCTTGCTCATCGTTCTCGCGGTATTGATGCCGATCATAGAAATAAATCAATTGGTACGCTAAAAGGATAAAAATGAAACGCTTACCTGTCCTTGTGACGTTTATTATATTTATCGCACTTTGTGCGTCCCTGAGCTTTTGGGCTCTGCGTCTGTTCAAGCCTCAGGCCAGGGCAGTTGCCGCAGGATTCCAGCAAAACAGTTATGAGCCGGGAACCGGGCAGTGGGGTGGCATTTTCGGTAATAGCCAGGCAATGCAGGCAGCTGCTACCAACTATCAATTAAAAGGTATTGTTCTGGCGAAGCGTGCTGAAAAGAGCCTTGCCATCATCAGTGCCAATGGCAAACCTGCAATCGCGGTGGCCATGGATAAAGAAGTCGCTCCTGGCGTGATTTTGAAAGAAGTGCATGAGCAATATGTGATGGTTTCTGAATCGGGAATCATGCGTCGTGTCGAAATGCCGCAAATGCCAGACATGAATCGTGGGCCGGTACAGATACCGCCGTTGAATCAGGCAAATACTGTGCCGCCGCAAGTGGCGCCAGTAGCATTCCCTTCAGCCAGACATAATGATGTGCCGGGTGGTCCGATAAGTAGCCCGCCACCGCCGATGGTGACGCCAGGCCTGCCTACTGCTTCTCTGCCATCTGCCATGCCGGGTGGACAGCAATGAGTTCCTGGCAAGATGCCTGTCCTGAAGATGTGCGTTTAGCTATTGGGCAGGCACACTCATCCTGGCAACCTGTGATAGAGGCGGGATTGCAGCAAGTACATATTGCAAATCCCAATTATTTCGCAGGTTTGACGACTTCCGCTTATCTGCCCAATCAGGCCAGATTATTTGCCGCTTTTTCCATGCCCATGGATGATGTGCGTTATATCTTGATGGGTGAAGGACCGTATCCACGCGCTGATAGCGCAACCGGTTATTGTTTTATGGATGGTGCGGTAAAAAGCCTGTGGTCAGATGAGGAGGGTGGTGGCTTATCTAAAAAAGTTAATCGTGCCACGTCCTTGCGCAATTTCATGAAGATGTTGTTGGTGACTTCTGCCCATTTGCAGCAAGAGGCAACGACAGGGGATGCCATGGCTGTTGTCGCAAGCCTGGCGCGCAAGCCAGAGAGTGGTTTTGTGCAGACACTGGACGATTTACAACAAAACCTCATCGCACAGGGGTTCTTGTTATTGAACGCCAGCCTGGTGTTTCGTGAAGATACTGCCCCTGTAAAAGATGCGAAGGCATGGCAGCCATTTTTGCAAACAGTTTTATTTGAGCTACATCAACATCAACAAGCACGCATTATGAATCAAGCGGTGCTAATCTTATGGGGGAAGATTGCAGAACAACTTCGGACAATGTCAGAGGCTGCGCTATACGAGCAAATTTGTGCGGAACATCCCTATAACCTGAGTTTTATTAGCAATAAAACTATGCAAGATTTTTTTCGGCCTATGAATTTGTTGGGTAAATTGCCTGAAGGAAAAATTTTGTAATATGTTGCTTTAACTACTGGCTTGTGAACTAGCTTTGGCGAATAATTGGAAGGCACATCTCGATGTATTATTTGTTTATCCAATTCATAACTTTTCCTGCCTATGTTGAAGAAAATTGAAATTGCTCAACTGAGGGTTGGCATGTATGTTCAGGAACTATGCTGCTCCTGGATAGACACCCCATTCTGGCAAAAGTCTTTTATCCTGGCAGAAGCAGAAGAATTAAAAAAAATTCAAGGAGCCAGGATTCGTCATGCCTGGATCGATATCAGCAAGGGCCTGGATGTTTTATCGGAAGCAGATAAACCGCCAGCGAAACCACAAACTGAACCCACTCCAGAACCTCCGCCTGTTTCAGTAGCTCCTCCCCGTCAAATTAGCAGTGTCTCAATGGATGATGAATTGGGACGTGCCTCAGCCATAGTCAGTAAATCCAAGCAAGCCGTATTCAGCATGTTCAATGAGGCCCGCATGGGTAAGGCCGTGGATGTAGGCAATGCGCAAACCATGGTGGAAGAGATTGCTGATTCTGTCATGCGCAATCCCGGTGCTTTGATCGGTTTGGCCAGATTGAAGACCAAGGACGATTACACTTATATGCATTCGATTGCTGTATGTGCTCTGATGGTGGCGTTGGCGAAGCAATTGGGTTTGTCTGAAGAAGCGACCAGAGAAGCTGGCCTGGCAGGTTTGCTACATGACATAGGCAAGATGATGGTAGCTGCCGATATTTTGAATAAACCTGGCAAGTTGACTGATGCTGAATTTGTTTCAGTCAGGGAGCACCCCATGGCTGGTTACAAGATGTTGAAAGAGGCCAAGGGTGTTAGTGCTATCGCTCTTGATGTTTGCCTGCATCATCACGAAAAAATAGATGGCACCGGTTACCCAAATCGCTTGAAGGGTGACGAAATAAGCTTGTATGCCCGCATGGGGGCAGTCTGCGATGTCTACGATGCGATTACTTCCGATCGTCCATACAAGCAAGGCTGGTGTCCGGCAGAATCTTTGCGCAAAATGGCCGAATGGAGTAGCGGGCATTTTGATGAAAAAATATTCCAGGCTTTCGTCAAAAGCATAGGTATTTTCCCCGTAGGTACGCTGGTAAAGCTGGAGTCTGGTCGTTTGGCAGTCGTGGTCGAGCAGCAAGTGGGCAAGTCGCTGTTGCTACCTAAAGTAAGGGTCTTTTTTTCTGCCAAATCCATGGCTTATATTACGCCCGAGCTGATCGATTTGTCCCGGTTAGGAAGCAATGACAAGATAGCTACGCGTGAAGATGCTGCCAAATGGGGTATAAAGGACATCAATCGCTACTGGTTGGGTGATACGGCCAATACCCGTTAATAAGTAGGTTTTTTGTAAAAAAAACCTCACGGTCAAGTGAGGTCTGGCAAATTTTTTTGCTATCTTGTACTACGTCATTTTTCAGGCTGTATGACTATCTTGCCCGTGACCTTGCGTGCTGCCAGGTCATTCAAGGCTGCTGGTGTGTCTTTAAGTGCATAGCGGCCAGAAATATGTGGCTTGATTTTTCCTTCATGCAGCCATCCCATCAATTCACGCATGGCAACCAGATTCGCTTTGGGTTCGCGCTTGGCGAATTCACCCCAGAACACCCCAACCAGCGAAGCACCTTTCAGCAACGTCAGATTTAAAGGTAGTTTTGGTATTTCGCCGTTGGCAAAACCCACCACCAGATAGCGACCGCGCCAGCCTATGGAACGGAAAGCCGGCTCTGCATAAATCCCGCCAACCGGGTCATAAATGACGTCCGGGCCCTTGCCGTCAGTGGCTGCTTTAATGGCTTCGCGCAAATCCTGGTTACTGTAATTGATGGTGATATCGGCACCATGTTGCTTGCAAACTTCCAGTTTTTCATCGGTGGATGCAGCGGCAATGACACGTGCGCCCAGGGCTTTGCCAATTTCTATGGCAGCCAGGCCGACACCACCGGCAGCACCAAGCACCAGCATGGTTTCTCCAGCTTTCAATTGGGCGCGATCAACTACTGCGTGGTGGGAAGTACCATAGGTCAGGGTAATCGCGGCAGCAATATCAAAATCCATGCCGGGTGGCATCGGCATGACGGCATTGGCAGGGGCAACTACCTGTTGTGCAAACGCACCATTGCCGATAAAGGCGATCACCTTGTCACCAACTTTGATATGGCTGACATCTTCACCAACGGCGTACACGATGCCGGATAATTCACTCCCCGGGGTAAATGGCAGCTCAGGCTTGAACTGGTACTTGTTTTGTATGATCAACACGTCGGGGAAGTTGACACCAGCCGCCTTCACGTTGATGGCAACCTGGCCAGGTGCTGGTACCAGATCTGGTAAGTCCACTATCGCCAAAGTGTCTGGCAATCCCCATTCCTTGCAAACAACAGCTTTCATTTTAATGTCTCCATAAAATAGTACGACCGTTTGATTTTGTGATTATGCCGTAAAAATCTGTTCTCTGTAGAAATTTATATTTCAGCATCAGGTAGAATACAAAGCATGAAAATTCTGATCAGTAATGATGATGGTTATCTGGCTCCTGGCATCGTGGCGCTGGCTGAGGCCATGACATCGATTGCCGAGGTAACCGTAGTGGCACCCGACAGTAATCGTTCCGGGGCATCAAATGCATTGACCCTGGACCGGCCCTTAAGTGTGCAGCGCGCCAGCAATGGTTTTTACTTTGTGAATGGTACTCCTTCTGATTGCGTACACATCGCCCTGACTGCCATCATGAAGGATAAACCTGACTTGATCGTTTCTGGTATCAATCAGGGACAGAATATGGGAGACGATACCTTGTATTCGGGTACTGTTGCTGCAGCGACGGAAGGGTATTTATTCGGCATTCCTGCTATCGCTTTTTCGCAAACCGAAAAAGCCTGGACGCATCTGGATGCCGCTGCGCGAATTGCACTGGAGATAGTGAAACGTGGCTTCCCGGGGTTGGCCACTCCGTTCCTGTTGAATGTCAATATACCGAATCTGCCGTTTGATGAGATCAAGGGCGTGCGCAAGGCTCGTCTGGGTAAGCGTCATACATCTGAACCTGTCATCCACATGACAGACCCGCATGGCAGGGATATTTACTGGATAGGTCCGCCAGGTGCGGCTCGGGATGCCAGTGCAGGAACGGACTTTGATACGACGTCCAGGCATTTTGTGTCAGTGACCCCTTTGCAGATAGATTTAACCAATAGCCGTCAGTTGGCTGATCTGGATATGGATTTTGCATGACGACCAAGGATAAGCGTTTCCCTTTACCCTTGTCTTCTGTGGTCAGCCAAAAAGACAAAGCAAGTGGTGGGGCAGTGCGGCATACAGCGATGCCACAAACTGCCATGCGTAATGCTGCACATCATTTGAGTGGTGTTGCCGCAGCCAAAGCTGCAAAATCGCAGCAATTACATGTTCCGCAGGGCGTTGCAGGGTCTTCATCAGGTTTGTCGCCATCCCTGTTGTCCGGCCCCTTGGTGTCTGAGGGAGTAAGGCGGGCCATGGTTACGCGCGTTGCGCAACAAGGCGTCAAAGATGCGACCGTGTTGGCGGCTTTGCAGGCGGTGCCCAGACATTTGTTTTTAGAAACTGGCATGGCCAGTCAGGCCTATATTGATGCCTCTTTACCTATAGGTCATCACCAAACCATTTCGCAACCCTATATTGTTGCCCGTATGTTGGAAATAATGCGCAATGGTGGCAAGCTTGAGCGTGTGCTCGAAATCGGTACTGGTTGTGGCTACCAGGCAGCTGTCTTGTCTGTCATGGTCAAAGAAGTGTATTCAATAGAACGCATCAAGGCTCTGCATGAGCTGGCAAAAAGCAATTTACGCCCTATGCGCATCGCCAATATCAGACTTTTATATGGTGACGGCATGCTGGGTTTGCCGGGTGAGGCACCGTTTGACGGTATCATATTGGCAGCAGCGGGAATGGAAGTGCCGCAGACCTTGCTAAAGCAGTTACGGGTAGGTGGCAGACTGGTTGCCCCGGTGGGTGGGCGTAATCAGGTATTGCAATTGATTGAGCGTGTATCCACTTACGAATGGACTAGCTCTGTGCTGGAATCTTGCCATTTTGTACCCTTGCATTCGGGTGTGATTTAGCTTTGCTCCCGGCGACAATGAATTTGATAGATTAAAAACGAAATGAAGAAAATACAGCAAATATTACAAACTGGTCTGGCAATAACTGTGCTTGTGACCATGGCTGCGTGTACTACCGGCATACAGAATAAAGCGCCTGTGGTAGAGCGCGGCTTTGATCCTAGGCCTGTTGAGCCTCCCCCTGTTGAAGTTGTCAAACCGATGGTAAAGGCACCTGATAATACACGTGGTACTTATGTGGTCAAACGTGGTGATGGCCTGTATAGAATCGCGCTTGATCATGGTCAGAGTTATAGCGATCTGGTTGCCTGGAATGATTTAAAAAACCCGAATGATATCAAGGTGGGGCAGGTTTTGCGGGTAGCGCCGCCAGACGGCAGTCAGGGGGCGCAGACGACGGGAGTGGCATCCAATACTGGGATAGAGGTCAAGCCTTTGCCAGTGAATGCTGCCAATAATAAAACAAGTCCGCGCGGCGATAAACGCCCGTTTTCGGAAGCCAATCTTGCTGAATTGCAGAAAACAGATGCAACGACAGTAGCATCTGTGACGCCGGCAGTGCCAGTCATTAAATCTGAAACCAAGCCAGAAACCAGTGCACCCGCCAAGGTAACTGAGGCCGTATCTGTTGAATCTGAAAATGTTGAGTGGATGTGGCCAGCTGACGGTAAAGTCCTGGCGACATTTGACGATGTTAAGAACAAGGGCTTCGATATTGCCGGCAAGATGGGACAGGATGTGCTGTCGGCAGGCGCAGGCAAAGTTTTATATGCAGGTAGTGGTATTCGTGGTTATGGTAATCTGGTGATTATTAAACACACCAGCACCTTGTTATCAGCTTATGCGCATAATAAGTCCATACTCGTTAAAGAGGGGCAGAGTATAGGTAAAGGGCAAAAAATTGCTGAGATGGGAAATTCTGACAGTGATACCGTGAAGCTGCATTTTGAAATCCGGGTGCAGGGCAAGCCGGTTGATCCTGCTAGATATCTGCCAGCCCGCTAGTTGATTGTGCTAAGTCTTTGCGTTGGTTTGTTGTGAAGATGCAGCAAGTGTAGATGTTTTGTGTAAATTGACAATTTTTGTGTAGGGTATTTTCAAAAAAACTGTATTGGTAAATTAATATTGGCATTTTTAGAAATAATTTGTTCAAGCAAGACTCACTTACCGGACTCGCGAACTCGCACAGATCATGCATAACAATTTAAGCACCTACAAGCTGGAAAATTCTGCCGCTAGCGATGAATCGGACATGTCTGCCGATGCTGCTGATGGAGACGCGCACCCTGCTTCTGATGCCGCGGATATGGATGATGCAGTGGATCTGACGCAAGAGGGGCAAGACGAGCAAAGTGAAGACCCCGCTGCGCTGATTGTTGCCCCTATAGACGAGCTGAAAAATGTTCTTGCTGCCGAACTTTCTACGGATACCACGCAATACTATTTGAATCAGATAGGTACGCGGCCCTTGTTTGCTTCTGCTGAAGAATTGCATTATGCAACGCTGGCCAAGCAAGGTAATTTTGAGGCCAGGCAAAAGATGATAGAGCACAACCTGCGCCTCGTCGTGTCTATCGCCAAACACTATATCAATCGTGGTGTTGCCTTGCTGGATATGATTGAAGAAGGCAATCTGGGTCTGATGCATGCCATAGACAAGTTTGAGCCTGAACGTGGTTTTCGTTTCTCGACTTATGCAACCTGGTGGATACGCCAAAGTATAGAACGCGCCATCATGAATCAGGCCAGGACCATACGCTTGCCTGTGCACATGGTGCGTGAATTGAACCAGATCTTGCGGGCAAAGTATCATCTTGAATCGCAAAGACGTGATGGCAGAGATGCTGCGCTGGAAGATATTGCGCTACTGGTCGACAGGCCTGTAGACGAGGTGCAGGATATTCTGACCTTGTCTGAGCATGCAACTTCGCTTGATACGCCGCTGGACAATGATCCGCAATCCAGTCTCATGGATATGTTGCCTGGCGATAGTGATGATGCACCGGACATACGCGCAGAGCAACATGAAATGACCATCCTTGTCAGGGACTGGTTGTCGAAATTGCCTGATAAGCAACGTATCGTCATAGTCCGCCGCTTTGGTCTGGATAATGATGATCCGGCAACCTTGGAAACCCTGGCTGACGAAATGGGGATTACCCGCGAGCGCGTGCGTCAGATACAGCAAGAGGCACTCATCAAACTCAAGCGCTCATTTGCTTCACGTGGTGTAGGGCGTGATTCTGTACTTTAAAGCGCATTCCTTGGCCAATTCGAATATTTCTTGAGATGCGCATCCGCGCATCTCTTATAATTCCGTCTTTTAAATCTCACTTCCTGCTGGCGTGATATGTTTCGCGCCGCCAATTTCCATGAATACAATAGAAATTCGCTCTTTAGATATGGACGCGCGTGGCGTCGGTAATTTGCTAAATGAAGATGGCACCACGGGTAAGGTAGTTTTTGTTGATGGCGCGCTGCCCGGCGAATTGGTGGAGTTCAGTACTTACAAGAAGAAAGCCAGTTGGGAAGCCGCGACCATGATGAGCCTGGTGCGTGAATCTTCGCAAAGGGTGGCGCCTAAGTGTGAATTTTTTGGCACTTGTGGCGGCTGCTCCATGCAACATCTGGATGCCAGTGCCCAGGTAGCCATGAAGCAGCGCGTGCTGGAGGATAATCTCTGGCATATCAGTAAGATCAGGTCCGAAATCATGCTGCGCCCCATCATCGGCCCTACATGGGGTTACCGTTACCGTGCCCGTCTGTCGGTGCGTCATGTGATCAAGAAAGGCACGGTACTGGTTGGTTTCCATGAGAAAAAATCGCGTTATGTCGCCAATATGGAGACTTGTGAGATATTGCCTGCGCATGTCTCTGCGATGCTCATGCCCTTGCGTGGTTTGGTCGCATCTTTGTCTATTGTTGAGGCTTTGCCACAAATTGAACTGGCAATAGGCGAGGGCGTTACTGCCATGGTGTTGCGCATCATGGCGCCTTTGACCAAGAATGATGAAGTCAAACTGAAAGCTTTTGCAGACCAGTATCAAGTGCAATGGTGGTTGCAGACCAAAGGCCCCGATACTGCTGAGCCTTATTATCCAGCGACCAGTGATTTGCACTATTTGCTGCCAGAGTTTGGTGTGAAAATGCCTTTCAAGCCCACTGACTTTACTCAGGTTAATCATCATATCAACCGGGTATTGGTGGCGCGCGCTTTACGTATGCTGGATGTGCAAAAAGATGAGCGCATAGCTGATCTGTTCTGCGGACTGGGCAATTTCACTTTGCCTATCGCTACCCTGGCGAGGGAGGTGGTTGGTATTGAGGGTAGTGATACCCTGACTGAACGCGCTTTGGAAAATGCCAGACACAATGGTCTGGCTGATAAAACATCCTTCAGTACCCGCAATCTGTTCGAAGTGACGGCGCAAGATTTCGTGAAATTGGGTAAATTTGACCGCTTTTTGATTGATCCGCCGCGTGATGGTGCCATGGCTGTCTGTCAGGCTCTGATTGATCTGGGTGATATTGCTCCTGAATTAAAACCTAAGCGCCTGGTCTATGTTTCTTGCAGTCCTTCGACTCTGGCCAGGGATGCAGGCATGCTGGTCAATCAGGCTGGTTATCGCCTTAGCAGTGCGGGCGTCGTCAATATGTTCCCGCACACTTCCCATGTGGAATCCATGGCTGTTTTTGATCTGATCTAGATTTTTGTTGCGGCAAATCCATCAATATAGCTGGCAATTATAGCTAACAACGAAAGGTGGGTTTGCTTTGATGCAATGAAATCCTTATTTCAGATAATAAAAATCTAATTGATCCAGTCTGCGACCAATTGTATTTCTTGAAAGACATATCTGGGATGGTGGTTTCATGTTAAAATCTAAGGTTAGATGAATTCTCGAAATTTTTCTTAACCCTTTCTTTTTATTGGAGTTTTTAGATGGCTATCGAACGTACATTGTCTATTATTAAGCCTGATGCAGTTGCAAAAAACGTCATCGGTCAAATTTACAGCCGCTTTGAAGGCGCTGGCCTGAAAGTAGTTGCTGCCCGTATGGCGCAATTGTCCCGTGCTGAAGCTGAAGGTTTCTACGCTGTTCACAGCGCACGTCCTTTCTTCAAGGATCTGGTTGATTTCATGATCTCCGGTCCAGTGATGATCCAGGTTCTGGAAGGCGAAGGCGCAATTTTGAAAAACCGTGACCTGATGGGCGCGACAGATCCTAAGAAGGCAGACGCAGGCACAATCCGCGCTGATTTCGCTGATTCTATCGATGCAAATGCTGTTCACGGTTCTGATGCTCCAGAAACAGCTGCTGTGGAAATCGCTTACTACTTTCCAGCGTTGAACGTTTATTCCCGTTAATTCAGACTTTGTCTGCATGTAACAGAATAAAGAATTAAGATATACGCCTCATACGGTCTGGTGCTGTATGAGGTGCGAAAGAGAAGATCATGACGGTACTCACAAATTTATTGGATCTGGATCCAGCACAGCTCGTCGCATATTGCGGTGACTTGGGTGAGAAGCCGTTTCGTGCCAAGCAATTGCAGCGCTGGATACACCAGTTTGGTGCCAGTTCGTTTGATGAAATGACCGACCTCGCGAAATCCCTGCGCGAGAAGCTCGCTACGCGAGCCATGATTGCCGCTCCCGCCGTGATAAGTGACCATACTTCTACAGATGGCACCAGAAAATGGCTGGTTGATGTCGGCCAGGGTAATGCTGTAGAAACTGTGTTTATCCCTGAAGAAAATCGCGGCACCCTGTGTATTTCTACCCAGGCAGGCTGTGCTGTGAATTGCCGTTTCTGTTCTACTGGCAAGCAGGGTTTTAACCGCAACCTGACTGTGGGCGAAATTATCGGCCAGCTCTGGATGGCAGAATTTGAATTGCGCAAGACCAAAGGTATTGCTCCCGGGCCCAAGGGTGAGCGTCAGATCACCAATGTGGTCATGATGGGTATGGGCGAACCTTTGCTGAATTTTGAACCAACTGTGACTGCTTTGCGTCTCATGCTGGATGATAATGCTTATGGCTTGTCTCGTCGCCGTGTGACGCTGTCTACCAGTGGCGTTGTTCCCATGATAGACAAGCTGTCACAAGAATGTCCGGTGGCACTGGCAGTGTCACTGCACGCATCGAATGATGCTTTGCGTGACAGCCTGATACCACTGAACAAGAAGCATCCTTTAAAAGAGTTGATGGCTGCTTGCAAGCGCTATCTGGAATTTGCGCCGCGCGACTTTGTGACGTTTGAGTATTGCATGCTGGATGGTGTCAATGACACTGATGCGCATGCAAGAGAATTGATAGAGTTGGTATGTGATCTGCCGTGCAAGTTTAACCTGATTCCTTTTAATCCTTTTCCGGAATCTGGTCTGAAGCGATCGGCCAATCCGCGTATCAAAGCTTTTGCCCAGATTTTGTTGGATGCAGGCTTGGTGACAACGACGCGTAAAACTCGTGGCGATGATATTGATGCAGCTTGTGGTCAGTTGGCTGGCGAAGTGCAAGACAGGACGCGTGTGCAGGAGCGCATGCAAAAGATGGCGGAATATCAAAAGAAGTTTGGCGAAAATTTTGGCAAGATCGTGGAGATCACTCAGTGAAAATTTCTCAAATGCGTCAATGTTTTTTGACTGGAGCGCTGTTGGTTATTGCGCTCTCCTTGTCTGCATGTGCATCCAAGCGCCTGGAGGGGGACAGGCCGGAGCAAAACATGTCTGCGGAAAAACAGGATGCGCAAAAACGGGCGTCCATACGCATGCAATTGGCTGTCGGCTATTATCAGCAGGGGCAACTGAAAGTCGCCCTGGAAGAAATACGTCAAGCCTTGGTGATTGCCCCGGACCTGGTGGATGCCTATAGCCTGCGTGCACTGATTTTCATGGATATGGGTGAAAAGCAACTGTCTGAGGATAATTTTCTTCATGCGCTGAAGCTGGCACCTGGTAATAGTGATATTGGTAATAATTACGGTTGGTTCTTGTGTCTGAATGGGCGCGAAAAGCAAGGGCTGGTATATCTGGATAGCGCTATCAAGGATCCTGCTTATACTGCACCAGGCAAGGCATTGAATAATGCCGGTTTGTGTAGTTTGCGCATGAAAGATGCGATTGGTGCTGAGCGCTATTTCATGCAAGGTTTGCGTGAAGATCCGGGCAATCCAGCGATCAATGCCAATCTTGCTGACGTGTTGTATAAGCGTGGTGAGTACAAGCAGGCACGGTTTTATATAGGCCGTGTACTTAAGTTTGAAGTGTTGGCCGCTGATGTGTTATGGCTGGCTATGAAAATTGAAAAAAAACTGGGTGATGAGGCGGCCCTGAATAGTCTGGGTACGCAATTGCGTCGCCGCCATCCAAATTCAAAAGAATTTTCTCTGTATCAACGTGGAGTGTTTGATGAGTGATGCGGGCGCGAATTTACCTGTAGAACCTTTGACCTCGGAGATATCTGAGAACAAAGCTATCCTGTCTGTGGTGCAGACTGCCGGTGCGCAACTGTCTGCCGCGCGTGTTCAACTGGGTTTGAGTTTGCAGCAGGTGGCAGATCAACTCAAATTGTCTCAGCGGCAAATACTTGCGCTGGAAAATAATCAGTTCGATGATTTACCTAAGATGGTGATAGTGCGTGGTTTTGTACGCTCTTATGCAAAACTTCTCAAGCTTGATCCGGCACCAATTATCGATTCGCTGCCTGCAGAAAAAGGTTTGGGCGGATTGGATGCGGATTTGCGTCCTACCCTGGCAACGCCATTCATGGAGTCGCGTACGCCTTTTTTGGGGCGCCAGGATTCCAACAATAATCGTAAGTATGTGATTGGCGCTGTTGTGCTGGCAGTTTGTGCTCTGATTTTCCTGGCCGTGCAAAAGCTGGAGCAAAATGATTATTTCAAGAATTTGATATCTGCCCAGCCCGCAAAAAAAGCTACAGATGCCGAACTTGAGAAGCCACTGGAAAATACCTCGCCTGCGACCGTAAAACCAGAAACTGAAAAACCGGTTGCGTCAACTATTCCTACCGTACTCGGTACGGTTAATGAAGCAAAACCTGAAACTCAGGATGCTATTGCACCGCCTAAATTGAATCAGGAAGTGCAGGTTGTGTCAGTGCCAGTGGCCGTACAGCAAAATGCAGTTCCTGCCTCTGTCTCTGCACCAGCACCTGTTCCTGTTGCAGTTTCTCCAGCTGCAGTTACTCCAGTTACTGCTCAGCCAGTGACGGATGCTGCTAATAATCAGCTGAAATTGAAATTCAGACAGGATTCTTGGATACAGGTCAAACGTGAAAATGGTAGCGTTCTGACTTCTCATCTGGCTAAAGCGGGTACTGAGGAAGTGTTTGACATGAAAGAAGCTTTGCAACTCAGGATAGGTAATGCTGCTGGTGTGGATGGCTGGTTGCGCGGCAAGTCTATGGAAATTGCACCGGGCAAGGATAGTAATGTCATTAATTTGAATGTGAAGTAAAGATGACGGATTTTTTATCAGAAATCGGTTCAGGTCCCAAGCTTAGACGCGCATCCCGTTCTGCCAAGGTGGTATATGGCACCCGTGAAGTTTTTGTGGGTGGCGGTGCTCCTGTCGTCGTGCAATCCATGACAAATACTGATACGGCTGATGCAATCGGCACGGCAATTCAGATCAAGGAACTGGCAAGAGCCGGTTCCGAGCTTGTGCGTATCACAGTCAATAATGCTGAAGCCGCTGCAGCAGTGCCAGCGATACGTGAACAGCTGGACAGGATGGGTATAGATGTGCCACTGGTAGGTGATTTTCACTACAATGGTCACACGCTGTTGAGCGATTTTCCTGATTGTGCCAAAGCTTTATCCAAATACAGGATCAATCCTGGCAATGTGGGCAAAGGCGCCAAGCGCGACACCCAGTTTGCCCAGATGATAGAAATGGCTTGCCGCTACGATAAGCCAGTACGCATAGGTGTTAACTGGGGTAGCCTGGATCAGGCTTTGCTGGCCCGTATCATGGACGACAATGCCAAACGTCCTGAGCCATGGAGTGTGCAGGCTGTCATGTATCAGGCCCTGATTACCTCTGCCATTGAAAGTGCGCAAAAGGCTGAGGAGCTGGGTCTGGCTGGCGACAAGATTATCTTGTCTTGCAAGGTATCTGGCGTACAGGACTTGATCGCCGTTTACCGTGAATTGGCTGCGCGTTGTGATTACCCCTTGCATCTTGGCCTGACCGAGGCAGGCATGGGTAGCAAAGGTATTGTTGCCTCGACCGCGGCACTGTCGGTGCTGATGCAGGAAGGCATAGGCGACACCATACGCATATCCCTGACGCCAGAGCCAGGTGGTGATCGCTGCAAAGAGGTCATCGTAGGCCAGGAAATTTTGCAAACCATGGGCTTGCGTAAATTCACACCCATGGTCATCGCTTGCCCTGGTTGTGGCAGAACCACTTCGACGGTATTTCAGGAGCTGGCTGATGATATCCAGAGCTTCTTGCGTAATCAGATGCCAGTCTGGAAAAGCCAGTATCCGGGCGTTGAAAATATGAACGTCGCCGTCATGGGTTGCATCGTCAATGGTCCTGGTGAATCCAAGCACGCAAATATTGGTATCAGTTTGCCGGGTACCGGTGAGTCGCCCGCTGCCCCGGTCTTTATTGATGGTGCCAAGGCGCTTACCTTGCGTGGCGACCGTATCGCAGAAGAGTTTCAGGACATCGTGCTGGAATATGTCAAGAGTCACTATGCCCCTGTGCATGGCGTAACAAATAATTAAATCAGGTAGCAAGCATGTCGGAAATAAAAAAAGCAGAAAAAATCGCTGGTGTGAAAGGGATGAATGACCTTTTACCGGATGACGCCCCATTGTGGGAATTGTTTGAAAATACTGTGCAGTCTGTATTGAAGAGTTATGGCTTTCAACAAGTCCGTACCCCTATTGTTGAACCTACCAACCTGTTTGCGCGTGGTCTGGGTGAGGTAACTGATGTTGTCGAAAAGGAGATGTATTCCTTTGAAGATTCCATGAACGGTGACAAGCTGACTTTGCGCCCTGAAGGCACTGCTGGTGTAGTGCGTTCTGCGATTGAACATAATCTCATTTACGATGGCCCGAGGCGCTTGTGGTATACCGGTCCCATGTTCCGTCATGAAAAACCACAACGTGGCCGTTATCGTCAATTCCATCAGGTAGGTGCTGAGGCTCTGGGTTTTACCGGACCTGATATCGATGCAGAACTGATCATGATGTGTCAGCGTTTCTGGGATGACCTTGGGCTACAGAATGTGCGACTGGAGTTGAATTCCATTGGTGATGCCGAGGAAAGGAATCAACATAAGGCTGCGCTGATCGCTTATTTCGAACAGCATCAGGACATTCTCGATGCTGAAGCAAAAAGGCGTTTGTTGACCAACCCCTTGCGTATTCTGGATACAAAAAATCCGGCCATGCAAGAAATGGTCAACGCAGCACCTAAATTGCTGGACTATCTGGGCGCTGAATCCCTGGCACACTTTGAGGGTGTGCAAAAGATTTTGCGTCACAACAGCATTCCATTCACCATCAATCCCCGTCTGGTGCGCGGCCTTGATTATTACAATCGTACGGTCTTTGAATGGGTTACTGACGATCTGGGGTCCCAGGGTACGGTGTGCGCTGGTGGCCGTTACGATGCCTTGTTTGGTATTTTTGGTGGTAAGCCAACGCCAGCCTGTGGTTTTGCCATGGGTATAGAGCGTTTGCTGGAATTGATGAAAGCCAATGGCGACGTGCATCAACCCGCAATGTGTGACGTCTACCTCGTGCATCAGGGGGCAGAAGCACAAATACAAGCGATGGTATTAAGTGAGCGTTTGCGTGATGCTGGTCTGGATGTTGTGTTACATTGCGCAACTGCTAATGGTGTAGGCAGCTTCAAGTCACAAATGAAGAAGGCTGACGGTAGCGGGGCAGCTTACGCTGTCATCATTGGTGAAGATGAGGCGAACAATAATACGGTGAGTGTCAAGGAATTGCGTGCCGGCGATGCTGAAAATAACCAGGTTAACGTCCCTTTTGATACAGCAGTGGATTATCTGGTTGATCAAATCGCCGGTAGTGCCGAAGCGGATTGCTGTGATGATCCAAATCACCACCATGTGCACCATTAATCCATATTGATCATATTAATAACATAGATAAACGAAGACGCTATGGCATACAATTTAGAAGAGCAAGAGCAGTTAGATAATCTCAAGGCAACCTGGAAGAAATACGGCAATATGGTAACTTGGGGACTGATTGTCTTCCTTGCAGCCTATGCGGGCTGGACTGCATGGGTCTCACGTCAAAACAACCAGGCATTGCAAGCTTCCCAGTTATATGAGGAAATGCAGAAATCGGTTGTTGCCAAAAATAATGTCAAAGTACAAGCAGTGGCAGAGGATTTGAAAACCAAATTTGCCTCTACCTCTTATGCGCCTATGGCAGCACTGGTGGCTGCCAAAAGTGCGTTTGATGCAAGTGACTTGAAAGCAGCCAAGAGCCAGTTGCAATGGGTTGCTGATACTTCCAAGGCTGACGAATATAAGGCGCTGGCGAGAATACGTCTGGCAGGCATCTCTCTGGATGAAAAAGCTTATGACGAAGCCTTGAAGCAGTTGTCAGGCACTTTCCCTGAGCAATTCGATGCTGATGTGCTCGATGCTAAAGGTGATATTTACGTTGCGCAAAATAAGATCGAAGATGCGCGTACAGCTTACAAGTCAGCGCTTGAAAAAATGTCGGATAAAAGTCCAGGTCGCCAGGCTTTGCAAATGAAGCTGGATGTGATCGGTGGTGTGGCAGATGCTAAAGTTGTCAGTAAATAAGGGGAATCATACATGCAATTTTCTGCCAAACTGCTCGTAGCATCATCTGCATTTCTGGCTTTGACTGGCTGTTCTACACTGTCGTCATTGAATCCGTTTTCATCGAAATCTGATGCAAAAAATCAGCCAGCGGTTTTGACTGATATCAAGGCAACGATGGCGATCAAGCCTAGCTGGACTGTTGCACTTGGTACTGCAGGTAACTATGTTTTCTCTCCTGCTGCATATGCGCAAAATGTCTATGTGGCAGCAGCTGATGGCACACTGGCGCGTATAGAAGTGGCGACTGGTCGCACCGTTTGGCGTATCAATGCCGGTACGCGTTTGACTGCTGGTGTAGGTGTAGATGGCAGCACAGTTGCTGTGGCAGGTGAAAAAGGGCAGGTGCTGGCCTTTGATCTTGATGGTAAATTGCGTTGGAAAGTGCAAAGCACGAATGAGATTTTGTCTGCCCCGGCTGTCGGTCAGGGTCTGGTTGTCGTGCGCAGCATTGATAACAAAGTCAGTGCTTATGACCTCAATACGGGTGAACGCAAATGGTCAATAGAGCGCCCATTGCCACCGTTGACTTTGCGTCTTGCTCCCGGCATTGTGATACATGAGCAACAGGCAATTGTTGCCATGCCTGGTGGGCGTATGTCTGCATTGGCGTTGAATAATGGTGGTTTGCGCTGGGAAGCAACGGTAGGTGAGCCTAAGGGCGCTACCGAACTGGAGCGTGTTGCCGACGTTTCTGGTGCTCCTGTGATCATGGGCAGCGATATTTGCGCCAGTTCTTATCAAGGCAGGGTAGCCTGTTTTGATGTTGGTACTGGTGCCTTGCGCTGGGGTAAGGCATTGTCCAGCGAAGTGGGCGTCAGTGTTGACGAGCGCTTCGTGTTTGCGGCAGATGTAGCAGGTGCAGTGAACGCGTTTGCGCGTAATGGCGGTGCGAGTGCCTGGCGCAATGATAAACTTAGCTATCGTCGTCTTTCCGCACCAATTTCATATGACCGCGCAGTAGCGGTTGGTGATTTCGCAGGTTATGTCCACTTCCTTTCCAGGGAAGATGGTTCTTTCATCGGACGTGTTACTACCGATGGTAGTCAGATTTTAGCAGCGCCGTTAGTGGTCGATGCTAAACTGATCGTTCAAACAAAATCAGGATCAGTGGTTGCTCTGGCAACCGAGTAATAATAATGAAGCCGGTTATCGCACTTATAGGCCGACCTAACGTCGGCAAATCCACGCTGTTCAATCGGCTCACCCGTTCACGCGACGCTTTGGTCGCAGATTTACCTGGTTTGACCAGGGACAGGCATTACGGCGAAGGTCGTGTTGGTGAGCGTCCTTTTCTGGTGATCGATACGGGCGGTTTTGAGCCCGTCGCCAAAGAAGGCATCATGCATGAAATGGCCAAACAGACTAAACAGGCTGTGGCTGAGGCAGATGTCGTTGTGTTTATTGTCGATGGCCGTCAAGGCCTGACGCCACATGATAAAACCATCACAGATTTTCTGCGTAAATCAGGTCGTTCCGTGATGCTGGTCGTGAATAAGGCTGAAGGTATGAAATATACCTCAGTCACTGCAGACTTTTATGAGCTGGGCATGGGCGATCCTTACGTGATCTCTGCGGCTCATGGTGATGGTGTGGCAGATCTGGTCGAAGAAATGGTCGACATTGCTTTTGCCCAGCGTCCGGCGGAAGTGGAAGAACCTGAATCTCAAGTCAGAGGTATCAAGATCGCCATCGTTGGCCGCCCTAATGTCGGTAAATCGACTTTGGTCAATACCTTGCTGGGTGAAGAAAGGGTGATTGCCTTTGATATGCCCGGTACTACCCGTGATTCCATAGAGATACCGTTCGAACGTGATGGCGTGCACTATTCACTGATAGACACCGCAGGTATCCGTCGTCGCGGCAAGGTGTTTGAGGCGATAGAGAAGTTTTCGGTCGTGAAAACCCTGCAATCCGTATCAGAAGCTAATGTCGTGCTTCTGCTTCTGGATGCGCAACAAGATATTTCTGAGCAGGATGCGCATATCGCCGGGTTTATCCTGGAGTCTGGCCGCGCCCTGGTTGTTGGTGTCAATAAATGGGATGGCCTGCAAAGCGACAGGCGTGATGAAATCAAGCTGGATATTGAGCGTAAGCTGAATTTCCTGACATTTGCCAAATTCCACTTCATTTCAGCACTGAAATCGACTGGCATAGCTCCGTTGATGAAATCTATCGACGCCGCTTATGCTGCTGCGATGGTCAACTTGTCCACACCTAAACTCACGCGTGCCTTGATTGAGGCGGTAGAGCATCAACAACCCAAGCGCAAGGGATCCATCCGTCCCAAGTTGCGTTATGCCCATCAGGGTGGACAAAATCCACCTATCATTGTCATTCACGGCAATGCACTTGAAGCTGTGGGTGATGTGTATAAGCGTTATCTTGAAAAGCATTTCCGTGAAACGTTCTCCCTGACAGGAACGCCACTCAGAATTGAGATGCGTTCCGGCAAGAATCCGTTTGATAAGTCGTCCAAGTAAATTTGCTGGCAAGTATCAAAATGTAAAAAAAGCTTGGTTCATATCCTTTTGCAGTGAAATTTAAGCAAGGGATATGCAATTAAGATAAAAATAGATTACATTACTTTGTAATCAACTTCTGGGAATACTTGTATTCTGATAAGTAGTCCCCAACTCCTAATCACAACAACACAATGGAGCTGTTATGAGCAATAAAGGGCAATTATTACAAGACCCATTTCTGAACGCTTTGCGTAAAGAACATATTCCTGTATCAATTTATCTGGTCAATGGCATCAAGTTACAAGGCCATATCGAATCTTTCGATCAGTATGTGGTTTTGCTGCGCAATACTGTGACGCAAATGGTTTACAAGCATGCTATCTCCACCGTCGTGCCTGCACGCGCAGTCAGCATCAACACTGAGCCAGAGGCAGAGTAATTTTTGAGTACCGAAATAAAGAAGTCGTCTATGCGCGCCGCTTTAGTCGGCGTTGATTTCGGTAAAGACGACTTCACCGCCAGTCTCGAAGAACTATCTTTGCTCTCGCAATCTGCGGGGGCTGAGCCCGTCACAACCATCACTTGCAAACGATCCAGTCCTGATGCTGCTTTTTTTGTCGGCAGCGGCAAGGCCGATGAGATTGCTGATGCTGTCGCCGATGGCGCGCTGGATATCGTCATATTCAATCATGCACTTTCTCCAGCGCAACAAAGAAATCTGGAGCGTCACCTGAAGGTCAGGGTGGTGGACCGCACCAGTCTGATACTGGACATTTTTGCCCAGCGCGCCCAAAGCCATGAGGGTAAAGTGCAAGTTGAGTTGGCGCAATTGCAACATTTGGCAACACGTCTGATACGTGGCTGGACGCATCTGGAAAGGCAAAAGGGCGGTATAGGTTTGCGTGGTCCAGGTGAAACTCAGCTTGAAACTGACCGCCGGTTATTGGGCGATCGGGTCAAGATGCTCAAACAAAAGCTGGATAAGTTACATAAGCAGAGGGAAACCCAGAGACGTTCACGCGGACGTAGCAACACCTTGTCGGTTTCGCTGGTTGGTTACACCAATGCCGGTAAGTCCAGTTTGTTCAATGCAATGACCAAGGCGGGCGCTTATGCCGCCAATCAATTGTTTGCAACGCTGGATACCACCTCACGTCGCTTGTATCTTGGTGATGCAGGTAATATCGTGATCTCTGATACGGTAGGCTTCATTCGGGAGTTGCCGCATCAACTGGTTGCCGCATTTCGGGCGACGTTGGAAGAAACCATACACGCGGACTTGTTATTGCACGTAGTGGACGCAAGTAGTCCTGTGCGCTTTGACCAGATTCAACAAGTCAATCAAGTGCTGCAGGAAATTGGTGCTGATCATATTCCACAGGTACTGGTGTGGAATAAGATAGATCTTGCCGGTCTGGAACCGTCGGTCGAGACGGATGAGTGTGATAAAATCCAAAGGGTTTTTTTGAGCGCTCGCACTGGGGCAGGTATAGGTTTATTACGCGAATCCATAGCCGAATTCGCATTGGCAAAAATGTCTGGTATTGTGCAATCGGCAACACCAGAGGCAGTTGATGCCCGCTTTGATTTTCAGTAGTCCAACCCACTATTCATTGGATAGCGACAGAATGCTTGTTTCACTTCTCAAAAGAATTGGTTTGACCATGTCCATAAATGATCCGCAATGGGGGCGTGGTTCGCAAAATAATAACCAGAATAATAAGCCAGACAATAAAAAACCGCCTGAAGGCCCACCTGATCTTGATCAGCTGTGGAAGGACTTTACCCAAAAACTAGGACGTTTGCTTGGGCAAAATGGCGGTGATAACGGCGGCAATGGTGGTAATTTTTCACCAGACTCAGCAGGCGCTAAAATCGGTGCCTCTCTAATTGTTGCTGTGATTGCTCTGGTCTGGTTATCCAGTGGTTTTTTCATCGTACAAGAAGGTCAGACAGCTGTCATTACCACTTTTGGCAAATTCAGTCATCAGACGGCTGCTGGTTTTAACTGGCGTTGGCCCTATCCTGTTCAGGGGCATGAGATAGTCAATCTGTCGCAAGTCAGAACGGTGGAAATCGGCTACAAAAAAGGCTCAAGGGAACGCGAATCTTTGATGCTGACTGACGACGAAAATATCGTTGATATTCAATTTGCTGTTCAATATAAATTGAATAATGCTGCTGACTGGTTGTATAACAACCGCGATCAGGAAGAGATGATACGCCAGGTGGCTGAAGCCGTTGTACGTGAGATTGTCGGCAAAAGCTCTATGGATTTTGTGTTGTACGAAGGCCGTGAAAAAATCGCTTTGGATGTGAATGCGGGCATGCAGAAAATTCTGGATGCTTATCGTTCAGGCGTGCAAGTCGCTCAGGTAACTATGCAAAATGTGCAGGCACCTGAGCAAGTTCAGGCCGTTTTCGAAGATGCGCAAAAAGCCAAGCAAGATAAAGAGCGGTTGAAAAACGAAGGTATAGCCTATGCCAATGATGTGATTCCTAAGGCGCGCGGAGAAGCTTCTCGTATGATACAAGAGGCAGAAGGCTATAAAGCAAGTGTGGTTGCCAACGCTCAGGGTAGTGCATCACGTTTCCAGCAAGTGCTGACGGAATATCAAAAGGCACCGGCAGTTACCAGGGACAGGTTGTATATGGAGGCAATGCAGCAAATATTCTCCAGCACCAGTAAAGTGATGGTGGACACCAAGACTGGCAATAACATGATTTATTTGCCTTTGGATAAGATGATCAATCAAGCTGATCAATCTGTAGCCAAGCCTGCTGCACCAGCCCAACAGGTGGCTCCGGCTGTCGAACAGATTCCTACTGTGGAAATGCGTTATGGCAAGGATGGAAGATCAAAAGATAATCGCGACACACGTGACAGGGAGGGCAGATAATGAATAAGTTAGCTACCTTCATCATTGCACTGTGCGCAGCAATTTTAGTTGCATATTCGACTATTTTCGTTGTTGATCAGCGCTCACATGCCATCGTATTCGCTTTGGGTGAAGTCAAGTCCGTGATTAGTGAGCCAGGTTTGCATTTCAAGTTGCCGCCACCGTTCCAAAATGTGTTGTTTTTGGATAAGCGTATTTTGACCATTGACACCAATTCAGCAGATCGTTTTGTGACTTCTGAAAAGAAAAATATTCTGGTTGATTCTTATGTCAAATGGAGTATTAAAGACCCGCGTCTGTATTACGTCAGTTTTAATGGCGAAGAGCGCAGGGCGCAGGATAGAATGTCGCAAATCATCAAGGCAGCCTTGAATGATGAAATAACCAAGCGCAAAGTGGGTGAGGTGATATCTACTCAGCGCGGCAAGGTCATGGATGCCATCAAGAAGAAGGTTTCTGATGAAACCAGGCACATAGGCGTTGAAATTATTGATGTGCGTCTCAAGCGTGTAGATTATGTAGAGCAGATCAACAACTCGGTTTACGATCGTATGAAGGCAGAACGCACTCGTGAGGCAAATGGTTTGCGTTCTACCGGTGCAGCAGAATCCGAAGAGATCCGGGCTGATGCCGACAAGCAAAGGCTGGTAATCAAGGCCGAAGCTAATCGTGACGCGCAAAAAATACGCGGTGCGGGTGATGCAGAGGCATCGCAGATTTATGCGCAAGCCTATAGCCAAAGCCCTGAGTTTTATAAGTTTTATCGTAGCCTGGAAGCGTATACTGCCTCATTCAAGACCAAGAATGATATTTTGGTAGTAGACCCAAATTCTGAGTTCTTTAAATATTTTAAAGGCCCATCCTCAGTAGGTGGTGCTGTACCAGCAGTAAAGGGTAAGTAGTACCCATACTATATGTAACGATTGTAGTGACGACAGCGATCTGCACAAATTTTGTGCAGATCGCTGTTTGTCGGATAGACTAAATTAATTTCTTGTTTTTTTTGATTGTTCTTCATGCCGAATTGGCTTTTACCTGAAAATATCGCTGACATCTTGCCATCGGAAGCGCGCAAGATAGAAGAGTTGCGCCGTGTATTGCTGGACAATTTTAGATTGTATGGCTATGAACTAGTCATGCCTCCCATGCTGGAATACATAGAATCCTTGCTGACCGGTGCCGGTCAGGACATGGATTTGCGTACTTTCAAGCTGGTAGACCAGCTTTCTGGGCGTACCATGGGCCTGCGTGCTGACATGACCACGCAAGTTGCCCGTATCGATGCGCATCTGTTAAACCGCCGTACTGTGACCCGCCTGTGCTATGCAGGTAGTGTCTTGCATACCAAGCCATCTGGTTTACATGCCACGCGTGAGCCTTTGCAAATCGGCGCAGAAATCTACGGTCATGCCGGACTGGAAGCAGACGCTGAAATCCAGGAGCTGGTATTGGCTTGCCTGGCTCTGGCGCATGTCAAAGATGTCAGACTGGATATGTGCCATGTCGGTGTTTTACGCGCCTTATTGGCCGCTGACCCGTTGGCCAAGGCTGAAGAAAATACTCTGTATGCCTTGTTGGAGGCCAAGGATTTGCCTAGCATAGACAAGCTCAGTCAGAATTTTTCGCCAGAGGTGCGTGCTGCATTGATGGCTTTGCCAGGTTTATATGGCGACATCTCCATCATTCAAAAAGCACGTACAGTATTGCCGGCATTCGAAGGCATACAGACTGCGCTGAGCGAGCTTGAGCATCTGGTGCGTTTGACGGGTGCTGCCCATGTCACAATAGACCTCGCTGATTTGCGCGGCTACCACTATCATAGTGGTGTAATGTTCAATGTATTTGTACCTGGTTTACCAAACGCGGTTGCACGTGGTGGTCGCTATGATCATGTGGGTGAAGCTTTTGGCCGCTCACGCCCGGCGACCGGATTTTCTCTGGATTTGCGTGAGCTGGCACGTCTGTTGCCCTCCGCCGAGAGAAAAGACGCAATTCGCGCTCCCTGGGGTAGTGATCCTGCATTGCGGGAAAAAATTGCTGCATTGCGTGGCGAGGGTGAGATCGTAATTCAAAGCCTGCCGGGGCACGAGAACGAACAAGACGAATTTGACTGCAATCGCGCACTCATTTTCGATGCAGGTAAATGGATTCTTCAAAATGTAGGTTGAGTGATGACACAAACTAAAATTGCAAAAAACGTAGTCGTAATCGGTACCCAGTGGGGCGATGAAGGCAAAGGAAAAATCGTTGACTGGTTGACGGACCACGCTCAGGGCGTCGTGCGCTTTCAGGGCGGGCACAATGCTGGCCATACGCTGGTTATTGGCGGTCAGAAGACAGCCTTGCAACTGATACCATCAGGCATCATGCGTGCGGGTACAGCTTGCTATATCGGTAATGGCGTGGTCTTGTCCGTGCCTGATCTCTTGCGTGAAATCGACAAATTGCAAGCCAATGGGGTGGAAGTTGCTTCCCGCCTCAAGATTTCAGAAGCCTGCCCGGTTATCTTGCCTTATCACACTGCACTTGATGCGGCGCGTGAAATTGCCCGTGGTGCCGCCAAGATAGGTACTACTGGCAAAGGCATAGGCCCAGCCTATGAAGACAAAGTTGCCCGTCGTGCAATCCGCGTAGCTGATTTGCTCAATGAAGAGCGTTTTGCTGAAAAGCTGCGTGAAAATCTGGATTACCACAATTTTGTGTTGACCAATTATCTGAAAGCTCCAGCAGTCGAATTCCAGAAAACTCTGGATGATACGCTGGCCAATGTACCGCGTATCCGTCCTATGGTGGCGGACGTTTCCAGTGCCTTGTATGCTGCGCACAAAGCTGGTGCCAGCCTCTTGTTTGAAGGCGCGCAAGGCAGTTTGCTGGATGTTGATCATGGTACTTATCCCTTCGTTACCTCCAGTAATTGTGTGGCAGGCAATGCAGCGGCAGGTTCTGGTGTTGGTCCTAACATGTTGCATTACATCCTGGGTATTACCAAGGCGTACACGACACGTGTAGGCTCTGGGCCATTCCCGTCTGAATTGCCAACTGATGCAGGCGTAGGCAAGCATCTGGCCAGTGTGGGTCATGAATTTGGCACAGTCACCGGCCGCGCCCGTCGTTGTGGCTGGTTTGATGCAGCCCTGTTGAAGCGCTCTGTGCAAATCAATGGCGTATCAGGCATGTGCCTGACCAAGCTTGATGTGCTGGATGGCCTGGAAACGCTGAAGTTGTGTACGGGTTATAAAGTTGATGGCAAAGTTGTTGATATCTTCCCGGTTGGCGCTGAAGAAGCGGCACGTTGCGAAGCTATTTATGAAGAAATGCCAGGTTGGTCTGAGACGACAGTTGGCGCGCAAAGCATGGATGCTCTGCCAGTCAACGCCCGCAATTACATCATGCGTATTCAGGAACTGGTTGGTGTTCCTGTCGATATGGTCTCTACCGGACCAGATCGCGAAGAAACCATCGTGTTAAGGCACCCGTTTATCTAAGAAGGAAAAATAAAAATATGAATATGCCTGCATCTACAGACAAGGACTTGTGGGTCTCCTGGGAGGCTTATCATCGTTCCATCGAGCAGCTTGCACTGAAAGTGCATGAGTCTGGCTGGAAGTTTGATCAAGTCCTGTGTCTCGCCCGTGGTGGCTTGCGTCCTGGTGACATTTTCTCCAGAATTTTTGATGTGCCTCTGGCGATTTTGTCGACTAGTTCATATCGCGAAGAGTCGGGCACAGTGCAGGGTACTCTGGACATAGGAAAGTATATTTCCATGACTAAGGGCGCACTGCAGGGCAAAGTGCTGGTAGTGGACGATCTGGTTGATTCTGGCGTTACCCTGGAAAAGGTGCTCGTGCATTTGCGCGAAAATTTTCCGGCTGTGACCGAAGTAAAATCAGCTGTGATCTGGTACAAGGCATGTTCATCAGTGGCTCCGGATTACTATCTGGACTATCTGGCGAACAATCCCTGGATACATCAGCCTTTCGAAGAATATGACAGCATCAGGCCGCATCAGTTGAATGCCTGGTTGAAAAAGGGCGCAGCGTAATTGCTGGTTAAAAAACGGAAGCTATTTGCTTCCGTTTTTTTTGGGGAGTGCTGGTATGCGCTGCTGGCAGTTTTTTATTGTGTGTCGGGTTGCTGCTTGCCGTGGCCCGTAGGCTGGCCTGGAATGTGATGATGTAGATATGACACCAAGTATGAATGAGAAGATCTGAGGTGGAATTGAAAAAGCCCGCTGATTTTCATCAGCGGGCTCTCAAATTGTGGTGCCCACGGAGGGACTCGAACCCCCACACCCGAAGGCACATGGACCTGAACCATGCGCGTCTACCAATTCCGCCACGTGGGCAACGGAAGGCATAATTATAGAGTATTTGACTGGCTTTGGGGAAATATTTTTGCAGGAAATTGGAGTGAGGTGGGGGGGGCTACGGAGGCATCGCAGCAAACAATTGTGAACACAGAAAGGAATGGCTTCTTGCATATGTTTGCAAAAGTGGATCTGGAATTGAAAAAGCCCGCTGATTTTCATCAGCGGGCTCTCAAATTTGGTGGTGCCCACGGAGGGACTCGAACCCCCACACCCGAAGGCACATGGACCTGAACCATGCGCGTCTACCAATTCCGCCACGTGGGCAACGGAGAACAAGATTATAAATTAATTGAAGCATTTGTCAAGGTGAGCTACCTGAACAATACAAGAATTGTTAGGCGAAAGAGGTTTGCTACAGTAAACTATGGCCTGATAAGATTTTGGCGTAAGCCAAATTAACTTTTTTAAGAAAAAATACAAAATTTGAACAA
The DNA here is from genome assembly GCF_058788535.1 of Undibacterium sp. FW305-107. Classification (NCBI taxonomy): domain Bacteria; kingdom Pseudomonadati; phylum Pseudomonadota; class Betaproteobacteria; order Burkholderiales; family Oxalobacteraceae; genus Undibacterium; species Undibacterium sp. FW305-107. Next base: position 332,071 of record NZ_JBYTAV010000008.1, read on the forward strand.
GCATTCATACCCCATTCCCAGTCGCGAAGAGATACTGGGTGTTCTACGTACTAACACGGCAAAGATGACGGCTGCTGCAATTGCAGAAGCGCTGTCAGTGAAACCTGAGGAGTTAGATGGCATGACACGACGTTTAAGCGCGATGGAAAGAGATGGGCAAGTCAAAGTAGATAAAGGTGGGAATTATTCCATCGCCAATCACGATAATTTCATCAGCGGCAAAGTCAGTAGTCATCGCGAAGGTTATGGTTTCCTGATCCCTGATGACGGCACTGAAGACCTGTTCCTACCAGAGCGCGAAATGCAAAAAGTCTTGCATGGCGACCGCGTCATGGCACGTGTCGTCGGTACCGACAGACGTGGTCGTTTAGAAGGTGGCATACTTGAGATACTCGACAGAGCCAATACGCATGTCATTGGCCGCCTGCTAAATGAAAATGGCGTCTGGATAGTTGCGCCTGAAGACAAGCGCTTTAGCCAGGATATTTTATTGACCGGCGCACCAGGCAAAGCCAAGGCTGGCCAGGTTGTCAGCGTCGAGTTGACTGAGCAGCCGACCCGCTATGCACAGCCTGTTGGCAAGATCGTTGAGATACTGGGTGATGTCGATGACCCCGGCATGGAAATCGAAATCGCCGTCAGAAAATTTGGCGTGCCGCATGAGTTTTCTGAAGCGGTTAAAAAAGCTGCTGCCAAATTGCCATCGGAAGTCAGGGATAGTGATCTGACTGACCGTGTAGATCTGCGTGATATTCCGTTGGTGACGATTGATGGTGAAGACGCGCGCGATTTTGATGATGCCGTTTACTGCGAGCCAGTCAAGATAGGCCGTAGTAAAGGCCACAGGCTGATCGTTGCGATTGCCGATGTCAGTCATTACGTCAACCCGAATGATGTGCTGGATGAAGAGGCCCTGTTGCGCAGCACGTCTGTGTATTTCCCACGCAGGGTGATACCGATGCTGCCAGAGCGCCTGTCAAATGGCCTGTGCTCGCTGAATCCTGATGTCGATCGCCTGACGCTGGTGTGCGATATGGTGATCACGCAGGACGGTGAAGTCACGGCTTACCAGTTTTATCCGGCTGTCATCCATTCCGCCGCGCGTTTCACCTACACAGAAGTGGCGGCCATACTTGGCAATACCAAAGGGCCGGAAGCTGCCAAGCGTATGACTTTGGTGCCGCATCTCTTGCACTTGTATGAAGTGTTCCAGTCTTTATTGAAGGCGCGCCAGGTGCGTGGTGCCATCGATTTTGAAACGACAGAAACCTATATCGTTTGTAATCCGGCCGGCAAGATAGAAAAGATATTGCCACGTACACGTAATGATGCGCACAAGCTGATTGAAGAATGCATGCTGGCAGCCAATGTCTGCGCTGCAAATTTGCTGGAAACTTACAAGCATCCAGGCACATACCGTATCCATGCTGGCCCGACCAAAGAGAAACTGACCCAGGTCAGAAATTTCCTGAAGCAAGTTGGTCTGTTCCTCGGTGGAGGCGACAAGCCAGCAGCATCGGACTATGCCGAGCTGATGAAAAAGGTCAAAGGCAGGCCGGATGCGACACTCTTGCAAACCATGTTGCTGCGTTCCATGCAGCAGGCGGTTTACAGTCCGGACAATATTGGCCATTTCGGTTTGTCTTATGATGCCTATGCCCATTTCACCAGCCCGATACGCCGTTATCCTGATTTGCTGACACACAGGGCCATCAAGGCAATTTTGCAGGGGCGTAAATATGAGCCCAAGGGCATAGACCTGACGCTCTTGAATACTTCCGTGTCGAATGCCACCAGAAAGCAGCAGATTGCTGACAAGGCAGCGGGCAAGAAGAAGGAAGAAAAAGAACAGACTATCTGGGATGCGCTTGGTGTTCATTGTTCTGCCAATGAGCGTCGTGCTGATGAAGCATCACGCGATGTCGAAGCCTGGCTCAAATGCTACTTCATACGCAATAAGGTGGGTGAAGAATTCACTGGCATGATCACAGGTGTGACACAGTTTGGTATCTTCGTCCAGCTTGATGAGATTTTCATCGAAGGCCTGGTGCATGTGACGGAGTTGGGTGCTGATTACTTCCAGTACGATGAGGCGCGCCATGAATTGCGCGGCGAACGTACTGGCAAACGCTATCAACTGACAGATAAAGTCACAGTGCAAGTCAGCCGGGTTGACCTTGATGCACGCAAGATAGATTTGGCCATAGTGCAGCCAGTATCACCACGCTCAGCTGGGCTGGTGGATAGTCGTGGTGCAACCGCGAATGAAAAAAATCGCAAGAGTGCTGCCAGTGCCAAGAAAGCCTTGCTTGTTCCTGAAGAAAAAGTTGTGGCAAATTATGGCAGAGGTGGCAAAGTTGCCCCAGCCAAGAAAGTAAAAGAAGAAAGTTTTTCTGGTGGACGTCGCCAGAAATCTTCGCCTGCTGCTGCCAGTGCAAAGAAAAAAGCACCAGCTGCCGCCGGTAAGTCAGCGAAGAAAAGACGTTAGTACCTTAAAGAAATGCATGCAAAGAAAAGAATGAAATGAAAAGTAAAATGATTTTTGGTTTCCATGCGGTGACCTCCCGGATCCGTCATGAAGCCTCTTCCGTCGAAGAAATCTATGTAGATTCTTCCCGCGTCGATGGTCGTATGAAAGACCTGCTGCAAGCAGCGAAAGCCGCTGGTGTGCGCATCATCCCGGCAGATGATCAGCGCCTCAGCAATATCGTCGGCACGCGTCGTCATCAGGGTGTAGTAGCCAAGGCCAGTGAACTGTCACTGGCGCGTAATCTCGATGAATTGCTGGATGCGATTGATGGCCCGCCTTTGTTGCTGGTGCTGGATGGTATTACCGATCCGCATAACCTGGGCGCCTGTCTGCGTGTGGCTGACGGTGCCGGTGCGCATGCGGTTATCGCTCCCAAAGACAGGGCAGTGGGCTTGAATGCTACCGCCGCCAAGGTTGCCAGTGGTGCTGCTGAAACAGTGCCATATATCACCGTCACCAATCTGGCGCGTACCCTGCGTGAATTGAAAGACCGTGATATCTGGCTGGTTGGCACCACAGATGAAGTCGAAAAAAATATCTACGATGTCGATTTCAAAGTTGGTTGCGCCATCGTCATGGGTTCTGAAGGTGAGGGCATGCGCCGCCTGACCCGCGAAACCTGCGATATGCTGGTCAGCGTCCCCATGTTCGGTTCTGTTGAAAGCCTGAATGTCTCTGTGGCTTCTGGTGTTTGTCTATACGAAGCCCGCCGTCAGCGTCTGTAAGCCTATAGCGTCTGGTCCCCGGTGATTTGGGCAGCGGACGCAGCGTTTTCAGAAATACGCTACTATCTTATTCCCCTCCGTCATAACCATATAAATTCCATGTTTGACCGCCTGAGAGAAGATATCGCCAGCATTATCAAGAAAGATCCTGCCGCCCGTAATGCCTGGGAGGTGATCACTTGTTATCCTGGTTTTCAGGCCATACTCATGCATGGTTGGGCGCAATGGTGCTGGAAACGTGGTTTGAAATGGCTGGGGCGCTTCATCTCCCATATTGCCCGTGTGCTGACCGGTATCGAAATTCACCCAGGCGCAACGATAGGCCGCAGAGTGTTTATTGACCATGGTTTCGGTGTGGTCATTGGCGAGACGGCAGAAATTGGTGATGACTGCACGATTTACCAGGGCGTGACCCTGGGTGGTACGTCCTTGTCGCGTGGTGCAAAACGTCATCCTACGCTGGAAGCAGGCGTCATCGTCGGTGCCGGTGCCAAGGTACTGGGTGGTTTTACCATCGGTGCGGGTGCCAAGATAGGATCTAACTCTGTCGTGCTCAAGCCTGTGCCTGCTGGTGGTACTGCAGTTGGTAACCCTGCTCATGTCATCAAAAAAGAAGTGGCCTCGGCAGATTCAGAAACGGCACATTTGTTCACGGCATATGGCGTGACACAAAACAGTGATGACCCGATTTCCAAGGTCTTGCACAAGCTGATTGATCACGCTGCTGCACAGCAAGAGCAGATAGAAAAACTGTCAGCAGCTTTGGCGCAGTCAGGCATTGTTTGTGATGCCACGTCTGAAGTGGAAAAACTGATTCCTGAGCAGATTAATAGCCTGGTTGATTGAGTATCTGATCAAGGTAGTGAATCAGTTGCCAGTGGTGGCTTGATAGGCCAATTGATTAATATTGGATCTGATCTCTGGCAATAACTCGCTGGCGGTCAAACCTATAGGCCCTGTTCCTCGCGCAACCAGTTCGTCAGCTGCATGACCATGTACCCAGGTAGCAATCCTTGCAGCATCCGTGCTGCTGCAAGCCTGTGCCAGCAAAGCACCAGCAACCCCCGCCAGCACATCACCAGTGCCGCCGCTTGCCAGTGCTGGGTTGCCTGTCGTATTGATGAACAAATTCCCATCCGGATCACAAATAATACTGCCAGAACCCTTGAGTATGATCGCCGCATTGAATTGCTGCGCCAGTGTGTGTGATGCCTGCAGGCGATTATTTTGTATATCAGCCACGCTCTTGTTTAGCAATCTGGCCGCTTCCAGTGGATGTGGCGTGAGTATGCATGGACTATTTCTATTACGTAAAGATGTCTGCAATTTGGTATCTGCAGCGATCAGATTCAGGGCATCGGCATCGATGACGAGCGCCTGCGCAGTTTGAATCGCGCTGCTGAGTAAAGCATAGGCACTGGTCGATGTTCCCAGGCCCGGGCCGATAACGACAGTTGCACCTGCCAAACTTACTTCGTCAATCTTGCGAAACATGATTTCTGGATGCAGGCTGTCATAAGCAGGTGCCTCTGTCAGCATGCTGCAATAAATACGTCCCGCACCTGCGTATTGCGCCGCCCTGGCAGCGAGTATGGCTGCACCTGTCATTCCCTTGGCACCACCAAGTATCACGACATCGCCAAAACTGCCTTTATGGCTGTTTTGCTTGCGTGGTGTCAGGGCGTGTAACAGGGAAGTGCGTTCATTCAAATGGCTATGGCATTCCGGGAAAAAATCTTCAGCAATATCCAGTTTGTTGACCGTGACCTTACCCGCGTAATCTTTGCCTGATCCTGTATGCAGCCCGCTTTTATTGGAGATATAGCTGATGGTGTGGCTGGCTTGAATAACCGCGCTGTCGGGACCAATAGGCTGCCCTGTATCGGCATTCAAGCCACTGGGTACATCAATTGCCAGGACCGGGACTGCCTGTTCAACGGCAAGCTGGTTGACGAACGCTATCAGTTTGGCAATGTCAGCTTCAGGTGCCCGCTTCAAACCTATGCCGAACAAGCCGTCGATCACCAGACTCCAGTCTAGTGACGTAGCTGACGTGGCATTAGTCAGCGCACTCGGCTCTATAAACTCCAGCCCTGCATCTTTCGCTCTTTGCAGTGCTGCTTGTGCATCTTGAGAATATTTCCCAATTTCCCCGCACATGACGCAAGCAGCTTTATATCCTTGTCTGATTAGCTGATATCCAGCTTCGTAAGCATCTCCGCCATTATTGCCCGGGCCCGCCAGGATCAGCGCAGGAGTTTGTTTGCTCGCACCAATGTTGATCGCCAACTCCGCAGCGGCCAGCCCAGCTTTTTGCATGAGCGTCGTCTCACCCTGATGCGCAAGTGCGAGACGCTCTATGTCACGTATCTGCTCTACGCTATACAGTCTGGCTTCATGAGTAAATGCCTGATGCGACATGATTTATTTTTTTACTGGAATAGGTAATGACGCAGGCTGGCCTAGTGACTGCATCATTTCTATACCACTCTGGAACAGATTTTGTAGCGGTAATAGCAGATAAGGCATGATCAGGGCCAGCATCAAAAAACCTACGCCTATGGTAATCGGGAATCCGATACCAAACAAATTCAATTGTGGAGCTGCACGCGTCAATATACCCAGTGCGACGTTGGTGACCAGCAGAGCAGCAACGATGGGTAAGGAAAGGTGCATGCCTACACTGAAAATTTGCTCGCCCCAGATCGCCAATTTTTGATAATTCAGGCCAGACTGATAGGTGGTCGCAATGGGGATGGTATGAAAACTCTCAACTAAGGCCGCCAGCATGGAAAGATGCACATTCAGCGTCAGCATCAACAAGGTAGAAGTCAGCACCAGGAATTGTGCTACAGCCGAAGAACGCCCTTGAGTTTGTGGATCAAAGAAAGTGGCAAAGCCCAGGCCCATAGTCAGGCCAGAAACCTCGCCGGCCATTTCTATGGCGGAAAAAACCACGCGCATCACAAAACCCATTCCCAATCCTATGATGAGCTGTTGAGCAAGCACCAGAATACCGTTCAGAGAAACCGGGTCCAGGTCAGAGATGGTGGGCAGGGTAGGGGCGACGATCAATGACAAAACTACACCCAGTGCAATTTTGATTTGTACCGGAACGGTATTATTCCCAAACGGCGGCGCCACCGCGATCAAGCCCAGTATCCTGGTCAGAGGCCAGATAAAGGAATTGATCAGTGCAATCAGCTCATTGCTGGAAAAAGAAATCATGGGATTGCGATGGTACGCACATCAGGCTGCCATGGTGGCGATGCTGGAAAACATCTGGCGCATATAGTCCATCAAGATGGAAAGCATCCACGGCCCGGCAATGATGAGGGTCACAAAGATGCCTATCAGCTTGGGAATAAAAGACAGGGTGGTTTCATTAATCTGTGTTGCTGCCTGAAAAATACTGACGATAAGACCTATGCCCAGTGCCACCAGCAACAGGGGGGCAGACACCATTAAGGTGACTTCCATGGCCTGGCGGCCTAATGTCATTACGCTATCGGGTGTCATGGTGAACCTCAGTAAAAACTTTGTGCAAGTGAGCCTATCAATAATTGCCAGCCATCTACCAACACGAATAGCATGAGCTTGAAGGGGAGTGACACAATTGCAGGCGAAACCATCATCATACCCATGGACATCAGCACACTGGCGACTACCATGTCGATAATGAGAAAGGGGATAAAGATGGCAAAGCTGATTTGAAAAGCTGTCTTCAGTTCACTGGTAATAAAGGCCGGTATCAAAATCCGCAAAGGCACATCTTCTGGCCCCTGCAACTCCGGGGTATTGGATAATTTGACATACAGTGCCAGATCAGTCTGCCTGGTTTGCTTCATCATGAATTGCTTCAGGGGTGTAGCCCCTTTATCCATGGCAACCTGCATGGTGATCTTGTTTTCAGTGAATGGTTGATAAGCTTCAGCATAAATTTTGTCAAACACTGGCCCCATGACAAATAAAGTCAAAAACAGTGATAGACCTATCATTACTTGATTTGGTGGAGCTGACTGTGTGCCCAGCGCTTGCCTGAGTAAAGACAAGACAATGATGATTCGGGTAAAGCTGGTCATCATCAGCAAAGCTGCGGGCAAAAAGCTTAATGCTGTCAGGAACAGCAGTGTCTGGATGCTGAGAGAATAGTTTTGTCCGCCACCGGGAGCTGGTGTACTGGTAATAGCTTGCAAGCCACCGTTGGCCTGGGCCATGGCTGCGTCAGGCAGGACCAGCCCGCACAGTAAGATAGCCAGTACTATAAATGGCAGATGAGAACGCAAATTTTTCATGCAATGTATTAGCTGTTATCAGATCGCTGGGTAGACCGGTCAGTAGTTCGCTTCTCCAGTGTGCGCTTGAGCCAGGCAGAAAAAGGATCATTTATGACTGTTTGTGCTGACTGATTCAGCAATTCTTCCTGTTTGGGCATACTGCCCAGGTTGTTGATATTGGTGGCTGTCACACCAAGAATCAGCCACTGGTCACCAACTTCAACCACCATAACCCGCTCGCGATTACCTACACTGATGCCGCCGATAATTTTGACGGGGATTTTATTCCCCGCATTCATGGGACCAAGGCGACGCATGAGCCAGGCAGCCATGACAACCAGACCCAGCACCAGCAGCAGTGCTGTGGCAATTTGCAATAAACCGCCACTGGGTGAAATTGGGGTATTCTCAGCCGCAAATGCAGATGTACTCAAGATGGCTATTACTGCCAATACAAAATAAGGCAATTTCGTCCTCATTTGTTAAGCTTACGTATGCGTTCTGCAGGTGTGACGATATCCGTCAGGCGTATACCAAACTTATCGTTGACCACCACTACCTCACCCTGGGCAATCAGGCAGCCATTGACCAATACATCCATAGGTTCACCAGCCAGACCGTCTAGCTCGACAACAGAACCCTGAGCCAGTTGCAGCAAGTTTTTGATGGCAATCTTGGTACGGCCCAGTTCCACTGTCAGTTGAACTGGAATATCCAGAATGAAGTCAATGTCATTATGGGTTTCAGGCGCAGAACTGCTCTTGCCGCTGAATTCCTTGAAAATCGCAGCGGTGGCCGGCGGTGCTTCAGCCTTTTCGGCTGCTGCGGCTTCGGCTCTTTCCTGTTCTGCAATCGCAGCACCCCAATCATCTTCGCTGATGGGGGATTCGCCGTTGTCATCCATGATTTTCTCCTTGTGCTACTTCCTGTACGCTGGAGCTGATCAGCTTCTCCACACGCAAGGCATACTGTCCGTTAAATACACCATATTTGCACTCCATCACCGGAGTGCCATCAACTTTTGCTGAAATAATTTCTGGTATTGAAAGAGGGATGATATCGCCTTCCTTCATATTCAGTATATCGCCCAGGGTGACACGCGTGGTCCCTAAATCGGCAACTATTTCGACTTCTGCTATCTGTATCTGTTGCGTCATCAGGCGCACCCAGCGCTTATCCACTTCCAGAGTCTCACCCTGCAGGCTACTGGTCAGGATGTCACGTATAGGCTCTATCGTGGAATAGGGCATGCATAAATGCATTTCTCCGCTGACAGGCCCCAGTTCTATCGTGAAGGTGGTAGACACGACGACTTCATTCGGTGTCGCAATATTGGCAAACTGGGTGTTCATTTCTGACCGTATGTATTCAAATTCGATTGGGTAAACGGGCTCCCAGGATTTGGAATAGGTTTCAAAAATGATTTCCAGTATGCGATGAATAATACGCTGCTCGGTCTGGGTAAAATCACGACCTTCAACACGGGTATGAAAGCGTCCATCACCACCAAACAGATTGTCCACCAACAAGAACACCAGTCCCGGATCAAGCACAATCAGGGAGGTGCCGCGCAAAGGCTTCATGTGGACCAGGTTCAGATTGGTCGGCACCACCAGGTTGCGGATGAATTCACTGTACTTCGATACCCTGACCGTACCTACCGAGACTTCGGCACTGCGACGCAGGAAATTGAACAAACCTATGCGCAACAGACGGGCAAAACGCTCATTGATAATTTCCAATGTCGGCATGCGACCGCGGACGATACGCTCTTGCGTGGCAAGATTGTATGGCCTGACACCAGAGGTGTCTTCCAGTGACTGAGAGTCATCCTGATCTCCCGTGACGCCCTTTAAAAGGGCATCGACTTCTTCCTGGGAGAGGAAATTATCTGACATGGTTTTATTGAACTACAAAAGAAGTGAAGAAAACGCCGCTGATTTTTTGGGGCTCGCCCTTGGGCGTAAAAGGCTGAGCAACTTTTTCTATGATTTCATTGACCAGTTTTTCCTTGCCTTCAGACGACAGAATTTCAGTCGAATCTTTGCTCGACAGCAGCAGCAATAAACGGCTGCGCACTTGCGGCATATTAGCCTTGATGAGCGTTACCTGCTCTTCATCCTGCACTTGCAAGGTCATGCTGATCTGCAGGTATTTATCGCCGTTTTCTGATTGCAGATTGACTGTAAATGCTTCCAGCGCCAGAAATACAGGTGCTTTTGTCGGTTCAGTTTTATGTTCTTTTTCTTTGGAGGAAGAAGCCTTTTTAGATAGAAAAATAGCGGCACCACCGCCTGCGGCGACCAATAAAAATACGACGGCGGCGATGATGATCAGGAGTTTTTTCTTTGATTTTCCTGCTGCTGGAGCATCACTTGCTTCCGCTGCTTTGGCCGGTGCTTTCGCCATGGTTTTCCTCTCTGTAGGCATTAAATGCCATGATTTTTAAGTATTATGCTTGATAGCAGGTATTTAATATCCAAGAAAAAGAGGGCGTATTTCAGCTTATCTCTATTGTTTGCAAAACGATGTGAGTTCGCTTTGTTACCTGGATCAGCCTGTTCACGACCATTCTACATGCATGTGCAGGCTTTTTTCCAGAGAGTAGGGCTTGATCACGATGCGTATGAGCAATTCTTGTGTGTCAGAAAGTGAAATAAGCGCGTACAGCAACGCCCCTGGCGTATAGGCAGGCGGCATTGCTGATCATTGCGTAGTGGCGTAATTGTTTCAAGCCGACCTGAGTAAGCTTATCTCAGGCAAAGGTATCTACCAGGCCGTTATTTGTCTGTATTCTGGTGGGTGTCGTGTTTGCGGTGCTAATAGTATTGTCTGGCACATCTGTGCCAATTCTTGATGAATTAATGCTGCGTGGCTGTTGTTGTGTGAAATTTTGCCCCTGACCGGCTGCCTGTGAATTCACAGAGAACCCTGTCAGTTGGACACCAGCATCATTGAGCATTTGTTTTAAACGTGGCAAGGCGGCTTCCAGCGCTTCCCTGACTTCTGGCTGAGCTGAAGAAAAACTGGCACTGGCTTGTTCATTGCTGAGCTTCAGCACGACCTGCAAGGGCCCCAGATCTGGCGGATTCAATGTCAGTTCAGCCGATTGCATGCCTTCGCCGACCATCCAGACGACTTTTTGACCCACTGCCTTATCCCAGCCATTACTGCCAACACGTGGTGCGATTTGCTCTGCTGCCAGAACGGCAGCATTGAATTGCGTGCTGCTGACAGCATTTGCTGCAATTGCTGGTGGAGCAATCACTTGTTGACTATCTTTCGCGGCTGAGCCGGATTTGATGTCGGATATACGTTCTGCCAAGGCATCTTTTGCCTGCGCAATGTCGCTGGCGAACGATCTGGGCGTCTCTGCCGCTACTGCAAGCCGTGTATCACCAGTCTTGTCATTTGCCGTTTTATTCAAACTCAGATCATCAACTTTAGTTTCGCTAACGGCGGTTTCTGCAGGCTTCTCTGTGCCAGTCGTAGCCGTACTCTTCACTGCCAGAGCATCTTTTGGAGCAAGGGCTGTGAGTTCGGCGGCACTGGTAACGGCCTCGGTCAATTTTCCAACATCTTTATCAAGAGATGAGGTGGCTGCATTTGAGCTGTTTTCAGCCAGTTTAGCAGTGGTTTTAGCATCTGCCTTGCTGGCGATCATTTGTGCTGCAATTGCTGCTATATCTGCCTGAGTCGCAGGGGCTTCAGGTTTAATTTGTTCCTTGCCCGCGGTAGAACTATCAAATTGTGCTGCAATCTTATTCTGATTTTCTACCGCTGACTTTGTCAGTGCTGCGACTGCATTGTTATCGACCAAGTCGGCTGTGGCGGCAGTATCAGTACTGGAAATGGCAGCAAGATTATCACTCTTGCTCGTATCAATGTCGTCTGCTACAGGTTTTCTTACTATCTCTGTAGTAACTGCTGCCGCATTGAGATTACCTACCAGAGCCAGAATTTGTTCGCTGATATCATCTTCTTTTTTGACATCAGTTTCATCTTCTTTGGCTACAGTGCCATCAGTATTCGAGTCATCTACTTTTGTGGCATTTGATGGTGCAGGCGCAGCATTTTCATTATTTGCCAGCTTGTTGCCGGAATTGGCTGCGTTATTATTGTTTGTGTTGACGTTGTTATTATTCTTGGCGGGCGGGGCAGGCTTATTGACAGGGCGTGCAACATCCATTTCCGGTTTTTTTGTACCGGAGATTTCTTTGTTCAGCATTTGGTTAAAGCTGATTTCAGGATTGCCAGATGTGCTGTTTTTGCCTGGCTTGGTAGCCGCACCTGGTTTGTCTATCGCTGTCAGTATGGGATTAGCTTGCATTTGCGGTACCTGTAAATAAATTAGCGCTTATAGAAGAGGGCGCGAGCAGCCATTTCATCGGTTTGCTTCTGATCTCGTTTCGCTTCCTTTTTTTGCAACACCGTTTGTGCACGGTTTTGCAAAGTGTCATAAGAAAGTCGTTTTTTCTCAGTGGCTTGCCATTCTGTTTTTGCCATCACGATACGATGCTCTGCATCCATGACGACCTGCTTTTGCCCATCGATGGCAGAGTCAAGCTTGGCCAGGAAAGACAAAAAATTCGTATATTGCGACACAGTCAGACCTTTTGCCGCACCATCCTGTAATCTTTGCGCGTAATCATCGCGGTATTGCTGTAATAAATTCAGCTTTTTCTCAGTATCTTCATGCGCACGTATGGCTTTACCCAGAAGTTTGGCGGCATCGTCAACTTCTTTTTCTGTAATTTCTATCAGTGTGCTAATTGGTGATTTCAACGCCATGGTGATTTAAGTATAGTCGCTGGCAGGATTTTCTATCCGTTGAATAGAGCCTGAAGTTGCCCCAAGCTTTCAGGAATGCTGCATTTTTCAGTAATATCTTGTTGCAAAAATGAAACTATTCTTCCATGCAACCGGATTGCCTCATCCAGTAGTGGGTCCGATCCCGGTGAATAGGCACCTACGCTGATCAAATCACGGCTGCGTTCATAGCGGGAATACAGCTGTTTCAGTTTTCTGGAAAGAGCCTGATGTTCTGGTGATGTAATGCTATGCATGGCGCGGCTGATTGATTGTTCTATATCAATGGCAGGATAATGACCGCTTTCTGCCAAAGTCCGGTTCAAGACGATATGGCCATCCAGAATAGCCCTGGCGGCATCCGCAATCGGATCCTGTTGATCATCACCCTCAGTCAGGACGGTATAAAAGGCAGTAATTGAACCACCACCAGATTTGCCGTTACCGGCTCTCTCCACCAGTACTGGCAACTTGGCAAATACAGATGGCGGGTAGCCCTTGGTTGCTGGCGGCTCGCCTATGGCAAGGGCGATTTCCCTTTGCGCCATGGCATAGCGTGTCAGAGAATCCATGATCAGCAATACACTACGACCCTGATCCCTGAAATATTCAGCAATGGTGGTCGCATAGGCAGCACCTTGCAGGCGCATCAGAGGTGGAGCATCGGCAGGTGCTGCTACCACGACAGAACGTGCAAGGCCTTCGGTGCCAAGAATTTGCTCAATAAATTCTTTAACCTCACGTCCCCGCTCGCCAATCAGGCCAACCACAATAATGTCGGCAGCGGTATAGCGTGCCATCATGCCCAGCAAGACACTCTTACCTACGCCTGAACCGGCAAACAAACCCAGACGCTGGCCTTTGCCTACGCTCAGCATGCTGTTGATGGCACGGACACCCACATCCAGAGTTTCAACGATAGGGGCACGCTCCAGCGGGTTATATATGCGTGCGCCCAAGGGGGCGGATTCATGGGTGCCAAGAGGGCCCAGTGTATCAAGGGGGCGGCCATTGCCATCCAGCACACGTCCCAATAATTCATACCCGACAGGCAGATGACGGCTTCTGTCGCTGGGACGCCTGCGTGGGTGATTGACGACTTCATGTGCTTCCGGCTCTGCCGGGAACACCGGTGCCCCTGGCGTGACGCCATCAAGATCGCTGTGTGGCATCAAAAACAACCTGTCACCATCGAAGCCAACGACCTCGGCATCTATTTTTGCACCACTTTGTAAATGTATGCTACAGGCACTACCTACGGGTAATTGCAGGCCTACAGCTTCCATGACCAGACCGGTGACCCGGGTGACTCTGCCGGACATGGTCGTGGTCTGGACATGTGAAATCTGCTCCCGGCTTAAGTTGAGCTTGGATTTCCAGTCATTGATAAAGGTATCCTGCATGAATCTCAACCTGCTTTATAGTCACTGATTTGCATGCTGTCCAAGAGTTTTTTCCAGCGGGTAGAGTAGCTGGCATCGACCAGATTGTGTTGGGTCACCAGCTTGCAGCCGCCGCGTTCCATATGGCTATCGGGCACGATACGCCAGCCATCCGCAGCCAGGGTCTCACCCAATTGATTTTTCACCATCGCCACATCTTCAGGATTCAGCAAGATTTGTGCTGGCTGTTGTACGCTGGCTAACTGTGCAATCGCATCTTCAACGATGGGCAGGATGACGGTAGGGTCAGCATCGAGCTTGGACTTCAGCATGGCCTGTGCCATGTCCACTGCCAGATGCATTAATTCATTACCCATTTGCTGGGACGCGGTGTGCAATTGTTCGGAAAATGCCTGCGCCATTTGCTGCAGGGAGTGGATTTCCACTTGTACCTGTTCCATGGTTTCCGCATAGGCAGTTTCCTGGCCATCTTTCAGACCACGTTCATAGGCCTCCTTATAACCAGCGGCAAATCCTTCCTGTTTGGCAGCTTCACGGGCATTTTCTGTTTCCACACGCTGCTGGGCAGCGACCTGGGCGTTGGCTGCTCTGACTTCTTCTACCTGGGCAGGCCTGTTATCACCAAACGAAGCCATTTCCCAGCGCTGGAAAGCAGTCATGTCGCCGCTGCGTGTGGCATTATTAGACATAAGCATCTTCGCCTTTGGCACCTAACATGATCTGGCCTTCGTCGGCGAGACGTCTGACGATGAGCAGTATTTGTTTTTGTTGTGCTTCAACTTCGGAAAGGCGTACCGGGCCTTTGGATTCCAGATCTTCGCGCATCATTTCTGCTGCACGTTGCGACATATTCTTGAAAATTTTCTCGCGCATATCCTGATTCGCACCTTTCAGGGCAACAATCAGTGAATCAGACTGTACTTCGCGCAACAGCAACTGTATGCCCTTGTCATCAATTTCAAGGATGTTATCGAAGACAAACATCTCATCCATGATTTTTTCGGCCATGTCGCCATCATATTTGCGCAGGTTATCCATGACTGAAGCTTCATTCTCTCCACTCATGAAATTCAGGATTTCTGCTGCAGCACGCACGCCACCTATGGATTTTTTCTTCAGACTTTCATTGCCGGTCAGGAGTTTGGTCAAGACATCATTCAATTCGCGCAATGCGGTAGGCTGGATACCGTCCAGTGTGGCGATACGGAGGACGATATCGTTGCGCAGGCGCTCGGTAAACTGATTCAGAATTTCGCAGGCCTGGTCACTTTCCAGATGGACCAGAATGGTGGCAATAATTTGTGGATGCTCATTCTTAATCAGTTCTGCGACTGAGGGAGAATCCATCCATTTCAGGCTCTCGATACCGCTGGCGTCCTTGCCACCCAGAATACGGTTCAATAGCGATGCAGCCTTGTCATCCCCCAGGGCCTTGGTCAGCACATTGCGTATGTACTCATCTGAATCCAGACCAACAGACGAACTCAGATCAGCCGCAGCCTTGAAGTCATCCAGCACCTTAGCAATGGCTTCATGCGGGATAGGGCCGATCGCAGCCATGGCTGCACCTATCTTTTGCACTTCGCGTGGTCCAAGATATTTCATGACCTCTGCGGCCGCATCTTCACCCAGTGCCAACATCAGGGTGGCGGCTTTTTGCACTCCGTCTTCACTCATTGCTGACCCATGCCTTTACTACGTTAGCGACAATACGCGGATCGTCTTTTGCCAATTGTTTTGCCATTTCCAGATTCATTTCGTAGGTGGAACCATGTCTTGTATTTTGCAACTCGGCTTCTTTCGACAGGTTCACAATGGCAGCTTCTTCTTCCTCTTTTTCAGCCTCTTCCTGCGCTAGTTTTTCAGCTTCGATTGCTTCGAGGGTTTCTTTGTCTTTACCCATCATTTTAAGTAACATGGGTTTCAGGAAGCCAAAAAACAAGTAGGCAAGCACAATGGCAGCGCCTATGTATTTGGCGATTTCCTTAGCCATTTGCAATACATCGGGCTGTTTCCACAGTGGTAAGTCCACTATAGGCTCTTTTTCAGGGCTGGCAAAGGGGCTGTTGACGACATTCAATGTGTCACCCCGGTCTTTGTTGAAGCCCATGGCTTCTCTGGTCAGGTCGGTGATCTGGGTTTTTTCTATGTCTGTCAAAGGACGTGTCGTGGTTTTGCCATTTTTGTCTGTTTCTGTTTTGTAGTTGATGACAACCGCAACAGAAAGACGTTTTACGCCGCCCATAGGCTGCTGGGTGTAGCGTATGGTTTTGTCCACTTCAAAATTCATGGTGGAATCTTTTTGCATCAGACCGGCATTGGATGCTGCGCTTTGCGTATTTGCTGCACCGCTGGCGACGATAGGCGCGGTCGCCGGGACAGGGGGCTGGTTGCTCAGTGCGCCTGGTATTCCGGATGGATTAACCCCTTTATTGTAAGACTCGCTGGTTTGCTGGCTGCGTATCGCAGATGCTTCTGGCGGTGAATTTGGTTTGTAGGTTTCTGCAGCCTGTTCAGAGCGGGAAAAATCGATATCCGCAGTAGCTTCAGCGCGGACGTTATTGGCCCCGACGATAGGCGAAATAATCGACTCTATGCGCTTGATGATGTTTTGCTGATATTCCTGCACATATTTAAGCTGTGAAGGGTCAAGCGTGTTATTCGCCATTTGCTTGCTAGGATCTGACAGCAAATTACCTTGCTGATCGACGATGGTGACATTTTTGGCGGACAACTCGGGTACGCTGCTAGCCACGAGATGGATGATGGCGCTGACCTGTTGCTGATCCAGTACGCGGCTAGGATAAAGATTCAATAAAACTGAGGCAGTTGGTTTTTGTTGGTCTCGGATAAAGACTTGCGATTTCGGTATGGCCAGATGCACACGGGCAGTCTGGACTGCTGACACTGCCTGAATAGAGCGTGCCAATTCACCTTCCAGCGCGCGCTGAAAATTCACTTGTTCCAAAAACTGGGAGATGCCAAGTTTTTGGTTTTCCATCAGCTCAAAGCCCACATTGCCACCCTTAGGCAAGCCTTGGGACGCCAGTTTCAGGCGTGCGTCATGCACCTGATTAGCCGGTACGAGAATGGCATTTCCACCGTCAGAATATTTGTAAGGAATGTTTAATTGTTGCAATGAGGCAACGATGGCGCCGCCATCCCTGTCATTAAAATTGGAAAACAGGACTTTGTAGTCAGGTGCCTGGCTCCATAGCCATACGCCAACCATGATGGCAAGGGTAATTGCTGCACCTACTGCCAACATGATGTTGCGTATGGCCGGGGTTTGCGGCAAGCCAAATATGCCTGGCAGGGCAGGTCCAGGCGGGGCAATTGCTATATTGTCTGCGGTTGCCATAGTTCACCTTGTCCGATTAATGTGTCAGTGGATTGCATGCTTGCTATTCCAGATATGGTTTTTTCCTTGATAGCGATTGTCCACTTAAATACTAAAATCAAACGCGGGAAAAACGATGTCTTTCCTGTTCTTTTCCAAGCTCCCATTTGATTTTTGACTGTTAATGTAGCAAATGTGAAAGTCGACATTAGAGGTGATCAAATGAAAGTGGGTGGCATAGACGCAAGCCGCATTGAGGCCATGGTTGCGCAATTAAAAGCGACTGCCGCCAGAATGGAGGCCAGCTCTGGTCTGGGCGTGAGTCCGACAGAAAATACTGCGCCCCCTGGCAGACTGGACTTTGCTGAGGCCTTGAAGGCTTCACTGGAAAGTGTGAATCAGTCACAGGTGAGTTCGCAACAATTGGGGCAAAAATTTGCCATGGGTGATGACAAAGTCAGTTTGTCTGATGTGATGATTTCCATGCAAAAAGCCAATATTTCATTCCAGACTACGGTACAGGTCAGGAACAAGCTGGTATCCGCTTACCATGACATCATGAATATGCAGATATAAGTTGCGCAGTCCTGGTGTGCTGGTAAATGCCAGAAATTCGCATTTTGCGACAGCAAAAAAACAAAGCCCGGTTATTTGAAACCGGGCTTTGCTTTTAGCGTATGCCAGTCAGTTTGGCATTGCGTTCTCGTTCCAGTTTCATGATGTAGCGCTGAATACTGGCTAACACGCTATTGGACATATTGATGAACTGGCAGCCGAGCCGGCGGTTTGATTTTCCATTGAGCAAAACCAGATCCTGTGAATTGCGTATTTGCAGTATCACGTCCACCAGACCTATGGTTGGTAAATCCAGTTTGCAATGCTCATAGATCACACCGATTGTGCTATCGAGAACTTTTCTTTCATCCAGTATGGCAATGCCGCCGCAGCTGATATCTACCAAAGCAAGCTTCAGTGTTTCCTGTCTGTCTTCCAGTTGCACGGGTATTAGCGCACGGATAGGGTTGGAGAGCGGGGTATTGATACGATAATATTCGCGCCTTTGCAGACGTATCATATTCGTCGGTATCTCAAACTGCAGTGCAGGGCGGTCTTCGAAATCGATGCGTTCAAGATTGGAAGCTGAAAATTGTATGCTGATTCTGTCCAGCAAACCTTCAAACGACACTCTGGAGGCTTCAATAATGCGCTGATTTGCCAATTGACCGGGTGCACTGTCGATAATCACGAGGTTGGTGTCGTCATCAACATCAAGTATAGAAGTGATGAAAACTTCTGAACCATTATTGATCAGCATGCTGATCAATTGCTTGCTTTCTTTCAAGCCGCGCAAAAGACCGATGATTTCCCGGCGGGAATCAACTTGAAACGGGCTTTGATTTTCTGTACCCAGACTCGGAGGTGTCGATGGCATATTTTTATAATAACATTTAAAGAAGGGGCTGTTTAATTTTTTGTGGCCCTGAAGTCTCCGAAATTGTCTCAGACTTTTCCGTATCAATATGGTAAAGCCAAGCGAGCAGTTCTGCAACTGCGCGATACAAGGCGGGAGGAATATCCCGGTCAAGATCGACTTTCATCAGCAAGGAAACCAACTCCTTGGACTGATGTACATGTACTCCATGCTCTTTGGCTCTGGCAATAATTTCTTCTGCGATCAAGCCCTTGCCTTTGGCAACTACTTTAGGCGCTGCATCGCCATTCTGGTAAGCCAGCGCAACGGCATTTTGTATTGGTTTGACAGGTGGATTAGCTGCGCTCATTTTTATTCACCACAAAAGACATCAGTGGTGAGCCGGCCATCTGCATCGCAGTTGCCAGTTCACTTGCATGATCCTTCAGAGCGGAGACAGTGGTGCTTTGCTCAGCCCGTAAGGACAGGCCCAGATTACTCGATTGCAGATTGATGATAGCCGTGACTGGCCCCAGGTTGGGCAAATCAAAGCGAACCACCGATTGCCAGTTTGCATCCTCAACTTCTTGTGGATTGCGATTGCCCGGGCTTTCTTTTTTTATCTCCCACTCAATTTTTTGCCCGGGGAAAAGCTCTCCTTGCCATCGTACAATATTTTGCTCAAGAACATTTAATTGCTGGTGAATTATTTGTCCCATTTCTTTATTCACCGGGTTTAAAGCGGTAGCAGAGTTGCTGACAGCCATGTCAGACGAGCTAATTTGGGATTGAGGCTCTGCCTTGATGTCATTGATAGGACGTTTACCCTGTGCCCATTCTGCAACATGCGATTCATAAAACAAGCCGCTGGTGTTGATCTGATGCTGGAGTTTGTTTGCTGTTGCACTAGTGTCCTTTAATTCTGCAACTGTCGCCACTACAGGCGTCTGACTGGCAATACTCAGTTTTTCGCCCTGATTTGGGGCAGTCTGCAAAATTTGGGTAATAAATTTACCTGTACTGCTCAGGGATGTCGGTGCGCTACTCAGGCGATCCGGCATCGTATCAATTGCAACGGCATTGTTGAGGTTTGCCTTGTTACTGACTTCAGTCGATTTAGTCGTTGCAACTTCCTGAGTACTGACTTTAGGTGAATTGATGCTGGCATCATTGCTGATTTTTTTGCCAGCTTCGTTGACGGACAGATTGACTATGCTGGAAGTATCGGCTTTGACGCCAGACTCTGGAATACCTGTCCTGGCGGTAGTTTGAGAGCTGGGTGTCTCAACTTCGTCAGCAACAACGCCCAGATAATTACTGGCAGGCAGTTGCTGGCGTTTCTCTGCACCTGTGGCGTAATTTTGCGGTAGTGGGGTCGGGAAGTGAGCGTCGCCGTCATGTTCCAGCAGGAATGTGGGGCGAGGCTCGGTAGCAATAAGGCGCAATGGAATTTGGTCACCCGTCTTGCTACCTTCGGGTAACATCATTTTGGCAGTAATACCAGCTACTCTGACGGTAAAGCTGCCGTCCATCAATTTTGACAGGATCTCGCCCTTGAGCAATTGCCCGGTAACAAGCTGTGCCAGTTTCGGGGTGATGTCCTGCTTGGTTTCGCTAATTGATAGTGCAGCTGCTGGTGCCTCGATATTGGCAACTGGTTTGGACAGGATATCGAGTCGGGTAGCCATAAAAATCAGGCTGTATTACCTGCACCATAAGCATTGGATAATTTTCTGTTGGTACTGGAATTTTTCATCATATCTGACAACTGCGCCATCCATGGTTCAGTAATGTCACGGATTTCCTTGTCGTCAGCAAGAATTTTTTTGATGATGCGGACTTTCTTGTCACGCATATCTGCAGGCAGATCAAAAGGAATCTCGCTTTCACGTATGGTTTGTACGCGACTGGAGCAATCACTTTCCAGTTGTTCCAGCAATTCCCAATTTCCTGAGCGTGCAGCTTCCAGCATGTTGCCTGTAATCGAAGCAACATTTTCATACAATGAGATCAGTTCCAGACTATTCATCTTGATTCAAGCCTCAACAAAGTTGGCAGGACGAGGTGACAATGGGTCAACATTCATTTTCGGGGCTTCAGTAATGACCTCTTTAGTGGGGGCAATGGCTTCCCAGGAAGTTTTCAGGTCACGCAATAAATTCTGAACTTCAGTGAGCATATGGTCGTTATTTTCCAGATTGGCTTGCAATAGCCTGGCCGTCATGTACTCGTACAATGAGTCCAGACTGACAGCAATTTCACCACCGGCTTTTTTATCCAGGCTGGCACGCAAGCCGTTTTCAATAATCGCTATTGCTTTTGAAATAGCCTGACCTTTGGAGGCGACATCTCCTGTACTCAAATGATGCACGGCATTTGAAATGGCAACTATGGCTCCATCAAACAGCATGACTATTAATTTGTGGGGACTGGCAGCAACAACGCCAGTCTCAATGCCAACTTTTGCATAGGCATTTGCGCCGCGCACTTGAGATGAGCCAAACATAGCGATTTATCCTCTCTGGTATTTTCTGATTGCTTACTGAATTTATTTCGTACTTGCAGTTAATGCTGCTAATTGCTGAGTAAGAAACGAACTCGTATTATTGAGGTTGCTTACAATTCTATCCAAAGCAGTAAATTGCGCACGATAACGCGCTTCTACATCGAATAAACGACTATTCAAAGTATCGCGTTGTTTGCCGATATCTTTGATACTTCTGTTAATGCCATCACTAGCGCTGGATATCGAGCCTGAAGTACCGACAACGGTAGAGAGCAGGGAAGATATCTGTGTTGCATAGCCTTTGGAGAAATTCAATGTCCCGCGAGCACCAATGGCACCGCCGCTAACCAATATCTTCAGCCCTTCAGTTGGCGTACTGGCCGCACCTGTCAGATATTGACCAACTCCAGATGCAGTGACGCCATTAATTTTACCTGCAACATCAACGCCAGCCGTTCCGGCCAGCGAGGTGCCAGTCAATGAAGCTGCGCCTGTTCCTGTGCCATCGGCCAGCGTGACGTTGGATGCACTGCCGTAGCGAGTGGATTGCAATTGCAGAAAACCACTGCCATTGATGGTTGCAACTACGGTCGAACCATTATCTTTGAATATTGAATTGCCATTGATCGACGTCTGTATCAAAGTGGCGAGTGCGGATGAGGTATATGAGCCGGCAGCCAGGGATACCGATGCGGTTTTACCATCCAGTGTGACATTGACTGTTGTGCTGGCTGCAATCGTTGTATTGCCGGTAGTCAGGTCAAGATTTCCCAGCAGACCACCTTGTGTGGCAATCGCGGAGACTTCAACAGCATAAGAACCTTGTTGCGAAGCGCTGGTTGAGCTGCTGTAGCTGATCAGGCTGTCTGTGGCTTTACCAACAGAGGCAAACAAACCGCTGATTTCACTGTAATTAGTGTTTAACGCACTCTGTAATTTACTTGAATCTATCGCCAGGGTGCCGTCTTTTTGAAAATTGATACCTATGCTGGCAAGCGTCGTGATATTACCACCCAGGCCATTCACACCTGCGGTCAGGGTAGAGCGAATCTGGCTTTGTACATTGCGGGCAGTCGAATCACCAATCAGGATGCCGCCTTTTTTGGTATTTGCATCATAGCCAGTCAGGTTCTTTAATGTGGACTGCAGATCGTTATAGCCTTTGACAAAGCCATTGATCGCGGACTGGATGCCACTGGTATTGGTGGTAAGTGTCAGTGAGGTTGTGCCAACCTTGCCAACATTGAGGGTGGTGCCCTGAATCGCACCAGTGACTGCATTGGAGGCACTGGAAATGGAAATGCCATTGACGGTCAGTGCGGCATTTTGCGCAGTCGTTGTTTCCGTCAGGTTTTGTGTACCGGCAGGGTCGTAATTTAGCAGGTTTTGAATCGCTGCATCACCGGTAGCACTGATTTTCAGGCTGGATGCAGCCCCTGTTTTACTGGAATTAAGCACCAGATGGTAAGGTGTTGCGCTGCCATCGCCAACGATAGTCGCATTGACACCCACATTGGCGGCATTGATCGCATCACGTATACCTTGCAGTGAATTATTGGCGCCATCAATAGTTACCGTGCCGGTTGCCTGACCAGCGTCCTGGGTAAATGTAGAGCCACTATAGACGCCATTGGTGGCGCTACCGCCGGTAATGGTGCCAAACTGGAAGCTGATGGTCGTGCTGGTTCCGCTACCGATGCTGGCTGTGGTACTGAGTTGACCTGCACTTGAAATAGTTTGCGCCTGGGCAAGCTTGCTGACGTTGATATTGTAGCTGCCCTGTGTGCTAACACTGGTCGTAGTTGCCGAGACTATCGAACTATCTCCAGAACTGGCAGTCAGTGTCTGGAAAGTCCCGAGATTGCTCAGGCCGGTCACATTCGATTGAAAAATGCCAAGCGCACTATTGAGTGAGCCGTAAGCGGACAGCTTTGCTTGAAAGCTGGCTTCTTTTTTGGCTAATGTAGTCAGGGGTTGGCTTTCAACCTGCATTAACTTTGTAATCAGGCCATTAACGTCAAGATTTGCGCCTATGCCTGTTGATTGTATGCCCACGTTATTCCCCCTTGTCAGACCGTACTGTACTAAATTATCGGCTAAGGCAAACTAGACTTTAGAGGGGAATTTACCTGCCAATTTAAAATTTAGCCCAAAAAGGCCATATTTGTGAATTATGCTTGCTGTTTAATTAATAGTCCCTGCAATTTATCGAGTGAGCGAGAAATTTCAAGAGCTTCTTCTGAGGGAATCTGACGCAATACTTCTTTGGTTTGCTGGTCAACAACTTTGACCACGACACGATTGCTGTGCTCTTCAACACTAAATTCCAGGTTCTGGGACAGTGCTTGGATCGTTTTGTTGATATCGTTGACTGCTTTCGTCACTTTCTCTACTTCGGGTGGGGAAGTAGCGGACGAAGTCGCTTTGACAGCATCAATGGTTTGGGTTACAGCAGCAGATGACTTGTGTACCGTAGCGCCAGCATCTGAAGCAGGTATGCGGTCATTGATCAGTTGTCCTGATTGAGAAGCACTCCCTATCGATCGGATGTCCATGATCTTTTCCTTCAAGAAAAATACCCCTGACCAAAAATTTGGTCAGGGGGACATGCTTTAAGCTTAAGTATAGACCTAATTTACATAAGCCTACTGTTATTAACCACGCAACAGGGCCAGAACACCGTTAGGCAAGGCATTTGCTTGAGCCAGAATCGCAGTACCGGCTTGTTGCAGAACCTGACCACGTGTCAGTGTAGCAGTTTCCTGAGCGAAGTCTGCATCACGGATACGGCTGCGGGATGCTGTCAAGTTTTCAGAGTTAGTGTTCAGGCTTTCGATCGCAGAAGAGAAACGATTCTGATAAGCACCCAGAGAAGCGCGGGAGCTATTGATCGATTGCAAGGCCGCATCAATGGTCGTCAGCGCGGCGGTGGCCCCGGCAGCAGTACCCAGATTCAGTGAGGATACACCAGCACCGACTGTTACTGTGGCAGAAGTGAAGCCACCTGTCAGATTGGCTGCTGTCAAACCAGTGCCAGTACCGTTAGCCAGAGTGATACCTGCAGAGCTGGTAGAAGTCAGGGACAGTGTCGATGTGCTGACATCAGTTGCGCCAGTTGCCGATACAGTAATACCTGTGTTGGCGGCGGCAGCAGCAGCATTTGTGCTGGCTGTTACAGTAACGTTGCGGCCATCAGCAGCAGCCAGTGCAACTGCACCAGTTGTTGTATTGAATGTAGCTGTAACACCTGTTTGTGTACTGATTGCATTAACCGCTGCAGCAACTTGAGCACCACGTTGAGCACCGGAAGTCGAAGCGCTCAAGGCACCCAGATTCACGCCGTTAATAGTGATGTCGCCGGAAGCAATCGCTGTTGCAGATGTGCTGGCTGTACCTGCAACTGTTGTGGAACCTACAGTCGCTGTAACGCCTGTGCTACCGCTGATCGCATTGATTGCTGCTGCTTTTGCGATACCGCTGCCTGTGGAGTTGGAGAAAGATACGCCGTCAGCAGCAGATGCGCCAACCTGGAAGCCGTTGATGGACAGGTCACCAGCAGCCAGAGCTGTTGTAGTAACTGCACCGGCACCGGCTACTGTAGTAGCGTAGCTGGAAGATGCACCAACACCCAAGGCGCTAGATTTTGCGCTGGAGATGGAAGCGATACTGATTTGGTCGTTTGCTGTACCGTTAGCACCAACTTGGAAAGTTTGTGCTGTGAAGCTACCGTCAAGCAGGTTCACGCCGTTGAAGTTAGTGTTGCTGGCAACGCGGTTAATTTCAGAGATCAACTGACTTGCTTCGTTGTTCAGAGCTGCACGATCAGAAACGCTGTTGGAGCCGTTGGCAGATTGTACGGCCAGATCACGGATACGTTGCAAGTTGGCACCGATTTGTTGCAGTGCGCCCTCAGCGGTTTGCGCCAGAGAGATACCGTCGTTTGCATTACGAGCAGCTTGATTCAAGCCGCCGATTTGTGAGGAAAGACGTTCGGAAATCGCCAGGCCAGCAGCATCGTCTTTTGCGCTATTGATACGCAAGCCAGAAGACAAACGTTGGAGGGACGTATTCAGAGCGGATTGAGATGTGCTCAAATTGCGTTGCGCATTCAGCGAAGCAATATTGGTATTAATGACAGCCATGGTGATTCTCCTTACCTAAGTTATACAATTTTGGCGTAGTAGCCTGAAACTTTGGTCTTTCGTGCTGACTATTGGACCGCCGTTGTAAAGGGTATCGGTAGAGACTAAAAAAGTTTTAGCGTGTTTCTGAAAATAAATCTTATTTTTTCTGCTCAAGTTTTTTTACTCTTTCCGCTTGTCGGCGCTTTTTTTAAATACTTTAGGGTCTAATTTGATTTAGTTTTCAGGCTTTATTTAACACATGGAAACAAAATCATTAGTTATAAAATAAGCCTGAGCATGATGGTTTCTGGTATTTTCCGATTTAAGCATGCAGTTTTATTCATTTTGCTTGGTTAATTTGTAAGCCAAATGAAGTAATTGTAAAAATAATTAATGATAAAAAAATCTTACCCAGGGACTGGTCATGGCAAAAACAGGTTTTGATGTGCGAAAAGCAATGCGCGAAGTTCATAAACTTTTTGATTCCGGCGCCCTGCTTGATGCAAAACAGGTTTGCCTGAATATCGTCAGGCATTTTCCACGACATGCTGAAGCTTTGTATGCGTTGGCCAGAATTGCTGGTGACACAAATGAGTGTGACGAAGCAATGGGCTATCTAAAACTGGCCTTCGACGTCATGCCACATTTCCCCGACAACAGGAAGATTGCTTTCGGCATATTTAATAAGTACTTATTGGCGAAGCAGTATGCTCAATTGGAAGAAGCTAGTTTGTGGTTGTCGTCTTATTTGCCACGCGATGGCATTGTTTGGGATTATCTTGGTGTCGCCAGAATAGAACAAACTAAATTCCCCCTGGCTTTTGAAGCCTTAAGCAAGGCAGTTACCCTGTTACCAAATAACCCCCATATTCTTGTGAATATGGGGAATGCGTTGATTTCTCTTGAACGCTGCGCTGACGCTATTGTTTATCTTGAAAAAGCATTGTTAATACAGCCAGATATGGTGGTGGGGCTTAATAATCTGGGTAATGCACTGCGCTTTATTGGTAAAACAGAAGAGGCGATAGCGAGTATATCGAAAGCAGTTCAATTGAATCCGGGCTTGCCTTACCTGTTTAATAATCTTGGTCTGGCTTATCGCGAGCATGGCATGTACAGCGTCGCCATTGAACAATACAGACATGCATTGCAGCTACAGCCTGACTTGGCACAGGTCTATCCTAACCTGATTGATGCACTGCGTCAGAACGGACAGGTGCAGGAATCCATAGAATGTGGCCAGCATGCCCTGACGATTACTCAGGATATACCTGAAATATGGGGTGCCTATGGCGATACCTTGCGCGAAGCGAATCATTTGGATGCAGCCATTGAAGCCTATATCAAGGCTCTTTCCTTCAAGCAGGATGCGCAATCATCGTTCAACCGGAAAATTTACACTAACCTGTTATTTTGCCTGAATTACCACCCTGATTTGACACCGGAAGTGATTTATAACGCCTACCATGAGTTTGATTTGCGTTTTACGGCACCACTCAAAACGACATGGAGGAAATTTGAAAATGCCCGTTTGCCAGGCAAGCGACTCAAAGTGGGGTATGTGACACAAGCTTTTTATAATCATGTTTGCAAGTATTTCCTTCTGCCATTGATAGAGGGGCATGACAAAGAGCAGGTTGAAATATATGCCTATGCAAATCCACCTTTCGAGGACGAGGTTACTAGCTATTATAAAAAGCAGGTAGACCATTGGGTTCCGACCCGGGATATGACCGATGACGTGCTTGCAGAGCGCATTCGTGCCGATGGCATCGATGTTCTGGTGGATGTGGCAGGGCATACCAACGGTAATCGCTTGCCGGTATTCGCACGCAAACCTGCGCCGGTTTCTTTACACTGGCTGGAATACGGCTACACAACCGGCTTGAGTGCTATTGATTATTACTTGACTGACAAGCCTACAATTACGGACAATTGCGCACATTTATTTTCTGAGAAAGTCTGGTGCCTGGATGGCCCTGCCTATGTTTACAGACCAGATACACGAAGGGCAGAGCTGACACCGTCACCTTTCGAAACAACCGGTTTGATCACCTTTGGCAGTTTGTCACGTTCTACCAGGATAAATCATCGTGTTGTACGTGTCTGGGCGACGATACTGGACGCAATGCCAAATTCGCAATTAATGATTAATAGTGGTGACTTTAAAGATCCGCAAGTACAAGAAGAAATGGCATCACGGTTCATGCGCTATGGCATAGACAGGTCGCGTTTGCATATAGGGTTCAGTACGCCATCCTGGGAGGTGCTGAAACATGTGGATATTAGCCTGGATTGCTTCCCGCATAATTCGGGAACGACCCTGCTGGAGTCTTTGTATATGGGCATTCCCTTTATCTCGCTGGCGGACAGGCCCTCAGTTGGCCGTATAGGTGCGAGTATTCTGACTGCAATCGGGCATGAAGAGTGGCAGGCTTATACTGAAGATGAATATGCGCAAAAAGCGATCATTCTTGCGCATGATCTGGATGGCTTGCGTAGTTTAAGGGCTGGTTTGCGTCAGGAAATGGAACAGTCATTACTCATGAACGAACCCGCTTTTGCCCGTTCAGTAGAAAAAGCTTACCGCCAGATGTGGCAAATTTATTGTGAAGGACATCAAGAGTGAAGGCAGTTATTTTAGCTGGTGGCCTGGGTACCCGTATTTCTGAGGAAACCCACCTCAAGCCTAAACCAATGATAGAGATTGGAGGGCATCCCATACTCTGGCACATCATGAAGTCGTATTCGGCGCATGGCGTGAATGAATTCGTTATTTGTTGTGGCTACAAGGGCTATTTGATCAAAGAGTATTTTGCCAATTATTTCTTGCACATGTCGGATGTAACCTTCGATATGCAAAATAATAGTATGGAAGTACACGAACACCATGCCGAACCCTGGAAAGTTACTCTGGTAGACACCGGAGAAGACACCATGACAGGGGGGCGCCTGAAGCGCGTCGCCCGTTACTTGCAGGGGGAGGAGGCATTTTGTTTTACCTATGGCGACGGGGTTGCGGATCTGGATATTGCTGCCTCTATCGCTTTTCATAAGCAGCATGGAAAGCTGGCTACAGTTACAGCGGTCCTCCCGCCTGGGCGTTATGGTGCACTTGAGCGTGATGGTAACCAGGTGGCGGGGTTTATCGAAAAACCTCGTGGTGATGGTGGTTGGATCAATGGCGGATATTTTGTGCTCTCTCCCAAAGTACTGGATTTCATCGAGAATGATAGTATTAGTTGGGAAGCTGCTCCTCTTGCTGAATTGGCACAACGTCAGGAGTTAATGGCCTTTGAGCATGGAGGATTCTGGCAACCCATGGATACTTTGCGCGAGAAAAATCTGCTGGAAGATTTGTGGCAATCCGGGAATGCACCGTGGCGAGTATGGTGAATCACACTCCAAAAATAGGCATGGTCGACACCGCGTTCTGGCGCGGGAGGCGTGTCTTGCTGACAGGGCATACCGGTTTCAAGGGGGCCTGGTTGGCACATTGGCTGGCCGGTATAGGCGCCACTGTACACGGCTTGGCTTTAGCGCCGACAACCCAACCCAGCCTGTTTGATTTGTTGAATATTAAAGACAAGATTCACAGCCACATTGGGGACATACGTGACTTTCATGCCGTCGCGGCAGCGGTGGATGCATGTCAGCCAGAGTTTGTATTCCATTTGGCAGCACAGGCATTGGTACGCGCAAGTTATCGTGAACCCCTGACGACGTTTGCCAGCAATATCATGGGCACAGCAAATGTGCTGGAGGCAATTCGCGGTCGTAGTGACGTAAAGATTGCACTGATTGTGACGACAGATAAAGTCTATCGCAATCTCGAACAGATGGCACCCTATCCAGAAACGGCTGAATTGGGCGGACATGATCCCTACAGTGCCAGCAAAGCTGCAGCAGAATTGGTATTGGCAAGCTATCGTGCTTCATTTTTAGCCGGGCAGGGTACTGCAGTACTGGCTGCCAGAGCCGGTAATGTGATTGGTGGCGGTGACTGGTCAGAGGATCGCTTATTGCCCGACGCAGTAAGGGCATGGCATAGTGGGCAAACTTTGCAGATTCGCCGTCCTGATTCTGTCAGACCATGGCAACACGTGCTGGAACCGCTTTCAGCATATCTTTGCCTTGCACAATATGCATATGTCAATCCTCAGGCCAGCCACGCGTGGAATATCGGCCCCGATGATGCTGCCAGTGTCAGAACCGTTGTTGAACTTGCACAGGCGGCCTACGGTCGCGGGCTGACTGAGTTTGCCACTGATATTACAGGTCCACATGAAGCAGGGTTATTGGCTTTGGATGCCAGCAAATTGAAGCAGACCTTAGGAATAGCACCACGCTGGAATCTGGAACAGGCGGTCAGTCGCAGCATGCACTGGTACCGTGATTTTGCGCTGGGACAGCAAGCTGAGATATTGTGCGATCACGATATTGCATCTTTCATGACAGGTAATGCATGATACAAAGTTCCGCTTCTGGTCGATTTGATTTTTTACCCACGCCTGTCGATGGCTTGTATTTGTTGCAAAGAAAAGTCTTGGGTGATCAGCGAGGTTATTTTCAGCGCATGTTTTGTGCAGAGGATTTGGCTGAATTGGGTTGGCATGAGCCAATCGCGCAAATTAATCATACGTATACATCATTAAAAGGATCAATTCGCGGCATGCACTTGCAATTACCTCCCAGTGCAGAAATGAAGTTAATCACCTGTATGAAAGGCGAGGTATGGGATGTTGCAATTGATTTGCGCGCTGCATCGGCCACTTTTTTAAAGTGGCACGCCGTATTGCTATCGCAAGCGAATCAGCGTTCGTTTTTAATACCTGCCGGTTTTGCCCATGGGTTTCAAACCATGTCGGATGACGTTGAGATGCTATATTGTCATAGTAAATCCTATGCACCTGTGAGTGAAATGGGATTAAATCCCTTTGATGCCCGGTTGGCAATAGAGTGGCCTTTGGGCTTGACCGGGATATCGGATAAGGATCGCAACTGGCCCATGTTAAGCAAAGAATTTCAAGGAGTTATTGTATGAAGTGCCGGCATTGCGCTCATGAATTGACGCAAACCTTTCTCGATCTGGGCTCAGCCCCGCCATCGAATGCCTATTTAAAACCCGAAGCGCTAAGCCAGGCTGAAACTTGGTTGCCTTTGAAATTGATGGTTTGTGACGCTTGTTGGCTGGCGCAAACACTGGATTTTACAGGACGTGAAAATCTATTTGACGCTGACTATGCCTATTTCAGTTCCTGCTCTTCAAGCTGGTTGGCCCATGCGCAGAAATTTGTTGATGCGATGCGCCAGGATTTCGCCTTAGGTTCGCAAAGCCTGGTGATGGAAGTTGCAGCGAATGATGGATATTTATTGCAGTATGTTCAGGACGCAGGTATTCCCTGTTTCGGTGTGGAACCAACTGCCAGCACTGCTGCAGCTGCCAGAGCAAAAGGCATCCACATTATAGAGCGCTTCTTCGGTGTAGAGTTGGCCCAGGAAATAGTGGGGCGTGGCCAACGTGTCGATTTGTCGGTAGCAAATAATGTATTGGCGCATGTGCCTGACATCAATGATTTTGTTGCGGGCTTTAGCCTGGTCTTAAGTGAACAAGGTGTTGCCAGTTTTGAATTTCCGCATTTGCTGAATATGGTAAAGCAAAACCAGTTTGATACGGCATACCATGAACATTATTCTTATCTGTCGTTGCATGCTGTAAAGACTGTTTTTGCAAAAAATGGTTTGCATGTTTTTGATGTGCAAGAGTGGCCAACGCATGGTGGTAGCTTGCGTGTTCTTGCACAGAGAATGGACATCAGATATCGCGAAGAAAAAGCAAGCGTTGAGCAGATACTGCTAGCCGAACAAGCTGCCGGTATTCTGAGCGTGGATTTTTATGAGATGGCGCAAGGAAAGGCAGAGTCAGCCAAATTTGCACTACTGGAATTTTTGCTCAATGCAAAGCGTGGCGGGAAACGTGTCGCCG
The DNA here is from genome assembly GCF_058788535.1 of Undibacterium sp. FW305-107. Lineage (NCBI taxonomy): Bacteria > Pseudomonadati > Pseudomonadota > Betaproteobacteria > Burkholderiales > Oxalobacteraceae > Undibacterium > Undibacterium sp. FW305-107. Next base: position 363,182 of record NZ_JBYTAV010000008.1, read on the forward strand.
CTTATGGTGCAGCTGCCAAAGGCAATACTTTGCTGAACTTTTCTGGCGTCCGGCCTGACCTCTTGCCTTATGTGGTGGATATCAACACTCATAAGCAGGGTAAATTCATGCCAGGCAGCCATATACCTATTGTCGACATCCATCATTTACTGGCAGATAAGCCCGATTTTGTCCTTATTTTGCCATGGAATTTACAGGCTGAAATCATGCGGGATCTGGCGCAGGTAACAACCTGGGGTGGGCAATTCGTTGTCGCCATCCCTCAATTAACCGTGTTGTAAGAGACGCAGTATGATAGAAATTCATCCGGATGCGCGTGTTTCGAAACTGGCCGATATTGAAGATTCAGTCCGGGGTACGCGCATCATCATCGGTGCTTTTTCCAGCATAGACAGTTTTGTAAAATTCAAACCTGCCGGAGGTGTGGCCGATGTTGTCATTGGTGAGCGCAGCGTTGTCAACTCTGGCTGCGTACTCTATACGGGAAACGGTATCGTGATAGGAAATGATGTCGCGATTGCTGCCAATTGTACGTTTGCCCCAGTCAATCATGCCTACCACGACAAAAACCGACGTATCAATCAGCAAGGTTTTTTGCCAGGCAAGGGTGGCATTGTGATTGAGGATGATGTCTGGATAGGGGCAAATTGCGTGATACTTGATGGCGCTATCTTAAGACAAGGTTGCGTCATAGGTGCTGGTTCTATTGTCCGTTCTGAAGTTGCTGCGTATTCCATCAATGTCGGGAATCCTTTGCAACAAATCGGGATGCGTAAATGAGTCAGGCTTTGCGCGCAACGCTGATCGGCGGCAAAGGTTTTGTCGGGCATCACCTGCATCAGGCTTTGCAGCTAGGTGGGTGGAATAGCTATGTTGCAGAAAGAGATGATCCGCGCCTGATGACAGATGATCTGGGCCATGTTTTTTATTGTGCAGGTCTGACTGCTGATTTTCGTCAACGCCCATACGCCACGGTAGATGCACATGTACACTTATTATCGACAATTTTGCAGCACAGCCAATTTGCTAGCCTGACTTATCTGTCCAGCACCCGTGTGTATGCAGACGCATTGAATACGAGCGAAAATGCAGCTTTAACCGTCCGCGCCCATTTGTCTGGCGATTTATATAATATTTCCAAACTCATGGGCGAAAGCTTGTGTTTGCATGGCGGCCGCAATGTGCGTGTTGTCCGTTTGTCGAACGTATATGGACTAGGTATGCCGGAACAGAATTTTTTGGCGGATATCTTGAATACTGCAGCAAAAACAAAAAAAGTAATATTTCGCAGTAGCCCTGACTCAGAAAAAGATTATATTTCCATAGCAGATGTCGTTCGTTTTTTACCCATTATTGCCACACAAGGTGAAATTGGCATATACAATTTAGCCAGGGGCCGAAATACTACGCATGCCAGTCTGGCCGCATTGCTGGAACAATCAGGTGTCAGCTGTGAGTTTGAAAGTCACGCGCCATGTATCAGTTTTCCGCCTATTTGTACAATAAAGCTGGAGTCTTCGTTCGGGCAGCCGGGTTTGGATATAGAGAATGAATTACCAGCACTTTTTAATTATTACACTAAAAAACCATGAATCCCATTAAACAATTTGAAGCAGAACGCGATGCCCGCATAGAAGAATTGGGCAAAGACCTTGAATTCCAGGCGCAATCTCGCAATTGGCTGGAGCAAAGCATGCGTCGTCAGTATGTTTATAATTTTTCATGGTTAGGGCGCCCCATCATACAAAATCCTATCGACATGATGGCGATGCAAGAACTGATCTGGACGGTACAGCCAGATCTGATCATAGAAACAGGTATCGCTCATGGCGGCTCTATTATTTACTCTGCTTCACTGCTGGAGTTAAATGCTGCTTGCGGTGGCAATCCTGATGCTAAAGTCATTGGTATCGATATTGATATTCGTGAGCATAACAAGGAAGCGATTTTGCAGCACCCCATGTCCCGCCGCATCCAGATGTTGCAAGGCTCCAGTGTCGCTCCGGAAATCGTGGATCAAGTGAAGGCGATTGCGCAAGGCAAGCAGAAAGTCCTGGTTTTCCTTGACTCCAATCATACCCATGAACACGTGCTGGCAGAATTGCAGGCCTATGCACCTTTGGTAGCGAAAGACAGCTATTGCGTGGTTTTTGATACTTTTGTAGAAGATGTGCCTGCGGACGTTTTTGACAATCGCCCATGGGAACCAGGAAATAGTCCCAAGACTGCAGTTTTTGAATACCTGAAAACCCATCCAGAATTCGTGATCGATAAGAGCATGGACTATAAATTGCAGATTACCGTAGCACCTGACGGTTTTCTGAAGCGGGTTAGCTAGAAGGGGATATCTGGTAAAACATGCCTGGTCTGCCAGGCATGCTGGCTGGAAATGAACTTTGATCTTATCTGTATCAGGCTGCTTTTATTACCCGGTTTTTTCCAGATTGTTTTGCTTCATACATCGCCTTGTCAGCACGCTTGATGGTTTCTTCCTGTGGTTCGCGTGAATTGCGCAAGGCAACGCCGGCACTAAAGGTGATAAATAGGCGCTGATCGTTGGCGGTGAAGAAGTGCTTGGTTAACTCCCTCTGTACTCGCATCATCGCCTGCGCCGCTTCTTCCAGTTGCGTCTCTGGCATAATGATGACAAATTCCTCGCCACCGTAGCGTGCCACGACGTCAATTGATCGCAGGGTTTGCTTGACAATGCGTACCAGATGAACCAGCGCTTCATCACCTGCAGCGTGGCCATGGGTGTCATTGAGTTTCTTGAAATTATCGAGATCCAGCAAAGCTACACATAGGGGAGTATTGCGGCGGTCGGCTCTGTCGGCCTCGCGTTCAAATACGTCATCCATGCCACGGCGGTTCAAGCTGCCGGTGAGCTGATCTTCCCTGACCAGTTCACTCATGTGAGCAAGCTTGTTTTCCAGTTCCTTGATACGTGCTTCAGCTTCGCTGACTTCTTTTTGTGCAGCGACGATCATGTCACGTGAGCGCAAGGTTTCGGATTGTACTTCCTTGGTTTCATTGAGGATATTGCGTATCAGATCACTGACTTCGGCGACATCCTTGGCTGAACTCAGTTGCTGCGAATATGCACCCATCTTATGCTGATATGCACCTGTGCTGTCAGCCATGGCATTCAATCTGTCGATAAACGCCGTCATCATGTTTTTGACTGAGGTTTTCGACTCGGCAATACTGTTTTTCAGTACGCCTTGCTTGTAGATGACATCCTTGAGACTGCGCGTAGCTTCTTGCAATGCACGGTGATCGATAGGGCCGGCAATGAGATTTTGTACAACTTCGATTTGACCACGCAACCAGTTGTCGTTATCCAGCAGATCATGGATATTGGTCAGCAATAAATCAAACAGGCGCAATAACAATTCCTGTTGTTCTGCGCTATCCCCACTTTGCAATTCAATTTGAAAGCACAACTGCTTCAAGCGGCCAGCAATTTGATTCAGTTCCCCTTCATTGACAGCTGTTTTGACCGACATGCCCAGACTTTCTGATTCGCCAGCCAGTTGCGGCGTGGGTTTCAGCAGTGAGGTGAGGGCGAGTGTCAAGGTCCGGTATAGCAAATCCTTGAGTATGCGCAGGCGTGGGTCTTCAACCGGACCATCATCGACCAGAGAGATATTTTTGCTGACAGCAGGCGCGGGTACCGGATCATCAACCAGGCTGATATTGTTAGCTGGTGCAGGCGGCGCAGTAATGCGCTCTGCCAGTTGCGTCAGGCCGCGGCCATAGTCTTGCCAGTTGCCAGTCTTGATCGCACGGCTGAAGCGCTGACCAAAGCTGGACATGTCACCAGTCGAAAGCTGCAGGTTGTTGGCAAAATTGGCCAGTAAAATTTCCGCTTCTGAAATTTGGGGTGTTGTTTCTGGTGGAGGCGTAACCTCTACCGGAACATCGGGGATACCTGCGATGTCATTATAAAGTTTGCGATAGGCTTCTGGTGTTGGCGCAATTCGCTGTATCGCCAATTGCCTGAATGTCTCGCGCGCAATATCAGTAGGGCTTTTGAATTGCGAATTATTTGGAGTTTTTGACATTTTGCTTTGCCAATGACCTTGCTAACAGGAGTATTGCTGACGACATCAACATTGCCGTTTAATCTACAAGCTGATTTTTAATGGCATAGTGCGTTAATTCAGCATTGTGCCGCAATTTCATCTTCAATAGAATTCTGGACCGGTATTCGCTAATGGTTTTTACAGAAAGTGACAATTCTTTCGCGATATCACTGACCGACTTTCCGGAGGCGATCAAAGTCATGGTTTGAAACTCACGATCCGACAAGGTTTTGTGCAGCGCATCTTCATGCTCCTGATTCAGATTATTGGCCAGTTCCTGCGCCAGTTGCGTGCTGATGTATTTCAAACCACGGGCCACCTGGCGTATAGCCTCCAGAATCTGAGTACTACTGCATTGCTTGTTCAGGAAGCCTGAAGCGCCAGCCTTCAGCGCACGCACGGCATACTGGTCCTCCCTATGTATGGAGAACATCAGCACGGCAATAGAGGGCTTTTCTGACTTGATTTGCTTCAAAACCTCAATACCATTCTTGTCCGGCAGGGCAATGTCGAGCAGCATGACTTCAAAATCCAGCTGGCGGCTCAGACGTATCGCCTCCAGCCCGGCTTCTGCCTCTGCAATAACCGCGATATCTGTTGTGGTCGAGATAATGCTTTTTATCCCTTCCCTGACCACGGCATGATCATCGACGATGAGTACATTAATTGCTGCTTTTTCTGTCATGCAAAATCCATTTTCTTGTTCAGGCGACCTGACATTAGCTGGCAAGCTATCGGTAGTGATATTGAATGCTAATGGCAAGCAGAGTATTCGTCTATTTTATAAGCTAAGTGTGGGCTTTCGGTGCCACAAAGAAAATTATTTTGATCAACTCAATTACAATGTACAGATGAGCAAAGCATTTATCAAAGAATCTGATCCGGACGACGAAGAAGAATTCGGCGCGCCAGCCATTCCTGCGGGTGTGAAAAATTACATGACGCCGCAAGGGCATCAGCGCATGAAGGATGAGTTTTTACATCTCATGGACGTGGAACGCCCCGAGATTGTCAATATCGTGCACTGGGCCGCCTCGAATGGCGACCGTTCAGAAAATGGCGATTATATCTACGGCAAGAAGCGCTTGCGCGAAATCGACAGGCGCATACGCTTTTTGACCAAGCGCCTCGATATTGCGGAAGTATTTGATCCCCGAATTCATCATGGTTCTGATCAAATTTATTTTGGGGCCACGGTCACCTATGAAAACCAGCATGGTGAAGCGCATACTGTCACCATTGTCGGTGTTGATGAATTTGACCCCCTGCAAGGCAAGATCAGCTGGATTTCCCCAGTGGCCAGAGCACTTATCAAGGCCAGGGTTGACGATACAGTGACATTGCGTACGCCAGGAGGAATAGAGGAGTTGACCATACTTGAGGTCAATTACCCGGCATAAGATTTCTAATTTCCTGATTAATCCACATGTCTATTGCTTATTCCAAACTCAACCATCCCTTGCGCGTGCCACTGGCCGCCGAAGTTCATTCCCGCCCCTCGTTGCGTCTGCATGCACCTGAGACGTTGACACACCTGGCCATTTTTGCCAGGAGCGACGCTCATCTCGGTGGCGATAACTTGCTGACCCAGCAAGTCATACTGGGTGATTTTTGCCGGCACTTTGCAGTCGCCAGTCCATCAGGCGACGCCAAGTATTTCTTCCATGATTTTGGTCGTTTCCGCCTTAAATGGGAATGCCATACAGAATTTGCCACCTATACCTTTGTAGAAAACCAGGCCGAGCAGCAAGACGAAACCCCGCCAGAGGCGGAGTTGGCGCAGGTATTTGCGAATGCACCGATTCGCCATTTGCCACAACAGTGGTTGTTTGAATTGCAAGAAAAAGTCATGGTGGCGACCCATGTGGCACTTATTCCTGCCGCACAGGAATTTCATCCCCCTTTACCGGTAAAGCAGATATTTGAGGGCGGAGTGGTGGTTGGTAGTGAAGTCTTGAGCCGTGGCGAAGTGTGGACAGATTTTCTGATCCAGGCTGACGGTTTCAGCCGCTTTGTCGTCAAGGACAATGGCTTTCTGGACCAGCAGGCAGGTCGTACCGTGCAGCGATTGCTGGAGATAGAAACATACAGAATGATGGCTTTGCTGGGTTTGCCACATGCGCAAAATGCTTCTTTTGTGTTGAATGACATAGAAAGTGAACTGGTTACCCTGACAGCAGCCATGACCATGGCGGGCAATGGTCACGGTGAAGCAAGTTCTACTGATGCAGAGCAAAGCTTGCTGCGTCAAATCATAGACCTGGCCGCCCGCACAGAAAAACTGGCCCTGGAAAACAGTTATCGTTTTGCTGCTTCCAAGGCTTATTTCAAACTTGTGCAATCGCGCATAGCCGAGCTGCGTGAGTTCAGGATAGAGGGTGTGCCTACTATCGGTGAGTTTATGGACAGGCGCCTGGCACCTGCCATGAATACCTGTGAAGCAATTGTTCGCCGCCAGGAAACGCTGGCAGAGCGTATTGCGAATACCAATGATTTGCTGCGCACCAGGGTAGGTATCGTCCAGGAACAGCAAAACCGCAAGATACTACAAAGTATGAACGCCCGCGCCGGTCAGCAATTACGTTTGCAGCAGGCTGTCGAGGGCTTGTCTGTTGTGGCGATCAGCTATTACATGACTGGCCTGGTCTATTATGCGGGCAAGGGTCTCAAGGCAATGGGTCTGCCCATCAATCCAGATATTCTGGCTGGCTTATCACTACCTGTGATTGCTGGTGTGGTCTGGTGGGGGTTGCGCAAAATGCACAAGACCATACACTGACAATCAGTGTTAGCCGTGTTCCCTGATGATGCGCGTTACACCAGTCAGATGTTTGATGTTACGCATGATCTTTGCGAGATGGGTGCGGTCTTCTATCTGTATCGTGAAGTGAATATTGGTCATGTCATTGGCGTCGCCATCTTCCATGTTGACATGGCTGATATTCGCATCTGACTCACCAATTTCTGCAGCGATGCGGGCAAGGGCACCGCGTTCATTCGTCACAGTGACCGCAATGCGACAATCAAAGCGGCGGTTCAGGTCCTCACCCCAGTTCACGTCTATCCAGCGGTCTGGCTCTTTGATATGCAGGCGCTTGGCGTGTTCGCAATCATCTGTATGCACCACCAGACCCTGGTCGCGCTTGAGCTGGCCGACGATGCCATCGCCAGGTATCGGCAGGCAGCATGCTGCCAGTTGTACCGACAAACCTTCGCTGCCATAAATAATGACAGGGTCACGTTTATTATTGATCTTGTCACCAAATTGCTGGAAGGGAATGGACGGTGAATCATCTTCCACCAGATCCAGTATGTGTCTCGCTACCAGCGCTGCCATGCGTTTGCCTATACCTATGTCGGTATGAATTTCATCCAGCGATTTTGCACTGGATTCATTGAGCAGTTTATCTACCAAGGACGTTGGCAAGTCTGGATTCAAATTCACTGACACCAGGGCCTGCGCCAGCAATTGCTTGCCTAGTTCTGTCGACTCATTCAGGTTGATCGTGCGCAGATAGTGGCGTATCGCCGACCTGGCCTTGCCTGTGCGTACATAAGTCAGCCAGTTTGGTGTAGGGCGCGAATTGGGCGAAGTGATGATCTCGACGATATCGCCATTCTTCAATTCAGAACGCAGCGGCACCGGCTCGTGATTGATGCGGGTGGCTATCGCCTGGTCACCAATATCGGTGTGGATGGTGTAAGCAAAGTCCAAAGCTGTTGCTCCGCGTGGCAGGGCAATAATTTTGGATTTTGGTGTGAAGACATAGACAGAGTCAGGGAACAAGTCGATTTTGACGTGTTCCAAAAACTCGGCAGAATCGCCAGTCTGTTTTTGTATGTCCAGCAAAGATTGTAGCCACGCGTGGGTGCGTTGCTGCAAGTCAGTCAGGCTGCCTTCTTCATTCTTGTACAACCAGTGCGCAGCCACGCCAGATTCAGCCACATGATGCATATCACGTGTGCGTATCTGGAATTCGACTGGCGTACCGTAAGGGCCAATCAAGGTGGTGTGCAGGGATTGATAGCCATTGGTCTTGGGGATGGCAATATAGTCCTTGAACTTGCCCGGCATGGGCTTGTACAAGGCGTGCAAGCTGCCAAGCGCATAATAACTGTCACGGAAATCGCTGACGACAATACGGAAACCATACACATCCAGAACCTGGGAGAAACTCAGGTGCTTGTCATGCATCTTGCGATAAATGCCATACAGGGTTTTTTCGCGACCATAAACTTCTGCCTTGAGGCCAGCTTCGAAAAGGGCTGTTTTAACCGCATCCATGATCTTGTTGACGACTTCGCGACGGTTGCCACGGGCAGCTTTGACCGCTTTTGACAGGGTGCGATAGCGCATGGGGTAGAGATGCGAAAACGCCAGATCCTGTAACTCACGGTAAATATTATTCAGGCCCAGTCTGTGCGCAATAGGCACATACACATCCATGGTCTCGCGTGAGATGCGGCGCTTCTTTTCCGCAGACATGAAGTCCAGGGTGCGCATATTGTGCAAACGGTCTGCCAGTTTTACCAGAATCACGCGCACGTCTCTCGCCATGGCGAGCAGCATCTTGCGGAAGTTTTCTGCCTGGGCCTCTATCTGGCTCTGGAATTCTATTTTTTCCAGTTTGGAAAGGCCGTCAACCAGGGTAGCGACTGGCGCGCCAAAGCGCTCAATCAGCTCGTCTTTCTTGACGTCCTGGTCTTCCATGACGTCATGCAGCAGAGCAGCCATGATGGCTTGCACATCCAGCTTCCACTCGGCACAAATTTCTGCCACAGCAATGGGGTGAGAGATATAGGGTTCGCCAGACTTGCGTACCTGGCCCAGATGCATTTCATCAGAGAAGCGATAGGCTTCCTTGACCAGCTTCAATTCGCTGGCCGACATGTATTCACTGATGCGGTTGGTTAATGCAGTAATGGAAGCGACACCGGTATTCGTCGATGATGCACGGATACTATCTATCTCATCCAAAGGGGAGCTGTGCTTATTGATGCTACTGGCGGGGCTGCGCATGGCAGCCAGCGCGACTGAAGCTGAATCGGCCGGTTTGCTTTCCAGAGATGAATGACTGTCATTGAGGTTCATTCTGTGATTCCCGGCCGGATAAAGGCTTAAAGAAGGGGCGGCTAAGAATGCAGGTGCGGCGGTTTACACCGGCACTTTTTTCAACATTTCTATACCGATTTTACCTTCAGCGATTTCACGCAGGGCGATGACCGTAGGTTTGTCTTTAGAGTCAACCTTAGGTGTGTGACCTTGCAGCAATTGGCGCGCGCGGTAAGTAGCGCACAGTGTCAACTGGAAGCGATTAGGGATTTGTTTCAATGCATCTTCAATGGTAATACGTGCCATATTTTTTCCTCAATACTAAAAATTCACTAAATTGGGTTTGCGAATTAATTCGCGTTGGCGTGAATGCCAAGTTGGGTAAACAGCTCGTAGTGGCGTGTTGCCTGTTGTGCAAATCGGCAGCGCGTGGCTTTCACGATTGCATTCAATTCTGACAAGGCTGTTGCAAAGTCTTGATTAATAATAACATATTCGAACTCTGGGGAGTGCGCCATTTCACCGCCAGCAGCCAAAATCCGCTTGGTAATGACATGCGGTTCATCCTGGCCGCGTTTTTTCAGGCGCTCTTCAAGTGCGGGAATGGATGGCGGCAAGATGAAAATGCCAACAGCACCAGGGAACTGCTTTCTGACTTGCTGCGCGCCTTGCCAGTCTATTTCCAGCAAAACATCGGTGCCTGAGCGCATCTGGTCTTCTATGATAATGCGTGAAGTGCCATAGTAATTGCCAAATACTTCTGCTGACTCCAGAAATTCACCTTGCGCCTTGCGCGCCAGAAAATCTTCCGGTGTGGTGAAATGATATTCCCGGCCATCTTGCTCTCCCGGGCGCGGCGTGCGGGTAGTGTAAGAAATCGACAGTTTGATGGCCGGTTCCTGTGCCAGCAAAGCATTTACCAACGAAGACTTACCCGCACCAGAGGGGGCGGCGACCACAAAAAGACTGCCAGCAGTCGTATTATTGGTTTTCATGGCGTTCCTCCGGTAGGGTTAATTCAGGTCATCAACAAGACAAAATTGGGCTGCATACTCCAGCCAGTCCTTTATCTCGACATATGCCCAGAGAAAAAGAGTGCGGGAGTATAAGCAAATGCGCCTGTTTATTCAAGGTTTTGCACTTGTTCGCGCATTTGTTCTATGAATAACTTCAATTCCATGGATGCATCTGACAATTCCTTGGAGGCTGCTTTGGAGCCCAAAGTATTCGCTTCGCGGTTCAATTCCTGCATCATGAAATCCAGTCGCTTGCCAACCTGGCCGCCTTTTTTCAGTATATGTCTGGTTTCTGTCAGGTGGGCCGACAGGCGCGCCAGTTCTTCTGCCACATCTACACGTATGCCGTACATGGTCACTTCCTGACGGATGCGGTCCAGTGCTTCTTCTCGGGTGATGGTCTGGCCAGCATTGTTGCCGCTGGACTGTAAAGCCAGTCCTAAAGCCTCTTCCAGTCGGGTAGTGGCTTTTTGCTGGAATTGCTGGACTATTTGCGGCATCAGGGGCGTGATGCGGGTAACGATTTCTTCCATGGCCGCGATGCGGCTCAGTAATACCTGTTCCAGCGCTGCGCCTTCGCGTTCACGGCTGACGACGAATGCTTCCAGCGTCTTGTTGATGGTGTCATTGATGGCAGTCTGCAAGAATTCAGCATTGATTTCGCTTTCTTCTATGACGCCGGGCCAGCGCAGGATTTCATTGGTGCTCAAAGGCGTCGCATCAGGGAACTGCTGCTTCAGATTGACCTGGAAACTCGCAAGCTGCTCAAGTAAGTTGGTATTGAGGCTTTTATTATGCGTTTCTGTCAGTTTTTTACCAAAACTGAAACGGCATTCCACTTTGCCGCGCGCCAGCTTGCGCGTCAGTGCTTCGCGAAACTGCGATTCAACCGAGCGAAACTCATCATTAATACGAAATTGCAGGTCCAAAAAGCGAGAATTAACGCTTTTGATCTCTATGGTAATGGTGCCAGCATCGGTTTCATTGGTGCTGGTGGCATAACCTGTCATGCTGAAAATGCTCAAGGTAATTCCTTAAAAAAGCGTGAACTGTGTACTGGATTGGCAAAATTGCGCATTAGACACTAGGATATTCTTTACAAATACCGCAATAATCAACACAATCCGTTTTGTATAGTGAATTGGACGATTGATGGCCGCACAAAATAACGCACCTCTGCCAGATGGACTGGAAATTGCCGGATACCGCATTGTAAAGAAAATTGCGTCCGGTGGCTTTAGTATTGTATATCTGGCTTCTGACGAAGATGGCAACGCAGTTGCAATTAAAGAGTATTTGCCCAGCTCTCTGGCTTTACGCCAGCAAGGCGAACTGGTGCCGGCAATCTCGAATGAGAACTTGCCAATTTACCGCATAGGATTAAAGTGCTTTTTTGAAGAGGGTCGTGCCCTGGCACGTATCTCACATCCGAATGTGGTCAGCGTTATCAATTTCTTCCGCGCCAATGAGACTGTGTACATGGTCATGGCCTATGAATCAGGCCGCTCATTGCAAGAGCACATCCTGCGTCGTCGCGACAAAGGTGAAAAACCGCTGGTGTCAGAGCGTTTTATCCGCCGCATGTTCAATCAGGTCATGAATGGCTTGCGTGAAGTGCATACCAATAAGTTGTTGCATCTGGATTTAAAACCGGCCAACATTTACCTGCGCCTGGATGGTACGCCCATTTTGCTGGACTTTGGCGCTGCCCGCCAAACCCTTAAAACTGACATACCCAAGCTCTACCCAATGTATACTCCGGGTTTTGCTGCGCCAGAGTTGTATTTAAAGAATGGCAATCTGGGGCCATGGACTGATATTTACAGTATCGGTGCTTCGATTTTTGCCTGCATGGTAGGCGCGCCACCACAACCGTCAGACCAACGCAAGACCAGCGACAAGATGGAAGGGCACTACCGTAAGCTGGAGGGTTTATACTCTACAGAATTGATAGAGGTGGTCCGCTGGTGTCTGCAACTAGACCCGCTGGAGCGTCCGCAAAGCGTGTTTGCCCTGCAAAAAGCCCTGGCTATCCAGGCACAGCCGCAGCGTGAATTGACCTTTATGGAAAAAGTGACACTGAAGTTCAAGACCCTGATAGGCAGTGCAAAAAGAAAAAAAGTCGAAAGCGATCATACAACCATACAGGAAAGTACCCTGAATTGAATATGTTGCGTATTCGCCGCTGGTCAGCCTGGAGCTAAAGTAGTTTATTCTCAGGTCTGTTTTTATAAATAATCAATATAAAGTTTTAAAAATCTCATGCGTTTTTCCGTTTATCAAGAAAGTCATATTGGTGGCCGCAAGGTTAACCAGGATCGAATGGGCTACAGCTTTACCCGCGATTCGATTTTGCTTTTGCTGGCGGATGGCATGGGTGGTCACATCATGGGCGAAATGGCTGCTGCCATCGCCATGCAAACCATAGGTAATTTGTTCCAGCAGCAAGCCCACCCCATGATAGGGCGGCCTGAACGTTTCATGGAAGACAGCTTTCTGGCTGCGCATCAGGAGATACATCGCTATCGTGCCATTAATAATTTGCCAGAAACACCACGCACTACCATCGTTGCCTGCCTGATACAAAATGGCTATGCCTACTGGGCACACTGTGGTGATTCACGTCTGTACTGGATGCGTCAGGGGCAGATTTTATTGCGTACCAAAGATCACTCCCGTCTGGAAACCCTGATCGCTCAGGGTAAGGTTGATCCGGCAGAAAGACATACCCATCCCGACCGCAACAAACTGTTTAACTGCCTGGGTGCACCCAATGCACCTATCGTTGAATTATCACGCCGTGCGGTGTTGCAGCCCGGCGATTTGCTGTTGCTGTGTTCGGACGGTTTATGGTCAGTCTTGCCAGATCATATGCTGGCGCAGCGCCTGCACGACCACACGATCGTACGTGCCGTACCTGAGTTGATACGCTCAGCGGTCGATATCGCTGGCAAGCAAAGTGACAATGTCACAGCCCTGGCCATGATGTGGGAAGGCGATGACCGTATGGATAATTCAACCATCATCTCGACCAACACCTTGCCGATAGGCTCGGTCACTACTACCATACAGGCACCAGTCGACGCAGAAATTGAAACCACCGATGGTGATGTATTCAACGACGCTGAAATTGAAAAAGCCATAGCAGAAATTCGCAACGCGATCCACAAATCATCACGCATCACCTCCAAGAACTAAACATCATGTCAAATTCATTTCGCCCTAGCGGGCGCGCACCGGACGCACTGCGCCCGGTGGTTATCAGCCGCCATTTCACCAAGCATGCAGAAGGTTCTGTTCTCATCGAATTTGGTGATACCCGCGTTATCTGCACTGCCAGCATAGAAGACAAGGTCCCTGGCTTTTTAAAAGGCAAAGGGCAGGGCTGGATGACCGCAGAATATGGCATGCTGCCACGCTCCACCCATACCCGTATGGACAGGGAAGCAGCCAAGGGCAAGCAATCTGGCCGCACGCAAGAAATCCAGCGCCTGATAGGCCGCTCCTTGCGTTCTGCCTTTGATCTGGAAGCCTTTGGTGAACGTACCCTGCATATCGATTGCGATGTGATCCAGGCTGATGGCGGAACCCGTACTGCATCCATCACTGGTGCCATGGTTGCTGCCTATGATGCGTTTTCCAAACTGGTAGAGCGTGAAGTCATTCCTCGCGTACCACTCAGGCATTTTGTTGCGGCGATCTCGGTGGGTGTCTACCAATCACATCCTGTGCTGGATCTTGATTATCCTGAAGATTCTCAATGTGACACAGACATGAATGTCGTCATGACAGAACATGGTCACTTCGTTGAAGTGCAGGGCACTGCAGAGGGCGAAGCGTTTGACCGTATGACCATGAACACCCTGCTGAACCTGGCGCATGACGGCATCGCCGATTTGATCGCCTTGCAAAAAGAAGTATTGGGTTTGCAGGTAAGCTGATTGGAATCACAAGTATATGAGTATGAGCAAAAACCAGAAAATAGTCCTGGCCTCGAATAATCAGGGCAAACTCAAAGAGTTTTACCAGATACTGTCACCGCTGGGCATAGACCTCAGGGCGCAATCTGAGTTTGAGGTGCCTGAGGCTGAGGAACCATATCCCAGCTTTGTAGAAAATGCCCTGACCAAGGCCAGGCATGCATCCCGCCTGACAGGCTTGCCAGCACTGGCCGATGATTCCGGTATCTGCGTCAATGCCTTGCAAGGCGCGCCTGGTGTTTTGTCTGCCCGTTTTGCCGGTGAGCCCAAGTCTGATTTTCGTAACAACCAAAAACTCATTATAGATTTGGCTGGCATAGCAGACAAGTCAGCCTATTATTACTGTGTACTGGTTTTCGTCCGTTCAGAATTTGATCCCCAGCCTGTGATTGCTGACGGTGTCTGGGCAGGTGAAATTATTGCAGATGCCCGTGGTGAAAATGGCTTTGGTTATGATCCACACTTTTTCATCCCTAGTTTGAACAAGTCTGTCGCCGAACTCGCAGCAGCAGAAAAGAATCAATTGTCGCATCGTGGGCAAGCCTTGCGCGCCCTTGTTGAAAAACTGAAATGATACCCATCAAGCCCATAGCGGTAAGCCAGCCTGTACAAAAAAAATCACCGGACCTGTCGAATATACCCGGTGACGTGGCCAGCCAGTATCTTGCGCCAGGTAGTTTGAACCTCACGCAATTGCCGCCGCTATCGCTGTACATCCATTTCCCCTGGTGTGTGCGCAAATGTCCTTATTGCGATTTCAATTCGCATGAAGTCAAAGGCAGTTTCGACGAGTCAGCCTACCTGGATGCCATGCGCGCCGACCTCGAAGCCGCTTTACCACTGATCTGGGGTCGCAAGATCTACACCATCTTCATCGGCGGGGGTACGCCCAGCCTGATGTCGGCAGCAGGTCTGGACAGATTGCTTTCTGACGTGCGTACGCTATTGCCACTGGATGGCAATGCAGAAATCACCATGGAAGCTAATCCCGGCACCTTTGAAGCAGAAAAATTTCGCTCTTATCGCCAGAGCGGCATCAACCGTTTATCGATAGGCATACAAAGCTTTAACTCCAAACACCTGGCTGCTTTGGGCCGTATCCATGATGGCGACGAGGCCCGTCGCGCAATAGAAATCGCGCAGGCGAATTTTGATAACTTCAATCTCGATCTGATGTTTGCCTTGCCAGGCCAGACGCTGGATGAAGTAAGGGAGGATGTGGAGACTGCTATCTCTTTTGCGCCACCGCACCTGTCCTTGTATCACCTGACGCTGGAGCCAAATACTTACTTCGCCAAGTTCCCGCCGGCCATACCTGATGATGACCTCAGCGCAGAAATGCAAGACATCATCCATGGTCGCATGGCTGCAGCAGGCTATGGCAATTATGAAGTCTCTGCCTATGCGCAAGCGGGCAGGGCATCCAAACACAATTTGAACTATTGGAATTTTGGTGATTACCTCGGCATAGGTGCCGGTGCGCATTCAAAAATATCCTTCCCGCACCGCGTAATACGTCAGGCACGCTACAAGCAACCAAAGGCTTATATGGATGCCATGGCTGCTGGCAACTGCGTACAAGAGTCGCATGAAATTCCTGTGGATGAAATGGGTTTTGAATTCATGTTGAATGCATTGCGCTTGCAGCAGGGCTTCAAGGTCAACCTGTTCCAGGAGCGCACAGGCATGTTGCTCAACACCATAGAAAAAGAATTGCTGATTGCTGAGAATAAGGGCCTGCTCTACCGCGACCATGAAATCATTTGCCCAACGCCGCTGGGCAAACAATTTTTGAATGATCTGCAGCAGATTTTTCTGGGCGGCGACTAATTCACCTGCATAGTTCACGCAATAAAGCATGGTATTTTTACCACATGCTTTATTGGTGAAATCTAAAATATCTCCTATCCTGATAGCTGCATGGCAGTATTCACAACAGCTGCTGCAAAATCAACAATTCGGCGATTTTGCGCTTGTTTTCTGGCAATTGTGTCAGATTAGGCTCACCAAGTATCAAAATACCTCACCTGTCGCTTTAAATTGTGTTGCAATTGGTTAAGTCCCAAACTAATATCTCTACCAATTTTTGTAACATTTGAAGTCTTTCTTTATGACTCTTGCTCGTGGAATTGGCACTTTTTTGCCCGTGATGAATAGCAAGCAGCAGTTGCTTGCCTTGCAAACTGATTTTGGTGCTTTGCCAGTCAGTGATGTCATTGCTTTGCTACAGTTTTTGCATGAAAAAGAAATCTTTTCCAGGCTTTCTGGTATTTCTGTTCTGGTTAAAATCACAGACCCACTCTTGATCCCGGCAGACATCGATACTCGCCTGCCACTAGCACGCATACTTTTGTGTGTGCCAGTAAAAGCTGCCGAAGATAAAGAAGTGCAAACCAGGCTTAAATATTTCAGTTCGCATGGTGCCCGGATTGTTGTCGATGATTTGCAAACGCACGACCATGCCATCTGGGAAGGCGCAAAAAAAATCAGCGTTGACTGCAGCAAGGATATTCCCGCACACGTCAAACCCTTGCTGCTGCGCCTGCATGGCGGCAACCATCTGGCGCAACACCTGCCACATGCAGCCTTGCAAGAGCAGGCCAATGAAGCCGGTTTTAAATGGTTCTCTGGCGATTATGCATTTCACCCACCCGTCAGTAACAAGGCCGCCGATGCGACAGCCAGAACGCGGCTATTGAAGCTGCTGGGCCTGGTTGCACGTGATGCCGAATCGCGTGAGCTGGAAGAATTATTTAAACAGGATGCGACACTGTCTTTCATGCTGTTCAAGCTTGTCAGTTCTGCTGCCTTTGCACAAACCGTGCGTGTCTCCAGCTTTGGCCAGGCCATCAATTTGCTGGGCCGCCGGCAGTTGCAGAGATGGTTGCAATTATTGCTGTATGCACGTCAACAAGATCATCATGGTGGCTTGAATCCACTGATGCCACGTGCCGCTTTCCGCGCCAGCCTGATGGAGGCAATTTACCTCAAGCGTGGTGGCAACAAGGATGAGCTTGACTGCGCCTTCATGGTCGGCATGTTTTCATTACTCGATAAACTGTTCGGTAATCCTCTGGTTGAAGTCTTGCAGCCCCTCAATCTGAATACAGAGGTGCTGGATGCCTTGCTACACAAGTCCGGCGCACTGGGTAAAAGCCTGGATCTGGTCGAAAGAGCAGACCGGCCTCTCAAGGACTTCGATCCAGGCTTGATAGAAGAACTTGGTCTGACCGCGGATGATTATTATGACTGCATGATCACTGCTTATGCCTGGGTGAATCAGGTTTGCCAGGACATGTAGATGACTTCTTTGCATGCGATAGATGAACTTGAAGTCGGTGCCAGTCTTGGTGAAGCAGTGCTATGCCTGCAAGGTGAGGAGCTGGATGCCGCTTTAAATCGCATCGTCAAAGAAGTTTTTCATGATGCCAATGCAGCATTCAAACGCGGCAAGCTGGATGAACAAAAGACGCAAACCGATGTGCTGTGCATGGCTTCACCTGAAACTTATTACATCTTATCCGGCAAAAAAGGGCAGATCAACGAAGCCGATCTGAGCAAATTAAATACCCTCGCCAGCCTCACGGCCAAACTGTTTTCCAAACGCGCAAAACTTGATCAGGAATTGCAGGCCTCTGCCCAGGCGCAGTGGCAACAAACCCAGATCATAGACCAGATACATGAATCAGTTGTTACCATGGACTTGGCTGGTTTCATCCTTAGCTGGAACCGTGGTGCAGAGAAACTCTTTGGCTATACAGCGCAAGAAGTCATCGGCACCAATATCCTGTTTCTGTATGACGATGAAGATGAGTCGGGCGTACATCTGTATGACAGTTTTTTGGAACACGGCGGCCGTGAGATGGAAGTCCGCCGCAAAAAAAAATCCGGCGACGTCTTCTGGGCCAGCCTCAGCCTGTCACCTCTGTGTGATGCCCATGGCCTGCCCATAGGCATCATCGGCTACCTCAGTGACATTACTGACCGTAAGGAAGCAGAACAAAAAATCAATCACCTTGCTTATTACGATGGCCTGACCAATCTGCCCAACCGCAGCCTGTTCCGCCAACTCGTTGATAATGCACTGCTGCATTCGCAAAGAAATAACACCAGCGCCGCCATCATCTTTCTTGACCTGAACCGTTTCAAGCTCATCAATGACACCTTGGGGCACGAAGTAGGCAATGAACTGCTACGCCAGGTGGCAGCCCGGTTCTTGCTGACCCTGCGCGAAAACGACATCGTTGCCCGCCTGGGTAGTGACGAATTCGCTATAGCAGTACTCGACATCAACCAGCATTTTCATGCCAGCCTGGTGGTGCAAAAACTCTTGCAGGCATTGAACGATGCTTTCATTGTCTCCGGCCATGAATTGCGTGTTGGTGCCAGCATAGGCATCAGCGTTTTCCCGCAAGACGGCAATGACGCCAATGCCTTGCTGCAAAAAGCCGACATCGCCATGTACAAGGCCAAACGCAGCGCTGGCAATGTGTCCGGCAGCTTTGTTTTTTACAGCGACAGCATGAATCAGAGCATCGCTGGAAGGCTGTATTTAGAATCCAGCATGCGCAAGGCCCTGGAAAACCAGGAATTCTATTTACAGTACCAACCCAAGGTCGACATACAAAGCGGCAAGATCATCGGTGCAGAAGCCTTGCTGCGTTGGCAGCATCCAGTAAAAGGCCTGATCTCACCGGCAGAATTCATCCCCATCGCCGAAGAAACCGGCTTGATCCTGCAAATCGACGCCTGGGTACTGGAAACCGCCTGCGCCCAAGCCAGAGAGTGGCAAGACAGCGGCATAGCGCCGTTTCGCATCGCAGTCAATGTCACGGCGAGAGAATTCACCAACAGCCTGCCACTGCGCGTTAAAGAGGCCCTGCATCGCTATCAGATTTCCCCGCAATGGCTGGAACTGGAAATCACCGAAAGCATGCTCATGCACAGCACAGAAAGCGTGATCGCCATCATGGAGCAAATCACCGCCCAGGACGTCGTGCTGGCTCTTGATGATTTTGGTACCGGCTACTCCAGCCTCTCATACCTCAAACGTTTCCCGATAGACACGCTTAAGATAGACCGCTCATTCATCCTCAACATCCCCACAGACCAGAACGACTGCGCCATTGCCAGCGCCATTATCATGATGGCCAAGCAACTCAAGCACAAAGTCATCGCAGAAGGCGTAGAAACCCGCGAACAACTGGCCTTCCTCATCAACGCCGGTTGCGACGAAGTGCAGGGCTACCTCTACTCCAGACCCGTCAGCCCCCAGCAATTGCTCACTTTGCTGGATAAAAATTTCCATTTCGA
This sequence comes from Undibacterium sp. FW305-107, assembly GCF_058788535.1. Taxonomy (NCBI): domain Bacteria; kingdom Pseudomonadati; phylum Pseudomonadota; class Betaproteobacteria; order Burkholderiales; family Oxalobacteraceae; genus Undibacterium; species Undibacterium sp. FW305-107. The sequence goes on from NZ_JBYTAV010000008.1 coordinate 382,629, forward strand.
GATTTGACCCTTGCCCAAGCATCGCACAAAGGTTATACTATGCGGCTCGGAAGCTTGGCAGAGCGGTTGAATGCACCAGTCTTGAAAACTGGCGAGGTGTTATAGCCTTCGTGAGTTCGAATCTCACAGCTTCCGCCAACGAATACGAAAAAGCCCTTGATGAATAATCAAGGGCTTTTTTTGTGCATTTTTATTAATTTCATTATAAGAAATCAATGAAAATAGCAAAAAGCGGGCATGGTTACGGAGACTGCCGTCTGCAACTTGAAAAGCGGCACAAAACTTTGCACAAGTTTGCACGCAAATTTGCATTTTCTATTTTAGTGTGTGAGTACACCGGGCTACTTTCATCTACACCTGCCGCCGCAGTCGTTACGCAGTTCCAGCGTGGTATTGCCAACTACAAAGCTAAATTTGTCCTCTGCAGGTAAAGCGATGATGTAGTGATGCTCGGCGTGATTGTAATCAGCCGTCACGCCGTCTGGGTATTCGGTGCGGGTGTTGTCTGGGTTGGTGTCAGGTGCGGGGTTATGGTTGCTGCCAATGCCTGGCAAGACCACACCGCCCGCGAATTCACCAGAGGGTGAAAGTAAAACGCATTGCTCGCCCACCGTTGGCGGGTTCCATGTCTTTGTTTTGCCAGCGCGTGCCGTTGCCATGGGCAAAAAGCCGGTTTTGATATCGCCAATTTGCAGGCGCACTTGTGGTACGCGGCCGTGTTTTACTTCGGCAATGGTGCCAAAGCGGACGAGATTTTGCAGGCGGCGGGAGAGGTCGGCAAGGGTGAATTCCATGCCGACTATGGTGATGTGACCGGGCTAGCCAGTCACGCGGGGAGGGGTTGCTATGGGGCTTAGTAACTCAGTCGCGTTTACGCGTGCGCGAGGAAGTCTTTCTTACTGTGGAAGCCACCCGTTGAGTAAGCTAATTCAGAAAGAGCAAGCATTAAAAACTATTTGCCAAAAACAATATCAGAAAACGAAATATTTAGCGTGTTCTGCCAATCTATTGGAATCAACTCTATCCAATTCAACGCTTGCAAAAGCAAAACTAGCCCAAGTCCAAAGGCTTGTCCTTTCACATGCTCAACTTGGAGGCCTGAATAGAACTTCGGATCGAAAAAAATCGCACCTTTAATACCGTCTGGGCCAAGTTTAGCTGATTGGGTGGCGATGTAATCGCTTCCAAGGATTATTAGGTCAGGAGTGTAGTCACCGGAAAACGTCGTTTTGGATTGCAATCCATTTGAGTGTTTCGCAATTATTGCGCAGTATGGTTGGTTTTTTCTTGGCGGATACGTTCTGGGCCAATCTCTAACTTTTCCATTGTAGGAGGGACCATTTTCTTCATACTCTGAATTAATTTTGCTTTTACGCGATAGAATATGGTTTTTGATAGTTTGTATTTGTTCGGTTGCTTTGGTTAAGACAACTTCATCGTCTATCGAATGCTTGCACTCTATATATGCGTATACAGCCTCAACGGGAATTTGCTCTTTCAAAGAATATTGTGATTTTTTCGAAGATCTCAATGTTGGGCAGCTCATCTTGTCGTAGATGATAATGTCGTCCCCGGCACTTCTTCCGTCTTCCGTTATGATGAAGCCTCTACATACGCCATATTTTTCTGGAAGTATATCCTCTAAAAGCAGGCACATTGCGATTTCAAATTCAGTACCTAAATCGAAGTTATATATAGCTTCAATGTAAGAAAGTCTTGCTTCGACTTTTCTTGATAGTCGATCAATGTAGCCGCCATATCCAGTCATTTGTATTTTCCGAGTGACGTATCTGATTTATGGGCTGCAACTGAAAACAGTCCGTTTGCATTCGCGACTTGTGAAGCGTAATGATTCTTACACGGATTTTTCTGAGTCATCTGGAATCGGTTTTGCTTTTGCCAATTTCTTGGGGTCAATCTGTATTTCAGAATCGCCAATTTTTATTTTCGCGGCAGATGCTGTTCCAAGGATTGCGGATGCAAGTTGATCGAGTGGATGGGACAATGGTTCGCTTTTCTCTCTTGAGTCACGAAACAAATTACTGCTCAAGCTATCTAACAACTCTTTAGGCATCGTAGTGCCTTTTGCATCTTTCCATTCCAGACTGGTTTCAACAATCCAACTACCTCTTTCCATGTCAAGTTCAAACTGTTTTAGTTGAAATTCTGTCTGTGCGTGTTGCTCAAACCATCGATTTTGCCAGCGTATATAGTAAAGAATAGTGCCCACGAAACCAATGGAATACAGAATCTGTTTTGAAATCTGCAATAGAAATACATAAGGGCTTTGCTCAACGTTTAGATCGCGCATGAAATCCATAACAGCGAAACTTAACATACCTATAAAGAATACTGCCAGTAGTATCATCGATACGGCAACGGGTTTTCGGAGGCCATTTGTTCCCGTTGTTAATTGAAATTTTTCTTGTCTACTTTTAATTTCTGCGATGATGTCTTTTCTGATTTGTCTCCGTGCGTGGGTATTGCTTTTGTCATCAAGAATGGTCTTTTGATGTTCAAGTTCAAGCTCTTTTTTTGCTAAATCATCGTTTTGTTTTTGACGTAATTGTTCTAATGCAAGTCGTTCAGAATTCACTTCATCTCTAAGTAACTTTTCTTTTTCAATAAATTGATTGTCGATCTTTTCCCGATATTGGTGTGTAGTTTGGATGAGCTCCGTGTTGACATTCTCTAGTTTATCTAGTGTTGACGCATGTATTGCTTGAAGCTCAAATTGCGCCGAAGGACTGCCTTCAGATGGAACTCTTCCGGGTTCAAATGCTTTGAGTTTGGAAATTATTAACGATACTAATTTGAGTATTTCAATAGATTGGGGTGAGTTTTGTTCCCTTGTAAATCGTAACATGTCAAAAAATGGCGATCGTGGCACGTGAAAGCCACCACGTTCGAAATGAATTGTAAAATTTTGGACTGTGAAAGTGAAAAGCCGGACTAAATGGCTGTTCTGAGTCTCAATGTAACTAAGTTCTGCGTTCTCGGCATAATCACGAGGGTCAAGTGTTGGGCTGACGTCGCCGATACATTTATAAGTTACCGACACATTTTGGGTTCCAAAGAGATTGGCAGCATCTTTTAAACACTGAAACAATACTTTATCTTCAAGTTTTGGGATAAACATCTCATGCGCCATATTGATTCCTTAAACGTTAAATTTCTATTTAGCTTGCTGCTGTCAGATGTGCTCAGGTTCCCTTTTACCTAATATAGCCATCCAATAACAGGACGGCAATATTTTTGTCTAACAATAAGAAGTGCTTTTGATGAGATTGGCCGTGCCGATTAAGAAATCAACACTGCCAACTTTAGAACCGCATTGGCATATCATCTTGCCGTAGCCTCAATCATTCCATTTCCCCGGGCTTTGAAGATGTAGCACTTCATTGACTTGCCAGCGATGGCGCTGTTGACGACGGTGTTTTTTTTGGTAGGGGTTGTATTTGCTTAAGGGGATGTTGCGGCGGATCTCCTGGTGGTTGGGGAGGGGGATTTTGTTTTCTTGGACGAGGCGTGCCACTTCGTTGATGTTGATGGCGATGGTGGTGGTGTCGCGGGCATGGTTGGTTTTTATGCCGAGGTTGTTGAGTTCTTCGATGGCGTCCCAGAATTCTGTGATGATGGTGGGTTCGTCTGGCTCTGTGCTGCCGACGGTGACCAGGCTGGGGTAATCTAGCAGGATGCAAAGCCCATGGCTTTGAGGGCGTCGATTTGCAGGCCGCGCAGGCGTTCAAAGCTGGCGCGCAGGTCTTGGAGTTTGGAAAAGGCAAAAGAGGGTTGTGATGATGCAGCTATTGCAGACGCAATAGGGGTATGAGCAGCCATGATGGCCTCCTGATGGTTTTTCGTTGAATTTCACCCCTGTTGAGAGGGTGGCCAGGTACTTCAACACCGCCATCAGACGGCCCGCAACTTTCCCCTTGCGGGTCTTGTATCGTTACGCGCTACCCGGCCATAGGGAAACCTATGGACGTAAAAAAACCACGACTTTCGGGCGCGGGTGGTTGGCCGCTGACGGTATTAGGTGTGTTCAGCACCTGGCGCAAGCACAGCTCAGGTATGGGTGGTTTGGCAATGTGTATGGTTATGAACACTAAAGTTTCGTAGTAGTAAGTAATTAACAACAATTAACCATTAGTACACATAATTCATTTGCCAAATTTAAATATAAATTCGTTAATGATATACACCCTGCTCGCGTACAGCTACAGTATTTTGTACTTCAGATCAGAGTGCAATAAAAAACACTTGTTTTGCGAGGTATGTTTATCAAGTAAGTAATCGAGGTTTTTATGCAGAATACCAAATATTATCGTGGGCGTTATTTTTTGGTTTTAATTCCATTTAGTTTTGTAATAGGAACTGGGATAGGATATTTAATAGCGTTACTTTCTGCAATCCAACCATCTTACGTACCTCTTATATCCTCTATTGTTGGGTTGTTGGTCGCCCTATTCATCCCTTTTTGGCAAGTAAGAGCGGTAAATATTCCAAAATTGTCTGTCGAATTAACTGCAATTAAAAGAACTGTTAGCGATTTGGCGCTGATTTCAATTGACGACGAAACTGAATTGCGGTCTTTAAAACCGACCTCAACTCCAAGTTTTTTAGTTTCAGATGAGCTTCCCGACTGGATAAGTCCAAATCAAAGAATCAATAAGCGAGGTTATACGCTATCTCAAACTGAGGAACTATTGGTAGACGCGAAGCGAAGACTGATAGATTTACCAGCTCTAATTGAAGAGAGAAAAAAAGATCTTGATAACGTAAAGTCGATTACAACAATTAGTAAATATGAATGTGATCGATTAAATAGGCCACTCACACCGGAAGTAGATTTTGATTCAACTGATGTACAAATCACTCTTTCAAATTTAAGAGTTGGGTATCAAAAGCGTCTGGAAGATATGGAAAAACGGTATGCGGATCTTCAAACAAATATTCCTGCAATGGAACGTCGAATGGAAATTCTTCGGAAGGAGTTGGTTGATAATCGTTCTTTCTTTACGGTCTCTGCATCGCTCATAAATTCTGGCAGATCAAATACAGCCGTAAAAGTTCCGGCTTTGCTAAGAGTATCGGTTGGGGAAGGTAATTACATTGATCTAAAGCTTACCTTGAAGGATTTTGAAAACAAGTCTGAGATTTCGGCGAGTGGAACAAGGATTGCAATTTTTGAGTCTTCAGAGATGTCAACATTGCCAGAAGAGGATCGCAAATTAATCAACACATATTGGGGGCAATCTGTTAGCGCTCGTTTACATCTGGAAGATATTCATTCAACGGTTTATTCTTCCAACACAATTGCATTTGCTGAGGGGTTATACCAGAAAATAATTTATGACCGCTTGGCCCGTGCGGCAAGCGATGTTTAAATTAGGTACGATACGACCGTTGCGTTGTTCGTGACTCTTTATAGAAAATCAAATAATTAATCAGGGAAAAAATGTTTGAATATGATGATGAAGCGCTGCATGAAGAAGTGAAATTAGCAATGGCGGCTGCGTATGAAAAATTTGTCCTTAAGTGGGATATGCGGCAGGATAAATCCGCGTTTGTAAAATCTTGGGGACCAGTGCTAAATCGTTTCTCAGCTTTGGAAATCAACGCAGCTAGTGACTACATTTTTAACGAGTTTCGCCGTGCGCCAGTTCCAATTGAATTCATAGAGCTTTGTACCCGTGTTCGCGCTCAACGCCCATTGACAGAACCGATCGTCTCAAAAATTGAAAGGATGGCGTATTTAATACTTGCAAGTGACGATTTTAGTGATGACCAGATTTCATTTTCAGAAATTGCTGATGCTTGTCAGATAGCCGCCGTAATTGCTTCATTGAAGGAATACAAAAAGACGGTACCAGGCATTAAAAAAGAATTTATTCTTCAGGAACTAAATGGACGCACATCAATGTTTTTCCATGAGGCATTAAATTGGCAGAAGGATGCAGACGAAGACAAGGGATATTGGAGCGATACATTTAAAAACAATTCCTATAGAAAGTAGACCTGTTAGTTAGTCGGTGCAATAAAAAGAAATGCAAGTTTGTTAAATTAATACCAAATTTACCCAATGATTGATTAAATCTCGATCCGATAAAATCAATCCTAAAACCCTCCTTTCCTCATACTCAGTATCACCCCCGCCCGCCACAACCCTATCCCGCAGCCCGAATTGATGCACCCGCGCAGTACGGGCTACGCGGCCATAGAAACCCACTTCCAGCCCGTTGCCTGTAGTGGTCAAGTAAATCAGGACAAAGAAATAGGAGTTTTTACGGCGTAATGACGTTCGAAGACAGAGGGAGATAA
>NZ_JBYTAV010000009.1:0-367774 GCF_058788535.1 Undibacterium sp. FW305-107
GTACGTGAAATGCGATAACCAGCCCTAAGCCTATAAACTTCTTCCCCGGCTCTTGCTGGCGATTTGAAAAATCCATTCCGGCTGTCTCCTCGATCTTAGAATATGAAGGCGGTAATAATAACCGCTGTTGGTGTTAAATTTGCGTTTCTTGACTGAAAACTTTTCATATTTTTTGTAGCAAGCATATGAATCCCTTTCCTGGACAATTTGCAGTGCCTGATTTATGTCTCAACATGAGCACCCAGTTTGTATTTCATCGACAAAATAGCTAAGCAATAAGCAATATTTGAACCATGTTAAAGACTCATTCATATAGTAATAAATTACCCATATGAAAAGTTTTGCACTACATGGTGTCTATTGCGCACCATAATCAATATTGCTCTGCTCAAGTCTTGTTCCAAAACAGAGCTTCGCAACCTCCTATTGTCCTACAAAGACTACTGCACTCAGGGCTGGAATCGTAAACCGACCGCTGATATTCTCATACTTCGCTTCTGCTGCAACACGTTTATCTGCTGCTTGTGTAAGCAAATGTGTAGGATGCAATTGATAGTCGCGCTGACTTTGTTCGCCTATCTGTATTGATTGCGTCTGTGGACTGATATTGATGAAGTACATGACTGAATCAAAATTCGCCCCTGCCAATTGCTTGCCATCGAGATGCGCCGCAATCAGCACGGGATTTTGCGCTGCTCCCGTATTATAGAAATGCAGGCGCTGTGCGATATCGGACGCAGTGGATAATCTGAACAGGCTGGAGCTGGCTCTGATCTGCAATAAATCACGGAATTGATCACGACAGTAGGCAATATCTTCGCGCGTCGGTTTAATATTTGCCTGCTTCAGCACGGCCTTGATGTAAGGGTAAAATTGCGCATTGTCTTTTTCTGGCGGTAAGCCAGTGGCAAAATAATTGTCGCCATAACTCCAGTCCAGCCGGTTGAACCAGTCGCCAGAATTGAAGCTATTGCTGTCCATGGATTTCGAGCGCAAGATATCTACGCCAGCATGGTAATAGGCCACGCCCTGACTGAAAGCGGTTGTTGCCAATGCCAAAGCCTGGATGCGGGCGCGGTCCGCGCTGCTGGTATTCAAGGGCAGGCGATAGGCATTGATATCGAACAGGGTCTGGTTATCGTGGTTTTCTACATAGTTGACGACTTCGCCGGGCTGACTGGCATAGCCTGCTGGCTGACCACCATAATCAATCTCCTGTAATTGCCTGGTCTTGCCGTCAAAGGTTTGCATGCTGAAGCTGCGTACTGAGCCTGCCAGGCCCAGCCTTGTCATATCGGCTGCGCGCAAAAGATCCTGTTGTGGCCTGGCTTTGTCTGCCAAGGCATTTGGCATGTGGATCAGGCCATTGATATAACCCTGATTTTTGACTACGCCATCGCCTGCATCACCATGACCGCCACCACGCAAGGCGTCACGTGCGCGGTCGCTGAAGCTGCCTATGCCGCTGCCGTTCAGGGACAGTTGTGATGCCTGAACAAAGCGTTTGCCATCGGCAATTTCACCAAAATTCCATCCCTCACCCAGGAATTGAATCTGGCGTCCGGTTTCTTGCCGCAGCCTGGCTTGCATCTCTTCCATGACTTGTCTGGGTTGATGCCCCATCAGGTCAAAGCGGAAAGAGTCAATTTTGTAATGCTGTGTCCACAAGCTTACGGAATCACTCATGAGCTTGGCCATCATGGTGTTTTCTGTGGCAGTGTTGTCGCAGCAGGTAGAGCGTTCTATCTGTCCAAGCAGGTTCAGGCGCTGGTAATAGCCTGGGACTATACGGTCCAGCACCGAATACCGGGTTTGGCCAGCGCCCGCAGTATGGTTGTAGACCACATCCATGCCCACACGCAGGCCTGCATTATGCAAGGCCATGACCATTTTCCTGAATTCGATGATGCGCTTGCTGCCATCGCTGGCATCGGTCGCATAACTGCCTTCAGGTGCATTGTAGTGATAAGGTTCATAGCCCCAGTTATAGCAATCCTTATCGGCATGCTGCGTAGCCAGTTTTTGTTGCTCTTCACCATCTGCTTTACCCTTGATGGCGGGGGTCTGGCAATGGGCTTCGGACACAGTGGCAAAGTCAAAGACCGGCAGTAAATGGATATCTGTCATGCCGGCTGTGCTCAGCGCCTGCAAATGCTGCATACCATTTGAATGTGCTTCGGTAAAAGCCAGATACTTGCCGCGCCAGGCAGGTTTTACCGTGGCGTCATTAATGGAGAAATCACGTACATGCAATTCATAAACTTGCATATCGGTCTGATTTTTTACTTTATCGCTCAGTTTTTGCTCGTCCCAGCCCCTTGGTTTTAATTTGCCGGAGGATAGATCAGCTATGTAACTGCGCTTTGAATCTGTAGTAAGACTGATGGAGTAGGGATCCGTGACACGATTGCGCACGAGGCCCTGGCCCGGTACGTAAACATCAACCAGGTAAGTGTAGTACTTGCCCGACAAATCAGCCTTATTGCTGGCCTGCCAGACACCGGTATTGGTATCTGATTGCATGGGCAGTATGGCCGTGGCTTTGGCCTTGCCATCCAGATACAGGCAAACCGAGACTCGTTGTGCCGTGGGTGCCCAGACCTTGAATTGTGTCTGAGTTGTTTTAGTAATTGCTGCTTTGCTGATGTTTGCGCCGTAATCATTCAGACTGCCGGCGCTCTTATACAAATCGTCCAGGGCGCCAGCGATTTGCAGGCTGGTGTAATCAAGAACCTGGCCTTCGCTATCTTCTGTAGTGATCACTACTTGCGCTTGCTGCAATGATCGCAGTTGTTGCAGTCCGATATTTGCAAGTTCATATTCTTTGCCGGATCCGATGTAGGCAAAGCGCTTTGCAATGGTGGTGTCCAAAATTTTGTCGGTCTCGGTCAGTGTAAAAGCCTCATCAAAGCCGAATGGCTTGCTGCCTTTGCCTAGTTTGAGTTGCCCGGTTCTCGATGTATAGAGCCTGGTTTTGCTTCCCGCTGTCACGCCTGGCCAGCGTATCAATTTGCTGGAGAGCCAATAGGCGCGCGCTTCTTTTGACATTATTGCAGAAGACATCAATGTGGTTTCGAATGGTTCTCCATTGCATGCCGTAATGGACGTGGCTGGGGCATTGTCGGCACTTGCCTGGGTGGCATAAACCAACAGACTGCACGAGAGCAAAAAGCTGGCGCAGCTTCTTGTATGTGTAATAGCTTGCTCAAAAAACAAAACAGTCTCCTGAGTAAAACAAGTTGCCGAGTTCTGATTTTAGAAAATTTCAGTCACAAAAGTAGTGTGACTACATAATTAAAATCGTGTTTACAGCCAGTTTTACCGGTTTAATTGTGGCTTAAGCCAACATTTTTTTTAATTTTAACTCAATAATCGTAAATTTGTTAGACATGGGCTGTTGATATATGTAGTATTGCTACATAAAATCTGGCCGCGACTTATTATCTTGTATTAGTCAGACTCCGGCGCAAAAAATATGAATGGTGAGATGTTGAGCAATAATCCAAAAAAACCAGACGGTGTTATCCCTCGCTTGTTGGCAGATATAGGCGGTACCAATGCGCGTTTCGCATTGGAAATGCGTAGCCACGAATTTACCGCTATTGCCGTATTGCCATGTAATGCCTACCCCGACCTGCAATCTGCCATTGCGGCCTACTTATCCAGTCCTGAAGTGTTGGCTGTATGTCAGTCGGCAGTCAAAAATGCTGCGATAGCGATAGCTAATCCTGTGGATGGCGATGTAGTGCGCATGACCAATCATCATTGGACTTTTTCCATAGAAGCTTTGCGGCAGGCTGCCGGGTTTGATAATCTGGTGGTCGTCAATGATTTCACTGCATTGGCGATGGCATTGCCACATCTGGCTGCACACGAGCGCGTGCAAATTGGCGGTGGTCAGTCGCAACCCAACCGTGCCATAGGTTTGATAGGCCCAGGCACTGGCCTGGGCGTATCTGGCATCATCCCATCTGGTGCGCACTGGGTGCCTTTATCCAGTGAAGGTGGACATGTGAGTTTTTCTCCCAGTAATGAAATCGAGATTCAAATCTTGCGCCAGGTCTGGAAAGAATATCCGCATGCGTCTGCTGAACGATTGATTTCCGGCATGGGGCTGGAACTGATGTACCGTATCCTGGCGCAAATGGACGAGCATGCAGATGCTGCAGAAATGAATGCCGCCGATATCACCCGCCGTGCACTCGATGGCAGTTGCGCTATCTGTACCCGTACTGTGGAATACTTTTGTGCCATGCTGGGCACGATTGCCGGTAATCTGGCTGTGACTCTTGGTGCGACAGGTGGTGTATATATAGGTGGTGGCATCGTGCCGCGCCTGGGTGATTTTTTTGCACAATCTGCTTTTCGCAAACGCTTTGAAGCGAAAGGCCGCTTTGCCGATTATCTGGCACAAATACCGACTTACCTGATCACGGCAGAGTATCCTGCATTTTTGGGTGTGTCTGCGATATTGAATGAACGTTTGTCCTTGTCAGACAGTGTCGCCTGAAATTTGAAAAGACCTTGCAGCGCAGAGGTCTTGATTTTGCAGTCAAAACGAAAATACAAATCCATGAATAATTTTTTGGAAGTGCAAACAAGTGACTGGTGGCGTGATGCTGTTATTTACCAGGTTTATCCGCGCAGTTTTTCAGACAGCAATGGCGATGGCATAGGTGATTTGCCCGGCATTACTGCGAAACTTGATTACATCGCCAGCCTGGGTGTCGACATCGTCTGGATTTCGCCTTTCTTTACATCGCCGATGAAAGACTTTGGTTATGACGTGGCAGATTATTGCGATGTCGATCCCATCTTTGGTACGCTGGCTGATTTTGATGACTTATTAAAACGTGCGCATGAACTGGGTTTGAAGATCATGATAGACCAGGTCTTGTCGCACTGCTCGGAGCAGCATCCATGGTTTATTGAAAGTCGCAAGAGCCGCGATAATCCCAAGGCCGACTGGTATGTCTGGGCCAATCCCAAGGCAGATGGTTCGCCCCCCAATAACTGGTTATCGGTATTTGGCGGCTCTGCCTGGCAATGGGATGCACGCCGCCGTCAATACTATATGCATAATTTCCTGGTCAGCCAGCCTGACCTGAATTTCCACAATCCTGAAGTGCAGCAGGCGCATCTGGACAATATGCGTTTCTGGTTGCAGCGTGGTGTTGATGGTTTTCGTCTTGATGCCTGCAATTTTCATTTCCATGATCAGGCTTTGCGTGACAATCCACCCAGTCAGGTGCGTGATAACAAAACAGTACAGGACAATAATCCCTACGGCATGCAGGCACACGTCCACGACAAGACGCAGCCGGAAAATCTGGTCTTCCTGGAAAAAATCCGCAGCCTCTTGAATGAATTTGACGCGATCGCCATCGGTGAAGTCGGGGCCGATGATTCCCTGGCTGTCATGGCAGACTACACGGCGGATGGCAATAAACTGCAGATGGCCTATAGCTTTAATTTGCTGACGGCGACGTATTCTGCTGCCTATATACGTCAACAAGTCGAGGAATATGAAGCGCGAGTCAAAGGCGGCTGGGTCTCCTGGTCGGTTGGTAACCATGACTCGGTGCGTGTCATGACACGCTGGGGTGGCGCAGAGGCGACACCTCAATTTGCCAAGATGCTGCTGGTCATGCAGATGGCCTTGAAGGGTACACCTTGTCTGTATCAGGGTGATGAACTGGCACTGACAGAAGCCGACATTGCCTATGAAGATATACAGGATCCCTATGGCATTACTTTCTGGCCAGAATTCAAGGGCCGCGATGGCTGCCGCACGCCCATGCCATGGCAGGCAGATCAGTTAAATGCCGGTTTTAGCACTGGCAAACCCTGGTTGCCAGTGCCGCCTGAACATGCAGCCAATGCGGTTTCTATACAAGATCAAGACGATCATTCCGTGCTGAATTTTGCCCGCAATATTCTGGCCTGGCGCAAGAAATATCCACAACTTAGCAGGGGGGAAATCAGTTTCTTTGATGCCCCCGAACCTGTATTGGCGATATGCCGTGATCTGGCTGGTCGCAATAGTTTGCTGGCAGCATTCAATCTCGGAAATGAACCCGTCAGTTTTAACTGGCCTGCGACAGTGGATGCTACGCAATTGAAGGATGCTGGCTTGCCGGGACAGGTCAATGGTGGGATTGTGGAGCTGCCAGCCTATGGTGCCTGGTTTGGGGAAGTGATCAAGTAAATGTAATGCAGAGCGCTTGACAGGGCTGCACGATGTTCGTGCAGCCCTTTTTTTATTTCTCTTCAAGATAAAACTTGATTTTTTAAGTCAGGCTATTTCACTTTAAGATTGCTGGATTCATTGGCCGCAGGCGAAGGTGGTTCGGCTATTTTTCCAAGCAGCTTGCTTGAAGGTGTCGCTGGCATGCTTAATGAATCGAGAGTATCAGCAGTTTCATGCTTTGTGCTTTTCTGTGCCAAATCCGGATTCGCTGTTTTGCTTTCAATTGATACTGTTCCTGCAACTGATAATTTTTTATCAGGGCACATCTGTTCGGCCAGCTTTGTTGCTTCCTTTATTTCTTGCGCAGGTGCTTGACGTTGTGCCATGGATGTAATGACCATGTCCCAGTCTTTGGAATAAGATTGCTGCTCGCTGGCATTCAGTGGACGCTGCCGTTCAGTTTTTAAGGTTTGTTCTGCCGTGGTTTGTGAGACGATTGATGTTTGGCGATTATCATAAAGTTTACTTTTATTGCGGTCAAAAACTTGTACCTGTATTGATGTGTCAGTTTGCTTGCTTTCCACCAGTTGCAAGGTTTTGGGTAAGCCCTTGTAGGCCGAGGCTTCTACTTCACGAGGGACCCAGCGTGGCGCACCCTGTTGCACACCTTCTTCAAAGCGCTTCAGTACACCAAGATGGCTCACTTCTGGCTGTACTGCCAGAGCACGGACTACCACTTCATATCCAGCGTCTTTGAGCATATTGATTTGTTTTTCAGTACTTTGAGGATTGCCCAGCGTGCCATCAATCATGATATTGCGCCGATTGACGATGGCGGAAGAAAACAGCGACTTACCCCATGCGCTGGCATCTGCATGAGAAAGATCTGCAGCGATTTTTTCGGTTGCAGGATTGCGTTGCCATGAACGATAAGATGGATGGTTTTCACGCAAATTGTCGACATCTATATGCACTGTTTTTTCAGTCGATAATTCTTCCATCGTTTTTCTTGCGAGGCCCCCTTTGCCTGAGCCAGGCTGTCCGCCCAGAAAAATAGCAACTGGCTGCTCTCCAGATTCAAGTGCGCGTGTGCTGGCGAGCATTTTTGCTTCAATTCTTTGCTTGAAGATTTTTTCATGAATCTCTGAAGATAGTTTTCCTTCGTCGCTCATTTTCCATCTTTCGACGCCAGATACGTATCGCGCTCAGCATCTTCAGTTTTGAGTTGCAGCGTGTATGTCTGTATCAGTTGATCCAGTTCTTCCAATTCCAATGTGTAAAACGTGTTGCGCTTCAGTTCCAGCGCCATTTGTTCCTTGAGCAGGACGGCCAGCCTTGCCTCGTCAGGACTATCCTTGATATCTTCGTCGTGCATCCAGGCAGAACGGATCGCGATCAGGCTGCCGACGATGTCCCCTGCCAGTTCAGCTTTTTGTTCTTTCCTGTGAATTGCCTCATCGAAATTGCTCATGGATATCCTTCAAAAAATTTGTTCAAAAATTAATTTAATTTTACGACGATTTGCTATTGCGATAATAATTTTCCGAGACTGAATTGTTTCTACATATGACAGACGTTCAGCCATATCAGCCTAGTGTGAATACTCAGGCCAGGCTGTGAAGGGATGTCGTTTACACATCATTTGAGAATTGCTTGCGATAATTGCCAGGGCTGTTAGCGACGATGCGACGGAAGTGCCGGCGCAAGGATTCTTCTGAGCCAAAGCCTGCCAGCTCAGCTATCTGTGACAAGCTGCTTGCTGGTGACTCCAGCAATTCCTTGGCGATGGCGACGCGCTCACGTATCAGCCATTCACCCGGTGCCATACCTGTGCTGTCCTTGAAATGACGTTGCAGAGTGCGGATACTCATGGTGGCTTTTTCTGCCATCGACGCCAGATTGTGTGGCAGGGCAGGGTTGGATCTGACCCAGTCCATCAATTTTGCCAGACGCGCATGCTCATCACTGGGCATGGGGCGCGGTACAAATTGCGCTTGCCCACCTTCTCGATGCGGCGGTACTACCAGACGCTGCGCCACCAGATTGGCGACCTTGGCACCATAATCTTTGCGCACCAGATGCAGCAGCATATCCAACCCGGCAGCTGAACCTGCAGAAGTCATGATTTGCTCCTGATCCACATACAAGGCGTTGGCTTGAACCTGAATTTGTGGATAGCGCTTGAGCAGTTTTTCAGCATAGCGCCAGTGGGTAGTGACGGTTTTGCCATCAAGTATGCCTGCTGCAGCCATGATGAACACGCCAGAGCAGATAGTGCAGATGCGTGCGCCGCGTGCATAAGCCAGCCGGACTTTGTCTAGTAATGCCGCTGGTGGTACTTCATCAGCATCACGCCAGCCGGGGATGATGATAGTGTCTGCCTGATCCAGCATGTTCAAGTCATGCGGCACCTCTACCGTGATACCGCCTGCGGCCCGCAATTTGCCAGGTTCGGCGGCACAAACGGCAAAGTCATACCAATCCACGCCAAGTTCGGGGCGGTTCAGGGCGAACAATTCGACGGTGCAGCCAAATTCAAAGGTGCACAATTGATCATAGGCAAGGGCGACGACAAGATGCGGTTTCATGGCTTAATCTTACAATACCTTGCACATCACGACAGAGGAAAATTCATTCACGTAGCCAGTCACGTAATTCGTAATACCAGTACGCACATTGTGCTGCCATCAAACCCAGGCCCCCAAAGCTGGGTGGCAAACCGTAATGATCCAGGCCATCGGGTAAGGCCTGATTAGTGGCAATCGCCTGGGCCACTACTTCCCCAGCCAGGGTGGTCGGTGCCACACCGTGGCCGCCAAACCCCATGGCATACCACACTCCATTTGACAGACATCCAATTTGCGGCATCTTGTGCTGGGCGTAGCTCATCAGGCCACTCCAGGCATATTCCACTTTTGTTCCCGCTAATTGCGGGTACACTTTGAGCATGTCCTTGTACAATAATGCGGCAACTTCAGCAGGCTGCTTTTCGCGTATGGAAATACGTCCTCCCCAGAGAAGGCGGCTATCTGCCAATGGGCGGTAATAATCGAAGGCGAAGCGGGTGTCATAGACGGCAGCTGCGGTTTGCATGGCTGTTGGCAGTTTATCGCCAAGTTTTTCTGTCGCCATGACGTAGGTCGCGATCGGCAATACCGAGCGGGCCAGTTTGGGATAAAGTTTTTCAATATAGCCGCCACAACACACGACTACATGCTTTGCCCTCACGGCGCCATTTGCTGTGCGTACTAATTTTTCCTTGCTGTCGGTTTCAATGGCGCTTACCCGGCTTTGTTCAAACACGCGTACGCTTTTAGAACTCAATGCCTCGGCTAAAGCACGGGCATACTTCAAAGGGTGAAAATGAAAGGCATTTTTTTCATGCAAAGCGCCAAAATACCTGTCGGTGTGCAAGGTTGCACGGGTTTGTTCACGTGACCATGGTTCCCATTCCACGTCAAATTCACACAGCATGAATTCTCTTTGCTGCTGGAGTTTTCGCTCATCGTCAAACCAGTTGGCCAGCAAGACACCACTTTCATTGATGTCACAATCCATTTGATATTTCGCGACGCGTTGCCGTATCAGGGCCACTGCATCCAGCGTCAGCTGGTATAGATTTCGTGCAGGTTCGCGGCCTATTTGTTTGATCAGCTCTGCATTGTCTAGACTGAAGCCGCCAAACACAAATCCGCCATTGCGGCCGGATGCCCCATGCCCAATCTCTTCAGCTTCCAGTAAAACGATATTGCTGACACCACGTTCCATCAACCCCAACGCTGTCGACAAACCGGCAAAACCCCCACCGATGATACAGACTTCACAGTCCAGGTTTTCTTGCAGACGTGGATAGTGAACAGATGCAGCACTGGCCTGATAAAAGGTTTGTCTCAGATTTTCTTGGGGAATCATAGGCTCGTATCTTAAACTCTTGGTGCGACAGAAAAGCCGTCAAATTACACGCAACAGCTCTGTCAAGGCAAGCCTGACTTTTTATTGCCCTCTTGTTTACTTTTGTTTTATTGCCAATTACACTGGGCGAACAGACTTCCTATGAGAGTTGTCGTAAGCGCTTATGTCGGTCTATGCGCCTGTCTCGCCGGGGCAGGGTTCATGTCTGGATATATACGTAAAGAACAGGCGTTAGTCTGGTCGGTTTATGAAATTTTCGTGAAAACTCAAAAAAACTCTTCCCCTGGTTAGCAAATGCGTAAATTGCCGGCACGTTATGCAGGATTGGTCATGCCCTTCCTTTTATCGATACTGATGACCTTTATCGTCTCGCTGATCAGTACATTGCGCAGTGTTGGATTGGTGGATCATTTTCTGCAAATCTGGATGGGTTCCTGGGCCTTGTCCTGGGTGTTTGCCTTCCCCACACTGCTGCTTGTCTTACCCTTGGTCCGACGTATGACCAGCATGCTGGTTGAAACTCCGCGTTAAGCGGGATTCAGTGCTTTTCCAGCGCAGCTGCACTGCGCTGGAAGCTATGTTTTTACGTCAAACCTTGCTCTTGTTTTCTTGCCGATCTCTGCTAGCCTGATTGCTGAAGGGCTGTCTTCGATATCGAAACATCTGCTTACAAGTATTTACTATTTATCACGTACAAATCATTGCGAATTTTATATTATTGCTCTTTGTAAATATATTCTTTGATGGTGCAGGATCTTCACCCACTATCTTGATTCGTAACAATGAACACCGCATTTCTACAGGTAGTAAAAGACCGCAAACTTGCTCACGACCTGAGGCAGGTCGCAGATGATTTTGAAATTCTGGATTTTTTCAAACAATATGGCAGTTGCTGTTTTGCGATGTCCGCCATGCTCGCGCAAATACTGACAGAAAAGGGTTATACAGCCAGGGTTCAAGGATGCTATGCTGAAATCAAACAAAATAACGGTATTTTTTATATAGGCTACAAGGGCTTTGTTCACGAGCAGCAAAAAGAAGGGCATGCAGTGTGCATAGTCGATGAACAATACCTGATCGATTTTGGACTGGGTACTTTAAAAAAATTTTATGCAGAAGATTTCAGCCACGCACTGGCTTGCGAAATCTCTGACAACAACCCGGTTCTTGGTTATCTTGACCTGGATAGTGGCGCAACTATTACCTGGCGTACAGACTGGGTTTCACCTATGGTTAAATTGGAGTTGGAACATCAGCTTGCTGCAGTGGAACGCATAATAGGCGGTTATTACGACTTCCAAAAAAACCGTATGGCGTACCTGATCAAGAAGCTATTTGTAGGCAAAAACACTCCGATACCTAATCATGCCTTGCTGGCAAAAGTCAAAGCGCCGGCATCTGCGCAAACGCAAGACGAAAAATTGTCTGAGTTGATTGATTAGAGTTTTATCGGTTTTCGACGGATTTTTTCGCCGCCAAAGCCTTGCTTTCTTTTTTCAGGGCTTTGGATACCGGGCATACAGCCTGCATGAACGAAGCCAGGGTGTTTGCCAGATTGTCACCCTGCAGACGATAGAAAACAAATTGCCCGCGTTTGTCGCTGGCAATCAGCCCCGCCGATTCCAGTATGCGCAAATGCTTGGATAAGGAAGGCTTGGTCATCTCAAAACGCGCAGCAATTTCACCGGCAGACAATTCTGTCTCCGATAAATAAGCCAAAATTTTCCGGCGTGGCGTCGATGCCAGGGCTTCAAATACTTTTTCCATAGCGAGTAAATCAATGGTGATAATTCATCATAGCATTTTGTCGTCCGATCGTGAAGTTAATTAGATAATTAGACATTTAGCTAAATAAGGTATATGCTTGTTTCATCAACCTATGTTCATCAGCTTATGTTGATGAGCTTGTTTCAAGAGTGCTGACGGGTAATCAAATATCATGGAATCTGAAAAAGGTACTACTACGGTCTATTACAACAGCGCCTGTCCGGTATGTGATGCGGGCATACGTGACCAGCGTGGGCGTATGCAGGCATGCAATATCAACTGGATTGACGTGCATGCTGAACCTGACGCAGTGAAAGCAATCAATAGCGAGCTGGAAACTGTACGTGAACGCCTGCATGTGCGCAATGCCAATGGCGAGCTGCTGGTAGGTGAGCAGGCACTGGCTGCCTTGTGGGCACAAACCAGTGGCCGACGCTGGCTGGCCTGGCTGACATTACGCCTGAATTTTCTGACCCGGCCATTGTATAACTTCATCGCCAGACACCTGTACCGCTGGAACCGCAGGCGCGGTCACTGGTAAGCCAATTCATACACCATCAATCAATAGAGAATGCCATGAGTACTATTCACACTATGGAAAACAACGCAGATCCGGCTGAACTGGCACGCTTCAATAGCCTGGCGAGCCGTTGGTGGGATGAGAGTTCAGAATTCAAACCCCTGCACAGGATTAATCCACACAGGCTGGAATGGATAGACAGCCTGGCTCAGCTTGCTGATAAACAAGTCCTGGACGTAGGTTGTGGCGGCGGCATCCTGGCTGAATCAATAGCGCGCAAGGGAGCAAAAGTGACGGGCATAGACCTTGCCGACAAGCCCTTGCAAATCGCGCAATGGCATGCGCAAGCTCAGGATGTGGATGTGCACTATGCTAAAAGCAGTGCAGAAACCTGGGCTGAGCAACATACCGGGCACTACGATGTCATTACCTGTATGGAAATGCTGGAGCATGTGCCATCTCCGGCAGCCGTCATTCAAGCATGTGCAGATATGGTCAAACCTGGTGGTTGGGTATTTTTCTCAACGATCAACCGCAATCCCTTGAGTTATGCACTGGCTATTGTGGCGGTGGAATACATCATGCGTATCCTGCCGCAAGGCACGCATCAATATAAACGCTTTATCAAACCGGCAGAATTACTCGCAATGGCAAACGCAAGTGGCCTGAAATTGCAGGACAAGCATGGCCTTGGTTACAACCCGCTGACCCAGCGCTTCCGCCTGCATGGTTTTATGGGTGTGGGTTATTTATTGGCGATGCAGAAGCCATTGCAGGCTTAGTTCAAGGCTTGGTTCCGTGTTCTATTACAGGTTTTAAATCCAGCACGCCTGAATAGCTGAGCAACAAACCCAGGCCAGGCATGACAAAGCCCACATAAAAACGGTAACGTCCGTCTTCTATGCATTTATAGGCTTGTGATTGAGGGAATAGCCGCACCGGTAAAGGTATGCCATGCAGACTGGCGCCGAGGACGAGCCAGTTCCAGCCACCACCTTCCAGAATGTCTACCGTGAGACGGAACTGCATGAGCCCCGTACTTTCTTGCCAATGACCATGCGGATAGTTGCCATGTGGTGCAAACACGGTGATCAGTTCTTGTGCCACACCATCTGGCGCTAAGAATTCTCTGGCCCAGATTAATTTGCCTGCTGCATGACTGATACTGACTTTGTAGCCGGACCGGGCGTGTCTGGTTGGCACACCCAGCTTTTTTGCCAGCTTGCGGCCCAGTACGCCAGCCAGACCCTTGCCCAGTTTGATATCTATTTCACCTTGCAAGGTGCCGCCGTGTATATGTATTTGCTGCAATAGTGGGTGCAAATCCTTAAAAGATTTACCAAACCAGGCTTGGGCCGAGGTAACTGGAGGAGTCTGAAAGAAGGTTTCCGTAGTCATGGACGCCATTGTAAACCCTGCAAATCCTTGCAAATTAAAAAAACGTAGTGCGAATACCAGCTCAAGCCGCAATCGCTATTTCATTTTCCTCAATTTAGCGCAGTAAAATGCCTGCTCGCATGAGAAAACCAAGGTTCTGCTTCTTTTTTGCAGCCCGTGGCATTAAAATCCCGCACCAAACATCCATTTTACTGACGCCATTGCTTCATACATGCAGGCGCTGTGATAAAAACATACAAGCGGCCATACAAGCGAACGTACAAGAGAAAGCACAAGACATGGTTTTTAGTACGGTTACCTTTTTATTTTATTTTTTACCTGCCTTTCTCGTTTTGTATTTTGCGCTGCCGTTTAGCCACATGCGTAATATAGTGTTGCTGGTCGCCAGTCTTATATTTTATGCCTGGGGTGAGCCGAAAAACCTGCCTTTGCTGTTGATTTCTATCTTGCTTAATTATCTGTGTGGATTGGGCATGGGGAAGGCGCAAGAGAAAGGTGGCACAGGCAAAACCGTTTTTATGGCAGGTATAGGCTTCAATCTCTTATTGCTGGCCTATTTTAAATACTTCAATTTTGCATTGGGTAGTGCGATTGCCGTGCTTGGCAGGGCGGGTATCAATATGCCTGAGGTGGAGGCGGTCACACTGCCCTTGGGTATCTCTTTCTTTTCCTTTCATGCGATCTCTTATCTGGTGGATGTGTATCGTAAAAAGACCGCGCATGAAAAGAATCTGTTTGCCCTTGCCATGTATATCACCATGTTCCCGCAATTGATTGCCGGGCCGATTATTCGCTTCTCTACCATTGCCAGGCAATTGCACCAGCGTCAACATACCTTGCGCAGAGTGGAGCTGGGTATCAAAATTTTCATTCTTGGCCTGGCGCAAAAAGTGTTGATTGCCAATAGCGTCGCTCTGCCAGCCGACCAGATATTCTCATTGGCACCAGAAGCATTAGGTATTGCCAGTGCCTGGCTGGGTATCACTTGCTATACCCTGCAAATCTATTTTGATTTCTTTGGTTATTCAAATATGGCGATAGGATTGGGCCTGGTCACTGGTTTTAGTTTTCCGCGCAATTTCAATTACCCCTATGTCGCGCAGTCGATTACAGAATTCTGGCAACGCTGGCATCTGAGTCTGTCGCGCTGGTTTCGTGATTACCTTTACATACCCCTGGGTGGCAACCGGGGCACCAGCCTGGTCACTTACCGTAACCTGTTCATCGTGTTTTTCCTGTGTGGCCTCTGGCATGGCGCGAACTGGACCTTTGTGGTCTGGGGGCTGTATCACGGCACTTTTTTGGTACTGGAGCGTATCGGTCTGCAAAAAGCCATGGCGAGTTTGCCAAGGCCATTCAGGCATATCTATACTATCCTGATCGTGATGACAGGTTGGGTATTTTTCCGATGCGACAGCTTTGCCCAAGCTTTGCATTATCTGGCTGCCATGGCCGGAGGCATGCCTGCAGATAATGCCATGGCTCCCGTCATGAGCTTTATGAGTGGCACGGTCATCACGGCCTTGATAGCAGGCATACTGGTATCCACTCCCTTGCTGCAGGTACTGAATAAGCCACGTGCAGCAACTCGTATCTTTGCACCTGCTATCAGTCTGATGCTCTTTATTTTGTCGGCTGTCAGTTTGGCGACGGGGGCTTACAATCCATTTATTTATTTCCGTTTCTGAGGCTGGATCATGACTATGAGCGATTCCGGCACATCAAATTTGCAGGCGGCCATGAAAAAGCGCCTAAACGGACGCATTATCTACGGGCGCATCACTTTTATTATCGCTTTCTTTGGCATCTTGCTGATGCCAGCCCTTGTCCAATTAAGTGGAAAATTACAAGGTCCCAGTATAGAAAACCGCGCACTCGCCAGCAAGCCGGAATTGCCTAAAACATTCGCAGAAACCTTGAAATTCCCTGCGCTGGTTGATGCCTATCTTAATGACCACTTCGGCTTCAGAAATAATCTGGTGGCATGGAATAATAAATTGCGTTATTACTTGCTTGGCGACATCAATGCCGTACAACTGACGGCTGGTAAAGATGGTTATATCTTCTTCAACTCGCACGCGGCCAATACTCCCTTGGCCATGATACATTTTTTGTGCGGGAAAAACG
The DNA here is from genome assembly GCF_058788535.1 of Undibacterium sp. FW305-107. Taxonomy (NCBI): domain Bacteria; kingdom Pseudomonadati; phylum Pseudomonadota; class Betaproteobacteria; order Burkholderiales; family Oxalobacteraceae; genus Undibacterium; species Undibacterium sp. FW305-107. The sequence continues at coordinate 15,915 of NZ_JBYTAV010000009.1, forward strand.
TCGCAGAGAAAGACCGGGCAGAGATAGTCAGGACTGCATCTGACTTCATGCACATGGCGGTACAGCTTAAGCCGGAAAGTTATCTGTTGCTGGTGCCGACCAAACCGGTCGTTTATGCAGATAAATTGCCAGACTGGTTGCAACAGCAATGTGCGCAATATACCCCCAGCTTGCCTGACGTCGTAGCCACACTCAAGTCTTTGCCAGGACTAGAAGATAAAATTATTTATCCGCTGACAGAAATGCAGGCACTCAAGAAAAGCATAACCGTATTTCCAAAAAATACTTTTCACTGGACAGGTAATGGACCTGAGCCGGTGGCGCAACTGGTTGCAGAAAATTACCTGCATCGCAAAAAATTAACGACACTGACAAGCAATCTGCATGACGTCGCATCCGACATACAGCAATTCTTGCCGGGCGTGGCATTGACTGTGCCTACTCATGATCCTGATTATGCCAAGGCTGGCATTACTGCCTGCCTTGGCGTTGCCTGTTTTCCTGAGTTTGCCGACACGGCGGGAAAAATTGGTGATGTCTCACGCTATCGCCATAGCAACAGAAAAGGTCCAAAATTACTCGTGATCTCAGACTCATTCGGCCAAGGAATTGCAGGCTTTTTTTCAGAATACTATAGCGAAGTCTGGCATATCTCTTTGAATAGCATCAATCGACTCAGTGATAAAGAGCAAGCCAGATTCAAACAGATTTTGCTCAACGAGTATGCACCTGACCAGATACTGTATGTATTCCATGATGCAGCAGTATCCTATTTTGAGAGAAATAGCAGCATTCTGTTAAACGCTGGTCAGTGATTTCTCCCATGCCTCTGGCTCCTGACCTATGCAGCTGTAGTGTGTTTAAACAAAAGGTCGATATGGTCTTCACCAACGTCCTTATAGAAACACATCACTTTATCGACATCGTTGCCGACTTCAAACAATTCACCATTTTTTTGGATGACGGCAACTGTATAACCGAGGTCAAATAAAAAACGCAAATAGGTTGGACCATCATTGCCACCAGTGAGTGGCATGAAATCAGGGCTGAATTCGCTAATGATAATGGGATGCCAGTTTGATAGTAGGCGCTTGGCTCCCAGCAAGGCGCGATATTCAAAGCCCTCAATATCAATCTTGATGAGATCAATTTTTCGGTCCGCCGGAATAAGATTGTCCAGCGGCATGCAGGCTACAACTGTGCTCTTCATCAACGTCTGCTGATTTGATGACAAATGGGCTGTCGTGCCGTTGCTGTACGAACTATTCAGGCTCAGTATGTCGAAATCTTCACCAGCCGCGCTATTGATGATTTTGATATTCTTGAAATCATTTTCTCTCTTGCTGAGCTCTATGAATTTGACATTATTGGTATTCGGCTCAACCGCATAGACCATGCCTGTGTCGCCTACTAGAGATGCGGCAATCATACTGTAGTAACCAATATTAGCGCCGATGTCGAGCACACCCATGCTAGCCTGAACATGTTCCTTGAAGACTTTTGTCACATGTGGCTCATATTCACCATGTATCAGTGGTAATCCCAGGTCCAGGTCTTCTGGGTCGACAAACATGGGCAGGCCGCCAACATTGACTTGTTGGATCCTGCTAACGTCACGCTTAACGGTCAACTTTTCCTGTCTTTGGGTAAACTCCAGCGAGTTCAAATAGGAAGCAACGACAGCATCAAGGGATTTGCCAGCCTGAGCGCCATGACCTGGCCATTCTTCAGGATTAGGCGAGCGCCCTAGAATCAGGCGAAAGCAATGAAAAATGTCTTCAGTCGTAGTGTGCTCACTGTAGGTCCAATCACCAAATTTTTTAATTGGATTTGCGCCGACATGCATGGCTTGTGCTTCTTGTTGACTCTCCACGATTGTGAGTGGGGCTGGTTTGGAGAATAGTTTTCTAAGCATTATTCGATTTACGCTATTTTAAATGGGTGTTTGCAAGGGTAGCTCATGATTGAGTTTCTTTTCCATTCAGAAAGAGTATTGACATGATCGACATCAAATAGTTCAGTGAGGAACTGCCAGCAGGGTTCAAGCAGATGTTCCGGCTTATTTCTTCTAGTCCTACAAATCGGCGGTCCCGTGTCCTATATCTGGCTACCTGGGGCGCTGCTACGATACAGTCCATGCCTCTGCATTAGTGGTTCAAAAAATTAATCAGGCTAATCAGTTCTTTTTAAATAAAGGAAATATCATGAAAAAAATAATTTCTGTCTTAATGATTTCTGCTGCAGGCTTTACTGCAAGTTCCAGTTTTGCCGCCGCTGACGTAGCAAAAGCAAACTTCAAGGCGACGGAAGAACGTGCCGAAGCAGACTTCAAGGTGGCCAAGGCAAAGTGTGATGCATTGAAAGACAATGCAAAAGACATTTGCGTAGAAGAAGCTAAAGTCGCACGTACCCGTGTCAAGGCAGAAGCTTTGGTGAACTATGAAAACACTCCCAAAAATCACGTCAAAGCAGCAACGGATGTTGCCGATGCAGAGTACGCACTGGCTATTGAAAAATGTGACGATAAATCCGGCAATGATAAGGACGTCTGCAAGAAAGAAGCCAAGGGCACTCAAAAAATAGCGATTGCTGATGCCAAGGCAGGTAAGAAGATTTTTGATGCCAAAGTGGATGCTCTCTCGACAGCACTTGATGCCAACTACAAAGTTGCAATTGAGAAGTGCGATGCCATGTCTGGTCCGTCCAAAGAGAACTGTATTGCTGCCGCGAAAAAACAGTATAAATAATATTGATCAAATTTTGAGCTGGTTCCATGGTGTTTCTTTCAGCTAAATGCCAGCCCGTTGCACACATCAGGTTTGTAGTGCAGTTTTAAAAGCAGTCCCCTAAGGTATTACCTTCCATCTGAAACATAGATATTAAAAATTTACACTAGGAGTATAAAAAATGAATAACTTAATTAAAAAAATCATGGGCATTTTCCTGGCAACAATGATGGTCACCATGCTCGGCTGTGCTTCAACCAGTAAGCAAGAAAGCACTGGTGAATATATTGATGACACCCTCATTACCACTAAAGTGAAAGCTGCTATCGTCAATGAGCCGACTTTGAAAGCAAGTGAAATTAATGTCGAAACTTTCAAAGGCATAGTGCAGTTAAGCGGCTTCGTTGCTGATCCTGCCTCTGCCAGCAAGGCTGTCAGTGTGACGTCTGGAGTGAAAGGCGTGAAATCGGTTAAAAACGATATACGCGTGAAATAGACGTATGCATGACGCGAGTGCTGTGCAAATTTGCGAAGCACTCGCGTTTCGCTTGAGTCGTGCTTATTGTCTTACTTATTGTCTTACTTATTAGCCTAAATAAGTACCGGAGTCGGTGAATAGCAGGATGCCATCAATTTGCCAGCGTCCTCCAAATTATTCGCTTGCCGGCGATCACGTGACAGCCAGACGTGATTGCCATCTGCTCCGCAAACAGGAATCTTACTGATTGTGGAGTTTTTTTATTTGTGTTCGCTAACGCACTGAAATAGTTTTTCCCTCACCTTAAACTCAAGTTACTTTTATCAGGCGTTCGTTAATAAACCAATTGCAATCTGATTTGCAGTGCTTCCAGTCTGATGCAAGTACCCAATTTTTGTAGACTTCATTTTTTATACAGGAGCTTCATGATGAATTCAGATCAAGTCAAAGGCGCAGCAAAAAAAGTGGCAGGTAAAGTCCAGCAAGAAGCAGGCAAGCTGGTCGGCAGTAAGGAACAGCAAGTCAAGGGAGCTGCAAAGCAAGTTGAAGGCAGCATGCAAAAAGCCCTGGGCAACGTCAAGGAAGCATTCAAGGACAGTCATAAGCATTAAGTGACTGACATTTTTCGGGCTGGTGTACCAGGAACAATGGTGCCAACGCCCGAAAATTTTGTCGGCTGCAACACGCAAATCGCTTATTACATAATTAAAAAAATTCAGACAAGTGGACAAAAGCGATGGATGTACCTCTACCAAATACCCCTTCTGGCAGGGGTTGCAGTGATGACAGCTTAGCCGCCAATACAGCCGATACTGTGCTGCCCGATGTCAAAACGGCTGCGCTGATTGATAATTCATCCCAACTGTTTCCCGGCATTCATGTCAACGCCCGTGGCCTCGCCTTGACGATACTGGCAACCGTTGCTCTTATTTTCGCTTTACGTGCAGCGCAGCGCTTTTTCATTCCCCTGATCTTTGGCATTTTTATTGCCTATACCTTATCCCCCTTGGTCGGCGCATTGCAGCGTGTGCGTATGCCGCGTCTGCTTGCTGTTACCGTGGTGATGATCAGTATGCTCACTATCATAGGTACGCAAGTCAATTCCTTGCATACGGAATTTGATGCAATTCTTGACCAGTTACCGGTAGCGACCCGTAAGTTTTCCAATGAAATGAGCAAGCTGAAAATTGGCCAGGCCAGTATGATGCAAAAGATGCAGACTGCAGCTACGGAAATAGAAAAGGCAACCAACCAGGCAACGACAGGTACCCAACTGAATATGAAGAAGGCAGTGGTCAATGAAACACCTGTGCTGAAATTGCGTGAACTACTGCTGGCAGGATCTCTGGGTATCATGGATTTGCTGGGGCAGACAGTCATGATGCTGTTTCTTATTTTCTTCTTGCTCTTGTCAGGCGATAAATTTAAACGAAAACTGGTCAAGATTACCGGTCCGTCGCTGACGCAGAAGCGCATTACCGTGCAAATTCTCAGCAAGATTAATACATCGGTACAGCAATATATGTTCATGTTATTGATCACCAACGGCCTGCTGGCTTTGCTGACCTGGATTGCATTTCATTTGATAGGGCTGGATAACGCTGGGGCCTGGGCAGTAACCAGCGGCCTGCTGCATATCATCCCTTACTTCGGTTCGATTTTAATGGCTCTGGCAGTCTGCCTGATTGCCTATGTACAGTTCGGTACTATCTCCATGGCTTTACTGGTAGCGGGTATCTCAATCGTAATTGCAACACTGGTTGGTACCGTAGTCACAACCTGGATGACAGGTCGCATTACACAGATGAACACAGCAGCCGTCTTTATCTCACTCTTGTTCTGGGGCTGGTTATGGGGGGCATGGGGTCTATTGCTGGGCGTGCCGATTATTGTGATCGTGAAAGTTGTGTCCGAACATATAGACGGCATGCAGACCGTTGCTGAGTTATTGAGTGACTGAGTGAGACGAATGAAAAGTGACGGGCAGTTCGGTAAAAAAAATCATTCCCAATTGCGGGAATGATTTTTTTTACCGAACTGCATATCATAATTTTGACTGCGATAATTTTGACTGCGATAATTTTAATTGCGATAAACGTGATTGTTTTTTACGTAGACTTGTGCACCGACTCGCAGATCGACAATATTATCCTGCACGATGGTTTGATAAACGCCATTGTCGAGGCGCACACTGATTTGGTATGCCTCACGTAACTGCTGGTTGCGATTATTTTTTTCTATGTTGTTACCGACGATAGCGCCGCCTACTACACCCGCTGCTGTGGCGGCTGCATTGCCCAGACCACCACCTACCTGATTACCCAGGATACCGCCGACAATGCCGCCAACGACAGCACCGGCACCGGGCCCTTTATTTTCACTGCTGACCTGTACTACCTGTATTGATTCAATCACACCATAGCTGCTGTAGGCTACCTGCGAGGCAGGGTAACCCGCTGTGGTGGATGGTGAGCTGCTGCCGCATGCAGTCAGCATCGCAGATGCAGCAAGGGTTACGACAATGAGAGTTTGCTTGCCCATATTCATGATCATTCTCCACTGTTAGTGATGAGGGCGATCATAAATTTTATGACTTCATCAGTCGGTGCGATAACGCACCTTATTCTTAATACAAGCGAATATACATGCAACAGGACATCCCTCTTGTAGGACTAGTCCCACATTGTGCAGCGCGTTCAGCGTACAAGCGGCTGCCAGACTCTCTGATGCCTGTTTTAAGAAGAACAAACTAAAGTGTAATCAGTTTGACGGACATCAGTAGCGCTAATAAAAGCAGGTGATGTCAATATCAGGAAAATAAGGTTTGCACCTGACGATTATCGCAGGGACCAAACGACATTGGATGTCTTTGAAAAGAGGAAAAAAATGAATATCACTCAAACACAGGTTTCTATGACCGCGCATCCGTCGCTGATTTCTGGTGGAACACTGCATCGCAGATATTCAGTTGATTATGCTCCGGCTGTCAGCGCGACAGATATGGGTTTGCTGGATGAAGCCATACAAAACGATATCCTCGCTGCTCTGCCTGAAGATGAACTTGCATTTCTCCTGCCACACTTGGAACTGGTACATCTGCCATTTGACAAAGAACTCTATGAATACGGCGCCAAGCTGTCCCATGTCTATTTTCCTACCACCGCAGTAGTAGCCCTGCTGTATGTGCTGGCTGATGGCGATGTGACTGAAATCGGTGTGACTGGGCACGAAGGCATGCTCGGCATTTCTGCAGTAATGGGTGAACGTGCTTTGGGCACAGCCATGGTGCAATGCGCAGGCGATGCGTATAAGCTCAAGGCTTCGGTATTGAAGGAAGCTTATGCCAAAGGCGGGAAACTGCAGCAAATACTGATGCGTTACACCCAGGCTCTGTTCGCACAGATGGCGCAAAATTCTGTGTGTGGGCGCCACTATTCCATAGACCAGCAATTGTCACGCTGGTTACTCGACAGGCTGGATCGCCTGCATTGCAATGAAATAAAAGTGACCCAGGAAATGATCGCCAATATGTTGGGTGTACGCCGTGAAAGCGTTACCGAAGCAGCTGGAAAATTGCAAAATGAAGGTTTGATACAGTACAAACGCGGCAATATCACCATGCTGGATCGCGAAGGACTGGAAATGCATGCCGGCGAATGTTATCGCGTATCCAAACAAGAGTTTGAACAAATTCTCTCAACCGCTATGGCACGTTAGAGTGCATTTGAGAGTCGTCATCAGGTAGGCCGGCCAGCCTTATCAGGACATTCAAAACCCCGTTGTGAGAGCAACGGGTTTTTTTTATTCTTTGAAAGGAATAAACGCCTCGACGACAGTACCGCGATTTTTCTCGCCTGGCTTCACTGAAAAACTGCCACCCAATAACAAGGCACGTTCACGCATTCCCAATATGCCATGCGATTTTGGTTTGGCAAAGGCCTCTTTCTGTATGCCTATGCCATTGTCGAGTACCTGCAGCCACAAGCCCTTGTCGGTACGTTTCAGGCTGATCTTGACTTCGGTGGCCTGCGCATACTTGATGACGTTGTTCAGTGATTCCTGGGTAATGCGAAACAAGGCTATCGACCAGGCCGGATCTATGGTATCGAAATCTTCAGTAATATCGGTCACATAAGATAAACCGGCAATTGCTGTAGCCTCTTCACAGTAGTGCTGGATAGATGCAGACAAGCCCAGATTGTCCAGCATGCTGGGGCGCAAATCTTCTATGATGCGCCGCTTCAAATCCACAGTGTCAAGCAGGGCGCGCTTGGTTCTTTGCAATTGCTTGGCGAGTTCAGGTTCTTTGTCCTTGAGTTTTTCCGTGACGACTGAGATATCCATGCTGATCGCTGTCAGATTTGAACCCATTTCATCGTGCAATTCGCGCGCCAGTTTGGCCTTCTCTTTTTCTGAAACATTCAATAAATGGTGCGACAGGACCGACAATTGCTCAGTGCGTTTTAATACTGTGCTTTCCAGATTATCATTGGCGATCTTCAAGGCATTTTCTATGCCACGTTGCTTATAAAAACTGCGGTAGATCAGGCGATAAAACAGTATCAAGACCAGTAAGGCAATGCTATTGGTTGCTGTACCAAAAAAGAGGGCGTCCTTATATTCCTTGTAAAAAGTCTTGCGCCTGGCTGCCAGCACCTCGTTTTCTTCCTTTTCCATGATGATGTCCAGCAGCCTGATTTCATCCATGACATCCCGGCCATCACCAACTTTAGATATCTCGACGATGCCTGTCAGACCAAATTCCCTGTAAGTTGACATGGCAGCTTCAAAGACTTTGGTTTTGCTGTTATACAATCTGCGCAACTCTGCCAGGTTCTTGATCTGCTCCGGATTGTTTTGCAATAGTCTTTCCAGTTCCTTGAAGTCATTTTCCAGCTTGTTCCTGGCAATACCCCAGGGGCGCAAGTAGACTTCATTACCGGACATGAAATAGCCACGCAAGCTGCTTTCAGAATCCATGATGAGCAGATTGATATTCTTGAGCTTGTCTTTGACGCTCCAGTTATGCTCTACCCAGTCATTATTGATCTTGAGTTTTTCCATATTCTGGTAAGCAGAATAGGCATTGCCGATCAAAATGAAAAGACAGGTCACAAATAAAAAAGTAATGTAGAGCGGTATCGAAGTCGATGTGTTTTTTTTCATGAAAATTTCCTCAAATAGCACCTGAATGCATCACGTGATTGATGAAGAAAAATAAAATCAGACATGCAGATTTCCATTTGTGTTCTCATTAAAACCAGGGATTTTCTTCACGTGCAGCCTATGAAAAACAATACCTGAATTGATAAATTATGTGTCGTAAATCTTGAAGAATTTTTTCTAGCCCCAGAAACTTGAGAAGGTAGGTTTATTCCTACAAGCAATTCCGCGAAAGTTTATTGCTAATCAATCTGAGTCTCCTTAAAATGAATTCTATTGAGGCCTCATCATGCGGCGGCGGTTTGAGCACAGCGAGTTTCAGTTCGTAAGAGTTTGGAACATAATGGACGACAAGAAAAAATTGAAAGTATTTTTAATCGAAGATGCGCAAAGAATTCGTTCTGTGCTGATCGAGGTATTGCAGCAGACGGAGAATATAGAAGTCATCGGTTTCGCAGAAAGTGAAAAAGAGGCTTTGTATCAATTGCGTTCTATCGAATGGGATGTCGCCATTGTAGACATCGGCTTGCGTGAAGGCAGTGGCCTGGCAGTATTGTCTGGCCTGAAGAGTGATGGCCGTCAATATGGTTCACGCCTGGTATTTACCAGTAACCCCAGCAATGCTTTGAAAACACGCACCATGTCACTGGGAGCGGAAGGTTTTTTTGATAAATCCCGTGAAATGGATAATCTGGTTGGTCACATCCAGGCGCTTGCTCATTAAGCTGTACTGGGCAACACAGAACAGCTTTATTCCCCGCAGTCGTACCTCTTCTGTCTGACTTGCCGATGCTTGTCTATTCCAGTAAATTATTTTTCATGGCGTAATACGTCAGGTCACAATTTGACTGCAAGTTCATTTTTTCCATGACACGGGTGCGATAGGTGCTGATGGTTTTTACGCTGAGTGACAATGTTACTGCTATATCAGATACAGATTCACCTTTGGCCAGTCTTAAAAATACCTGAAATTCGCGATCAGACAATTCAGTGTGCAAAGCAGTTTCTGCATCATGGTCAAAGCCCTGTGCCAGAATCTCGCCCACGTCAGCGCTCACATAACGGCGCCCGGTCGATACCGTTCTGACAGCCTTGATCAGCTCATCGGCATCACATTCCTTGTTCAGGTAGCCATTCGCACCCATTTTCAAGAGATTCACAGCATATTGCTGGGCTGGGTAGCCACTCAAGATCAAAATGGGTAAATCTGGTTGCCCTTGTTTGATGGTACGCAAAGTGTCAATACCGCTTTGGTCTGGCATACTGATATCCAGCAACATGACATCACAAGCCTCTTTCCTGGCGATCTCCAAGGCTTCACGGCCAGTCGTCGCTTCTGCAACGACTTCGAAGTCGCTGACTTCTGAAAATATCTGCTTGAAGCCGGCCCGTACAATTTGATGGTCGTCACAGACTGCGATACGTATCATTTTCTTCCTTCAAATTTGCGAGTGCACAAAATTGCGTCAACTAGTTTCTATATGGCATCACAAAAATTCATTAAACCAGAATCTGGGGAGTTTTTTAAATGCTCACCATACTTTTCCTTACCCGGGCAAGCATCCAGAATATGCCCTTATTTGTTCCTATAGCATAGCACCTCAACAGAATATGGGTGAATATCGTCGCAACTCCCTCTCGTAACCTTCTCGCAAGCCTCTTGCACATAGTTTTAGCGAAGTTCAGTCTGCTGCATTGTGTGGCATGGAATTGACCGAAAACCGGGGAAACCAGTCGAGAAATATTCTGCCTCTTTCCGCAATAAGAGCAGCAAGACAAGTCGTGCTGCTCTATGAAAGTGATGGAAGAGGAGGCCACAAAAACAGACAAAGGCCGTCCTGAGCTAGCTTTGCCCTGGCACCAGGGCCTGCTAGCGCGTCTGACGGCCGAATAAGACGCCGAGTGCCACCACGGTCGCGACCGCTATACCCAGCATGGTCATTGGCTGTTTTCTGACTTGAACACGGCAGCTATCCAGTAGTTTTACCTGTGATGTATAGAGCTTTTCGCTATGTTCACCCAGCTTTGTCACGGCCTGGCTCACGCCTGAGCTTAATTTGCTTGTGGCCTGCTCTTTGATGACAGTCAGTTTCTCTGCTACTGGTTTGACTGCTTCTGCCGTTTTTTCCTGAACCTGCTTTACCAGGGGTGGCGGGTTATCGCTGGTAGGAAAGGGGACGGAAGGGTGATTAATATTATTTGTGGTTGCTTCAGTCGCAGGGGCTGCAGCATTGCTTGGGTTGCTAGGCATGATTACTCCTTATGTTTTTGATCAAATCCAGCGCCCTGGCTTAAAAGTCGTGGGCTGGTATTGTCGGCATAGGTTTAGTGAGGTTTTACTGAGGTGTCGCGCTATCGTTTGCAACAGGGCGGCTTGCTCTTGGCGGCAAATTACCGCCTTCACCTTCCCAGGTACTGATTTCGGTTTTATGCAATTTCTTGGCAGCATGTTTTTCGTGATATCGTTTTTTGCCAAAAGCAGTCATCAAAGCCCAACTGGCAAGACCGGCGACAAGGAACAAATGTTTAGCGGCTATCATATATTTCTCCAGGTTGTATTCAATTGCTTCAAACTCATTATTTTCAAACTCAATGCTTTAGAGATAATCGGCACTCAGGACCGTGAAATCGAAGTGAGGCTATTTTGCTGGCGTTTGATGCATTGCCTGATCACCTTCTGTGCATCACCGATGGCAACCTGGCATCTGGCATTGGTCAACATTTGATACCCGCTGGCACGCAATTGTTGCTTGCCCAGCAGGTGACCTATGCCCACGCTCAATGCGCCCTGCAGAAAAAAAATCCCACTTTTAAATAGACATGTATTCATTGCGATTTCTCCAGAAAATGGTGAATCCTGATCTATGCTGCAAGTCCTTGGCCATCATTCTTATTCCGCCAGCGTGTAGCTGTATTCCTATCAACTTGCATTGCATACTAGCATCGGCCTTAATGCCTCCATATAGGACATGGACACTAGCCTTTGTAGGAATAGATGAAGTAAACAGGGGCAAATCAGAAGTAAGTCACTGTAGGCAAACTGAATTTTCGCCGAGTGAAGTTGCAGTGCTGTGGCAGCAAATATGTATTCTGCAAGCATGATGCTTCAGGGCTGTTATCCCTGATCAGACGCTGCTTTTTTGAGCCCGGAAGAAATGGGTCTGACAGGTGCCGAGCATTGTTGTAGACCGCCCGAAGTTCGCCCTGCGACCAGTACCACGTCTGGCTCTACACCTGTTTGCACCATCTGCCCCAATCAGGTTGTTAACCAGATCCTGATCTCTTGAGTTCCTACATGCCAGCAAGCCCACGTCCGATACTGCTACTTCGCTCCGGGTTTTAGTATGTGCTTATGTCAAAGAGAGACGATTTCCTTGACGAAATTCCTGTCATGCCAGTAATCATGATGACAGGCAAGTTGTCGGCAAGCTGTTCTGCCTGCACATATAGCGGGCAATCATATTCAGCATTAACGCTGGCTTATTCACTACCAATAAAGGAAACATCATGGACAACGACGACATCATTTCTACCCTTAACGACCTGATAGAAACCAGCAAAGACGGTGAAGAAGGATTTAAAGTCTGCGCCGAAGATGCGAGTGGCCGCCATCCGCAACTCAAAGCCATGCTGGCTGAACGTGGGCGCGAATGTGCTCTTGCTGCTAACGAGCTGCAGGAACTGGTGCGTAATCAAGGTGGCGATCCAGAAACCAGCAGCAGCGTATCGGGCGCATTACATCGTGCATGGACCAATATCCGCACTGCCATCACTGGCAAGGATGATGAAACAGTACTCGACGAATGCGAACGTGGCGAGGATGTCGCGGTAAAAGCTTATCGCAAAGCCCTGGAACAAGACCTGCCTACTCATGTACGTCTGGTTGTAGAGCGCCAGTATCAAGGTGTGTTGCGCAACCATGACCTGATCAAAGCCCTGCGTAATCAGGTCAGAACCCATGCCTGAGCGGGATATTGATGCACTGTGAAATTACGTTTTGAAATTGCACTGTGATAATTGATCAACCAGCCTGGTATTCTTGAATAAATCCGCTGCGGTTCAAACCCAGCGGTTTTTTTATACGTTTACCTGGATGCATTCCAGTCAGCGATAGAGTCGCGAAGCAGTAAAACAGTTATAATTCACCGCATGAAAAAGCTGTTCCGACTATTTCTGTTATGTGTGCTGATGCTGGCTGTCCCTATGCAGGCAGCCTTGGCTGCGTCCAGGGCATGTTGTGCAGCTCAATATCAGCAGACTTCTGACAGTCAACAGCATGCACATCATGCACACCATACAGATGAATCAGGCCACAAAGCTACAATTGATCATGATGCCTCTGGCGACGAGTGTTGTGTTGCTGCTGCCATCCTGAGCACACTGCTGCCTGTTGCATTACTGCGTCCCACTTCAGAAAAAATCGACCTGATTTTTTCATCCTACGCCGGCCATATCGGCGATTGCCCTGATAAACCCCCAAGGTTCTGAATCCCGTAATTGTATTTACCCCTGAACTATTCGGGGTTTAACCATCATTGCTGCCGGCTTGCATGCTGGCGGACTATGTTCGCGCATGCGATGTCTAATCATCTGCAGCAGTGTGACGCTTCCATCATTGGACAAGGACAAAATTCATGAACACTATTCTAATAGCAAGCCGTACTGTGCTTGCCAGTATGCTGATGGTATCAGGTACCTCCATCGCCATCGCATCCGGCACGCACTCAGGTGGCCACAAACACGATGACGCCGCCACAGGCAAGCCTGGCAACGCCGCTGAAGTAAGCCGTATTGTTACTATAGATATGAATGACAATATGCGCTTTAAACCCGCCAGTTTGCAGGCCCGGCAAGGTGAAACCATACGTTTCATCATCAATAATTCGGGCAAACTCACACACGAGTTTGTACTGGGCACAGAAAAAGAGCTCAGGCAACACTATGAGTTGATGAAGAAAAATCCAGAAATGGAACATAGCGACCCCAATATGGTCACCCTGGCAGCAGGGCAGAGTGGTGAAGTGTTATGGCAATTCAGCAAGGCAGGCAAGATAGATTTCGCCTGCCTGCAACCCGGGCACTACGATGCGGGCATGAAAGGCAAAGTATTGGTCAGTAAGTCAGGGGCAGCCGCTGCAAGCAAGGCTCCCTCACATCAACATTAATGAAGATGACAAGGCTCTATATGAAATCGATCAAAATATTCGCAGCGGTCATGCTGCTGGGTATGAATTTGCAACTCGCGTATGCTCAAGAAATTAAAGCAGGCAGTGCAGATAGCAGTGTGACAGCAAGCGCCATCATTGATGCCTCTGAGGGGGAAGTCATCAAAATCGACAAAAGCAGCAACAAGATTACACTCAAGCATGGCCCTATCAAGAATCTTGATATGCCCGGCATGAGCATGGTCTTCAAAATCAAGGATGCTGCCATGCTCGACAAGCTGGTCATTGGTGACAAAGTCAGGTTCAGGGCAGAAAAAGCCAATGGCGCAATTTATGTGACCGATATTCAAACCGTAAAATAATAGTCAAAACCCAGGCTGATCAGACCAGGCAAGCCAGGGCTGGTCAGCCTGATCAATCCCAACCAAGCCTAACTAAGCCTAACTAAGCCGGAGAGGTACAAATGAAAAAATACGCATTGCTGCTCTCAATAAGCATCTTCACTTCTGTTGCCTGCGCCAGTGAGGCAACAGATGCACTCGATGCATTCCATGCTGCCCTGACCAAAGGCGACAAGGAAAAAGCAGCAGATTTGCTGGCACCTGATGTCATCATCTACGAATCTGGTCATGTAGAACGCTCAAGGGCAGAATACGCAGGCCATCACTTGTCAGAAGATATAGCCTTCGCCAAAACTGCAAGCCGCAAAGTTTTAAAAAGCAGCGAACGCATAGAAGGCAAGTTCGCCATGATCTGGCAAGAAACCGAGACCAGGGCGAAGTACAAGGATAAGGACATTCACATCTTCGGTACAGAAACCAGCCTGCTCGAAAAGCAGGGTGAGCAATGGCGCATCATCCATGTGCACTGGTCTTCGCGTAAACCTAAATAATGACTTGATTTTTGCATCATCAAACTTTGATTAATATCAAAGTTTGATGTGTGATTTGTTTTAGTCTCCAATCAGCATCATTTGGCAAACTGTGCGCCAGCGCACCGAAATCATCATCGTGGCATGTCACCATGACCATCAACATGCAAGAAGTATTGCTGATGCGCTTGATGGCGCAGGTTTAATCGTGGAGAAATCAAAATGCGCAAATTAGGGTTGTTATTGTCAATGATGGCCATGCTGATGCTTTCTGGTTGTGGCTACAACAGCTTCCAGAGTGGCGACGAACAAATCAAGTCTAGCTGGTCTGAAGTATTGAACCAGTATCAGCGTCGCGCAGATCTTGTGCCTAATCTGGTGAACACCGTCAAAGGCTTTGCGGCACAAGAGAAAGATGTATTGCTGGGTGTTACCAATGCCCGCGCCAAAGTTGGCAGCATACAGGCCACACCTGAATTGTTGACCAATCCAGAAGCCTTTGCCAAGTTCCAGTCAGCACAGGGTGAATTGTCCGGTGCCTTGTCCAGATTATTGGTTGTCACTGAAAATTATCCACAACTCAAATCCGATGCTAATTTTCGTGACCTGCAAGCCCAGCTTGAAGGTACGGAAAACCGCATTGCCGTTGCGCGCAATCGCTATATCAAGGCAGTGCAAGAATACAATGTGCTGGTACGTTCCTTCCCGTCCAATCTGACAGCCATGATGTTTGGTTACCAGGTTAAACCCAATTTCGCGGTGGAGAATGAGAAAGAAATTGCCAAACCACCCAAAGTGGATTTTGCCGCACCTGCGGCTAACAGCGCTGGCAGCGCAAAATGAACATCCCGCAAAAAACAGCGACAGCATTCTTCGCGTGCATGTTGTTGTTTGCCTTTGCTGTTCACGCACAGATTGCCGTACCACCCATACAAACCCGCGTTACAGACCAGACTGCCACACTCAGTGTTGAGCAAAAAAATGCACTGGAACAGAGCCTGCAAAACTTTGAAAACAAAAAGGGCAGCCAGCTTGCAGTGTTGATAGTGCCTACCACCGCGCCAGAAAGCATAGAGCAGTACGCCTTGCGCGTGGCAGAACAATGGAAACTGGGGCGCAAGAAAGTGGATGACGGCGTCATCCTGCTGGTTGCAAAAAATGACCGCAGCATGCGCATAGAAGTTGGTTATGGCCTCGAAGGCGCACTCAATGACGCCACTGCCAAGCGCATCATTGCCGAAACTATGACACCTTACTTCAAGCAAGGCGATTACTATGCAGGCATCAAAGCAGGTACAGACCAGATCATGCGCGTGATTGATGGCGAGCCTTTGCCGACGAAAGAACGGGGGCGCACAGTTGACGCCGGTGGCTTCCAGCAATATGCGCCAATATTGTTTGTGCTGGCGCTGGTTATTGGTGGTGTCTTGCGTGCCATATTTGGTAGATTGCCAGGTGCCATCATTACTGGTGGTGTCGTCGGCGTCATCGCCTGGTTTGTCATAGGTGCTGTCTCCATGGCAGTATTGGCCGCTGTCGTCGCATTGGTATTCAGCCTGTTCAGCGGTGTGCTGGGTGCGCGCGGCATTGGTGCTTATTATGGTGGCTCGGGACGCGGTGGCTTTGGCGGTGGAGGCGGGGGTTTTAGTGGCGGCGGAGGCAGCTTTGGCGGTGGCGGTGCATCGGGGCGGTGGTGATATGAAAAAACTCAATTTCCAACGCATCGCAAAACACTTGCTGAGCAGCCAGTCACAACTAAAACGTGCCTTCCCTGAGCAGTGTCTGCATGCCATAGAACTCGCCATCAAAGAGAGCGAAGCAACACATCTGGGCGAAATTCGTTTTGTCGTAGAAAGCGCATTGGATTGCCATGCGCTTTTTGCTGACCAGACCACCCGGGCTCGTGCCATTGAAGTCTTTTCTCAACTGGGTGTGTGGGATACTGAAGACAATAACGGTGTCCTGATCTATGTGCTATTGGCAGAGCGTGAGGTAGAAATCATCGCTGACAGAGGGATCTATCGCAAAACCGGAATCGATGTCTGGAACCAGGTTTGCCATTTGATGGAAACAGCCTTCAAACTGGGGCACTATGAAGAGGGTGCAATCAAAGGCATACAGACAGTTGGCCAGCATTTGATTACGCATTATCCCGCAAGTGGTGACAACAAAAACGAAATACCGGACAAGCCTGTTTTACTCTAGCAAATCAAAAACGACATATGCGTCCTTCACTTACACTGAGCGGCTAGCACCAAAATACGCCATCGTACCAGCGACGCATGACAGCAGTGTACCCCAGCAAATATCAATCGCCGTCAACATAGGCGACCATGCCTTCAGGGTCGCCAGGTTGCTGAGGTCATATGTCCCATAAGCCACCAGACCCAGTAATGCACAAAGGCAAGCCGCTTGCTGCCTGCTACGTGCACGCAAGGCAGGCACTACGCCAAATACCGTTAAGCCCAATGAATACAGGAGATAAAACAGCGCAGCCGGTGTCAGCCTGGGCTGCTCCAGCATCAAGTCACCCAGATAAGAGCGATAGGTATCCATCATCAACAGGCCCAGCCACACAGCGTCCAGCGCAAGTACGGCGAGTAACGCAACTCCATAAGCAATCAGTATTTGCTTCGCAGATGGTAATTTAATTGCAGGCGGAACGAGCATGGCTTGTCTTTTTGGAGATTGATGTGAAGTCAGTCACTATTTTACCCATTATGGACAAAATGACGGACTCTTCCGTGCACTAGATGATTCAATAAAAACATTGTCAAATGATGAATTTTTAGTGTCTAATGTCCTCACCATGAAAAGCTGATCTCATCCGAACAGCAAGTGTTTGCGAAGGATGCATACTTTTCATCATGATTTGAAATTTCTTTCTTTATAGCCACATTGCCGCATATCGTCATGCCATCGACTCTAAAACAGTTTTTTGCTTTTCTCACCCTGTGCACCATACTTTTTTCTGGTAATGCCACTGCCATGACCATGCTCAGGTCCAACCAGACCCTGATACTGTTTGGCAAAGTCGTGCCAGAAGACAGCCAGCTATTCCGCAAAAAACTGGAAGAGGGGCCGGTCAAAACAGTAGTAGTGACCGAAAGCCCCGGTGGCAATATGCGCGCCGCCTATGACATTGCGGCACTCATTACAGAAGGCAAAATGAATACCGCAGTCAATGGCAATTGCATGTCTGCCTGCGCACTCATTTTTATGGCTGGCACAGAAAGACAAATGCTTGTCAGCAAGCACCTGGAGCGCACACGCCTGGGTTTTCACGCCCCGCA
Source organism: Undibacterium sp. FW305-107 (assembly GCF_058788535.1). Classification (NCBI taxonomy): domain Bacteria; kingdom Pseudomonadati; phylum Pseudomonadota; class Betaproteobacteria; order Burkholderiales; family Oxalobacteraceae; genus Undibacterium; species Undibacterium sp. FW305-107. The sequence goes on from NZ_JBYTAV010000009.1 coordinate 33,611, forward strand.
CAATAAAGTCACCAAAGAAATCTCCACAGCAGCCATCCCCAGGTTCCGTGAATGGTTGCTCAAGGTAACACAAGGCAAATTCCCTGAAGAAGTGTTGGACCGCGCCATGAACATAGAAAGTGCAGGTGACATGCTGTTCTTTTATTACCCCGACGAAAACTACCTTGGTGATATCCGTTTCTGCACCCAGGGCTCGCTGCGTTGCGAAGCCATGAAAGGCTACAACATCGTTAAAATCGGTATTTTGACGACTGCTGAATTGTTGAAGGTTGAAAGCCTGGATGACACATCGCAGAGTGCCACCAAACCACAGGAGTAGCTAACACGATCATTCCGCACGATGAGTTCAACAGCAGGCTTTCCATTCACCAAATAAAAGGAAATGAAATGAAAGACGCAACGACAGTCACAACCCTGTTTCCCGGTAAATTAACCGTCTGCACTTACGGTGGGTTCGCCCCGGTTTGCTATAAAGTGGAGAATAAGAAGCTCACAGGTCTGGACGTCTTCTTCCTGAAAAAATTTGCCGACAACCTGAAGTTGGACTTAGTATTGATAGAGCATGAATTCAAGGACATTTGGACTTTGCCTGGTAAGGATGATTGCGATATCGCTGCTGCGGGTATTCAACAACGTAAGGATCGGCCTGTAGGTGACTATGCATCATGGAGTGATTCCTACTTTCATGTTCAAAGGTCATTGCTGGTGCGCGCCACGGACAAAGAGACGTTTGACAAATATGAAACCGTGGCAGGCAAAAAAATAGTTGTCACCAAAGGATCAACCGCCGATCTTGATGCACATGCGCGTTACCTTCTTTGTCTCAAAACGATCGAGTATGTCGATCAGTATGTCACTTCCGAGTCTGATGCTCAGGCTGTCATTGTCGAACTCCTTATGGGTCGAAAGATAGACGCCTTTGCCGAAGGTGATGTCAGCAACAGCTACCTTGCAAAAACATACGGAGCAGGCACTTTGGCACTGGCAGATATCCACGATATCGCTGGTACGGACAAAGAGAGCTTCAATTTCGTCACCCGCAATGCCAGTTCAGGATTGCTGGAGGAGTTGAATATCTTCATAAAAAATAACATAGACAGTTACCCATTGGGGAAGGAAGAATATACAAATTAGCCAGCAGGTCCAATGTTGTCTTATACCCCAGCTAAGAAGTATGGCAGCAACTCTTTCGTCAGGCACGCAAAGAGTTGCTGTTCGCATTTGTACAGCCTTAGCGTCTAGCTAGTACTTGCGACCTCAATATCAGGCGGTGCAATTGTTCAGTGCACTGGCTGGCAGATAGTCTTTGGAAACAGAAGGTGGGCAAGCTCCCTGCAGCCGCTTGATCGCTTACCTCTCAACGACCCCAGCAATAGTGCGCTTGCTGCCAGCCAGCGCCTTTCCTATGCCAGTAAACGACACAACATTGAGAGGCAATTCCAAAAGCACATGCAAAAGGCTCAGGAAGAATAAAACCTGCAATCCCAGATTGTAATCATAAGCATACAACGCCATCGCCAACAGCCAAATCGCCATCGTCAAAACCAGGGTCTGCCTGGGAACCTTATGCCATTTGATGACTGATGTTTTTGAAAACCAGTTCAGGTAATGATAGGTGTAGGCAAAAGCAATAAACCGCATGATCACAAAACCCGCATTGCTGGTAAAAATCTCGCTGGTCTTTTGCAGCGTATCGAGATGAAAAATATTGATCAAACTAAAATTCAATAATTCAAATTGAAAATAACTTTTGTGAACATAATCACTCACCAAATACTGCAAGCTCTCTGGCTTGACAAGAAAAAAACTTGCTGCACATACGATCAAAACCGCGATAGACAAATACCCCGAAAATGATTTTTCTTTCAAGGCACCAAACAACATAAACGCCAGGGTAAAAATAAAGACGTGAATAACGGTGGGAAGAAAAAGACCAACCCAGATTAAATAATCTGGAGACTTATTGACCAGACCCACAGCCAGCAAGGCCAACACCGCAAGCGCAATACGATAAAGCCTGTCTTCTACCAGCGCAAAAATAAGCGACAAAAAAACAGCAAGCGCAACTACGTCCGCGGCAAAAGTGCTGTCTTTAGATAGATGTAAAAAGGCCGGGAAGAAAAGCAAAACAAAGCACAAACCCATCAAGAAAATAAAATCGTATTTGCCCTTGGTGAAATAATTTTTTTTATGCAGCCAGCCTATTTCGGTCAGGTAATGCAATGGCCCCAGTACGCCGTAAGAGAATAAAAATAATTCGAAAGGAATGACGAACGCAATGACGCAGGAAAAAATAATTAGGGAGGTGTTGATGTAGTTAATGCGGTTGGTGGTCATAATTTACAACGTCGATAAAATAAGGAATTTGACGCACTCATCGCACACGCACTGATACAGACGTGTGCTAGATTTTAGTTATGTCACTGATATTACTAAACTTCTTTCTATACAGGATGCTATAAAATATTTTCCCTAACCATGTACCCGACGGTTGATTCTCTTTTTACTAAAAAATCTAATATTATGAGTAAGCGATCTCGTAATAATTTGGTTTTCCGTATCTGTTCTCGATGTTTGAATACATACTTTCGAACAAAATTTTCTATGTAATGTACTGTATAAACTTCCAATTCCATTCGTTCATAATTTTCATTTTTTTCTAAAATGTTCGAAATCCATACTAATCCATCGTCTAAATAGATACTGCCAATTCCGTCAAGTAGTTTTGATATTGAGTACAGAACGGACGGATATTGACCAAATTCATCTGAAATTTCTTTAAAAAACCTTCTATCTTCGCCTTTTAGTGAATGCCATTCCTTAATGTTTTCTCTCCACTGAATTCCCGCAAAAAGGAAGTTTTTAAATATTTTATTAAAGTATTTTTTTTCTTTATCATTTTTGCTAATCAAAAATAGCTTATGTTTAAAGGAATTCCAAACTATCCAAAAATTTTCATACTTATTCAATTGATCTTGAACTGAAATAAAATCGTTGAATAAATTTGAAAGAGCTTTAAAATTTCCGCAACAATCAATAACTGGGGCCAGGAAGTTTTGAATTTCTTTTGCGTCTGAATTTAAAATGAAATGAGCATAATTTTCCAAGAATGCTTGGGTGACTTTATAGTCAGATTGATCGTCTTGCTCATCAGATGTTAATTCTTTAACGAAGACCGAAATAATTGTCTTTGCAATTTCCTTATCTTGATCAGAGATGACTTCTTGAGGGAGTAACTCAAATGTAGTTCCAAGGATATCTAGAGCATAGTTTTTAATCACGTCAATTTCTTGCATCAGCAGAGTGTTGTTTGCAAACTGTTGCGACGCTGTTGAATTTTCTGAGAAAAGACGTTCTAGCATATTCTCCGGGAAAAAATCAGAATCATCTCCCTTTAAATTTTCCTGATAACGCAACTGACATAGTTCATCATATTTGGGCTTAAAAAACAAATATCCAAAAAAGATGCTTCTAGCGTCGTCAATGTTAATCCTCCGCAATTGTTTAACAGCATGAACTATAGCCGTTCTGATTTGCCTGTTCCCAAATGTACTGGAATATGACTCATTGAGTAAGCTGCGAAGAAGGAAAAGTTTAATTTGTGCTTTTTCTTCCGGAAATCTTGCTACTAAAATTGGAAGTATAGAAATTGCTGGCTTTATTCCCTCAGAAATCTCATACCGATAATCTAGCTTTAGCGATTGAGAAATAAAATCCAATACTACATTTTTGCAGAACGTTGCATTTTCAGCTAAATCGTCCAAATAATCCCTTAATAGAACAGAGCATACATATATAGGTATAGATTTATTGAATGAGCGAAAAAAATCGTTTTTTGAATCTTCTAACTTATCCAAAATTTCTTTCACATGGGTCAGCGCAATTAATGGGTCATTCTCGTAAATATTGGAATTCTGGTGAATATTCTCAAAATTAAGTTTGCTTTCAGCCCAAATTTTTAAAGAGCTGTAGTCCCATGGCTCTGAGCTACCTCGTGTAACTGATTCACTGTATTCTTTTAACTCATTATCTAAAGTTGGACTCAACTTTATCAGAACGCCAGAGTCAGTTTTTTCTGAAGATACTTCCATTTTCCTCCTGTCCATTCTGGCTAGGAAAATCCTCCAAGTTTTATCAGATGAGTTCTGCTTCAATGTGGGAGGTAGTCCGCTGTAGTAGGTGTCCAGAATTTCCCATAATGATTTCTGTATTTCTGATGCCTTAGCTTCGTCTGTTTTTGAACTTGCGAAGAATTGCATACTTAGAAAAATTTGTTCTAATGAGGTACTTCGATGCTTATCCTTACAGGTTTTTAATCGCTCCTCTCTGTACAAATCATCTTTCCAGTTGCCCAGCCCGAAGCTGATAGAGTATAAGGAAGTTGCGCTTTGCTCGTTAGCCATGCGTACAGTATCATTCAGAATGAATTCTTTTGTTTTAAAAAGAATTTTTGCGATGTTTAAAGTATTTTCTGGGTAGGCGAGTACTATGCTTGCCACGATTGCAGAGATTGATGCTGACTTCGAGTTCTTTAATAAATGTATTAAACACGTTTCTAAGGTCTTAGAATCTTCCGTCCGTCCAATATCCAAGAGGAATTTTTCCAAAGCCATGTGGATCGATTGAAGTAAATTAGGAGAGACAGGCGAACTTGTTCCGCGATACATAAGCCATAGGCCTTGGCTAAAATACTGATCTACACATGTATTTTCATCTATCCAAACATTAACTTTTATTACGGAATTATCTATATTAGATTGTGAATAGGATTCAATTGCGGTATTAGTAAAATCTAAGATAAAGTCGATTGTTGCCAGCGTATTTGTTTTTAGCAATAAATATATTGGTGTTTGATATGCGCTTGGCGGAAAATATTCATGAGAATCCTGCTCAACACCAAAAGCACTCTCAATTTTTTGACGAGAATAATAAGTTGACTTTACTTGTTTGGAGGGGCTTGTCCAAAATAGACTAGCCAGTTGAAGAACTGAGTTCGGAATTGCAGAACATAAAGGAGCGGCTTCCATTTTAGTTAAAATATATTTTGAAAAATCAAAATATGGATCTTTGTAAGTCCTCCAGTTGTTTTTAATGATCTTTTCTATCAAACTGGTCAGTTCTGTAGAAATCTCCGAAGCGCCATGAGCAATAGTCCCGAAAAGTTGATCTTGTTTCTCACCTCGAACAGAATTTCTTTTTTCACTGAAAGACCATACATAGTATTTCAGCGCTATAGAACTGGCTAATAGAGTTGTTTGACCAGTTTTAAATTTATTATTCCAATCGTGAATAATTGGTAAGATAAACCCAATATTTTGAATGCCAATGGCGTCAAGATTATCAAAGACAAACCTAATCACTGCTTTCCAACCATGCCCTTTGGGCTTAGTGAACACATAATGAAGCGAAAACAGATGTGTGCTTTTATAGCCTACTTGTTTTAACAGTTCGTTATCAATTTCTTTACAAGCCATCCTCAAGAAAAGAGCAATTTTTTTAAGTGGCGCTTGTCCATTGCTCAATAAATCAGACTTAAAAATGTTGAAGAATATATCGGCATAATCAGATAGTAAGACAGATACAATTATTTCGTCTTTCCAGTGAGACTTTATCTCTTCGTCCCTTACGATGTCTTCAATAAAATCTTTAATGGATTCATCAAATTGAAGCATTTCCGAAAGCCAAACTCTAAAGCATCTTCGAATCGGTAAAGACTGTCCAATCTCGTCAAAAAATTTTTGATTTGAATTCCGTTTGCTGAAAGCAATTCCAATTATTTTCTCTAATGCCCATTCTTCATAAATATCATGAGTAATAAAATATCCTGCAGATTCATGTCCTAAAACTCCATCTTTTACAAGTTCACCATCCAGGATGATGGAATCACATTCTGGAGTTACAAAAAATTGACCTTCATTCGCACGTTGCAGAGCAAGTTTTAGAAAACAAGTTTCTCTGCTTGGGTTAGATTTTTTTACGTTAATGTCCCATAATTTTTCTTTAAATGCGGCGTAATTTAATTGGTCTTTATGACTATAATATTTTAAATATTGATTTAGATAAAAAGGATTTCTAATCAGTTCCAAAAGCTTCAGATCGGAAGGAAGCTGAAAAGAATATTTATCTGCAATACTGCTGAGTTCGTTGATCTCAAGAATATCTACACTTAGGTTTACTGGGAATATTCCATAAATTTCGCAAAACTGAAAATTCAAATTTTCTAAGTAATTATTTCTAGTTGTAAAAATTATCCTCCAGCCGTCGTCAATTAAGATTTTCAGGAACTCTTTGAACGGTTCTGAATTTTTTAGATCAAGTAGTTTTTCAGCAGAATCAATTACAACAACTTTGTAAATTTCATCTTTGTGAGCTTGAGAAAATTCAGTGACTGTACAGCCTGAAAATATGGCATCTGCGTTACTTAATTCAAATTCAGTTGCTTTAAATATGAAGAAGGGAATGTGTTCTTCAGAAATGCCAAAGAATTTTTTTATCAGACCAGTTTTGCCGACACCACCGACACCGCTTACGATGGAAATTTTGAGGGATTCTTCTGTTAGTTTTTTAAAAGAATTGCTTCGATCGATTTCAATGATCTGTGAATTGAATTCTATTTGTGCATGTATAGTACTGAGCAGCGTTTTTGAATGAGTTTGCTGTTTTTTTATTACATCAAAGATGCTCGTCTCAAAACAAAAGAAGTGTTTTGCAATGGTTTCATTTTCAGAAGCAACAAATGCCGACTCAAAAAAACTGGATGTCTTCCATATTAATTTAATATTGAGCGATTCAGCTTTTGCCTCAATTTCAATCAAGCCTTTTGGCTTTTTTCCTTTAGCTTGACCCCAATCTTGATTGGAATAGAGAACTATTTTCTGAATAGTCGGATAATCGCGCTTCGCCTTTTCGATAGTTTCTAGTAATTCGTCTTTATTCTTTGAGATCGAGTCTTCATAATATTTGGCCTGCCAGCCAATTATTTCGCCCTGGAATTCAATGGGACTAGTTTCGATGGCTGACTGATTCTTGTATCTAAAAATGCCAAATCGCTGATTAAATTCCTGACAGAATAGTAAATAGGAGAACCATTCAAAGTTGCTTTGTGTATTATCACTAAATTTTGCAGCAAAAATCTTCCAATTGGGCTTTATCATTTTATGCCTATCAAATTTTATAAGGGCGATCCTGATTAGAAATCACGATTCAAATGTAACTTTTTGACTGGCGCTTAAATTTGACTAGTTGTATAAATTTTAACTCTGGAAACTTGTGATTGCATCAAGAGTCCCAATAAGAATTTATCTGGTCAATTTTAGATTAGTTAAATAGATAATATGATGATTGCTGTGAATTTACTAATTCGATTGATTTTTTCAGCAATGATTGAATTGCCTCGCAAATAACGTCTGAATTTTCTATAGATATTTAGTTGATAGTTTCAATCATTAGGAATATGGGCAATCCTTTATTCGGAGATGGAAATACGCTTTACTATATTAATGTAAGCCGTTAAGTAGAAAAAACAAAAAACCCGCTAAAGCACAAGGCTAAAAGCGGGTTCTTTGCATCTGGCAGATCGCTCTGCAAGAAAATTCTGGTGGTGATAGGTGGACTTGAACCACCGACCCCAGCATTATGAGTGCTGTGCTCTAACCAACTGAGCTATATCACCAAGAAGCCTGCGATTATGTCAGTTTGGCTTTTGGCTGTCAATATGCAAAACCAGATTTTGATGGAAACTGCGGCTATTTTTGCTTAAAAAGCAAAGCATTTCTGGTTTTGTGTCTGCATTATGCTGCGTATTGTTAAAAGTGAGATTCGCACTGAGGTTCTGACCAAAGCTCGTAGTGAGCTTGGCTGGGGTTCACTTTGGGATTGCTAATGCCTGCCTGACGCTCTCCATGATTTGCGCTTGGGCGTCGGTTGCCAGGCAGTCGATGATGATGCGGTTTGGCATGGATCTTAGCCAGGTGACCTGGCGTTTGGCGAGTTGGCGGGTGGCGATGATGCCTAGTTCGCGCATTTCTGCCAGGGTGGTCATGCCATCGAGATAGTCCCAGGCCTGGCGGTAGCCTACGCAGCGTATGGATGGCAGGTTGGCGTGCAGGTCTGGTCTTTGTTTCAAGGCTTTGACTTCATCAATAAAGCCTTGCTGTAGCATGGTGTCAAAGCGCAGGGCGATGCGCTGGTGCAGCACGCTGCGGTCTGATGGTTCCAGTGAGATGGCGTGCATGTCGAAGGGTGGGGCGGCGCGTTCCTGTTTGGCCAGCAGGGCGGACATGGGCTGGCCGGTGATGGCGATGATTTCCAGGGCGCGTTGTATGCGCTGGCTGTCTTGTGGTTTGAGCCTTGCTGCGGTTTCGGGGTCCAGGGTTGCCAGTCTGGCGTGCAGGCCGGGTACGCCTATGCGGGCGGCTTCTGCATCCAGTTCTGCGCGTATGGCGGGGTCTGCACCTGGCAGGTCGTCAAGGCCATCCATCAGGGCTTTGAAATACATCATGGTGCCGCCTACCAGCAGGGGCAGCTTGCCTCTGGCTTGTATCTCGCTGACCAGTCTTTGCGTGTCCTTGCGAAACTGCGCTACTGAATAGGACTCTGCCGGGTCGATGATGTCGATCAGGTGGTGGGGTACGGCGGCCAGTTCTTCTGCATTGGGTTTGGCCGTGCCTATGTTCATGTCGCGGTAGACCAGGGCAGAATCGACGGAGATGATTTCTGCCGGATAATGGCGCGCAATTTCCAGCGCGGCGGCGGTTTTGCCTGAGGCGGTTGGCCCCATGATGGCGATAACTTTGGTGACGGACATATTCATACAGGTTGTTCTGCCGGGATCAGCATTGGTAAGACGCGGGCGGCGATAAAAATGAGACTGCCCATGCTGCAGGCGATGATGGCGAGTGGGTAGACCGTGCCATCATGCGTGGCACCAACGATGCTGCCGACGATAAAGGCGACCAGCATATACAGCGCACCCATGAGGCCAGCCGCAGTGCCCGCCTGCTGCGGGAAAGGCGAGACAGAATTGGATTGTGAAATAGGGAAGTTAATGCCATGCGCACCCATGGTCATGAACATGATGGGCGGTATCATGGTCCAGTGTTGCACACCTGCCAGTGTCATTGCCAGAAAAGTAGCGCCCGCAGCGAGAGACAGGCTGCTGCCTATGCGCATGGTGATTTTCGTGCCAAAGCGTGCATGCAAGCGGCGGCAGATCACGGTGCCACTGAGGTAGCCGGATACACCAAAGGCAAAACAATAACCAAACCAGGCTGTTGGCAGAAGCAGCACCTTGATCAGTACAAAGGATGCGCCTGAGATGAAGACAAAGATTGAGCCATACGACAAGGCACCCGGCAATGCATATACCCAGAACACCGGCGCACCGAGCACGATACGGTAATTGCGCAGCAAGCCGCTGACGTTGGTGGCCTTGGCATCTTTATACAGATTGGTTTCTGGCAGGCGCAAGATGACCACGATGAGCAGGGCCGCTGCCAGCAGGGCATGCACAAAAAACGCTGCGCGCCAGCCTAGATTGACTTGCAAGAATGAACCCAGGATAGGCCCGAGCAAAGGTGCGGCAGATACCCAACTGCTGGCTTTTGAAATGACCTTGATACTGTCTTGTGGATCATAAGCATCGCGCACTATCGCACGCGCAATGATGACCGCAGAACAGCAGCCCAGCGCCTGCAGGAAGCGCGCAATGATCAGCATGCCCATGCTTTGCGATGCACCACACAGGAGGCTGGCCAGCAGATAAAGGCTGAGCCCGGCGATGACGACAGGGCGGCGGCCAAAGCGGTCAGATAGTGGGCCTATGACCAGTTGCGCGCCACCAAAGCCAGCTACGAAAATGGACAGCGTCAGTTGCACCGTTGAGGCAGGCACATCAAACACTGCCGCCAGGCTGGGCAGGGATGCCAGGTACAGGTCAGTCGATAGCGGTTGCAGCATCAGAAATGCGGCAATCAAAAAGAACAGCGGCGCTGTCGAGAATTGGGCGATGGCCTGGGCTGGCTGGTTCATGGCTGCTTCTGAAGTCTGCACTTTATTTAGCACGTCACTGCCCACGCAAGAACATCTTGTCGAGATCATTCAAACCCAGTTGCACCCAGGTCGGGCGGCCATGGTTACACTGGTCCGAGCGTTCTGTATGTTCCATCTGGCGTAGCAGGGCATTCATTTCTGGCACGGTCAGGCTACGGTTGGCGCGCACGGCGGTGTGGCAGGCCAGGGTGCCCAGCAATTCATTGCGTCTGTCTATCAACACGCGCGAGCCACCAAATTCACGCACTTCACGCAAGACATCGCGTGCCAGTGACTGGGCATCGGCATTCTTCAAGAGAGCTGGTACGGCGCGCACGGCCAGCGTAGTCGGCGAGATGGCGGCCATGTCAAAGCCCAGCGCCTTGAGTGTGTCCTGATGTTCTTCTACCGTGCCGACTTCTACTGCATCGGCAAAGAAGGTGATGGGGATCAGCATGGGTTGCACCGGCATGCTGTTTTCATCGAGGGCGTTTTTTAACTGTTCGTAGAGTATGCGTTCATGGGCGGCATGCATGTCCACCAATACCAGGCCCTTGCTGTTTTGTGCCAGCACATAGACGCCGTGCAATTGGGCGAGGGCGAAGCCTAATGGGTAGTCGTCATCTGGCAGGCTGTTGGCAAACTGGTTGGCGGGTGCATAGCTGGCACCTGCTTCATTGACGCCACTACTGATACCCGGGCTGAAGAAAGCGCCATAGCTTTCCATGCTTTGGGTGACGCCGCCATTGGGCTGCTGGCGGTAGGGATTTTGATAGGCATTGCCGTAGCCGCTGCCATTGCTTCCACCTCCGCCACCAGCATAAGGGGATGGATTGGCAAACTGCGATGCAAAGGTGGTTTGCTCACCGGATATCCAAGGCGTGCCTCCATTTGCAGGTGCAGCTATGCCGGAGCCAGCAGACATGGGGCCGGGGACAGTACCAAATGCCGTCGCCGATGTTTGCGCCAAGGCGCGGCTGACTGCATGGAAGACAAACTGGTGCACAGAGCGGCTATCGCGGAAGCGTACTTCTATCTTCGATGGGTGTACGTTCACATCGACCAGTGCCGGGTCGAGGTCCAGCCCCAGCACATAGGATGGATAACGGTCACCATGTAAAACGTCCTGATAGGCAGCGCGCACGGCATGCGTCAGCAGTTTGTCACGCACGAAGCGGCCATTGACGTAAAAGAACTGGGCATCGGCGCGGGCCTTGGATGCTGTCGGCAGGCCGACAAAACCGTGTATGCGCAGGGGGCCCGCACTTTCATCGAGGGACAGGCGGGCATTCGAGAATGCCTCACCCAAAATCTGCGCGCTGCGCTTGTCTATGGCGCTGACGTTCCAGTGGTCTACTGCCTTGCCATTATGACTTAGTGAAAACGAGACATCGGGTCTGGCCAGGGCTATGCGGCGCACGATCTCGGCGCAGTGGCCAAACTCTGTCTGCTCAGACTTTAAAAACTTGCGCCTGGCCGGGGTGTTGTAATACAGGTCTTGCACATCCACGGTCGTGCCTTGCGCGCCGGAAGCGGGGGAGACCTTGCCGTTTTCTATCTGCCAGGCATGTGGTGCATCGGCGGTGCGGGTAGTCAGCGTCAGCAATGATACCGAGGCGATGGAGGCCAGCGCCTCACCACGGAAGCCAAGAGTGGCGACATGTTCAAGCTCATCCAGGCTGGCAATCTTGGATGTTGCATGGCGGGCCACGGCCAGCGTTAACTGGTCTGGCGGTATGCCGCGGCCATTGTCGGTGATGGCAATGCGCTTGACGCCGCCTTCTTCCAGACGGATGACGACATTGCTGGCACCGGCATCGAGGGCGTTTTCCAGTACTTCCTTGACGACGGCAGAGGGCCTTTCAACGACTTCGCCAGCGGCGATCTGGGAAATCAGGTTGTCGGGCAGGGCCAAGATGGGGCGATGGGTAGCAGGGTTCGAATTCATGCCATGATTATACCTGTCAGGCGTCTCAGACATTGCCGTCTGGTGTATGATTGCGGCGGCTTTATGTACAGACTATCTAGACCCTGGGACAATAATGGATTTTATGCAACTCCTCGACGTGATTTTGCACGTCGATAAAATGCTGGGCAGTTTCGTTACGCAGTATGGTGCACTGGTGTATGTCATTTTGTTCGCCATCGTGTTTTGTGAAACGGCCTTTGTGGTTTTCCCATTCTTGCCTGGGGATTCATTGTTATTCATTGCAGGTGCCCTTTGTGCTGCGCCTGATTCCCCCATCAATGTCTGGGTGCTGATCGCCTTGCTGGTGATCGCCTCTATCACTGGTAACTCCATCAATTACTGGATAGGCAGTCTGCTGGGTCATAAGGTCATGGAAAAAGATTTCCGCTGGATAGACCGCAATGCCTTGATGAAGACGCATATGTTTTATGAAAAACATGGCGGCAAGACAGTAGTGCTGGCGCGCTTTATTCCTTTGGTGCGTACCTTTGCCCCTTTTGTGGCAGGTTTTTCCGAGATGACGCACAAGACTTTCCAGCTCTACAATGTACTTGGTGCCTTTTTGTGGGTATTCAGCGTGGTACTCAGTGGTTACTATTTTGGTAATATCCCTATTCTGCGCGACCATTTGAATACCGTCGTCCTGATTGGTGTTGGTGCGGCGGTTGTGCCTGTCGTGCTGGGTGGCCTGTGGAGACTCTTCAGGGGCAAACGCAAACCTTCTTGAAAGCGGGTCTTTATCTTGAAGCCCAGGCAGATTTCATCCACGGTTATCTGGCTACATGCCAGTGCACCAGTCAAGCCTGCCCAGGGTCAGGCCTGTAATGGTTGTGGAGTTTGCTGTGCGGCTGAGCCTTGCCCGGTGGCGTGGGTGTTTTTATGGCAGTTTCGTGGCCGTTGCCGGGCGCTGGAATGGCATGCGGATGTGCGGCAATATCGCTGTGGGATGCTAATCCAGCCTGCGAATTATGTGCGTTTGCTGCCGCGTGCATGGCAGGGCTGGTTTGCCAGACGGGTGAGGCGGTGGATAGCGGCGGGGACGGCTTGTGACTCGGATGTTAGTGTAGCTGTCGCGACCGAGGGTGAATAGCTATCACAAAAACTTCGCACAAATAAACACAAGCACAAAATTGCCGCCCACCAGCATGGCCGGGATGCGCAAATCTGGTTTTAAATCATCCGTATTAAATTCTGCCTTGATCGCGGCGGCGATACCATTTACGGTTTCTTCACGGCTGCCATTTGCGACGGCTGCATTTTTTTCCATGACACGTGCTGCGACGGCGACAAAGTCGAATTTGCTCATCAAACCGCTGAAAATGGCTTTGTTGATTCTTGACTGCTCGCTCAGCGTGGCGATCAGGGCGCTGAGTTTTTCCTGGATGACGGCACTTTTGGCTTGCGCGGTATCGAGTATGTTTGGATAGGCATCGAGCAACTTGCCCATGACAAAGCGGGACAGGTCTTCACCATGTTTTTCTACGATGAAATGAAAGGCAGCGGCTGCACCCTGTTTTTGGCCTATGAAAAAATAGACGATAGGGGCGAACAAGGTCAACGCCCCCATCAAGCCACTGTGGCGTGACCCGCTGTTGGAGAAATACAGGAACAGGACGAGATTGAAAATCAGGCCAAAAACCGTGTATCCAATAATACGGCTGGTCAACTTGACGCCTGCCAGCGCTGTGACGTTCAAAATACTTTTAATTGCCATGTCTGCTGTTCCGTCTGTATGAGGTAAGAAATTATCAACAAATCATAGCACACGAGAAGTTTCACAAAGTAAAAGTAAGATGCAGTACTCAGAGCCTTAGCGCGTCATCAATAGCAAACGCAAAGCCAGCAAGGACAGCACTGCCGCCAGTATGCGCGCCTGCAATTTTGCGGCTTTGGCATGGCGCATCAATGCATGCCGGATGACATGGCCAAAGCTGCCCAGCAAGGCATGAAAGACTGAGCTGATGATGGTCAGTGTTAGACCGAGTAACAGCAATTGCTGTGTGACTGAGTCTGTTTGTGCATCGACAAATTGCGGCAAGAACACCATGAAGAATAACAAGGCCTTGGGATTGAGCAGGCTGTTCAGGCAGGCACGGGCAAATACCGTGCGCAGCGGCACTGCCTGAGCAGTAGCTGGTATTGCTGAACCAGGATTACGTAGCGCCTTGTAAGCCATCCACAGCAAATACACCGCACCCGCATAACGTATCAAGTCAAACGATGGTGGCCATGCCGTGATGATGGCAGTGATACCGCAGGCGGTCAGCAGCGTGAGGATGATGTCTGCTGCACCTATGCCCAATGCGGCAGCGATGCCGCCACGCACACCATATTGCATGCCGCAAGTCATGACAAAGGCCATATTCGGGCCGGGTGAACATAGTAAAAGCAAGACAGCAATGCTGAAGGTGGCGAGGGTAGTCAGGCTGATCATGGTAGCTGTCCTGGTGGTTGCTGAAAAGATGCAGGCAGTGTAGTCTTTTGATCTGATACAGTAAAAAAATTGTTCTAGATACTTTCTTGTTCCTGTCTTATGGCCCTGGCTCGCTACAAATCCATCGTTGATGATTATGCTGCCCGCATACGCAGCGGCAAATTGCGCCCCGGCACGCAGTTGCCGACCCTGCGCAAGCTCATGCAGGAGCATGGCATTGCGCTGGCAACGGCGTCACGTGTCTACACTGAACTGGAGACGCATGGTCTGGTTGCCTGTGAAATGGGACGGGGGACTTTTGTGCGCGATACCAGTTTGCCGCGTGGACTGGGACTGGAACAGCAGACCTTGCAATCTGGTGCGGTGGATTTGATCTTTAATTACCCGTGTTTGCCAGGGCAAGATGAAATGCTGCGCGAAGGCTTGCGCGCAATCGCTAGCTCAGGTGACCTGGATGCCTTGCTGCATGCTGCGCCCCAAGGTGGCCGCCCGCATGAAAGACAGATCATCGCCCGCCATTTACGCAACCGCGGTTTGCGTTTACCTGCAGAGCAGGTACTCATCGTCAACGGTGCACAGCAGGCGCTGGCGGTGACTGTGCAGGCCTTGCTGGCACCGGGAGATATTCTGGTCATGGATGCGCTGACTTTCCCCGGCATGAAAACCCTGGCGCAATCTGCACGGCTGGATGTAGAAGCCTTGCCGCTGGCAGAGGGCAAATTGAACTTGCCAGCCCTGACTGCGCTGTGCAAACGACGGCCAGTGCGTGCCGTGTATGTCATGCCCACCATGCACAATCCCATGGGCACGGTGATGACAGATGCGGAACGCAAGCAACTTGCGCAACTGGCGCAAAAGTATCAATTTTTGATCATAGAAGATGGGGCATATGCCTTCCTGGCAGAGCCTGCACCCAAACCTGTTTTCACTTATGCGCCTGAGCAGACCGTGTATATTTCTGGCCTGTCAAAAAGCGTGGCATCGGGTTTGCGCATAGGTATGCTGGCCGCACCGTCAGCATTGATACCTGCACTGGAAACTGCCATCCGCGTCACCTCAGGCAACACGCCATCATTGATGATCGCACTGGCCTGCCTGTGGATAGAAACAGGTGCAGTCGATGAACTGGAAATAAGAAAGCGCAAGGATGCCAGACAGCGTCAACGCCTGGCACGCACAGTTTTGCAGGGCTGCGATGTCAGGTCGCATCCTTCGTCATATTATTTATGGCTGAGTCTGGGTGAAGGCGTGCGTGCTGACCAAGTTACCGTAGAACTGGCGAAGCAAGGCGTCATGGTCAGCACGGCAGATGCTTTTTCTGCTGGAGCCAATGCGCCGCAAGCCTTGCGCCTGGCACTGGGTTCCATACCGCTGGATGCGCTGGAAAATGCGCTGCATAAGGTACAAAAGCTTTGCAGTTATTAAGTACCTGCACAACACATCAGGTCATGCGGTTTTTTGCCAGTGGCGGGTTCTTGGAAAAATATTTCTTGATGCCCTTCATGACGGCATCTGCCAGTTGATCCTGGTAGGCATTGTCGGTCAGCTTGGCTTCTTCTTCCGGGTTGGAAATGAAGGCGGTTTCTATCAGGATGCTGGGGATATCAGGGGCTTTCAATACCGCAAAGCCAGCCTGTTCAACCGAACCCTTGTGCAGCCTGTTGATACCGCTGATCTCACTGAGTACGACCTTGCCCAGCTTCAGGCTGTCATTGATTTGTGCCGTTGTCGATAAATCGAGCAAGACGCTGGCAAGTTGTTTGTCGTGGGTCTTGATGTTGACGCCACCGATCAGGTCGGCGGCATTTTCTTTATCTGCCAGCCAGCGGGCAGCAGTCGAGCTTGCGCCTTTTTCTGACAAGACAAATACGGAAGAACCACGTGCGCTGGAATTAACAAAGGCATCTGCATGCACTGACATGAACAAATCTGCCTGCACGGCGCGGGCTTTTTGTACCCTGACGTTCAGTGGCACAAAATAATCAGAGTCACGTGTCAGCATGACACGCATATTCGGGTGTTGCTCTATCTTGGCCTTGAGGCGTTTGGCAATCGCCAGCACCACGTCTTTTTCACGGCTGCCGCCACGGCCTATGGCGCCGGGATCTTCCCCACCATGACCGGGGTCAATGGCGATGGTGATCATACGTGTCAGTTGTACCGGTTTTTCCTGCTTTTCTATGGCTGGCGCACCGGGTTTGATTTCTGGTTGTGGATCAAGTTTGACTTCTGGCTTTGGTTCAACTTTGGGCTCACTCTTGCCCGCCAATATATCTGCCGGGTTGGCGGTCGCCACCGGAGCCTGGTTGATGGCACCGGGTTCCTTGTTCCATTCCCCTTTTTCTATCAATGCCGCCAAAGGGTCAGTAGGGTTGGACGGGTAAAGATCGAATACCAGCCTGTGCTTGTAATTACCCACCGGTGGCAGGGTAAATACCTGCGGGCTGACTTCTTCTTTGAGGTCGAACACCAGGCGCACGACGTTGGGGCGGTTCTGGCCTACGCGCACTTGCTTGATATAGGGGTCATTCGACTTGATCTTGGCGACCAGCTCCTTGAGTTTGGCATTCAGCTCCAGGCCTTCGATATCGACAAACAGGCGATACGGGTCTTTCAGCACGAAATGATTGGTTTTCAGCTCGCTGTCATTTTCCAGCGTGACGCGGGTATAGTCTTCTGCCGGCCAGACACGCACGGCCAGTATCTGCGCCGCATTGGCAGCAGGTGCCAGGACAGAGAGCAGCAGAGTACCGCCTGCCTTGAGCAGGACGCGGCGTTTTTGGGAGCGCACTGTATCAGTACCAGACGTACTTTCAGGGCTTACAGATTCGGGGCGAACTTGAGTGATGCGAGACATGCGATACCTTTAGCAGACAACGCGTGCAATTCTACCTCACGACCGTTACCGGCGACGCGCAAAAATACATTCAAATCGGGTTCTGGCAGTACGCCATCGGCTTTTTCTGGCCATTCAACGACGCAAATATTGCTGTCATTAAACTCTTCCCGGAAGCCTGCTTCGGCAAATTCATCTGCACTGATCATGCGATACAGGTCAAAATGCATGATGGTGACAGCCTGGCCCTTGAGTGTGACCTGGTAAGGTTCGGCCAGGGTATAAGTCGGGCTTTTGACGTTGCCATTGTGGCCAGCTGCATGGATCATGGCGCGGGTCAGGGCAGTCTTGCCTGCACCCAGGTCGCCATGCAAAAAGATGCTCATGCCCGGTGTCAGCGCATGCGCCAGGCATTTACCCAGTGCCTGGGTCGCTGCTTCATCGGCGAGTGTGGTCTTATAATGTGACATTTCCTGCAAAGTTTCCTATTCATGAATCTGCCTAACATAGCACAACACCCTCAATCTGTGTACTACAGAGGGGCGGGCGCGTGAGTCTGGACAGCACAGCCCTCGCCGACCTGGCCGGGCAAATACGCCTGTGGGGCAAGGAGCTGGGCTTTGCCGAGCTGCGCATAGGTGATGTCGATCTGTCGCATATAGAAGGCAGCTTCCAGGCCTGGCTGGATGCGGGCTACCATGGTGAAATGGCCTATATGGCAAGTCATGGGACTAAACGCACCCGTCCGGCAGAGCTGGTACCAGGCACGGTCAGGGTGATTTCTGCCCGCATGAATTATTTGCCCAAGACAGAAAGCTGGCGCGCTGAAGAGCAGGGGCAGGCGGCAGACAAGGCCGTGATTTCACTGTATGCGCGTGGCCGCGACTACCACAAAGTCTTGCGCACCCGTCTGCAGCAACTGGCTGAACGCATAGAAAAAGCCATAGGCCCCTTCGGTTACAGGGTCTTTACCGATTCTGCCCCCGTTATGGAAGTGGCGCTGGCAACTAAGGCTGGCTTGGGCTGGCGCGGAAAACATAGTCTGTTACTCAGCCGCGAAGCTGGTTCCATGTTCTTTCTGGGGGAAATCCTGATTGACATTCCCTTGCCTGTCGATGAGCCGGTAGGCGAGCATTGCGGCCAGTGTAGCGCCTGTATGGATGTCTGCCCGACCAAGGCCATCGTTGCGCCTTATACCGTTGATGCGCGCTTGTGCGTGTCTTACCTGACCATAGAGTTGCACGGCAGCATACCAGTGGAATTGCGCCCCTTGATCGGCAACCGCGTCTATGGCTGCGATGATTGCCAGTTGGTGTGTCCCTGGAATAAATTTGCCCAGGCTGCCGCCGTTGACGATTTCTCTGTCCGCAATGGCCTCGACAATGCCCGCATGGTGCACTTGTTTGCCTGGACGGAAGAACAATTCCTGCGCATGCTGGAGGGGAGCCCGATACGGCGCATTGGACATGAACGCTGGTTGCGTAATATTGCGGTTGGCTTGGGGAATGCAGCGGTTAGTATGCCGGGGAATGTTGAAATCGTTGCGGCCTTGCAGGCACGCTTGACTCATCCTTCAGAGATGGTGAGGGAGCATGTGGTGTGGGCTTTGGAGCGGCATAGAGTAGATAGTTAGTCCATCGTATCCAGAGCTAATAAACCGTAATGGTAATTTCGTCGCTCCTGCGAAGGCAGGAGCCCAGTGGCGTTTGTTGTGTACTTTTGTCGCGTGTAAAACGATTGTCCTTCGTGGACACAAGCCGGGTCTCGACCCGGCAATCGAGATACTTTCTTTTGCTTCGCCAAAATAAAGTATCCAAAGAAAAGGCGACCGAGGCGTCGCTGCCCCTCCGGGGTCCCCTTTGCTGCAAGTCAAAAACAGCAACAGAGTCAAAAACAACCCCAAAGTCAACAGCAACGTCAATGCGGCCGCTCGGTATATTGCTGCTTTAATTTTTCCTTGACGATCACCTCACCAAACTCAACCACACCGGCAAAGTCAGCACTGACAACACCGTACTGGCCGAAATCAAAAACGCTACAAACGGCCCGTTCCCACCCATGCGCGCTGCCAGTACATAGGCACTGGATGCCGTAGGCAGTGCGCAGAAGACCACGGCGATTTGTAATTGCAGTGGTGGTAGTTCCAACCAACGCCCCAAAAACAGGGCGATTAGGGGAAGGGCCAGCAGCTTCACCGATAAGAAGTAGGCAGCGATGCCCTTGGCTTCACGCAGGCCGGACAGACGCATGCCTGCGCCAACTGCCAGCAGACCCAACGCAATCGAGGCATTGCCAAGGCGCGACAGGGTGGCGGCTATACCTTCGGGCATGGGGATTTCGAGCACGCTGAACAGCACGCCGCTGGCGGTGCCGACAACAAGCGGGTTGCTTGCGATTTCTTTCATGAGCCTGCCGCTGTTGTGGGCGAGGGCATACACGGCGCCCATATTACAGAGTGGTACGAGGAAACCAATCAGCAAGGCCATCAATGCTGTCCCTTCTTCACCCGCGAGGCGCGAGGCGATTGCCAGGGCGATATAGGAATTAAAGCGAAATGCTGTTTGCACACCGGATTCAAATATCCTGGGCGCTGTCTTGAACATGAATTTGGCCAGCCAGCCCAGCAACATGCCGCAAGCCGTGGTGATCAAGGCGACCTGTAGCAAATGACCCGTTGAATGAAAATCAAAGCGGGTGCGTGATGTCGTATAAAACAGCAGGGCGGGGAACATGATGAAGTAGACGATTTTTTCCACCCCGGCCCAGAAATGCCCGCCCCAGTGCGCATGACGCGCCAACAGAAAACCGATGAGTATCAGACTGAAGTCGGGGAAGAGCAGGGTGAAAATCGACATCGTTCTTTATTTCAGCAATCCCGCCAGTTCTACTGCAGTCTTGACCTGCATCTTGTCAAAAATATGGGCGCGGTGTACTTCTACAGTACGCATGCTGATGCCTAACTGATCAGCGATGACCTTGTTCATTTTGCCCAGCAAGATCAGGTCAAGCACTTCTTTTTCCCTGGCCGACAGGCTGGCCAGGCGGTCGTGCACCAGTGCGGCTGAACCTGCCTGGCGCGAGATGGCCAGGGCTTCTTGCACTCTGTCCATGAGTTTGTTGTCATTGAAGGGCTTTTCAAAAAAGTCAAAGGCACCACGTTTGAGGGTATCTACTGCCATAGGTACGTCGCCATGGCCGGTCAGAAATATGACGGGCAGGCGTTTGGTCAATTGTCTGGCTGCCAGCATCTCAAACAGATTGATACCAGTCAGGCCGGGCATGCGCACGTCCAGCAGGATGCAATCGCCCTGGGTGTCAAAGATCAGGGGCTTGTCGAGTGCGGTCAGGAATTTTTCTGCGCTTTCGTAGCTGTGCGCGGCAATTTGCCTGGACCTGGCCAGCCAGGATAAAGAGTCGCGTATGACCTCTTCATCATCAATGATATGTAACATGTGATCTCCTGTTTATTGTTTGGCGCACTCATGTTGCTGCGCTCGGATAGTCTTGGATTGGCAAAGCGAATTGGAAAATAGTACCACCGGCTGGATTTTCATGATGTGAGAGCTTGCCGCCATGGAATTCGATCGCGGTGCGGCAGATATTCAGGCCCATGCCCATGCCGGCAGATTTGGTGGTGAAAAACGGTGAAAACAGTTTTTCTGCCACTTCAGCCGGTATGCCGTGCCCTCTGTCGGTTACGCTGACGATAACTTGCTGGCTGCTTTCATCCAGCGCCGCCTCCACCCGCAATATGCGTTTTTCTGGTGCGGTGGTTTGCATGGCTTCTATGCCATTCCTGGTCAGGTTCAGCAGCACTTGTTCCAGCAGGACACGGTCAGCCAGTACCAATGGCAGCTTGGGCCTTACCTTCCATTGCAGGGCGACATGGCTGGCCTGCGCCTGTAATTCCACCAGCGGCATGGCGCTCTGTACCAGGTCGGCAATTTGCAGGGGCTCGCGGGCGGCTTCGCGTTTTTTTACGAATTCATGCACGCTGCGTATGATCTGGCCTGCGCGCTGGGCCTGGGCATTAACTTTTTCCAGCGCACTCTGAAACAGGCTACGGTCTATCATGCCAGCCTGCAAGAGATTGACCGCGCCAGTGGTGTAACTGGAAATCGCTGCCAGTGGCTGGTTCAGTTCATGCGCCAGCATCGATGCAATCTCGCCCATGGTGGCCAGTTTGGCGCTGGTATGCAGTTTCTCTTCCTGTTGTCGGGTCAGTTCCTGCGCCCGTCTGAGTTCAGAAATATCGAGGATAGAACTCATCCAGCCCGCCTGCTTGCCCTGCTCATCAATCAGTGCAGATTCATAGATCAGTACCGGAATACGCTCGCCGCTGGCATGCTGGTACGTAGTTTCGAAACCTTCTGACGGCACTGTGCCAGCCAATAATTGGGTAAAGCGCTGCTGGTATTCTTCTATGGCTTCCGGTGCCCAGTAAGGCATGGGCGGCATGCGCCCTATGATTTCTTCTGCCGGGAAACCCACCATGCGGCAAAAAGCCGGATTCACATAAGTCAGGCGGCCTTCCATATCGCGGGCCCGCAAACCGGTGACCAGGGAATTTTCCATGGCGGTACGGAAGGTGACTTGCTTGCGTAATGCACCTTCAGCCGCCAGCCGCCGGTTGATATCGCGCCACAGGGCCAGCAGGCTCCAGATCAGGCCTATCGATAGCAAAATGACCGACAGCACCAGCAGGTTCGACAAGAGCTTGGGTTCAGTCTTGATGCTATTGGTACGCAATACCAGGCTCAGGCTGGGCAATTCCCAGGCACGGCTATGGGTGTAGACGTTTTTACCGCTGCCACCGGCACTGCGTTCCGCCAGGATGCGGTCGTCGATATCAGTGATGGTGATCTGGTTGTCCTGGGCAAACCACCAGGGCACTAGTTCTTCCAGGATGGCATTCATGCGATAACTGATCATCATGCTGCCTATCCTGCGATCGTCCTTGATCAGGGGGATCTGGCAATGCATGAGATAGGCATTCTTGGCATTGATTTCCAGCACAGGCTTGCGGCAGATGGTTTCCTCACTGACATCGAGTTCACCAAATTCAAAATGGGGCAGGGGCAGCCTGTCATTATTTGCTGGAATGACTTCGCGGGTATCGACCAGTATTTTATTATTGGCGTCGTACCAGGCTATGCGCTGGATTTCGCGGTTATTCTTGAGTATGGTACGGAAGCGCTCTAGCACTGCATCTTTTTGCAGTTTGGACGATTTGATTTCATTGCCTATCTGGCGCAAGACTTCGTCATTGCGGTTAAGCTGGAATTGTATGGCCTGTTCCACCCACAGCGAATCAGCGATCAGTTGTTCCTGACGCTCATTGGCTTCCATGCGTTGCGCCTGCCACGGTAACCAGATCAGCGTGGACAAAAATAACAGCAACAGCAAAATAGGAATAATCCAACGCCATTTTTGATTGGGCCAGGATTGGGAACGGTGGCGACTTTTCATAAAAACGAGTTTATCGCAGCCAGGTAATTGCTGACAGGGTTAATTGATGCATGTTTAAGGCTTGTTGTTTCAGATCATGAGATCACTTACAAAGAGTGATAGTTGAGGTTGGAAAGTCAAAGGGCCAGAAATATGTGCATTTCTGGCCCTTTACTTCGTTTATTTGCTTACATCATTCCCATGGCCCGTGGCAGCCATAAGGAGAGCCCCGGCCAATACGTGACAATGACGAGGAAGACCAGCATAGTGCACAACCAGGGCATGACCGCAACAGTCAGCTCGGTAATACTCATTTTTGAAATGCCACTGGCCACATACAGGTTCAAGCCTACCGGTGGGTGACAGAGCCCGACTTCCATATTGGCATCAATCAGGATACCAAAGTGAACTGAATCAATACCCAGGCGTATGGCTGCAGGATGCAGGATAGGTGCCATCACCAGGATAATCGAGGATGGTTCCATGACATTGCCAGCCAGCAGCAGCAGGATATTGGTGAAGAACAGGAAGCCAGCCTGGCCCAGTTCTTTGCCCAGGATCCAGTCAGCCATGAGTTGAGGAATATTCTCATGCGCCATCAGGAAGGAGAACAGGACCGCATTGGTGATGATGTACAGCAGCATGGCCGACAGCGCAGCTGAGTTAACCAGCACTTTGGGCGTGTTCGCTATTTTCATGTCCTTGTACACGAAGACTGAGATAAAGAAAGCGTACACGGCGCTCATGGCGGCGGCTTCGGTAGCGGTGAAGATACCGCTATAGATACCACCGATGATGATCACGACCAGCATCAGGCCCCAGATACTTTCACGGAATGCCTTCCAGCGCTCACCCCAGGTCGCTCTCTTCATGCGTGGGTAGCCATGCTTCCTGGCCAGATACCAGGTAGTGGCGCACAGCATGGCCGTCAGCAGCATGCCCGGGAACAGACCCGCTACGAACAAGGCACCGATAGAGGTATTGGTAGAAATTGCATAAATTACCTTGGGAATCGATGGCAGCATCAGGATACCAAGGGAACCGGCAGTGATGATGACACCTGCGCCAAACTGCTTGGGATAGCCCTGTTTGACCATGGCTGGCAGGATGATGGAACCAATCGCCACCACAGTCGCCACGCTGGAACCGCATACCAGCGCAAACATGGCGCAGGAAATGATACCTGCCAGCGCCAGACCACCATGCCAGTGGCCGACCATACTGGTTGCAAAATTGATCATGCGCTTGGCAACGCCGCCATGCGTCAGGAAATTACCGGCCAGGATAAAGAAAGGGATCGCCATGATCTCAAACTTTTCTATACCGGTGAACAGTTTCAGGGCCACCGCCTCAATCGGCACCTGGGTGAGCAGGTACATGAACATCAATACTGTCAGACCCAGGGCAATAGAGACCGGGATGCCGGTCAGCATCAGGGCAATCAGCAGGGCAAACACGATACCGATTTTACCGAACATGCACATGGCACCGAGTGCCAGGGCTATGCCACACAAGACGATGGTGGCACGTTGTTTTGACATCTGTTTGATGCCCAGTGTATCAATGGCGGCACTCATTACACACCTCCTTTAGTTGCTGTTGCGGCTGCTGTAGCCGTTGCAGGTTGTAATTGAATGGCGCTTTCTTCTTCACTCAAACCTTCTACATGGGCATGGTCATGCACAGGCAAATCACCAGTACGATAAAAGATAAGTGCGACCTGAATAAAGCGGAAGCACATCAGATAAGAACCCATCCAGACTGCGGAATAGACTATCCAGGTTGGCCATTCCAGATCTGGTGTGGTCGGGCCTTCAGTCAGTTCAGTAATGGAGAGGCCCAGTGTCTTGAAAACTGCATAATGCATGCCGTTCTCCCATACAAAAGTCAGGCCCAGTGTGCCGATGATACCGGTAAAGATCATGCCGCAGACCAGTGCTGTATATACAGTCGCATTGCGCCATTCTGCAGGCAGGCGGGTTACCAGCACGTCAACGCCCACATGCACACCGGCTCTTACGCCATAGGCGGCACCAAACTTGGCCATCCAGACGAACATGATGATGCAAAGCTCTTGCGCCCAGCTGAAGTGCAGGGACAGTAGCCAATCCTGTACCACTGGAATACTGAAGCCAGTACCGTAACGATGAAGAACAGAGACGAAGATGATGAACGTTGCACCGCCCATAAGGGCAGCGATAATCCACTCTTCCAGATGATCGAGAAATTTCATGGCAGGATCCCTTTGGAAAAAATAACGCGATTGTGAAAAGACAGGCAGTATTTTGTTTAAATATGCCTTGGTGCCGATCCGGGTAGATAATATTTGTAGCGCATTGTGGAGCGATCTGCTGCTATCGTCACAAGCTACAATTTTGCATTCCGTATCGCTACCGCAAGTCAGGACGACTGGCGGGCTTCAGCTAAGCAATGTGGATTTTTGCTTCATAAGGTCCCCGTATTGTAAGAATTAATTTTTATTTTGCTTCCCATTTTCAAGTAGCAATGCAGCTGCCACAACTGTGGTTTTCCACATTGTGTCATACAGTATACTTTTGCAAAAAACAAAGCTGGCGAACTTTGATAAAGCTATGATGGTTTTTCAATGCCATATTTCATGCATGGAATAGGTATAAGTATAATAATTTTTCGATCAAATGGCTGGGGCAATGTCATTTCTGTGCTGCCATGGCCAGACTTGTGGTTTTCCACAGTTGGCAGATAATGCTTACCTTGCAATAATCAGTGCAACAATCCATAAAAACGTCTGGAGACAAATATGAAACTGAAGTCAGTGCTGTTTTCCCTGTTGACCGCTTCCCTCGTGAGTGGTGCTGCATTTGCGCAAGCACCTATCGTCATTAAATTCAGTCATGTGGTTTCCAACGATACGCCTAAAGGCAAAGCTGCCGAGCGCTTCAAGGAATTGGCTGAAAAAGCCACCAAGGGGCGCGTCAAGGTTGAAGTTTATGCCAACAGCACCCTGTACAAAGATAAAGAAGAACTGGAAGCACTGCAATTGGGTGCTGTGCAAATGCTGGCACCTTCCCTGGCCAAATTTGGCCCGCTGGGCGTGAAAGAATTTGAAGTTTTTGACCTGCCGTATATTTTCCCTTCCAAAGATGTGCTGTACGCAGTGACCGAAGGCCCAATCGGCAAAGACCTCATGAAGAAGCTGGAGCCCAAGGGCATCATCGGCCTGGGCTTTTGGGACAATGGCTTCAAGGTCATGTCCGCCAACAAACCCATGCATTTGCCTGCGGATATGAAGGGACAAAAGCTGCGTATACAATCATCCAAGGTACTGGATGCACAAATGCGCGCTCTGGGTGCCAATCCTCAGGTGCTGGCATTCTCTGAAGTTTATCAAGCCTTGCAAACGGGCGTTGTTGATGGCACAGAAAATCCGCCATCCAATCTGTATACGCAAAAAATGCATGAAGTGCAAAAGCATGTCACGGTAACAAATCACGGTTATCTTGGTTATGCAGTCATCGTCAATAAAAAATTCTGGGATGGTTTGCCAGCAGATATACGTGCACAGTTGGATGAAGCGATGAAATCGTCAACCAAGTATGCGAACGCGATTGCCCAGCAAGAAAATGACAACGCACTGGAAGCAGTTAAGAAATCTGGAAAAACGGCGGTCTATGTGCTGACCGACAAAGAAAAAGCTGAATGGCGCAAGGCCTTGTTACCTGTACAAAAAGAAATGGAAGGACGTATAGGTAAAGACCTGATTGCCAACGTCAACAAAGAAGCCGTCAAACTGGGTTTCAAATAATTTTCTGAGTAATCAAAAACCATCATGACTTTGTCATGGTGGTTTTTTTATTTTCAAGCTTGCAAATAGAGGTGCTCTGGTAGCAGGCAGGCTTTATGTAAGGCCCAGGCAGCCATTTTTCAGAGTCCCCAAATTGGTGAATAAACTGTGCAACCGTAGCCGTTTTGCCATGCTTCGCGACGAAGGTGTTGGGGCTTTTGCTTATTGCTTACGCAGTGCCTGTTATCACAGGCTTGTCAAATTTGCTTTGTAAATAAGTTAAACAAAGTAAACTGACCAAAGTTTAAAAGAAATTGCTGTGTTTCCCGCAAGGAAATACGGCATTTTTTATTTTGGCAGAATTTAAATTGGTGTTGCCTAGCACATTTTTTAGGTTTATGATCGATTTTCACATATCTGCAACAATGCACTGTTTTGTATCATTTTTATTTTGAAAGCCAAAACTTGTCATGCTATATTCACGGCAGTTCAGAATTCTGCAAGACAAAAACAAGAAGAAAAAGGCACACAGGTTTAAAAGGCGGTAGTGCAAAATAACGGTAACAATACCGTACACACTGAGGAGACGCGCGTTTTTACTACAAGCTGAGCGGATGTGATAAATTTAAAAAAATCGCATACGCTAAACAGCCGAAAACGCGAAAGATGTTTTAAGGGCGCATCGTATGATGCGCCTTTTTTCTTTTGTCAAAAAGGAAATCATGTTGAACAAAGAATCTAAAGAATCCAAGGAAGCAGGTTTTTTTTCCGCCATCGTCGAAGCACCTTTTGGTGCCGTCGGCATACGCTGTGAAGACCAGAAGGTAAGCGAGCTGGTCTATCTGCCACCACGCTTCCAGGAAAAGGCGCCCACTGACAAAGTGGCTGAAAAAGCTGCCAAACAGATATCTGCCTATTTGCAAAACCCGGACTTTCAATTTGACCTGCCTTTGAAAGAGGCGGGTACTTTGTTTCAGAGTAAGGTCTGGCAGGCCATATCTTCCATACCGCGTGGTCAGGTGCTGACCTACGGCCAAATTGCCAAATACATACGCTCTGCACCGCGTGCAGTTGGCCAGGCTTGTGGTGCCAACTGGTACCCATTGGTGATCCCATGTCATCGTGTCACTGCAGCTGGTGGCCTGGGTGGTTTTGCTCATCATGATGATGAAACAGGGTTCCACCTTGGCGTGAAGCGCTGGTTGTTGACCCATGAAGGTGTGCCAGGTTTTACCCAGGAAGCATTGTGGAAGTAAAGCAGCTACCTGTAGTCTTGCCTGAAAAATTAACAGCGCAAATCGACCAGTTTTGTGATGCACTGTGGCTGGAGGATGGCCTTGCAAAAAACACCATAGAAGCTTATCGCCGTGACATGCGTTTATTTGCTGAACATTTGCATAAAGAACAAAGCAAACATTTGTATGAAGTCAATCATGCTGACATAGGCAATTATATTGCGGTCAAACATGGAACATCCAAAGCCAGTTCTGCCAACCGGCGCATGAGTGTACTCAAACGCTTTTATTTGCTGGCGTTCCGTCAAAATTTGATCAGTGAAAATCCCTGCACCAAATTGCGCTCAGCCAAACAGGGGCAGCGTTTACCGAAAACCCTGAGCGAAGCGCAGGTCGTCGCCCTGCTGCAGGCCCCGGATGACACAAATCCGCATGGCTTGCGCGATAAGACCATGCTGGAATTATTGTACGCCTGTGGCTTGCGTGTCAGCGAACTGGTAGGTTTGCGCTCGATAGAAGTCGGTTTGAATGAAGGCGTCCTGCGTATCACTGGCAAAGGCGACAAAACCAGGCTGGTCCCCTTTGGTGAAGTGGCACGTGCATGGCTGGAGCGCTATCTGCGCGAAGGGCGGCCAGCTATCCTGAATGGGCAGATTGATGATGCCCTGTTCGTCACTGCACGCGGCGGCGCCATGACCAGGCAGATGTTCTGGATACTTATAAAAAAATACGCGACGCAGGCAAATATCACTACTCATTTGTCACCCCATACTTTGCGTCATGCCTTTGCCACGCATCTCTTGAATCATGGTGCCGATTTGCGGGTCGTGCAGTTATTGCTTGGCCATGCAGATATTTCAACGACCCAAATTTATACACATGTGGCACGTGAGCGTTTAAAAAAGCTGCATGCCTTGCATCATCCACGCGGTTGATTTACTTGATCGCGGATAAAAAAATCCACGCAAATCAGCGTGGATTTTTAATTGAAGCGTATGGATTTATTTTACTGCCGTATTTTCTTCCAGGAATTTTTCTACCCTGTTCCAGAAATCGACATTGTTTTGAGGCTGACGCCAGCCATGGCCTTCACCTGTATAAGTGATCCATTCCACTTTGGTAGTAGTTGGCACCGCTTTTTTGAAACGCTCACCATGTACCAACGGGACACGGCGGTCTTCTATGCCATATGCCAGAATTAAAGGCTTGGTCAGGCGACTTGCCTGCTCTACTGGCGAAGTAGCTTTTAATTGTGCCGCATCTTTTTCCTGGTCACCGATGAGGATAGGCATACCGTAGCGTTGCCAGGTACTGCCAGCTTGATCACTCCAGCTTACATCATAGAGCAGGTTGATGTCGGTAACACCGACCCAACTGATACCGCAGCGGTACAGGTCTGGTTCTTTGATCAACCCCATCAATACCGCATAACCGCCATAGCTGGCGCCGGCGATACAGATACGCTTTGGATCGGCATAGCCCTTTTCAACTGCCCATTTCGTGACATCAGTAACGTCGTCCTGCATGGAAAGACCCCATTGTTTCCAGCCAGCTCTGTTCAATGTCTTGCCATAACCTTCGCTGCCACGGAAATCTGGCTCTATGACGATATAACCACGTGAAGCCAGGAATTGTGTTTCCCGGTTCCAATCCCAATGCCCGCCACGCACATATGGACCACCATGTACCATGACTACCATTGGCAGATTCTTGCCAGTGCTATTTCGCGGAATGGTGATATAGGCCGGAATTTCCAAACCATCGCGAGCCTTGACTCTGACAAAGTCTTTGTACGACATCTTCTTGGAATCAATTTCTGGTTTGCTGTCACCAATGGCCGTAAATTGTTCAGTTTTTGTGTTGTAGATCAGATATGAACCAGGGTGAACGTCTGAAAATGAATGTACGACAATTAAATCATTTTCAGCGTTAGTACCACCGGACAAACTGTTGACTGTGTTTGGCAATGCTTTATCAATTTTCGCTTGATAAGATTTCCATTTTTCATCAAGCCACAATACGCCCGCAGCATCACTTTCATAGCTGATACCCAAGAGTTTGTTTTGCTTATTGTTGAAGATAAACCTGCCAGCGAAATCAAATCCTTTGGTCGATACAATGGGTATATCGTCGATTTTATTTTTTTCCAGGTCATAGCGATAAATGGAAGTTGTGTCCTGTCCCTTGTGAGCCCTGACATAGAGCTGGCCATCCGGTGCAATAAATGCAGGCGCGAAACCATCTTCCTTGATATTGTCAAACGTAATCAGATTGCGCCATTGCTGGGTTTTTGGATCCTTATATTCAATACCGGTCATATTATCTACTTGGGTAGTTGCAATCCGAAGCTGACCAGATTTATCGAGCATGAAACCTACTGAGTTGACTGGCGCAAGAATGGTTTCGTTCTGTCCTGTCACTGTATTCAGTTTAAGCAACGCTGCGCTGCGATTTTTACGATTACCCGTTTGACGAGTTACATATATATCGTTTTCTTCGTTTGAACCGACGGTGGAATGAAGTTCATGCAGGCCGTTGAGTACCCGTGTTTTTTCCCCACCCACGCTACCTATCAACTGACGAATTTCAGTACCATCTTTATTGATGGCAAATGTCCCGCTACCACCGCGACCCTCACCAATCAGTGCGCGAACATCGCCGATGCTGAAAACCAGCCTTTGGCTACTGACCCAATTAAAAGAAACAACATCTGTTTTGTCATAGCCGGCAATAACTTTGGGCGTCAGGGTGGCCGCATCGAGAACTGACAATACAAACCGATCGTTGCTATTCAATGCCAGCATGGCGATTGATTTACCATCTGGCGACAGCTGTACTTTTTCAATGTGAGAAATTTTGAAGAAATTTTCAACCGGGATTTTTTCTTGTGCTGGCGTCTGGGCATGAACTGCTGCCGTCAGACTGAAAGCGATAAATGCGCAAGCAGAGAGTTGCCTGCACATGGTATTGAGCAGTTGTTTCATTCTTTTTCCTATGCAGTTCAATTTTGAAAAATAAGAAGCACTAAAAATAAACGCCCCGGATTACGAGGCGTTTATTCATGACACTACATTAGCCGATCAACGGAAAACGTATCTTGCTGACAATGTGAAATAACGACCGAGGTTGTTATGCAAAGTCGAGTTGTAACCTTGCTGGATAGTTGCAGCAGTGGTCGATGGATTGTAAGGTGCTTTGGAATCAGTAACGTTTCTGATATTGATGCCCAGAGTCAGGTCTTTAAATCCAGTGTAGGTATAACCTACGTCCAGAGTAGTCCAGCTTGAGATTTGGCAATCTGGGAAATACTTGGTGTAGTTAGGTTGGTTAGCAAAAGTCGCGCCTGGAACACCAGCCGGAACACCGCTGCCATAGTAGCAGTATGGTGTTGCATAGGTTGTGGCGTTGTCATAGCGACGATATTCCGCGATGCTGTCGGTGAAGTTGATCGTACCGTAGGCAGTATGTGGACCTTTTTCCCAAACCGTACGCAGTGTTGCACGCAGACGTGGGATAGGACCAACGGAAGTTGCCCAGTCATTGATACCACCGGCTGTACCAACAGCATTTCTTTCTACGTCGCCTGGAGCTTCTGCACGACGATAAGAAATCAGGTAGGTGGATTTAAATGATGTAGACAGCTTGCCATTTTCACCCAGGTTGTTGCGCATTTTCAGCTCAACGTCCACACCACTGACTTCAGTACTGCCTTGGTTAACCCAAGGAGTTTTTACTGCCAGCAACGGACCTGTACCAGGGATAGGATTGCCATTGGCATCCTTCAACTGATTCAATGGGTTTGTGTCGCGGACAATGTAGTCAGCTGGGAAGTTACCTGGATGTTCCAGCAGGAAAGTAGAGCTACTCAGGGCAACTTCACCTTCTTGACGCAGTTTGTATGCATCTACAACGATGTCAAAGTTGGCTGTTGGAGAGTAGATCAGACCCAGAGCATAGCTCTTGGATTTTTCTGGTTTCAGATCAGGATTGGCACCACCGACACCGGATACACTCTTGGAGCAGTCAGCCTGTTCAGCACCTGCAACAGGGTTTGCACCATTCGGGCAACGGATAGGATCAACTGTACCGTTCAGGAAGAACTGCGCACCACCGGCAGCAACCTGGGACAAGGCTGGAGCGCGGAAGCCTTCAGCATATGTACCACGGAATGCCAGACCGTCAACAACTGTCCATTTTGCACCGACTTTAGGTACGAAATTACCTTTGAAAGAAGGGTATTTATCGTAACGGCCAGCGAAGTCCATTTCGAAGTTTTTCAGGAATGGTGTACGCAATTCGAGGAATGTAGAAGCTACATTACGTTGCGCATCAATCGCAGTTGTTGACAGACCCAAGATGTCACCGCGTGCATTGACCGGATCTGGGTTGATGGACAGTTTTTCTTGACGGAATTCAACACCTGCAGCAAAGCCGATTGCACCGCCACCGAGAGAACCAAATTCTGTCGTTGCCTTGGCATCCCACTGAGCGATTTCAGCAGTTGCTTTGTTGACCAGAGTCGGGCTGATGGTAGGATCAGCTGCGATGGAAGCCAGTGAGCGGTTTTCTGTAATCAGCTTGCGCAATGTAGGCAGATACAGGAAGCCAGTCGTAGCTTCTTCGCGTTTGGAACGGTTCCACAATACTGCAGTTTCCCAATCCCATGTAGAAACGGTGCCTTTCAAGCCGGCAACCAGACGTGCGCTCTTGTTATCGAGATCAGTACCTGCTTTCAGGTTCTCAAAGCGATAAGACACGGCAGAACGTGCATCAGGATTTGGATTGTCCGGGTGACCAACTGGCAAAATTGCCTGGAAAGGCGTTGCCAGACCACCAACCAGGAAGTTGGTTGTTGGAGATGTACCACTGATGGAACGTGGTGAAGAGCGATAAACGCGCTTGGAATCTGTATAGGCAAACTCACCAAAGGCAGACAGCTTGTCGTTGATTTTCAGATTGCCAACGGTCATGAAGTTGACGTCATCACCTTTGGTCTGTGCATCAGTATCTGCATCCAGATCGTAGTTACAGAACGTGCGGCCGAACAGTACGCTTGTAGATGCAATATTGTTTGATGCTGCACCGACGATTTTGCGTGAAGGGTCGCAATTGGTCTGGTTGATAACTGTTGCGCCTGTCGTGAAGAAGGACAGGGAGCCAGGAGTACGTTCTTTATAGAAGAAAGCCTGGTTGGAAATGCTGCTGCTATAAGGATTCAAACGATAGTTAATGTCAGCATAGGCTTGAGCATTGATATCGTTGGAACCATTTTTCATGGTTGTGGCGTTTTGTTTTCTATAATCGATAGCAAACAAAGCGTTATAACCCTGGCTGGAATAGTCACCAAAACCAATCGTACCATTCACGTTTTGACGACCAAACTCGCGGTCATCATTAGCTGCGGCGGATACTGCAATTTCACCGCCCTGATAGTCACGCTTGGTGATGAAGTTGATAACACCGGCAACCGCATCGGAACCGTAAACTGCTGACGCGCCATCTTTGAAAATTTCTACTTTTTCAATCGCGGACAGAGGGATGCTGTTCAGATCGTACAGTGTCGATTGACCATTGTTTGGGTTCGCATACGCAGATGGCGTCATGCGGCGACCATTCAACAGAATCAGTGTGGAAGTTGAACCCAGGCCACGCAGGGATGCTGTTGCAACACCGCGGGAGAAACCATTTTGGTCTGGTGTGTCGTTATAACCACCAGTACCCATGGAAGGAACATTTTTCAACAGTTCGAGAACCGTTGTCGCACCACTTTGCTTGATTTCTTTAGCAGTGATGGTTTGAATCGGTGATGTGCCTTCTTTATCAGCGCGCTTGATGTTCGAGCCGGTAATTTCGATACGTTGTGGTGCTTCAGTCTGAGCGTGGGCATAGCCCCCGATCAGCATGGAGCCAGCAAATACGCTGAG
Source organism: Undibacterium sp. FW305-107 (assembly GCF_058788535.1). Classification (NCBI taxonomy): domain Bacteria; kingdom Pseudomonadati; phylum Pseudomonadota; class Betaproteobacteria; order Burkholderiales; family Oxalobacteraceae; genus Undibacterium; species Undibacterium sp. FW305-107. The sequence goes on from NZ_JBYTAV010000009.1 coordinate 67,249, forward strand.
CGCCAGGCGCACTGACTGCACGCCTATTTTTTCTTTAAATATCATTATTGTTCCCTCTTTGTTGATAGACCAGATGCAATCGGGTGCCGGATCCGTGTTGGCAGTTAGGTTCACTTCAAAAATTTTGTAAATTTCTAAACTTTCCTGTACTGCTACCTGATGAAATGCTGCCGAATCCATCCTCTTTATAAATGCGTGCGGGAAGTGAAAGGCAATGAATCAAACAGAACTTTATTATGTAAATAAAATACCTTTCGGGGAAAGCATTTGTTACTTTTTTTTGGTGGCTTGTTGTTTGATGGCGACAAGAAATGAAAATTTAATTTCTAAATTTTCATGAAAATGATTTTTTGTGATCTTTTTGAAAATGCATTTATTTTTATATAAATTCAGGTAATAAGCTTATAAAAGCTCGAAAAATGAATCACTTATAAGAAAATAAGCTGGAATTGTTGTCATTTGCATGTTTAATCTGAACTTGAGAAATGCGAAAAAATTTTCAAATTTCCGAATTTCTGTAAAAATCCAGCCTGATAATAAGTTCCTGCGATATGTAAGAACTTGTAACCAGAAATCAGGTCTATGCACTTAGCAAATTAATGCTCGGTAAGTAGTTTGCGGCCAATTCATCTAACCAGGAAAAATATATGAACTTGTCAAAAGAAGTACATTTTAAGAAAAAGACCTTACTCCTTTTGCTTTGCGCATTGAGTGAAGTTGCTTTTGCTCAAACACCGCCTGCAACTCCGGCAGCAACGCCTGCTGCAAACGGTACTCCTGCGGCGGCTCCTGTTGCTGCACCTGCGGCAACACCTCCTGTCGGGTTGCGTCCTTTTAAAGATGTTATCAAGGACGCCAAAGAGCTCAAGGGATTTTTTAATTTGTACCAGAAAGACGACAAGGTCTGGCTGGAAATCCGCCCTGAGCAATTCGATAAGCCTTTTTTGTTTACTTACAATATTCCTAACAGCATAGGTGAGCGTGGACTGTATGGTAGCCAGATGGGACGCGGTTACCAGGCGGTGTTCAGGAAGATTGGCAATCAGGTACAACTGCTGGCCAAGAATACTGAATTCTTTGCCACGCCAGGCACGCCACAGGCACACGCAGTTGCCCAGGCTTTTTCGGACAGCCTGCTGAGCAGTGCAAACGTATTGAGTACTCCACATTCAGAATCAAAGGGTATCCTGGTAGACGCCAGTGCCTTGCTGTTCAATGATATCCCGGCTTATTCGACCAGGCTGGAATATGCCTACCGCACCCTGTATGCTCTGGACAAGGCCAATACCAGTTTCGGCAAATTGAATGTGGATGAGTCGCTGGCCGGTTTTTTTGTGAATGCCCACTTTACAACACCACGTATTGCGGCTGCACCGTTGGTACCACCACCTGTTGCCATCCCGACACCACCACAAACGACGCCTGATCCACGCAGTTTCTTTGTCGGCTTTTATTTTAACTTCTCTGCATTGCCGTCAGAAGTCATGCGCCCGCGTCTGGCAGATGACAGGGTGGGGCATTTTGTCACGACCAGCTATGACTTTACCGATGACGTCAAACCCAAGACTTCACGCCATTTTGTCAATCGCTGGCGCCTGGAAAAGCAAGATCCAACGGCAGCCTTGTCAGAACCAAAACAGCCTATCGTGTATTGGCTGGACAAAAACGTGCCGGAAAAATATCGTCAATCCATTACTGAGGGTGTACTGGAATGGAATAAGGCATTTGAAAAAATAGGCTTCAAAAATGCGGTCGTCGTGAAGCAGCAAACTGAAAAAGATGCTTTTGACACCATGGATTCGCGCCACGCTTCCATACGCTGGTTTGTTGGTGCCGATGTCGGTTTCGCGATTGGCCCATCACGTGTTGATGAGCGTAGCGGCGAAATCCTGGATGCCGATATCGGTATGTCGGATGTTTTTGCCCGGGGCGCACGCCGTATGATCGGTGAAGATGCACAAACGCAGACGCAAGCACATGCACAGCATGCGCAGGGCGATTGCGATTTTGCGCATGAAGCGTCGATGGAAATGGGCTTTGCCATGGATTTGCTGGATGCTCGTGGTGAAATGGACATGGACAGTCCTAAAGCAGAGGCGCTGGCACAAGCCTATGTGAAGGACGTCATCATGCATGAAGTAGGTCACACTCTGGGCCTGCGCCATAACTTCCGCTCTTCCACTATCTATACTTTGAAGCAATTGCAGGACCCTGCATTTACCAAGGTGAATGGTCTGGCAGGCTCTGTCATGGATTATGTACCTTTCAACCTGGCAACTAAAGGTGAACCACAGGGCGAATACGTCATGTCTTCCCTTGGACCTTATGACTACTGGGCAATTGAGTATGCTTACAAACCTGTCGATGCAGATAAGGAAAAAGAAGAGCTGACCCGCATTGCCTCCCGCTCCACCGAGCCTTTGCTGGCTTTTGGTACCGATGAAGATTCCATGGGTACCCTGGTGTCCGATCCTGACGTCAATGTTTTCGACCTGGGATCTGATCCGCTGACTTATATCCAAAAACGTTTGACGATTTCGCGCGAATTGTGGGACAGACTGCAAACCCGTCAGTTGAAAGCTGGTGATAGTTATGAAACCTTGCGTCGCAGTTTTGAATATGGTTTCGGTCAATTTGCCCGTACCGTACCATTGGCGACCAAGTTTGTCGGTGGCACGACCTTCCTGCGTGATCATGCAGGCACAGGCCGCGCAACTTTCACGCCTATCGCGGCTGATCGTCAGCGCCAGGCTTTGAAGCTGGTTTCTGACAGTTTGTTTACTGCCAAGAGCTTTGTCTTCTCCCCTGAATTGCTGAGCCGTATGGGCGTAGATCATTTCCAGCGTGCCAATCGTAACGACATTTCCATCTCTGCCCGTTTGCTGGGCTTGCAAACAGCAGCGCTGGATCAGTTGATGTCGGATGTGGTGGCACAACGTATGCTCAATGCAGCAGAGAAATTGCGTGATCCCAAGAAAGTATTGTCTCTGCATGAGCTGTATGTCAGTTTGCAATCCAGTATCTGGAGTGAACTGTCCACTGGTGCTGACATCAATTCTGCACGCCGTAATCTGCAACGTGAACATTTGAAGCGTTTGTCGAACGCGCTGCTGAAGCCGGCGGCAACTACTCCAGCTGATGCCCGCAGTCTGCAAAGAGAGCAGGCAAATCAGTTATTGGTGGCAATTCGTGGTGCAGTTGGCAAGCCCATGAGCGCAGAGTCCCGCGCGCATTTGTCTGAAAGTCTGGCAACTTTGAATGAAGTACTGAAGGCTTCACTGGTGAGGGCAGGGGTGTAATCCCCGGCTCTTTTCAAGAGGCCATAAAACTGAGCGGTCCTGGCTGATCGTTCAGGTAGCGAAAAACCCCGTGCAAATGCGCGGGGTTTTTTGTTTTTAGCGCCAGCAAAAGCAAGTTTGAAGAAAAGATGAATGAATTATTTTTTTACTTACTGTTGCACTTAGTCTTGCACTTAGGCAAAAGTTCCAGCGGTGAGTCAAAAAAACAACAAGCCTAAATATATTTTAAAAATTATTTAAATATTAATTTTTAAAAACATAATTTTGGTAAACAGGAAAATTCCATAAAAAACACACTAATTAGGGATGAATCGAAAACAATATTCCCAAATACGTGAAAACATGTCTTTATAGACATGGTACTCATAATGAAAAACTAAGTAAGTCACATAATGTAACAGTCCATAATCAACATTCTTTCCAAGAGCCTTATGTTTTTGCAAGCAAATTTAATCGGTGAAGTAAGGGGACTATCACTTTCGAGAGGAGAAACTGATAGCTGTACCGAATTAAATTTGAGCAAAAATGATGCATGTCTGGTTCGGGAAAGTACGCGCTTGCACTGAAAAATTAAAATAGAAAGGTAATTCATGAAGCTGAGTCGTCTCGCATTTGCATTGTCCAGTATAGGCCTGTTCTCCATCGCCACTGGCGTATTGGCACAGGTAACTACCCCTCAAGAGGATGAAAAGAAAGCAGAAAAAATCCAGAAGGTGGAAGTGACTGGTTCAAAAATTAAACGTATCAACTACGAAACTGCATCTCCGGTACAAGTTATTACCCGCGATGAACTGGTACGTGGTGGTGCTACTTCTTTGACTGAGGTATTAAGAACTATTTCAGCCAATACTGGCGGTATTGATGAAAACCGTACTAATGGCTTCACTGCTGGCGCATCCGGTCTGAATCTGCGCGGTATTGGTAGCCAGGCAACATTGGTACTGATCAATGGCCGCCGTCTGGCTGCCTATGCACAACCAGAATATCAAACTACTTTCGTCGATTTGAACTCTGTGCCGGTTGGTGCTGTTGAGCGTATCGAAATCTTGAAAGATGGCGCATCAGCGATCTATGGTTCTGAAGCGATGGCTGGTGTGGTCAATATCATCTTGCGTGACAGTTTTGTTGGCGCAGAAATCAGCGGTTCTATTTCGCAATCCCAAAGAAATGACGGTGAACAAGTTCGTACCAGCTTGAGCTACGGTTTTGGTAGCCTGGTAGAAGACCACTACAACGTCTATGCAACTCTGGATATCCGTCAGCGCAAGCCTATGTTTATCAGCAAGCGTGACAGCTACCTGAGCACAGAAGATCTGCGTCCTTACGGCTATAAAGATAATCGCTCTCTGTACACTTTCCCAGGCAATATCTACTGGACAGACAAAGCAACTGGTAAATTCGTGTCCCAAACCCTGGACAAGAATTGCCCGGCCAATAACCTGGTACCTGCGGATACTTTCTTTGGTGCCGGTACGCTGGGCACTGCCTGCGTATTTGATGACTTGAAAGACGCATCGGTCAACTCTGGCGGCAAAACTGACCGTGTAGGTTTGACTAGCCGTGGCACATGGCAGATCAATGCAGACACGAGTGCATTTGCAGAAATCATGTACAACCAGAACAAAGCGACCGTTACTGGTTTGCCACACTGGTTTGCCGGTCAGGTTGGTCAGCCAACTGGTGCATTGCCGATCACTCACCCACAATATCCTAAAGAGTTGATTGATCCGGTAACCGGCAAGACACTGGCTGGTGGTAACGGCACAGTACGTGTTCGCGCATCCTTGAAAGACTTCCCTGGTCAAGGTCTGGAAAATACGACAGATTTCGGCCGTTATCTGGCTGGCTTGAAAGGTACTTATTCGAAGTGGGACTGGGAAACTGCGCTGATGTTCAACACCAGCAAAGTTGAATCCAAAGCCACTGCTGGTATCTTGTCCAAACCATTTATCGAAGCTTACAATAACGGTACCTTCCTGTTTGGCAGCTCTGCGCAAAATGCTGAGTTGTACAAGAAAATCGTGACTGGTTCTTCCGATAATTTCAAATCCGGCATGTATATGTGGGATGGCAAAGTATCTGGTGAATTGATGCAGTTGCCAGCTGGCCCAATGTCCATCGCTATCGGTGTTGAAGCACGTCGCGAAACGCTGGAAGTCAATCCTTCCCAATTGTCTATTGATGGCGAGTTATACCATCGTGCGCAGGCAGAACCTGGCTATAAACGTGGCCGTAACATCGCGTCTACCTATGCTGAATTGTCAGTACCTATTTTCAAGACACTGGAAGGTCAGGTCGCAGCACGTTATGACCGTTATTCCGATTATGGTAATTCAACTACACCAAAAGTCGGCTTGAAATGGAATGCTGATCCAACTTTGCTGGTACGCGGTACTTATGCAACCGGTTTCCGCGCACCGACACTGGTCGAAAACTCTTCCCAGATCTTGAAGGCTTTCTTGTCTTATCGTGATCCTGAGCGTTGCAACGACAAGTTCAAAAATGGCTGCCAATGGAGTAGTGCATATGAGAGCGGTTCCAATCCTTTCCTGAAACCTGAAACTGCAGACAGCTTTACTCTTGGCCTGGTATGGGAACCAACATCCTGGTTGAATGCCAGCCTGGATTTCTGGCAAATCAAGCGCAAGGATGAGATTTCTACATTTGACTTGACGACAGTGCTGGCAAATCCTGGCCGTTATGCAGGTAACCCTGCTGCCGTTATCACACGTGATCCTCTGAGCGCAGCAGATAAAGCCGCTGGTGCGACTGCGGGTGAAATTACCACTCTCAGATTGTTGTTGACCAATGTGGCAACAACACAAGTTCGCGGCGTCGATCTGGACATCAACACCAAGTTCAACCTGGGTGAATATGGCCGTATCACTCCAAACTTGAAAGTGACTTATAACCACTCTTACAAATCTGCTCCGTCGCCAGAAACAGAAGCAATCGAGTACGCTGGTTCCCGTAACCAGCCACGTGTCCAGGCAACTGCAGGCATAGGCTGGGAAAAAGCAGCATGGAAAGCATCCCTGGATGCAGTGCATATCGGTCACATGTCTTCCAATGGTGACTTTACACAGCCATGCGTATTTGAAACTCAGGGTTATGCCAACCTGTGTAAGGATATCCCATCCTTCACAACATTCAACCTGGGTGGTAGCTACTCTGGCTTGATGAAAGACTTGAAGCTGAGCTTCGCGATCAGGAACGTATTTGACCGCATGCCTCCATTTGCGCCAAGTGCAACATCAACACAAGCCGTTGCAGCAATCACAAGCTTGCATGATGTAGTTGGTCGTTACTTCCAGCTCACAGTGGATTACAAATTCAAGTAATTCCATGAACTGATAAGTGCCGGAATCCCTGATTCCGGCACTTATTTTTTTATCTGCTCGCTTTCCATCCGATAGCGATATAAAAATAGAGTGATAAAAACAGATTCTTCTGAGGGAGATAAATCGTGAAGAAACAATTTTGTAAGACCGTTCTTGCGGGTATGTTATGTGTGGCAGGTGCGGTGAGTTTGCCTGCTTATGCAGATAAGTCCATCCCGGTTGCAGATTTCTTTAAGAAAGCACAGTTCAGTGGACGTCCAGTGTTGTCCCCTGATGGGCAAAGTATGGCTGTTCTGACGCCACGCAATGGACGTTTTGTACTGGCAATCATCCGTTTGGATTCGCGCCAGCCCAAAGTGATTGCATCAGATCCTGACTACGACATCATTGCCCCGCAATGGATCAATGACAGTCGCCTGGTATTCAGCTTGAGCCGGGGCAGCGATGTTGTCATGGAAGACAACGACGGTGGTGGTTTGTTTGCTGTCAACAGTGATGGTTCAGTCTTTCGCAAACTGGTACCAACCAGAAAAGAAGCGCAGGGCGGCAATGTTGCATATAAACCTTTCTCAGTACTGGCACGTACTTTTGATGGCAGTAACGACCTGATTGTGGTCAACAACCAGCGCGGCAGGGATGCCAAATTAGGCGCTTCTGATGTGCTGCGTCTGGATACCTTAACTGGTAAAACCAAGCTCCTGACTTTTGATAATCCGGGAAAAATAGGTGGCTGGTTGCTTGACCATAATAATGTTATCCGGGTTGGCGTATCGAATAGTGTTGATCCCGACAACAAGCGTATCAAGCAGACTGTGTATTACCGGGACGGTGAAGGCAGCGCCTGGAAAACGATACATCAGGCTTATCTGGACGAAGGCAAAGAATTGAATCCTCTGGGATTTGATTTCGATAATAAAACTTTGCTGGTAGGTGGGCGCTTCAATGGCCGTGACAAATCTGCAGTATATATCTGGGACTTTGCCAAGCAGACTGTAGGTGAAATGGTCGCCGACCACCCTGACGCAGACGTGTCAGATCTGGAGCTGGATTTGCAACGCAAGAAGCTGATTGGTGTTAATGTCGAGGCAATGACACCAGAAAACATCTATTTTGACGAGGATTACGCCAAACTGGATGCCAGTTTGCGTGCAAGTTTTCCTGGACAAAAAGTGTTTTTTGAATGGAGAGGAAAAAACGTCGTTGTTGTTGTACGCGGCGATAATAATGCTGGTTCCGTCTATTTCTATGACACTGAAAAGAAGGCACTCGAACCCATCTACGTCGCAAAGCCAGAGTTTGAAGGCAAGAAATTATCTGCTCAAAAAGTCATTAACTATGCAGCCAGAGATGGTTTGAATATACCGGCTTACCTGACTTTGCCTGAAGGTACGCCTGCGAAGAATCTGCCATTGGTTGCTTTCATCCATGGCGGTCCACATGCGCGCGATAGTTTTGGTTATAACCCTATGACCCAGATGTTGGCATCGCGCGGGTATGCGGTATTTCAGCCACAGTTCCGCATGTCCACAGGCTTTGGCTGGAAGCATCATACTGCCGGCTGGAAGCAATGGGGTCTGACCATGCAGGATGATATTACGGACGGTATTGAAAACCTGGTCAAGCAAGGTATCGTAGACAAGAACCGGGTCTGCATCATCGGAGCCAGTTACGGTGGCTATGCCACCATGTATGGCCTCGTAAAAGATCCGGATCTGTATAAATGCGGTATCAACTGGGTAGGTGTAACTGACGTGAAAATGTTATTCACCGTCAACTGGTCAGATATGTCAGGTCCTTATATGGATAACCTGGGTGCAAAAATGCATGGTGATCCTAAAACTGACGATGCCTATTTCCATAAAGTGTCGGCGATAGAAAATGCCAGCAAGATCAAGGCACCTGTCCTGATGGCCTATGGCAGTGAAGACATACGCGTACCCTTGATCCATGGTGAAAAAATGCGCGACAAGCTGCAATCACAAGGCAATACCGTGGAATGGATGGTATTTACCGGTGAAGGGCATGGCTGGGCGAAGGAGAGCAACAATATCAAGTGGGGCGAAGCTGTTTTGCGCTTCATAGATAAATATATTGGTGATAATTCTCCTTCGGCCAAAAAATGATCATCGCCGATTAAAATAATTTTTAATAAATTTGAAACCGACAAGCTTGCTTGCCGGTTTTTTTTCGCTTATTGATGCACCAATTATGCAAGTTTGCAATCGACGGCTATAATTTGCAGCGTTATTAGAGCTGTATATCTTTGCAAATCCTGATTTTGAGAGTGTAATTTGGCCAAAAAAGAACATGTATCGGTAACCCAGGCAACCCAATTGCTACGCAAGCACAAGGCAGAGTTTACTGAACATCCCTATGCGTATGAGGAGCATGGTGGTACCTCTGTGTCTGCGCGCGAGTTGGGCGTGGATGAACACCACGTAGTCAAGACGCTGGTGATGCAGGACGAAGCCGCCAAGCCCATGATCGTGCTCATGCATGGCGACAAAAAAGTATCTACTAAAAATCTGGCCAGGCAAATCGGCTGCAAGTCAGTAGAGCCCTGCAAACCTGAAAATGCGCAAAAGCATTCAGGTTATCTGGTCGGCGGCACCTCCCCCTTTGGCACCAAAAAGGCCATGCCCGTATATGTAGAGCGCAGCATACTGGCGCTGTCAAAGATTTACATCAACGGTGGTCAGCGTGGCTATCTGATTGGTATTGCCCCAGGCTTGCTGGAAAGTCTGTTGCAGGCGCGTCCTGTTGATTGTGCGCTGGACGAGTAGTCCCGAAACCCCATCCCAAGAATTTTGCCTGAGTAGCCATTTCTGCTACCTGCCTGGCTTATACTTGCGAAGCATTGATGAATGAAGGAATGAGATGAATACAATTCTGGCTGCAGTCGCAGCTTATCTGATCGGTTCGCTGTCGTTTGCAGTAGTGGTCAGTAAATTATTTGGTTTGGCTGATCCGCGTACTTATGGTTCAAAAAATCCCGGAGCTACCAATGTTTTGCGTAGCGGGAACAAGGCTGCAGCGGTGCTGACCTTGTTGGGCGATGCGTTCAAAGGCTGGCTGGCAGTGTGGCTGGCGATCCGCTTCCAGGATCAGTTTGATCTCGGTGACAGTGGTGTCGCTATCGTTGCACTCGCCGTGTTTATTGGTCATTTGTGGCCGGTGTTTTTCAAGTTTGTAGGCGGCAAGGGCGTGGCCACGGCAGCCGGTGTGTTGATCGGTATAGATATCTGGCTGGGTGTGGCGACGCTGGTGAGCTGGGCGATGGTTGCGTTTGCTTTTCGCTATTCATCACTGGCAGCTCTGGTCGCGGCGATTTTTGCGCCTTTTTACTACGGCCTGCTGTTCGGCCCTGACGTCAAAATGCTGTCTATCGCCATTATGAGTGCCTTACTGGTATATCGCCATAGCCAGAACATCGCGAACCTGATCGCTGGCAAGGAAAGCCGCCTGGGTAGCAAGAAGACGGCAGTGAAAGAAGACAAGAAAGAAGATAAGAAACAGGACAAAAAAAATAAATCTTAAATATTGCAAATACATCTAGATTATTCGCTACCCCTCATTTATGCTTAAAAAGCTCCATGCCTTTTTATTCATCAATGAGGGGTTTGCTTATGCTGACGCGATTTGTGAAATTTTGGATAGCGGGGTTTCTAGCTCTGGGCCTGTTGAGCTTTTCAACCTTTGCGGCGGACCATGGCAGTGCCAATGAAGCCAAAGCCATGGTGCAAAAAGCCATAGACGCGATGAAAAAGCATGGCGTTGATGCGACCATCAATGAAATCAATAAGCGCGATGGCCAGTATCAGGACCGCGACTTGTACGTAGTCGTGTATGACATGAATGGCAAAAATCTCGCCCACCTGAATCCCAAGATGGTCGGCAAAGAGATGATGGACCTGACCGACGTGGATGGTAAATTCTTTATACGCGAGCGTATAGAGTTAGTAAAAGCCAAGGGTAAGGCCTGGCAGGATTATAAATTTGTTAATCCTACCAGCAAGCAGATCGAGCCTAAATCCATGTATGTGGAGAAATTCGAGAACGTTATCGTTGGCTGTGGCATCTATAAATAGCTGTGCCCTGCATTAGATAAAATCAGGCAGCAAGCAATTCCTGCAAGGGCCAACGCGGTTTGACATTAAAGCCGTAATCCCGCGTCGCCAGGCCGGGATTGTTTTTCAGGCGCATGGCACCGGCAAAGGCGATCATCGCGCCATTGTCGGTACAGAACTCCAGCTCAGGGTAATACACCTGGAAGCGTTTCTTTGCAGCCGCTGCATTCAATGATGCGCGCAACTGCAGGTTGGCACCGACACCGCCAGCGATGACCAGACGCTTCAAACCACTTTCCTTCATCGCAGTCGTGCATTTGGCCGTCAGAACGGCAACGATGGCATCAACAAAGCCGCGTGCAATATTGGCTTTATCCTGTTCACAGATATTTGCAGGGTGATTTTTGACGACCGTCAGTACTGCTGTCTTCAAACCAGAGAAACTGAAGTTCAAGTCTTTTGAATGCAGCATGGGGCGCGGGAATTGATAAGCCGCAGGGTCACCAAATTCTGCCATGCGCGAAATCGCCGGGCCACCAGGGTAAGACAGTCCCAGCAATTTGGCTGACTTGTCAAAAGCTTCACCGGCTGCATCGTCCAGGGTTTCCCCCAACAGCTGATAACGGCCCACGCCATCAACACGCATCAACTGCGTATGTCCGCCAGATACCAGCAGGGCAATGAAAGGGAACTCAGGCGGTTGGCTGGCCAATAAGGGGGAAAGCAGATGGCCTTCCAGATGATGGACGCCCAGCACAGGCTTATCCAGCGCCATACCCAGGCCGCAGGCAACCGAAGCGCCGACCAGCAGGGCGCCGGCCAGGCCTGGTCCCTGGGTGTAAGCGATGGCATCTATGGCTTGTTTGTCTACATCTGACTTATTCAGCACCTCGGTCAGCAAGGGTAGGGCACGACGTATGTGATCGCGTGAAGCCAGTTCCGGCACGACGCCACCATATTCCTGATGCATGGCGATTTGCGAATGCAGTGCATGGGCAAGCAGGCCACGCTCTGTGTCATACAGGGCAAGGCCGGTTTCGTCACAGGAGGATTCAACGCCGAGAACTATCATGTCTGTTTCTAAATAAGGGAAATACGAGCCAATTACATATGCATGGCAAGAAGGCAAGCTATTGGCATGCTTGCATGCCACATCAGGGATTGGTGCGATTCTTGCTAAGATTTTATACGTAATTATATCTGGCATGGGCCATCAATGCGCGGCAAAGCAAATACTGACGAAGCGATAACACCGGCATCACCCAGTCTGCGGATCGTGGTGGTGAATACGGTTATCCAGCGCGAAGACGAGTTGCAAGAGCATGCTCAGGCGCAACTGGCGCGTTCACGCGCCTTGCGCATAGGCTTGCTGCAAGCGGGTTATAACATCATCGCCGTTATTCCTGGCGATATTTATATGAGTGAACGCATCGCCCAGTTGCAGCCCGATATGATCATCATTGACGCCGAATCTGATTCACGCGATGTGCTTGAACACATGGTCATGCTGACCCGCGATGCACCACGTCCCATCGTCTTGTTCACTGAAGATGGCAATCAGTCGAATATGGCTGCAGCAATGGAAGCCGGTGTTTCTGCTTATGTCGTTGCTGGTTTGCAGTCCGAGCGCATCAAGCCTGTGCTTGATGTTGCGATGGCACGCTTCAATGCAGATCAAAAACTGCGCAGTGAATTATCTGATACCAAAGCCAAGTTGCATGAGCGCAAAACCATAGAGCGGGCCAAGGGTTTGTTGATGGAACGTCATCATCTGTCGGAAAACGAGGCTTATCAAAAAATGCGCAAGCAAGCAATGGAAAAAAACCTCAAGCTGGTTGATCTGGCGCAGCGCATGCTGGATGTAGCTGATTTACTTGGGGGGTAAGTCCAGATTTGTGCGTAAAAATGGTGCGTTGCGTCATTTAGGTGCGAATCAGATGTGGATTTTTAAGGAAGTTTTGTTTCACAGGGCTGGTCTGAGGATATAAGTCCTTGTGTTTGAGCTGGCACGGCAATTGCTGTATCAAAAGAAAGTGCCAAAGCTGGTACTTAAGAAAACAAGTGAGCTTGACTAACGGCGGTCACCTCACAAGACAAAGGTGTCTTTCCATACGGTTTATCCGTAATGGGACGACACCTTTTTTCATTATAGAAATTACTTTAGCTGGAGTGCAGACATGTCGAATCAGGAAACTTCTATCAACCTCATCAAGACGCAGGAAGAAAATGAACCGAATTTCAAACGTCGCAGTTTCTTGCAAACTGCTGCACTGGCAAGTGGGGCAGGTATCATGGGCTTGAGTACAGGCGGAGTATGGGCTGCAGGATCAGACAAACCGGAAAAAGAAGAAGTGCATATCGGCTTTATCCCTCTCACCGATTGTGCTTCGGTGGTGATGGCGTCGGTACTGGGTTTTGACAAAAAATATGGTATCAAAATCATCCCGACCAAAGAATCTTCGTGGGCCAGTGTGCGTGACAAGCTGGTCAATGGTGAACTGGATGCTGCTCACGTACTGTATGGCCTGATCTATGGCGTGCAACTGGGTGTAGGCGGCAATAAAAAAGATATGGCCGTGTTGATGACGCTGAATAATAACGGTCAGGCAATTACGCTCTCAAAAAAACTGGCAGAGAAGGGTGCAGTAGATGGTGCCGGTTTGGCCAAGCTGATGCAAAGCGATAAGCGTGAATATACTTTCGCCCAGACATTCCCTACCGGCACCCACGCCATGTGGCTTTACTATTGGCTGGCTGCGCATGGCATTAATCCCATGAAAGACGCCAAGGTCATTACCGTGCCACCGCCACAAATGGTGGCGAACATGCGGGTCGGCAATATGGATGGTTATTGCGTAGGCGAACCCTGGAACCACCGTGCCATTGCTGATGGCATAGGCATCACGGCAGCGACTACACAAGACATCTGGAAAGATCATCCGGAAAAAGTATTGGGTACCACTTCTGAATTCGTACAGAAATATCCCAACACTGCGCGTGCCGTTGTCGCCGCGATCCTCGATGCCAGCCGCTGGATAGATGCATCCTTGTCCAACAAGACCAAGATGGCAGAAACCATCGCCGACAAGTCCTATGTCAATACCTCGGTCGATGTCATCAATCAGCGCATTCTGGGGCGCTATCAAAATGGACTGGGCAAGACCTGGGACGATCCTAACTACATGAAATTTTTTAACGACGGTGCGGTGAATTTTCCCTATTTGTCAGATGGCATGTGGTTCCTGACCCAGCATAAACGCTGGGGTTTGCTCAAGGCTGATCCTGATTATCTGGCAGTGGCGAAAGCTGTCAACCGTATCGATGTGTATAAGGATGCAGCGACCATGGCCAAGGTATCCGTTCCCAAGGATGTCATGCGCAGCAGCAAGCTCATGGACGGTACCGTCTGGGATGGCAAGAACCCGGCTGCCTATGCAGCTTCTTTCAAAATCAAGGCTTGAGGAGTCGCTATGAATACCTTGGTACATGGTGCAATGCCTGCAGCAGACGCGGAAGACACTGCAGCCAGCGCAGCAACAACAGTGACGGAAGTTAACGTGGCTAAGAAAATAAAACCCAGAGCAGAAAAAAAGCCACGCTCGTTCCGGCCCTTTTTTCTGAGTGTGTTGCCGCCTTTATTTGGCATAGGCATGCTGATACTGATTTGGGAAATCATCGCTGTGAGGAACACGACTTTCCCTTCACCATGGGTGACTTTGCAGGAAGCCATCAAGGTATTCTCTGACCCCTTTTACCAAAAGGGACCAAACGACCAGGGCATAGGCTGGAATATTTATGCTTCGCTGAAACGCGTGGCGGTCGGCTTTGGCCTGGCCGCAGCCGTGGGCATACCGCTGGGGTTTCTGATAGGCCGTTTCAAGTTTTTATCCGGCATGTTCAATCCCATCATCAGTCTCTTGAAACCAGTCTCACCGCTGGCCTGGCTGCCCATAGGTTTGCTGGTGTTCAAGTCGGCTCATCCGGCGGCAATCTGGTCTATCTTTATCTGTTCGATCTGGCCCATGATCATCAATACCGCGATCGGTGTGCAGCGTGTGCCGCAAGATTATATGAATGTCGCCCGTGTGCTTAATTTGTCCGAATGGAAAATCATTACGCGCATCTTATTACCCTCAGTGCTGCCATACATGTTGACCGGTGTCAGACTGGCGATAGGTACGGCATGGCTGGTGATTGTCGCTGCAGAAATGCTGACGGGGGGCGTAGGTATAGGTTTCTGGGTATGGGATGAATGGAATAATCTGAACGTGCCGCATATCATCATTGCCATCGTCGTCATAGGTATGGTGGGGCTGATACTTGAACAAATCCTGGTGGCAATAGCACGCGCCTTTACTTATGAAGATGTGGGGACATGATCATGAATGAAATCGATAACAAGTACATACAGATCAATCAGGTTGAAATGGTCTTCAATACAAAGAAGGGTAGTTTTCATGCACTGCGCGATATCAATCTGAATGTCAAAAAAGGCGAATTCATTACGTTGATCGGTCATTCCGGTTGTGGCAAATCGACGCTGTTGAATTTGCTGGCCGGTTTGACTAATGCCAGTTCCGGCACTCTGCTGTGCGCCAACAGAGAAATTTCTGGCCCCTCACCAGAACGCGGTGTGGTGTTCCAGAATCATTCTCTATTGCCCTGGCTGACTTGCTATGAAAATGTCTTCCTGGCGGTAGAAAGAGTGTTTGGCGCAACCGAAAATGGTACGAAATTGCAAAAACGTACCATGCAAGCCTTGTCACTGGTGGGTTTGACGCATGCAGAGAAAAAACGTCCAAATGAAATTTCCGGTGGCATGAAGCAGCGTGTGGGCATCGCCCGCGCACTGGCAATAGAACCAAAAGTCTTGCTCATGGATGAGCCCTTCGGTGCCCTTGACGCCCTGACGCGCGCGCATCTGCAAGATGAATTGCTGAAGATCGTCGCCAAGACCCAATCAACTGTGGTCATGGTGACCCATGATGTGGATGAGGCAGTTTTGCTGTCAGACCGTATCGTCATGCTGACCAATGGCCCGGCTGCAACCATAGGTGAAATTTTGCAGGTGGATCTGGAAAGACCGCGTGACCGTGTGGCACTGGCGCAAAATCCGCAATATGCAGCCTACCGTACAGAAGTGCTGGAATTTTTATATCACCGCCAGTCACATCCTGTGCATGATGCGGCTTGATTTTGCTGAACAATGTTACTGCCCCGCAATCCAAAAGTGGGGCGGTAATTCGGTAAAGAATCTGCAAAGAATCCATAAAGAAAATTGAGCACAATTATTCAAGCTCATTTCATCAACCCGATGTAAGTTCCAGTCCCGGCCATTACTCACCAATACAGCGGTTTATATTTCATTTTCGACATATAACCAACTGCCCTGTATTTCATTACCGATAGGATAAAAATTATTAAAAAATTACTGGTGAAATGCCTGGTATTTAAGCAGGCATACAATATGAAATATAAATATCTGCCCAATTTACCAAATGAAAAATAGTTTTCATTTTTAATGCGGCTAATTGTGACAATATGTGCTGAAATAAACTGAATCTATGAGAGAATGCCTAATCCTTTTGGAAACATTTTTTTACAGATTCATAGGGGCTTGTTGATATAAATGCGGGCAATAAATGCTTGATGGTAATTAATTGGTTTGCCGCAAGAATTTAGATATTCCTCATCTTTTTCTGATAACAGGCTCTGGCTTCTTATATTGATTGCATGACATGTTTCGCTGGCTTTTTCTTAATGAAAGTGCATTAACGCCTGCTGAGCACGCTGCATGGAAATTAAGTGCACTACGTATCATTTTGATGTCTGGCTTTGTGCTGGAGGCGGCAGTAGCGATTCACAGTTCTCTGGACGCAATCGCAGTTGGTGCTTATCAGGTGTTGTGGGTGGTAGGCTTTTTCTATGCTGTGCTGGCATTGGGGTTGTACTATTCATCCCGACATCTGCGCGCCGGTGCCGCTATACTCATAGGCACGGTCTATGCGTCTGCATTTGCCATCGTTTGTCTCATCAATCAATTCGAGATAGCCAAGTTTGGCTATATCTTCATTTATACCACGCCGATTATCGCCAGATTGTTCTTTGGCACCCGCCTGGCCATAGGACTGATGGCTTTCAATGTCTTGCCTTTCCTTTTGCTGCTATTGAACCGGCCCTTGTTTAATGTGCCTGGTTTTGACGTCACACTGCCTTCAAGTAATACTTACATCCAGTCGCTGTTATTCCTGTTTTTTAATACCTGTGTGCCATTGGCCGTGTTCAGGGTCTTGCATGAGCTGGATGTATCTGCATTGCGTTACCGCCAGGCCAGCGCCGCCCTGGAAGTCAGCCACGCGCAATATGAGGAAGTGTTCCAGAATGCAGGAACAGCCCTGCTGTTGACCGACGCCAGCGGACAAATTTTGCAGGCTAACCAGCTTGCCAATAGTTTGCTCGGCCGTGAGGCTGATGATGATGGCGACCGTGCCTTGTTTGGCTGGTTATCGCTGGATAATAGTGTGCGGTTGAAGAGTCCGAATGCCGAGGAATCAGAAAACATGCGCATGTCGGCTTATCGAACGCGTGACGGTAAACTGGTTGCACTGGAAAATATTTCACAGACCTCTACCGATCACTACATTGTCGCCTTGCGTGATGTCTCCGGTCTGCATTCCATGCATCATGCGCTGCAACTCAGCCTGCAACGCGAAGATTATCTGAGCCGTCATGATGCATTGACCAACTTACCCAACCGAGATATGTTGCGCAGTCACTTGCAAGGCGTCCTTGCCAGCATTGACGAGAGCAAGGTTACCGCCCTGGTGTCTTTCCGCCTCAATAGCATACGTCATGCAAATCAACAATTTGGCGCACATACCGGCGATATTCTGTTGCGCCGATTTGCAGAAGAATTGTCGCGTGCCTTGCCCAAGAATTGCTTCTGTGCCCGCTTGCGCAGCATCGTGTTTTCATTTGTGGTCGAGAATTCGCGTACACCTGGTGAAATTATCAAACTGGTAGAAAAAGTCAGAAATAATTTACCTAAAGAATTGGAAGTCAATGGCGAGAATTTGCTGATACAGTTTTCTGCTGGTATTGCGCTGGTCAGGCCAGAAGATCAGGAGCCTGATGATTTGATACGCCGCAGCGAAGTGGCGCTCGATACTGCGCGCCGTTCCAGTGATCAGAGTGTGACCTTGTTCGATGAAGAAGACGCCCTGCAAATACGCCGCAGTGTTGAAATTGAAGTCGGTATCGTCAATGGTCTCAAGCAAAATGAATTCCGCCTGGTGTATCAACCCAAGGTGGACAGGGACGGCAAGATTGCTGGCCTGGAAGCCTTGCTGCGCTGGGAATCACCCAGCCTTGGTAATGTCGCACCCGCAGAATTTATCCCGATTGCTGAACGCGCTGGTTTGATAAGACTGATCAGCAACTATGTCATGAACCAGGTATGCTGCCAGGTCAGGGACTGGCTGAACCGCTTTGCTGATTGTCCGGTGATTGCCCTGAACTTGTCGGCTACCGATATCGCCCGCAATGACCTGTTGCAACTGATAGACGGTTGCTGCAATCGCTATGATATCGCCCCTTCATACATCGAGTTTGAGATCACAGAGACCGGTCTGATTGCGAATGAAGCGCTGACCATACATCATCTTGATGAACTCAAGGCACGCGGTTTTAATATTGCAATTGATGACTTTGGTACAGGTTATTCATCGTTGTCCAAGCTCAGCCATTTCCCTGCACAGAGTGTCAAGATTGACCGTTCCTTTGTTGCCCAGATAGGTAATAACAAGAAGAGCGAAATGATCATCAAGGCGATTATCTCGCTGGCCAATATCCTGTCTTGTCACACGGTTGCTGAGGGTGTGGAAAACGAAGAGCAGGAGCGATTCCTGAAAGAGATAGGCTGTGACTATTTCCAGGGATATTATTATTACAGGCCACTGGAAGTCTCTGCACTGGAATTACTGCTGACTGAAATGCCAGCCAAAGAAGCTGCGCCATCTTATAAATTTAAGCTTGCCTGACATTCGTTATGTCATATTTCCCGCATATGCATAAATGAATTGCGATGAAATTCGCAGAACAATTTGTGCATCTGCGGAATTACTCATCACATAAATTAACATTCGCTGTCAACGTCATCCACGGGATTGCGTTGGATAGTGTAGATTGGTGCTTTGTGCATGATCAGGTTTGACTTCATTCGTTTAGCTGCATTCGTTTAATAAATTTAATGTGACCGGGTTGTTCGTTTTGCTTATTTCCAACATTTTGCACAGAGTAACAATTTCGTCTGCACGTTTTGATAATTTCAACTACACTAAAGTTGTAGTGTGCTGGCTGGCAATTAATTTGAGTTGATTCGAATTGATTCGAATTGATTTGAGATTGCCACCAGACCGGTTCGGTATTTGCAAGTTTTCTGCTTATCCATGGAGGTCGGGATGAATATCTTTGACAACTACACCGCGCGGTATGAACGGACTCGTGAAGAAGAGTATTCCATGCAGGAATACCTTGATCTTTGTAAAAAGGACAGGCTGGTGTATGCCAGTGCTTCAGAACGCATGCTGGCTGCCATCGGTGAGCCAGAGTTGGTTGATACCCGGCATGACTCTCGGCTATCACGCATTTTTTCAAATAAAGTGATCAAGATTTATCCTGCTTTCCGTGAATTTTATGGCATGGAAGAAGTGATAGAGCAAGTCGTTTCCTACTTCCGCCATGCCGCGCAAGGTCTGGAAGAGCGCAAACAAATTCTGTATTTGCTAGGCCCTGTCGGTGGTGGTAAATCTTCCATTGCTGAAAGATTGAAATCTTTGATGGAAAAAATCCCTTTTTATTGCATCAAGGGTTCACCCATCAATGAATCGCCTTTGGGTTTGTTCAACGAAGATGAGGACGGTGTTTTACTGGAAGAAGATTTTGGTATTCCGCGTCGTTATCTAAAAAACATACCGAGTCCCTGGGCCGTCAAGCGCCTGCATGAGTTTAATGGCGACATCAATCAGTTCCGTGTGGTGCGGCGTTATCCTTCGGTATTGAAACAGGTCGCGGTTTCCAAAACCGAACCAGGTGACGAAAATAATCAGGATATTTCTTCACTGGTGGGTAAGGTAGATATCCGCAAGCTCGAAGAATATGCGCAGGATGATCCTGATGCCTACAGCTATTCAGGTGGCTTGTGCCTGGCAAATCAAGGGCTGATGGAATTCGTCGAAATGTTCAAGGCTCCCATCAAGGTCTTGCACCCCTTATTGACAGCGACACAGGAAGGTAACTTCAAGGGGACCGAAGGATTTGGTGCGATACCTTTTGAGGGCATCATACTGGCTCACTCCAATGAGTCTGAATGGAAGACCTTTAAAAACAATAAAAACAATGAAGCCTTCCTCGACCGTATTTATATCGTCAAAGTACCGTATTGCCTGCGCGTCAATGATGAAATAAAAATTTACGAAAAACTGGTACGTACTTCTTCACTGGCAGCCGCACCATGTGCCCCTGGCACCTTGAAAATGATGGCGCAATTTGCCGTGCTGTCGCGCCTGAAAGAGCCAGAAAATTCCAGCATCTTTAGCAAGATGCAAGTGTACGACGGTGAAAACCTCAAGGACACAGATCCCAAGGCCAAGTCACGTCAGGAGTACGCTGATTATGCCGGTGTCGATGAAGGTATGAATGGTTTGTCTACCCGCTTTGCCTTCAAGATTTTGTCCAAGGTATTCAACTTCGATAACACCGAGGTTGCTGCGAATCCTGTGCATCTGTTGTATGTACTGGAACAGCAGATAGAACGCGAGCAGTTTGCACCAGAAATCGAGCAGAAATATGTGTCCTATATCAAGGAATATCTGGCTCAGCGTTATGCCGAATTCATAGGCAAAGAGATACAGACCGCCTATCTGGAAAGCTATTCAGAATACGGTCAGAATATTTTCGATCGTTATGTCACCTTTGCTGATTTCTGGATACAGGATCAGGAATTCCGTGATCCTGATACCGGTGAAAGTTTTGATCGTGATGCCCTGAACAATGAACTGGAAAAAATAGAGAAACCGGCAGGCATTTCCAATCCCAAAGACTTCCGCAACGAGATCGTCAATTTCGTGCTGAGGGCCAGGGCGCAGAATGCTGGTAAAAATCCGGCCTGGACCAGTTATGAGAAACTGCGTACGGTAATCGAGAAAAAAATGTTCTCGAATACTGAAGAATTATTGCCTGTCATTTCCTTTAATGCCAAGGCCAGTGCAGATGACTCTAACAAACACCAGGAATTTGTTGAGCGTATGGTAGCCAAAGGCTATACCGCCAAACAGGTACGCCTGCTGTGTGAATGGTATCTGCGTGTCAGGAAATCTTCATAAAGAAGCATGGATAGCAGAACGGTGCAGGAAATTTCAGGGCAAACGGGAGAGCATTTTGGTTCATCTGATTGACCGGCGTGTCCAGGGTAAAAATAAATCTGCCCCGAATCGCGAGCGTTTTTTGCGTCGCTATAAAGGGCAGATCAAAGATGCTGTTGCCAGAGCAGTCAAAGGTCGTTCGATTACTGACATAGAAAGCGGCGAGCGTATTTCCATTCCTGTCAAAGATGTCAGCGAACCGACCTTTGGTCATGCCCACGGCGGCGTTTGGGAAGGTGTGCAGCCAGGTAATGAGCAATACCAGCGCGGTGATCAGGTTGCCAGACCAAAAGGTGGTAGCGGAGGCTCAGGCAAGGGCCAGGGCGGTAATAGCGAAGACCCCAGTGAAGATGATTTCGTATTCCAGTTGTCGCGCGAAGAATTCATGAATTACTTCTTTGAAGACCTGGAGTTGCCAAACATGGTCAAGACGCAACTGACCTCAACAACAGACTTCAAAAGCCAGCGTGCGGGTTATAAAACTTCAGGTACAGCATCGAGCCTGCATGTACTGCGCTCCCTGCGCGGTGCCATGGGCAGGCGCATTGCAGTGGGCGGTAAGTCTGCCCGCAGATTGAGGGATGCCGAAGCAGAAATGACAGTCTTGCTGGAAGTGGGTATGGATCCCAAAGATCCCTACTTTGTCGCACTGAAGGAAGAAATACATCACCTGCGCATGCGGCTGCTGGCTATTCCCTTCCTTGATCCTTTTGATTTGCGCTATAGCAATCGCGTCAAGGTTCCCAAGCCAGCCAGCCAGTGCGTGATGTTTTGCCTGCTGGATGTATCGGGTTCCATGGATGAGCAAAAAAAAGATACAGCGAAACGCTTCTTTATCTTGCTATACCTGTTCTTGACACGTGCCTACGAAAAAATAGAAGTTGTCTTCATACGCCATCACACGACTGCACTCGAAGTGGATGAGGACGCTTTTTTCCATTCGCGCGAATCTGGTGGCACTATCGTTTCTTCTGCCCTGAATCTGTTGGCGCAAATTGTTCGTGAGCGTTATGCTGCATCGGACTGGAATGTATATGTGGCGCAGGCGTCGGATGGTGATAACTGGGACAATGATTCAGCCACCTGCAAGCAGTTGCTGATCAATAACATCATGCCTCTGGTGCAGTATTATGCCTATGTAGAAATTACTGATGGACAGCCACAGAACCTGTGGCTGGAATATGAAAAAGTCGCCGAGCAAAGTGCGCACTTTGCGATGCAAAAAATAGAAACACCGGCGGATATTTATCCGGTCTTTCGGGAACTGTTCAAGAAGCAGCCGAAATGAGGTAATCCATGGAAAACGACCATGTCAGCCCCAGGAAAAAACATGCACGCGCCTTGCCCGAACAATCAGAATGGACATTCGAACTGATCGAGCAAGCCCACGAAGAAATTCGCCGGGTGGCAGAACAATTTGGACTCGATACCTACCCGAATCAACTCGAGATCATTACCGCCGAGCAAATGATGGATGCCTATGCTTCGGTAGGTATGCCGGTATCCTATAATCACTGGTCGTTCGGCAAGCATTTCTTGTCTACCGAAAAAAGTTATAAACGCGGGCAAATGGGTTTGGCCTATGAGATAGTCATCAATTCCAACCCCTGTATTTCTTACCTCATGGAAGAAAACAGCCTGACCATGCAGGCTTTGGTGATCGCACATGCTGCCTATGGACATAATTCCTTTTTCAAGGGGAATTACCTGTTCCGTACCTGGACTGATGCCGAGGCCATCATCGACTACATGCTGTTCGCCAAAAATTATATTGCTGACTGTGAGCAGCGTCATGGCATGGAAGCGGTAGAGTTGATAATTGACTCCTGCCATGCCTTGCAAAATTATGGCGTCGACAGGTATAAGCGTCCAGCCCGCATTTCTCTTGCTGAAGAACGTGAACGGCAGGAAGAGCGGGAAAAATACATGCAGTCCCAGGTCAATGACTTGTGGCGCACCATACCGCGGCGCAGTGAAGCGCCAGAGAGTCTGGTGAAACAGCGGTTCCCTGCAGAGCCGCAAGAAAATCTCTTGTATTTCATTGAAAAATATTCACCCTTGCTGGAACCCTGGCAGCGTGAAATCGTGCGCATCATCCGTAAGGTGTCGCAGTATTTTTATCCGCAACGCCAAACCCAGGTCATGAATGAAGGCTGGGCAACGTTCTGGCACTACACCATCTTGCATCAGCTATATGAAGAAGGCGTGGTGGGCGACGGCTTCATGATGGAATTTTTACAAAGCCATACCAATGTTGTGTATCAGCCGCCTGTGGGTAGCCGGTATTTCAGCGGGATCAACCCCTATGCCCTGGGCTTTGCCATGATGCGTGATATCCGTCGCATTTGTGAAGACCCTACGCCAGAAGACCGCGAATGGTTCCCTGACTTTGCCGGGTCTGATTGGCAAAAAACCTTGCAATTTGCCATGCGCAATTTCAAGGATGAGAGCTTTATTGCGCAGTACCTGTCACCCAAACTCATGCGCGACTTCCATTTCTTTTCCATACTGGATGATGACAGCAAGGACAAATTGCTGATTTCTGCGATTCATGATGAGCATGGCTATCGTTATCTGCGTGAGCAACTGGCAGGGCAATACAATCTCGGTAACCGCGAGCCCAATATTCAGGTATGGTCGGTTGACATGCAGGGCGACAGGGCTTTGACTCTGCGTCATACCCAGTATCTGCGCCGTCCCTTGAACCCTCAGACGGGGGAAATGCTCAAGCATGTAGCCAGATTATGGGGCTTTGATGTTTATCTGGAAACGGTTGATCCTGAATCAAAAGTGTTGGCCAAACAGGAGTGTAAATGGGAAAAACGCAACAGACCCTGAGTTTTTCAAGCTGCAGGAGTAGTGCGGCTAAATCCCGATAGCGACTGTGCTGTCTATCAGTTAGAATGAAAAACGATCATCAGAAGACGGAGACGCACCATGTATCTGGACCACCCAAAAATTTCTGCTACCAATAGCGAAACCGAACCAGACCGCATAGAGCGACTGAGCCGTGTGTATGGTTATGCGATGGGGCTGGCAGATATTGATGGCAATACCGCCTGTATTACCAAACTGGCCAAGATACATGACCATAAGGGTACATTGATGGTGATTTGGTATGACGCACCGACAACTGCTGAGAAGAGTTATTTCGTGCGTGCCTGGAATAGCCGTATCGGTGATGAAACTGAAATTGTCGAGCATGCCCTGATGCTCAATGAGCCAGTATCCAACGCAGAATAAGTAATTTCAGCTCTCTGCATAGAGCTGAAGTTGTTTCAGCCCTTGTTATCCATCCTCATTCTTTTTGCAACTGCACATGGACAGGCTTATGCCTGCCATGCGCAGGTAGTAGTACTGAGAGTACTGAGAGTACTGAGCGTACTGAACTTTACCGCCTAGTGCTTCAAATCTCCCAGCAAATCAGAAATGCCCGCCCAGCCAATCTCTATGCCTATGCACAACAAAATAAAGGCAGACAAGCGCAGCAAGACTATCGCACCGACATCACCCAGAATTCTTTCCATATTGCGGGCAAAGCGATAGCACAGGTAAATCACCAGGCTGGTCAGCAGTACGCCCACCAAAGAAGCAATACCGGTAATGATCCAGTCCACAGGTTTATGCGGCATCTGTGTCCCCAGCGTGACAGAAGCGGCGATGGTGCCAGGCCCCACCGTCAGGGGGAAGCTGAAAGGGTAAAAACTGCGCCTACGCAATTCTTCCTTGGTCCAGCTGCCGCCATGGGACGCTGCCACAGAGTTGCGCAAACTGTCCTGACCCTGGTCATTCAATAATTTCCATCCTGCCATGGCAACGACGATGCCACCGGCAACCCTGACGATGGGCAGGGAAATACCAAAAAAATCCAGCACATAAGAGCCGATAAAGATGGCACCCATGAGCAGGAAAAAGCAATTCAGGGCGATGCGTTTTGCCAGCCGGTTGGCCAGTGACGGCTCTATTGGTCCTGTCATGGACAAGAAGATAGGAGCAATGGCGATGGGGTTCAATATGGGCAGCAAAGTGATCGGTACTACGATCAGGGCCTTAAAAAAAATGATCATCGTGATGCTCATGAATACTCCTTGAATATGGGCTAATGATTATGCATCAGAATTTCAGTCGCGGCGACTACCAGACCACGCTTTCACCTACAAAATGATACTTTCAGCGGGTAGGCGATTGCACGTGCATGATATACAATTAATTTGCCAGTTTTAAGAAACTGGTCAATCAAAACTGAGGATGCCATGAAGTCTTTGAGCAAAGTTGTAGTACTTTCGGCCCTGAGCCTGACTTTGTTTGGGGCTTGCCAGATGGCTCCCCTTTCTTATTTGAATGGTAATCCTGGACGGCCCTTGTTTAACCATGAATATCCGGTCCGCATCGTTGCAGTAGATCAGACATATTACCTGACCGGACCTGTTCAGGTCACACCAGGCAAGCACCTGGTTACGGTTCAGCTCAGCCACTCCACTTCTCACGTACCAACCCAGAAGACCCTGACCCTGGATGTGCAGCCATGTACTCGTTATTACATTACCGCTAAAAAAGAATCCCTTATGGAAAGCAAATGGGAACCCAGGATTTTCGATACTGAAAATGTCGGCGGCTGCAATGCGGCAGAAGAATTAAAGAAGGCCAGTAGCTCTGCCGTAGTGACTGAGTCCAAATCATAGGCACCTGAATACCTTCCGAAGGCATGCAATGCACTTATTCCAGTATTTGCTTAGAATACTGCATTCGCTTGATGACTTTGCTGCGCTGCCATGAGTATAAGCTTTTCCCCATTACTTCCTGAGCATCAGGATTTGCTCTGGAATTTTCTGCATATTGCCTTGTGGGATCCACCGCCTGCAGGTTTGCGTCCGCTGGAAACCCTGCAACTGCCACCTGTGCGCATTTATGCCGAAAACTGGGGCCGTGCCAGCGATATTGGTATCATCGCCCGCATTGAGGGTGAGCAAGGTCCCATAGGCGCATGCTGGATGCGCCTGGTGCCGGATGGTTTGGGGCTGGCTTATATCGATGAACAGACACCGCAACTGGGTATCGCGCTCTTGCCCGCGTATCAGCACAAGGGCTACGGCAAGGTCATGATGCTTGCCGCGCTGGATGCGGCACGTCAGCGCGGGGTGGGACAAGTTTCTCTTACCGTGCATCCACAAAACCCAGCGGCAGGTATGTATGCATCTTGCGGCTTTGTGCAAACTGAAATCAGGAATTCTTATCTGCTCATGCAGGTCAAGTTATGAATGTTGTGAATGCAGCGACAATTTTAAAATAATCTGAAAGAAAAACATGCCTCATCTGACCGTCGAATATTCCAGTAATTTGCCTCTGCAAGCCAAGGAAGTGCTCTTGCAGATCAATACTTCTTTAGCAGAAACAGGACATTTTAATGAGATCGATATCAAGAGCCGGGCAATTCGCTTTGATGATGTAATTATTGGTACCGCACCTGCTGCGCGTGCTTTTTTGCATGCCAAGCTGGTGATATTGAAAGGGCGTAGCACTGAAGTAAAACGTGAATTGTCTGAGCGTGTGCTGGCTGTCATTCAAGCTGCACAAATCTGGCCGCAAGGGCTGGATGTGCAGCTTTGCGTAGAAGTACTGGAAATTGATAAAGAAACTTATGCGAAGGCGCATTTAGCGAACTAAAAAGAAGCTGCCAAAGTAGCCTTCACCATCAATCTCTCATTGGTTAAAAATCAAACTTCAATTCACCTACTACACTGCGTTGCGTGTAGGGGTGAAAGGCCCAGTATTTTTTATTATTCAAATTATCTATGCCGACAGAGGCCACCCATTGCCTGGCCAACTGATAGCGCACGCGCACATCGGCGACCACAAAGCTGGAAAACCCCTGATAGGTAAAGGCATTGCTATCGCTGTTATCGAGTGAGCCATATTGCTTGCCGCTATAGCGCAAACCCAAGGTGGTGCTGAGTTTGTCGTCCGGGCGGTAACTGATGACAAAATTGGCGCGCCATGCTGGTACCCGTGGCTGCCATTTGCCAACGCTGGCCGGGAATTTGTCGTTCCTGGTGATAACAGAGTCGGCATAAGTCAGGCTGGTGATCAGGTCCAGCCCACGTGTGAATACATCATTGGCCTGATAAGCGAGTTCCAGTCCTGTCGTATGGATTTCATCGACGTTCTGGATATTTGTCACATTCGGTGTCACCAGCGTATTCACTTGTGAATACAGCGCGTCTTTGGTTCTTTCATGGAACAGGGTAGTACGCAGAAAACCTTTGCCATCATTCAGTGTCCGCTCTGCCGTCCACTCTGTAGTCCAGGATTTTTCTGGCTTCAGGTTGGGGTCGTTATTGACGATGGCCGTAGTCGAAATACTGCCCTGATACAACTCAGAAACAGTAGGCATACGTACAGCACGACCTGCTGATGCTTTCAAAGTCCAGTCTTCATTGGCCCTGAAGGCGATTGCTGCTTTTGGGGAAAAATAATTTTCCTTGCGCTCTGCAAAGGGCATCGTGGAATTTGCATTTGAGATAGCGCCACGATCTGCCTGCCATTGCTCAAGGCGACCACCAACAATGGCTTTCCACTGAGGATTGATACGCCAGGCATCTTGCGCATACAGGCTTTGCAATTGGGTATTACCCTGGAAGGCAGAGTAGCGCTTGGCCGCAGCGCCTTTGATCCAGTCATCAGTATCGGATACCAGGGTACGCATTTGATAGGCTTCACGCTGATAACCAAATTCTGCAGTATGTTCTGCATTTGGACGCCAGATGCCTTTCAATGTCAGGGTATTCCAGCCTGTGCCTGCGCCATCTGTAATACGACCATTGCCGCCGCCGTTGGCCTGCGGGATTGCCACAGTTGGTGCACGGGCGATATCCTTGCTGTAGTCATACAGGCTGGCGGCCACTTCCCAGTCAAACTCGCCCTTGGTATTGCTCTTCAGGTTCAGGCCATGAGTGATATGTTCGAGCTGGTTTTTGCTGTTGGCCATATCGGTGGGGGCCAGGGTGTATTTTTTTTCGGCGATATTGATGTCGCCGCTATATACCGTATTGCCCGCAGCATCACGCAGATAGCTTTCGACGCCACTGTTCATATTATTGCGCCAATAACCAAAGGTGTAGCTGGCACGCAAAGTCGGGCTAAAGTCATAGGCCAGCTTGACTTTGGCATGGTCTTGAGTGGTATGGTATTGCCCCGTAGCACCCAGTATCCACCAGTCCAGCCCTTGTGGATTTTTGTCGGCGATCGCGCCTGTCACTGCGATGCCCGCGCTGCTGCTGATGCCAGTGGAGGCCAGCTTGTTGGCGAAGGCGATAGGGTGGCCATCGCTATCAAGTTGATTCACATTCAGCCACCAGGAAAACGCACCTTGTTTATTACCCAGGCTGGCGCTGAGCTGTTTGCCGCTATAGCTTTTGTCTGTGCCATATTGCTGGAAGTTTTCGCTAAAACCCACCAATTTGGCATGGGCTTCAAACTGCTTGGGCATGTGCGTCACATAGTCGACTACGGCACCGGCAGAATTGCCAGCATAGGCAGCAGAGAAGGGGCCGTACAGGACATCCACTCGCTCGATTTCTTCCGGTGTTACCAGACCCCAGCGCGGGGTGAAGCTGGCACCATTGCCCAGCAGGTTGGACAGCAAGATGCCATCGGCATACACCATGGAGCGCGCGCTGTTACCTGTGCCAGATGCGCGTGTCGCCAGCACTGCATGATTGTAGTCACCGACATAGCGTTTGCGTACCAGCAGACTGGGCAGGTATTTCAGGGCATCTTCTGCATCTATGGCATTGATGGTCTGTTCCATGGTCTTGGCACTGATACCTTCTATGGTGGTCGGTATTTCCTTGGGCAGGGAAGAGGGGCGGTCGCCATTGATGATGACGCGCTCGGCCTGGGTGGTATTTTCTATTGCTTCAATTGCGAAGGAAGTAGCAGGTAACAGTGGGAAGGCGGCAGTCAGTGCCGCTGTCAATGCGCGCAAGCGCAAAGGGCGTAAAGGAGACATATGAATAATCTGAAAATTGGAACGCGCATGCAAATGCGCAAAGCAAACTTGCCAGTGCGGGTGGCATGGCCGGTTTGAACTAATTCAAATTTTTAGATGGCTGGCGGCCCGCGTGCAGGTAAAGGTGCGGCAACGATCGATGCCAGGCGTGCTGCCGGGATGGAGCGGGTGGCGTAGGATAAGGCGTGGGGTGCTGCAAAAACCGTGGTTTGCGGGAAGCTGGCAGGCAAACTGGCTGCCAGGCACATGGAGCAATCAAGCATGTGCGTCATGCTCTTGCCAGTTTCTTTGACGCCACTGCCGTCCGCTTTGATGAATTTATAGCCGGTACTGGTACAGATCAGATTCATGCCCTGTTCGCCGGATTTCACCACTGAAGATGCCATCGCGACACCCAGCGTCAGTACATACATAAGCAGTACTGCGCGCACCAGGTGGCGAAAACACGACAGGGAAATACGTTGGGCGGACATGGGGCGGAATTGTACCACCCTTCTGTCCTGCTATAAATCTGCTGTTGGAAGTCAGGAAAAATAAGCGAACTGACATCAAAGCAGTCAAATTTGGGGCTATCATGGCGATTTTCGGGGCAAGCCTGGCCTGGGCCGCACAATGGCAGACAGCCAAATCTGGACGAGTAGTCCAGATGATAGTCAGGCATCAGCCCCTTTACTCAACAGGTATTTGGCATAAGTAGAAGGATAGATCTTGAGACAAGTTAGCCTGGGTCAGCAACTGACCCGCACCAAGCCCATAGACCATAGTGAACAGGTGACCGATGACCAGGGCCACGCACTGCACCGCTCATTGGGACTGTTTGCCCTGACCATGATAGGCGTGGGTTCTACTATCGGTACCGGTATTTTCTTCACCATGGTGGAGGCTGTGCCCAAAGCCGGGCCTTCAGTCATCCTGTCTTTTATCATCGCGGCGATTACGGCTGGTTTGACTGCCCTGTGTTATTCCGAGCTGTCTTCCCGTATCCCGGCATCCGGTTCTTCTTATTCTTATGCCTATGCAACGGTCGGTGAATTTGGTGCCTTCATTGTTGCAGCATGCCTGTTGCTGGAATATGGCCTGGCCGCCAGTGCGACTGCGATAGGCTGGTCGGCTTACCTGAATAATTTCCTGACCAACGCCCTGGGCTGGCAGATACCTGAAATGTTGCGTTCCCCCATGATCGTGGCTGGCGCCAACGGGGTGGAATTTCATGCCGGGCAATTCAACCTGCCGCCCATGGTTCTGGTAGCGATATGCTGCATACTCTTGTTGCGGGGTGCCAAGGAGTCCGCCACTGTGAATACCATCATGGTATTGATCAAACTGGTGATCCTGACTTTCTTTGCTGTCGTCGCATTTTCCGGCTTTAATGCCGAGCATTTCACCCCCTTCTTTAATACCGACAATAGCAAGGGCCTGGCAGGTATGGCTGGTGTAACGGCAGCCGCCGGTACAGTATTCTTTTCCTTCATCGGTCTTGATACCGTGGCGACGGCTGGTGCTGAAGTCAAGGACCCCAAACGCAATGTGCCACTGGGCATCATGGCAGCACTCATCGTCGTGACTGTGTTTTACTTGCTGGTAGCCGTTGCAGCTGTTGGTGCCCAGCCTGCCAAGATGTTTGAGGGGCAGGAAGCCGGTCTGGCAGTGATCTTGCAAAACGTGACAGGTAAGGCCTGGCCTGCATTGATCTTGTCTGCTGGCGCTGTGATTTCGGTATTCAGCGTGACACTGGTGACTATTTACGGTCAAAGCCGGATTTTGTTTGCCATCAGTAAAGACGGCTTGATCCCAAGTTCTTTCCAGCGCGTGCATGTCCGTACCCGTACCCCTGTCAGCAATACCATCATGGTTTGTGTGCTGGTGGGTATAGTTGCTGGTCTGGTTGATTCCACTTTCCTGTGGGATATGGTCAGCATGGGCACTCTGGTTGCGTTCATGGTGGTGTCGGTTGCCGTGCCTGTCATACGCAGGCAAAAGTTGGGTGAAGGTGTAGCCGGTTTCCGCGTGCCTTTTGGTCCTTACCTGATACCTGGCCTCAGCATACTGGCTTGCCTGTATATCCTGAAAGACTTGTCGGCGACCACCTATCATGTCTTCTTTATCTGGATGGCAGTCGCTATCGCGATTTATTTCCTGTATAGCAAAGCTCATTCACACTTGAATAAACAGCAATAAGCCTGATATTCCTGAAGCGCCCGGCTTGTGGCGTCTTCAGGAAAAGAGCGAGATTATGAAACTGCCACCATTAAGTTTTGCCGCTATAGTTATATCCGTAGCATTCTCTGCCGTCGCCTCTATTGCATCGGCAGAAAACATAGGTAGTGTAGACACGGCCTTCAAGCTCATAGGCCCGGACCATAAAGTCGTGGTAGAAGCCTATGATGACCCCAAAGTGAATGGCGTTACATGTTATATATCACGTGCCAAGACGGGTGGTATCTCTGGTGGCCTGGGCTTGGCTGAAGACAAATCTGAAGCTTCCATCGCTTGCCGTCAAGTTGGTCCTATCAGTTTCACGGGCTCACTCAAGCAACAGGATGAAGTCTTTAATCAAAGCTTGTCCATCCTGTTCAAAAAGCTACGCATCGTGCGCATGGTAGATCAAAAACGCAACGCTTTAATCTATCTGACTTATTCCGATAAACTGGTTGATGGTTCACCCAAGAATAGTGTCACTGCTGTTGCGGTCGATCGTAGTACGCCCATCCCTGTCAAATAGCGAGGCGGAAGTTAGTGAGAAAAAGGCTGGAGTCAGGCAGGGTCTGATATGTAAAAAATGTTTGGGTTTTTCTACCCAGCAATGAATTACGCTTACAATAGCAGACTGTAAGCGTAAGCCTTCCCTAGCGTATCAACTGTACTAATATGACAAGCCCTGCTGCAGCCCCCAGGCTGACCACTGAACAATCTGTTGATGCGCTCGTCAAGACGATACGCATACCGCCGCGTCCCAGCTTGCTGGCTGACGTGCAGGCTGAGCTTGCAGCCGACGACCCCGACCCGCGCAGATTGACTGGTATTATTGCCAACGATGTGGCCATGTCGGCATCTTTATTAAAGCTGGCAAACTCATCTTTCTTTGGTTTGCGGCTGAAAGCCAAATCTGTGGAGCATGCTGTCAATTTGTTAGGAATTACCCAGTGCGGTAATTTGATGACAGGAATTATTGCCAGGCAAAGTATACAGGTTGAAAAAATATCACTGGTCAAGTTCTGGGATTTTTCCACCAAGCGTGCCCAGGCCATGACACAACTGGCAAGACGCATGCGCGTATGCCCGGCTGATATGGCACATACGTTTGGGTTGTTTTGCGACATAGGTATACCCTTGCTGCTGGAACGCTTCCCTGATTATGCCGAGACCCTGGAACTGGCTCATGAGGAAGCTCAAGAGACCTTTAGCGCGGTAGAAGAGCAGCGTCACAATACTTCGCATACTGCCATAGGTTCTCTGATGGCCCGCACCTGGGGTTTGCCTGAAACAGTTTCACTGGCGATACTGTTACATCACGACTATAGCGTGTTGCATGATCCCAATACCGAAGATGCGGTCAAGAGCCTGATCGCGCTGGCATTATTGGCTGAGTATGGAATACAAAAATACCATGGTCAGGAGTATTCTTGCGAATGGGAAAAAGGTGGCGAAGCCGCCTGTGAATTTTTGGGTCTGTCTGCTGACGAAGTGGACGACAGATTTGAAGAACTACACGAATTATTCAATCACGTGCACTGATCCCTTCTTTGCCGGTAAGTAATTTTCGAAAAGAATTCTCTAAAGAGCCGTCCAGTATCATGGACGGCTTTTTAACAAGTTGGCAGGCAACATGAAGATAGCCCGCAATAATTCAAATACGCCATTCACCGCTATGCACAGTACACGGAAGGGTAGCAACAATAGCCACACCAGTGGGTACAGCACCAGGGCCAGTATGGCTAAAGGCCAGCAGAGTACAAACAAGATAATCCAGATCAGAAAGCCTAGCATCATTTTTCCTTAAGCGATGATGATGTGCAACAAGCTGCTCAGGATAACCAGGGCGATAGTAGCGATGACAACGCCGTCCATGTTTGCTGTGATGTTCATGATATTTCCTTTCAATTCGGGTGGGAGTGATTGCACTGTAGATCGCCGTCATGCGGGTCGCCAGCAGCAAGCGACGAAGTGCAATTTCCTAGTATCGGAATGCGTTTGGGGCGGATGAATTGAGGGAGCGGATTTGCGATGCTAGGGGTGTTTATTCACAGCAGGCTGGCTGCCTGAGCACAACTGCTTTTTACAGCAATTTCTTATTTACCTCTTCTATTTACAGGACTTGTTTAATCACAACAAAGTCTTGCTGGACATCCACCAAATTCTTTGCATAAGAGTCTGTCGCAAACAAGAGCAGGGCGATGAACAAGAGCTTACGTATCCATAGATTGTGCAAAGACATGCTGTTCTCCTTTTGGAGCTATAGCTAACAGCATAGTACAAAAACAATATTTAATTTGAATAATTTATCGATAAATATGAAGCCTGTGCTTTGAACTGGCAGCATTTTTTCCCGATGAACCAGGCAAATAAATTCTTGACAGGGTCAGGAAAAGCTCGCAAACTTCAATTATTAGTCAAGTGTATAGTAATTATTGAAGAGAGAAGAAATGGCCCGTCCATCCCAACAATTAGATGAAGTTTTATTGCAGAGTGGCCGCGCCCTGTTTGCCCAGCATGGTTGCGGTGGATTGTCCTTGCGCATGCTGGCTGAGCATGCGCAAGTCAATGTGGGCATGTTCCATTATCACTTTAAAAACAAGGACAATTTCCTGACCCAATTGCTGCAAACCATGTATGAGGAAGTATTTGCACAACTGCAGGCTGAAGTTAATCATGAAGGCTCACCTATGCAGCGACTGCGCGAAGCGCTCTGTCTGTTGGGGCGTTTATTGCGTGAGCATGGCAGCTGGATAGGGCGGGTCTGGGCAGACGCGGCCCTGGGCGAAAAAGTCGCCAGACAGTTTCTTGAAAAGAATGGCGCCCGCCATGTCTTACTGATCACAGGTTTGCTGATGCAGGCCATGCAGGCTGGCGAGATAGCCCTGGTGCAGCCTGCCCATGCCCTGTCGTTTTTGATGGGTAGTGTTGCGGCCCCCATGGTCATCGTCCCGCGTGCATTGGAGATGGGCTTTGTGCCAGCGATGCTGCAAGAACCCCTGAGCCAGGTATTAAGCGATGCAGCCATTGCCGACCGCGTCAACCGCGCCCTGTATGCGCTGGCTGCAACGAATGAGGAGTTACAACGTGCATAAAAAATTCAAACCCGCGATGACATTTATCTCGGCTCTCGCCATGTTTGCCATGTTGACTGCCTGTAATGAAAAAACATCGACCAACTGGTCAGGTTATGCAGAAGGGGAATACGTCTATATCTCTGCACCATTGGGTGGCAAGCTTGACAGCATCAAGGTGCAGGCAGGGCAACAAGTGACCAAGGATAGCCTGTTGTTTGCCCTTGATGCCGAAGCTGAAAATGCTGCCCATGATGAAGCCAATGCCCGCCTCATTAGCGCCAAGGCACAAGCCAGCAATACAGAAAAAGGCAGACGCAATGAAGAGATTGCCGTCAGCCAGGCACAACTGATCAGCGCACAGGCGCAGGCAGCACTGGCAAGGCAGGAGCTGGCACGCCAGCAGCAACTGGTGGGGCAGGGCTTTGTGTCCAAATCCCGTATGGACGATGCACAAACCAATGTCAAACTCGCGGAAGCCCGCGTAGCAGAACTGAGCGCCGCATTGAGTGTCGCAAAACTGCCAGCGCGCGTAGATGAACGCGCTGCCGCCCAGGCTGGTGCTGACGCGGCCAAAGAAGCCTTGCGCCAGACCACCTGGCGCTCAGGACAAAAATCACAAAACGCACCTGCAAATGCGCTGGTGGCAGAAGTATTTTTCCGCCAGGGGGAATATGTGCAGCCGGGTCAACCGGTATTGTCCCTGCTGCCGCCAGAAAACCGCAAAGCCAGGTTCTTTGTGCCGGAAGGCGAGCTGGGCAAGATCGCTGTTGGCCAGGCTGTCAGCCTGCATTGCGATGGCTGCGCAGCAGCTATCCCCGCGCACATTTCCCGTATCGCCAGCCAGGCTGAATACACACCGCCCGTGATTTATTCAAATGCGCAAAGAGCCAAGCTGGTATTCATGGTCGAGGCCAAGCCAGATCAGCCCGGTAAACTCTTGCTGCATCCCGGCCAGCCCCTGGATGTTTCGCTGCTGACTACAACAAGCACAGGAAAAGCACAGTGAATGCCGCAATGAATACCAGCGTTGATACAGGAAATCTCGCCATCAATGTCCATGACCTGAGCAAATCCTATGGCGGTCGCGCGGTTGTAGATAAAGTCGAACTGCAAGTTGCCAAAGGCCGTATCTGCGGTTTTCTGGGGCCGAACGGCAGCGGCAAGACCACCACCATACGCATGTTGTGTGGCTTGCTGACGCCCGATGCTGGCACGGGTTCCTGCCTGGGGCTGGATATCATCAAACAGGCAGAGCAGATCAAACGCCAGGTAGGTTATATGACGCAAAAATTCGGACTGTATGATGATTTGTCGATACGCCAGAATCTGGATTTCGTGGCACGCCTGTTTGAACTGCCAAGCAGAAAAAATGCAGTTGACCAGTCTCTCGAAAGATTGGGCC
Organism: Undibacterium sp. FW305-107; assembly: GCF_058788535.1. Lineage (NCBI taxonomy): Bacteria > Pseudomonadati > Pseudomonadota > Betaproteobacteria > Burkholderiales > Oxalobacteraceae > Undibacterium > Undibacterium sp. FW305-107. Next base: position 103,057 of record NZ_JBYTAV010000009.1, read on the forward strand.
TGACAGCCCGCCAGCATCAACTGGCAGGGTCATTGTCGGGTGGCTGGAAACAAAGGCTGGCACTGGCTGCGTGCCTCATCCATGAGCCACGTCTGCTGTTGCTGGATGAACCAACGGCTGGAGTGGACCCCAAAGCGCGTCGCGATTTCTGGGACCAGATTCATTTGCTGGCTGACCAGGGCATTACGGTGCTGGTGTCCACCCACTACATGGATGAAGCAGAACGCTGCCATGAACTCTGCTATATCGCTTACGGAAAAATACTGGCCCGTGGCACCGAGGCAGAAATCATACATGACTCCAAACTCAAGGTCTGGACCCTGCAAGGTGAACAACTAGGTAGCTTGCTGGAGTCATTGAAATCAGCCCCGGGTGTATTGAGTGTGGCCGCATTCGGCAATGCTGTCCACGTAGCCGGGCTGGACGAGGCGCTGGTCTTGCAGGCACTCGATGGCATAAGGCATCAAGCCAATATACAAATCACGCCGAGTGCGGCGAATCTGGAAGATGTCTTTATCAGCCTGATCGCCAGTGCACCTGATAATTTTTCCAAAGATGATATCCGTCAAAAGGTGGCAGCATGAAGCGTTTTTCTCTGGCGCGCATGTTTGCCATCTTCATCAAGGAATTCCAGCAAATGATGCGTGACCGCCTGACCTTTGCCATGGCGGTCGGCATCCCCATTTTGCAGCTCATCCTGTTTGGCTATGCCATCAATACCGACCCCAAGGGTTTGCCAACTGCCGTAGTCAGTACCGACAACAGCCCCATGGCGCGCAGCTTTGTCGTTGCCATGCAAAACACTGGTTACTTCCGTATCGATTCGGTAGGGCAGAGTGAGCAAGAGGCAGAACGCTTGCTGGAAAACGGAAAAATACAATTCATGCTGGTGATACCGCCACAATTCACTCAACAAATGGTGCGTGGTGAGAAACCGGCTTTGCTGATATCTGTCGATGCGACCGATCCATCCGCATCGGGCAATGCAATTGCTGCACTGAATGCCATCGCCACCCAGGCCTTGCATCATGACTTGAAAGGCCCTTTGCAATACCTGCAAACCGGCACGCCCGCTTATGAAGTGCGTGTACACCGCCGCTATAACCCTGAAGGCCTGTCACGCTATAACATCGTCCCCGGCCTGATCGGCACCATACTCACCATGACCATGGTCATGCTGACTTCACTGGCCATGACACGCGAACGCGAGCGCGGCACCATGGAAAACTTGCTGGCAACCCCAGTACGTCCGGCAGAAGTCATGGTCGGTAAAATCCTGCCCTATGTGCTGATGGGCTATATACAACTGGGCGTCATCATCAGCGCTGCCTTTCTGTTATTTGAAGTACCAATGATGGGCAGCTTCAGCCTGCTGATGAGCATGATAGGTGTCTTCATCCTGGCCAACCTGGCAGTCGGCTTCACTTTTTCCACAATAGCCAAAAACCAGTTGCAAGCCATGCAGATGACTTTCTTTTTCTTTCTGCCATCCATGCTCCTGTCCGGCTTCATGTTCCCTTTCCGCGCCATGCCAGAATGGGCGCAAGTCATAGGTGAAGCTTTGCCTCTGACGCATTTCCTGCGCATCGTGCGGGGTATTTTATTAAAGGGAAATACCGCAGGCCAGCTCATGCCTGAGCTATGGCCCATGCTGGTATTTTTACTGTTGGCCGGGTTTGTGGCTTTGAAGAGGTATAGGCAGACGCTGGATTGATGCATCTCTACAGACATTGTCAATCAAGGGTCAATTGATTAGTTTCGATTTGATTTAATGCCCAGTGATCACATTGTTCCTCAGATCGGGTCTCATCTAATGCATGCGAGATTTCATGTAGGAATAAATGGATCAAAAATATTTTTTGATCTGTTATTTTTCTTATTTGATCGATCGAGAAATAATTTGAATGTTCAATGCCTGCCAATACGGATGAGATGTTTTCAGATGTTAGATATTGATTGATTAAAATTAAGTGGCGGCCATTTTCTAGATTTTTTAAAGTTTTGGCTATACGAAATGGGTGATCTTCTGAGACCCCTTTTTCTTCGCACCATTTAAAAATGCTAGGAACAATTTCTATATCAACTTGAATGTAGCGTGAAGATAAATTCCGTAATTGGTCGACATAATTTAAAACGCATAAATTCTCTTCCATGTCAGGCACCTGTTAAATAGATTGTTTTAATCTCAAATGTTCTTGGCGTGACACCAATGCCAAGGCTCATACTGAAACCCGCTGCTATTCCCCGGCGGGTAAGACATGTAAAAACCAAATCGCCCGGCATTATTTTGTAACCAGGCAAAGGCTGCCGTCGTGTCGAAAGAGATTTCCAGTTCTGGATCTTCTGGCGTGGCGATGTCGATGGCGCGGCCAGTGTGATGTTCGCTGTAACCGGGTGGGGCGCAGACCAGCAGGATGTCTTCCAGTTGCTGGCCCTCAGCCAGTTTGTCGCTGATGATCTCGGTTTGTCTGGCGACGCTGCGGAAGGCTGAAATCATCAATAGTGCTATGCCGTCCTGGCTGGCAGCTTTCTTCATGGCTTGCCAGGCCAGATTGGAGGCAGGTGTCAGCAGGTATTGCCTGCCATCTTCTCCGGTTTCTGCCAGTACCAGTTCTGCGGCCTCTTGCTGCTGTAGCAGGCCACGCTGTTCCAGCAATTGCGGCGGAATGGTGAAGTTTTCAGCGTGACCAACTGCCATGTTTATTTTGCTTTCAGGTTGGCGATCAGGGTATCCAGCATGGCGGCGGTTTCTGCATCTGGCATGCCGTCAAATTTTGTTGGCCGGTACTTGGTCTGGAAGGCGATCAGCACGCTGCGGGTGGCTTCATCAAGCAGGCCGGTTTGCGGAATGCCGTAACCATATTGTGCGAGTTTTTGCTGGAACCATTTGATCTCTGGTAATTGCAATTCATAAGCTGTCATGCGTTGCGCGACTTCATCTGCCTTGGGCCAGGGGATCAGGCCGGCGTCGGCCAGTTGCTTCCACGGGAACATTGGGCCGGGGTCAGATTTGCGCATGGGGGCGATATCGGAATGACCAAGTATATATTCAGGGCGTATCTGGTAACGCAGGGAGATGTCCTTGACCAGGGCAATCACACGGTCTATCTGGGCTTGTGGGAAGGGGAAATAAATGCGGCCTTCCGGCGTATCCTTGAAACCGAGATTGACGATTTCTATGCCTATGGAACTGGCATTCAGACGGCTATAGCCTTTCCATTCACTGAGACCGGCATGATAAGCCATGTGATTTTCTGGCACCAGTTGCCAGACCTTGATGGGGTCTTCATCACCGACGAGATAATTTGCGCTGACGGCCTGCTGGCTGAGTACCCGCAATGAAGTGGGCTGATCCAGTGCGGTGTAATGCAGGACGATGAATTGCACGCGTTCTTCCTGGCTCTTGGCAGAAATGCTGGTATCGAGTCTGCCCATGGGGCCGACCGTGGCACAGCCGCTGATGAAGATGCTGGCAGCAGCAAATAAGCTATATAGACTGACTTTATTCATGATAGTTTTTTGAGTTGTCGGGCAGCGAGTCGTGCTGCGGAAAAATGGGCTTCGCAAGTACTCTGGCGCAGACTGATTTCTGGCGACAGATGCAGGCGCAGGGATTCTACTATGGCGGGATGCAGTTCTTGTACCCTGCCGCTGAGTGCAATGGGCTTATTGCCAAAACGGGTGCACATGGCCATGCCCAGACGTGCCAGTTCCTTGCCTGCGCTTTGTAATATGGCCATGGCGACCGGGTCGCTATCGGCAGCGGCAGCAACGGCCATAGCCAGCTTGCCTATGTCGCCACGGCTGCGGTGGTAGATAAAGTCACGTGATATGTTCCAGTCATTGCCGCCGATGAGCTTGAACAGGCGCTTCGCCATTTCTGAATTTTTCCAGTGATCGGGATGCTCATCTTCGGCGCGCCATAGTTTGCGCATGGCTTCACGCGCAATCCAGAAACCACCACCGGCATCATCCAGCAAATAACCACGACCACCGGCGCGGTGAAACTCACCATTTGCATCTATGTAGGCAGCGATGGAGCCGGTACCGGCATAAATCAGGTAACCCGTACCTGGTTTGAAAATATCGAGGTAGGCAATTTCTATATCATTGCTGACCAGAATTTGTTCTTTTTCCAGATCAAAGCAGTCGGCCAGCATATCTGGCAGGGTATGGGCATCACCACCAAAACCGGTAATGCCTGCACGTATGCTGCTTACCTTGCCATGGCTGCGCGTGGCGGCGGCCAGACTGGCAAATACCTGGTGTACGGCTTGCGTACCTTCAGCGTTATCGGTTTGCAAGGCAGTCAGACCGGCAGCAGTGCCGCTGGCAAGGATTTGTTCATCTTTAGTCGCCAATGCCCAGCGGGTTTGCGTGCCGCCTGCATCTATACCCAGTGCAATGTCGGTGGTTTGCAGTGGCAAGGGCGTTTGCTGGTCAGATGGCATAAATGTAGGCTGGTGTGCTGATTTCTGGGGAATTTGATGAAACATCGTGGAGCTGAATCGCAATAACTGGCAGTTGTTCGTTTATCATAGGGCGCTTCTGGCACTGGCAGCGAATGAAAAGATGCATCCGGCTTATAACTTTTTGCTATGAAGCAGCAGCAAAATTTCAATCGCAATCCCGGTATTTTACTGGGAAGATGAACCCTACCACTTAAGAAAAAGATCAAGATGACAAGCGAGACAGTCACTGCAGTCAACAATCCTGAGGTTCCGGCGGGCGGGGTCTGGCGCTGGATACCGTCATTGTATTTCAGCCAGGGCATTCCATACGTCGTGGTAATGACACTTTCCGTCATTATGTACAAAAACCTGGATATTTCCAATTCAGACATTGCCTTATATACAAGCTGGCTATACCTGCCGTTTGTGATCAAGCCTTTCTGGTCTCCTTTCGTGGACATGTTCAAGACCAAGCGTTTCTGGATTGTTACGCTGGAACTGGTGATTGGCGCACTCTTTGGCCTGGTGGCCTTAACTATCCCCATGCCGGGTTTTTTCCAGGCTACGCTGCTGGTCTTCTGGTTATTAGCATTCAGTGCTGCTACCCACGACATCAGTTCTGACGGATTTTACATGTTGGGGCTGGAACAGCATCAGCAGGCTGCTTTTGTTGGTGTGCGCAGCATGTTTTTTCGCATGGCCATGCTGTATGGGCAGGGGGCTCTGGTGTATATGGCAGGTTCGCTGCGTGATCTGACGGGTGATGTCAGGTTTGCCTGGGTTGTAGTTTTTAGTGTACTAGCGATGAAGTTCATCAGTCTCGCGGTTTACCATAAATGGGCTTTGCCACGCCCTGCCAGTGATACGGCGCATGGTGACCCAAATCAGGTGGTGGCGACTTTCTTCACGATCTTTGGCAAGTTCATCAAAAAGAAAAACATCTTGCTGACCATTGCCTTTCTCTTGCTGTATCGCTTTGGTGAAGCGCAACTGGTGAAGATGGCACCACCGTTTTTGCTCGACAGTGTGGATAAGGGGGGGCTAGGCCTTTCTACACAGGCAGTTGGTATCGTATATGGCACCATGGGCATGATTGCTCTGACCATAGGTGGTCTGGCAGGGGGCGCGCTGATCTCTCGTTTTGGTTTGAAGCGTATGCTCTGGCCCATGGCACTGGCGATCAATGTACCGCATCTGGTGTATGTGTACCTGGCCTTTGTGCAGCCACAAAATATTTATCTGATCGGCGCTGCTGTCGCCATAGAGCAAATGGGTTATGGCTTTGGCTTTACGGCTTATGTGCTGTACATGATCATGATTGCCGATGGCGAACACAAGACGGCACATTATGCGATTTGCACAGGCTTCATGGCGCTGAGCATGATGTTGCCCGGCATGTTCAGTGGCCGCTTGCAAGAGTATCTGGGCTATGCCCATTTCTTTGTCTGGATATGTATCGCTGCCGTGCCTACCTTTATCGTCACCGCCCTCATTAAAGTGGACCCGGCTTTTGGCAAAAAAGCTGAATAGAGGCTGAATAAAATATGAACAGAACTACTTATCCTTATCACTTTCAAAGCAACAGCTACAGCTCACCACAACCTGGCAGCAGTGTCATTATCACCGGTGCCGTGCATGGCAATGAAACCTGTGGCACCCAGGCCATACGCCGCGTCATTGCTGAACTGGAAGATGGCAGCCTGCAATTGCTGGCTGGCCGTTTGACGCTGGTGCCGGTATGCAATCCGCTGGCTTACAAAATGGGACAAAGGGAAGGCGAACGCAACTTGAACCGTCGCCTGATACCGACAGCAGATGTGCAGGAATTTGAAGATCATGTGGCAAACTGGTTATGCCCTCTGATGGCTCAGCATGATGTCTTGCTGGACCTGCATTCTTTCCGTAGCCAGGGAGAACCTTTTGTCCTGATAGGACCAGAAAATAACCGTGGTCCCATAGAATCATTCAGTCATGAACAGCAGGAACTAGCGATGGCCATGCGCCTCGGTGTGCACAGACTAGTCGATGGCTGGCTCAGTACTTATGCCCGTGGCGTACAACGACGCCAGGAGCGGCTGGCCCATGATGCGGATGCCAAAGCCATCGCAAATGCAAATACACAGTTTGGCGTCGGTACGACAGAATACATGCGCTCAGTCGGCGGTTATGCCATGACGCTAGAATGCGGCCAGCATCTTGACCCGCAAGCGCCAGCGGTGGCTTATGCCGCCATCGTCAACAGCCTGCGTCATCTGGGTGTGATTGCCGGTGCAGTGCCAGAACCTGTGGCACAGATGGAAGCCCTGCGCATCTATGATGTCATCGATAAACTGCATGATGGCGATAGTTTCGTGCGCGAATGGCGCAGCTTTGATGAATTGAAACAGGGCGAGCTGATAGGCATGCGCGCTGATGGCACTGAAGTCAGGGCAGATCAGGATGGTCGTATCATCTTCCCTGATGCAAGTGCCAGTGCCGGGGAAGAGTGGTTTTACCTGACCAAGCCTAACCCTCGTCTGGCCGAATTTGCAAAGGCCAAAGCATGAGTTTGCGTTTCTTATTTTTGGCATTGCTGAGTGTGTCTGTCCTGATCAGCGTGACATCTGCACATGCCGCAGTCAGCACTGAAAAAGTCTTGCGTGTGCTGGCGACCACGCCAGAGAGCAGTCTCGACCCGGCAGTAGCATCGGACGTACCTTCGGTCAGTATCAACGAAAATATTTTTGAACCCATGCTGCGCTATGACTACCTGGCGCGGCCTGTCAAACTCAAACCCAATACTCTGAAAAGCATGCCGGAAATCCTGGATCAGGGCAAAACCTATGTCCTGCATCTGCAACCTGGGATCATGTTTACACCTGACCCTGCATTCAAGGGCAAGCCCAGGGAATTGACTGCGGAAGATTATATCTACAGCATCAAGCGCATCTATGATCCTGCTGTCAAGTCGCCGTGGCTGTTCATGTTTGAAGGAAAGTTACTCGGTGATGAAAAACTCAAACCAGCCAAAGATGGCAAGGGCCTGGACTTCAATTTGCAAACCAGCATACCCGGTTTGCAAGCCGTGGATAAATACACGCTGCGCGTACGATTGAATGCGCCAGACAGTAATTTCCTGTTCATCCTCGCAACTACCGCTACTGGTGCAGTGGCCAGGGAAGTGGTTGAGGCTTATGGCAACCAGGTTGGCAATCACCCTATAGGTACTGGCCCTTTCATACTAGGCCAGTGGCAGCGCAGTTTTCGCATAGAGTTACTGGCGAATCCGCAGTACCGCAAAGTCGTGTTCAATGACCAAGGTGCTGATGACAATACCAGGAAAATTGCTGCCAGCCTGGCGGGGCAGACTTTGCCACGTGTCAGCAAGGTAGAAATCAAGATCATGGAAGAGCAGCAGTCGCGCGTGCTGGGTTTCCTTAACCATGAGTTTGACTATCTGGAACAAGTGCCACCACCACTGTCGAATATGGTACTGGATGATGGCAAGCTCAAGCCTGCACTACAGCAGCAGGGCGTACGCCTGTCCCTGTTCACCCCACTGCAGACTTATTACATGTGGATGAATATGGAAGATCCGGTGATAGGTGGTTATACGCCAGAGAAAATCGCCTTGCGCCGTGCCATTGCCCTCAGCTACGACAGCAAGGAAGACATTGCTCTGATGGAAAAAGGTCTGGCGATACAGGCTCAATCACCTCTGCCGCCCAATGTACTGGGTTACGACGCCAACTATAAAACCCCGGTGCAATATGATGTGAAGCTGGCCAATGCCTTGCTCGACAAGTTTGCTTATAAACGTGCCGCAGATGGTTACCGCAAGCTGCCTGACGGTCAGCCCCTGCATCTGCAAATGCATAGTCTGGCCAGTACTACCGGTCGTTTGCGCGACGAAGTGTGGCGCAAGAATTTGGATGCGATTGGCATCCATGTCAGCTTCAAAACCGACAAACATTCAGAAGTCTTGCGTGCGGCCCGTCTTGGCAAGGTACAGATGACTGAGGCCAACTGGATTGCTGACTTCCCCGATGCCGAGAATTTTTACCAGCTCCTGTATGGTCCCAATGCTGGCCGTGCCAATTACTCGCGCTTCAACCTGCCAGCCTTTAACAAACTGTATGAAGAAGCCATGCGCCTGAGCGACAGCCCGGAGAGAACGGCTATTTACCGGCAAATGGCCCAGCTCATGCACGGCTACAGCCCCTGGGTGCCGCGTATACATCCGGTGACGGCAGATTTATCTCAGCCCTGGTTGCAAAACTACTATAGACATCCAGTGGATTTCACAAGCTGGCGCTATGTCGATGTTGATGTTGCTGCCCGTAATAAAGTATTAAAATAAATTGCATTGATTGTCTGATGGAAGTTCAAAGCTTGATCATTCCATCTGGTTATATGTCATCGGTAAGTTTTCATTGGCAGGTGCAGGTGACTCACCCTATGCTGCAATTATGAAAAACTCTGTTGTGTGGAGAATGTGTGCGTTGTGAATTGATTGCTGATCATCCTGATTTTTGCCGGCTCGATACCGTCAGCGGCATAGTTATCGATTTACGTTATGTCGGTGCCGACAATTTTGTCGGTCGTGAGTTATATGGTGATCTGGACTGTAGCTGGTTGCACCGTGAAGCGATAGCCGCCCTGCAGGCTGCGGTCAACTGGTTGCACGAACATCACCCTGACTTGCGCATACTGGTACTGGACGCCCTGCGCCCGCACCGTGTGCAGGAAATGCTGTGGCAACACCTGGATGGTACACCCTTGCGCATGTACGTGGCCGACCCGGCACGGGGCTCCATCCATTCCTTTGGCATGGCGGTGGATGTGACTCTCATTGATGCTGATGGCAAGGAACTGGATATGGGCAGCGGCTTTGATGCACTCGAAGAAAAATCACATCCGGCGCTGGAACAAAGAATGCTGGCCGAAGGTCAGCTCACCCAGCACCAGCTAGACCAGCGCGGTATATTGCGGGCGGCAATGGCACATGGTGGATTCAGGGGCATCAATAGCGAATGGTGGCATTTCAATTGTGGTGACCCGGTGGTCGTGCGTGAAACCTATCTGCGTATTGACTAAGGATGCAGTCTTATCCTGCCCGCTGCCTGTTCGTACTCATGTCCTTACTGGCAAGTCAGGTCATGGCACAAGTCAATCCAGAACTCGAACAGCAAAAGCAGGTGATGCAGCAGATAAGCCAACAATTGACTGCAATTGTCGCGCAGTCTGATACAGCGCTTTCCAGCCTGTCTGTACTGGCAATCAAGGCTGGTAAAGTCGTTTACCAGCAGCAGTTTGGTAAAGCTTATATCGACCAGAAAAATCCCGCCAATAGTCTGCCTGCTGACAGCCAGACCCTGTTTCGCGTTGCTTCGGTGTCCAAGATGGTTGCCGCCATAGGTGCCATGTGTCTGGTAGAACAGGGCAAACTTGACCTGGATACAGATATTAGCAACTACCTGGGTTTCAAGCTCAGGAACCCGCACTATCCGGATGTAGTCATTACTACCCGCATGCTGCTGAGTCACACATCATCCCTGCGGGATGACGGTGGCTATAACTTTTCGGCAGATGTTACTATGCAGAGTTTTCTGCAGCCTGGTGGCAAGAATTATGCGCAAGGTTTGCAATGGGCTGATCCGGCGACAGCCAAACCGGGAGAGAACTTTGCTCCTGGTCTTTATTTTCATTATGTGAATTTGAACTGGGGTGTGCTGGGCACCGTCATGGAAGCCGTCAGCGGCCAGCGCTTTGATATGCTCATGCAAAATCTGGTTTTGCAACCCTTGCAGATAGAAGGCGCGTATCACCCTGAACTCTTATCGACGGATGCCTTTTCGCGGCTGGCTGTCTTGTACCGCAAGCAGGCTAATGAAGTGTGGAATGCGCAAGGCCCGTGGGTGGCGCAGACAGACGATTTCCGCAATAAGCCTCTGCTTAAAAGGCAGCTGCAAAACTACGGGCTAGGCACGAATGCGACTTTGTCCAGCCCGCAAGGTGGCTTGCGCATCAGCGTGCAGGGTTTGAGCCGCATCATGCTGATGCTCATGAACCAAGGTGAGCTTGATGGAGTGCGTTTGCTAAAACCTGCCAGCGTCAAGGCTTTGACTGCAGAGCAATGGCGTTACGATGCAAGTAGTCACAATGGTGATGATTACCGTGGCCTGTTTCTGTCCTGGGGGCTGGGTTTCCAGCGTTTTACTGACACCAGCGCTGCGCATTATGGGGACAGGCTGGTACAGGCTAGACCTGCCTTCAAGCCGGTTGGTCATCTGGGGTTTGCTTATGGTTTGCAATCGGCCTTCCTGTTTGATCCGGCAGCACGTAATGGCATTATCTATGTCATAGGCGGTGTTGCGGCTGACCCGGAAAAAAATCCTGGTATCTATTCCAGTCTTAGTATTTGGGAAGAGCAGATACAGACATCGCTTTACACTCTGTTTTAGCTGGTACGGGCAATAAACTCAGCCCCAGCTTCCTTGATGCATTCGACGAAAGCGCGCGCAGAGCGTGACAGTGGCGTTGATTTTACCGTCAGCAGATACAAATCCACAGGAACATTTGGTGACAGCGGGCGACATTGCACTTTGCTATGGTCAGATGTGGCGGCAGTAAAGGGGTCGATGACGGCTGCGCCTGCACCCAGCTCCACCAGTGTCCTGGCCAGCAAGTAGGTCTGCACCACGGTGTAAGAAGTAAAGCTCAAACCTTGTTCTTCACAGGCATCCATGACGCGGCTGACGAGATGGTCATCGAGATCCAGCGCAATCAGGTTCTTGGGCAGGTCGGCAACGGGCAGGGCAGTATTGTCCAGGTTCTTTGCCCAGCTACCCAGCGGCGCGATGGCAGTCATGCTGCCGCGTATCAAGGGTTCAGACGCGATATTTGGGTGACAGGGGTCGTACAGGGACAGCGCAAAATCCACGTCGCCCAGCAACAGGGCATTGACAATCTCGCTGGTGTGATGGGTCGCCAGTGTGCAATGCACATTGCCAAATTTCTTGCGCCAGGCAGCCAGCGCAGTGGGGACTACGGTAATCGACAAGGTCGGTGTCGATGCCAGTCTGACGGCCTCGTCAGGGTGATTTTTCAAGTTGCTGGCCAGCCTGCGTACTGATTGCAAATCGCGGTTGAGTTTATCGACTTCAGCAAACAGCTTGTGCGCTTCTGGCGTGGGGTGCAGCTTGCCCTTGATGCGCTCGAACAGTTTCAGGCCCAGCTGTATTTCACAATGCTGCAAGACCTTGGTGGCGGCTGGCTGTGAAATATTCAACAATTGTGCAGCACCACTGATCGTGCCTGCCTGCATGATGGCATGAAAAACTTCGATATGACGCAAACGCATGGTGAAAGTCCATTCAGCAAAAAATCGAGCTTGATTGTAACGCCTGACAAGGGATGTTGTCGCGCTTATTGCCGCGTCTGCGGCTTGTGGCTTTATGGTCTGCTTTGCAGGGCAAGACGCAAGTTGTCACCGCAGGCCAGCAATTTGGCATGTGCGGCTGTCACGCTGATGTTGCTCAGGATAGCCAGTATGGCAGTCTTGACGTGGAAGTCGCATTCTTCCAGTATGCGGCGGCAATGTACTTCATCCCGCCCGGTTGCGTGCATGGTCAGGGCAACGGTGCGTCGCAGCAGTTTGACATTGGTCGGTTTGACATCCACCATGAGGTTGCCATAGACCTTGTGCAGCCTGACCATCAGGGCGCTGGAAAAGCTGTTCAGGGCGACTTTTTGTGAGGTGCCTGCTTTCAGGCGGGTACTGCCTGAAATCACTTCGCTGCCAGTATCCAGCGTGATGCCTATCTCTGCCTGCAAAGTCACAGGTGCGCCAGGATTATTGGCAAAGCCTATGGTCAGGGCACCCGCCTGACGCGCTGCCTGCAAGGCACCCAGCACATAGGGGGTAGCGCCGGATGCGGCAATCAGCATCACCACATCATTGGCGGTCAAAGCCAGTTCCTGAATTTCTTTTGCGCCTTGGTCAGCATCATCTTCCGCGCCTTCAACAGCCACAAACATGGCCTGCTTGCCACCTGCCAGCAAGGACAGGGCGCGCTCATTTGGCCATGAGAAGGTCGGCAATAATTCGACACCATCCAGCACACCCAGGCGGCCAGAGGTACCTGCCCCCACATACACCAGACGGCCACCTGCCAGTATGCGCGGTGCGGCGGCATCCACAGCCGCTGCGATCTGTGCCGCAGCCAGGCTGACGGCACGTATGGCATTGAACTGATCATCAATGAAGGCATCAACCAGTTGCGTGGTCGGGTATAAATCCAGTCCGGTGTGGTTAATGCTTGGTGCTTCTGTATTCAGCATGGCTTGATTCCTTTTCTCTCATTACCTTATGTCCTCTGCAGGCAGAGCACAAATGAAAGCTGATACCCGGCCCATAACTTCAGGTAATGCATGCGGCTGCAGGAATTATTTGCAGATACCCTTTGATCAGCTTATGCTGAGCTGTCATCAAAGCATAGGTAAAACATGCAAATTCGTCGTCATCTGATAGGGATACTGGCTATCAGCCTGCTGCTAGCGGCTTGTCAGTGGGGCTGGCTGCAAGGTGGCGATACCCGCCATCAATTAATCATTTCAGTCCCAGAGCAAAAAATGGTGTTGCTGGAAGATGGTAAGCAAGTAGCGGCCTATGCCATTTCTACCGCCAAACGTGGCATAGGTGATATGCCTGACAGTTATATGACGCCTGGAGGCCGCATGCAGATCGCCGAGAAAATCGGTGCTGGCGTACCCTTGGGCTCAGTCTTCAAAGACCGCATGCCAACAGGCGAAATCGTGGCTGCAGACGCGCCTGGGCGTGACCCCGTGGTGACACGCATCCTGTGGTTGCGGGGTACCGAAGTGCGCAACCGCAATGCTTATCCGCGTTTTATCTACATCCACGGTACGCCACAGGAAAGCCTGCTGGGTACGCCTGCAAGCTATGGCTGCATACGTATGCGTTCTGTCGATATTGCAGAGTTGTTTGAGCGGGTAGGTGTAGGGGCGGTAGTCGATGTAGTTGAAAAGCCCGTGGATATGACAGCATCCTGATTATTTAATTGAAAATATCTTTCAGGATTTACAATTTAATGACAATTTGAGTACATTTTTGAACTGATTCAATAGAGTGGCAGGCGTATTATGGCCAAGTGTTTCTATTCTGACAGCTCAATTGAAAGCTCAATATGCGCCCTACACTCCTATGCTCAAGCTTGCTGCTCGCCCTGGTTTCTGCCTGCGGCGGGGCAGGTACCGCTGCTACAGCCACTGCTTCCGATACCAGCAAGCCCCAGGCTGTCAGTACAGTCAAATCCTCGTTAACACGCAATGTTGCCCCGCAGACCAGTGATGCTGATCTGGCCGCAGCAGTGGCCGGAAATACCGAATTTGCTCTCAAAATCTTGCCTTTGCTGGATGCTCAGGGCGACAGTAACCTCGTCTATTCGCCATATAGCCTGACACTGGCACTGGAGATGGCGGCGGCAGGTGCCAAGGGTGATACCCTCAGCGGTATGGAAAAGGCGCTGGCTTTCCAGTTGCCGCAAAGCCGTTTGCAACCCGCCCTGAATCGTCTCGATTTACTGCTGGCAGATAAAACCTCGACGGCAGCCAAACCGAACGCCCAATTACCCAACCTGAATATCGCGAATGCCCTGTGGGCACAGCAGGGTTATAGCTTGCAAAGCAGTTACCTTGATGCACTCAGTGTGAATTTTGGCGCTGCTGTGAATTTGCAGGACTTCGTCAACGCTGCTGAACCTTCACGCCTGACGATTAATAACTGGGTAGCTGACCAGACCCAGCAAAAAATCAAGGACCTGATACCTGCCGGTGGAGTCTCACCAATGACTCGCGTGGTACTGACAAATGCGATCTGGTTCAAGTCAGACTGGGCACAGCCATTTACCAAAGAAGCGACGAGGAACCAGGATTTCACTGACCGTAAAGGCAGCGTGAAAAATCTGCCTTTCATGAATCTGACCAGCAATTTCCCTTATGTGCAGGGCAAGGGTTATCAGGCGGTGGAGCTGCCTTACATCGATAACAAACTCGCCATGTTGCTTGTTGTGCCTGATGCCGGCAAGTTTGATAGTTTTTTCCAGAGCCTGAGCAGCACTACTATCAGCGACATTACGACAGGCTTGAAAGACAATTACATTGCCCTGAGCATGCCCAAGTTTAACTTCAGTGCCAGCCCGGCGATGAATTCCAGTCTGAGCACTCTGGGCATGGGTGCTGCCTTTGATGCAAGCAAGGCAGATTTTTCCGGTATAAGCGGTAACCGCGAATTGTCGATTTCTGGTGTCGTCCACAAGGCCTTCATCAATGTTGATGAGAAGGGCACAGAAGCTGCCGCTGCTACGGGTGTATTGATCGGTGTCACAAGCATTAATGTGACTCAACCGTTGAAGTTGACGCTGGATCGTCCTTTCCTGTTCATGATCAGGGACAGGCAGACTGACCTCATCATCTTTATGGGTAAGCTCATGAATCCTGCTGCAAGCTAATCGATAGATGCTTTAGTTGTAGAGCATAAAAAAATCCCTTGGCATTAATGGATGCCAAGGGATTTTTGTTGTAGCTTTTTACTTGTGCGTTTTACTTGAACTTGTAATTCGCCAGCAAAGTAAATGCACGTCCGCGTGGATCAGCTACGCGTGGTTCCCAGGAACTGCCTGCACCGGTGTTGCTGTCATAAGTGATGGCAAATGGCGGGTCGGTATTGAAGATGTTTTTCAAACCAGCAGTCAGTGTCAGGTTTTTGATGCCGCTATAAGTCACGCTCATGTTGTAGATGATATAGGCTTTGACATTGGGATTGTAGTTGGATGGCATGACCAGGCCACTCTGTACGCCAGGCAAGACCTGGTCCTTGTAGCCAGCACGGTATATCTGCGTGAAGGTGCCTGTCCAGTCGCCCTGGGTGTAGTTGACATAGGCAGTATGCTTCCACCTCAGGCCCAGATCGCCGGTGAAGGTGAAGCGGCCAACTTCGCTCTCGCCATAAGGTGCGTTCGCCATGGGGCGGGATTTTTTCTCCAGCAGATAAGAGCCATCCAGACCGGCAGCCCATTTGCCATTCAGGATTGCACCATTCGCTTTTGCACCAAGTTCCACACCCCGGGTAATACTCGAACCGGCATTGACCCAGCGTTGATCAACGAAAATCAATGCGCCTGTACTGTCACGCAAGAACTGGTCTTTGAACAGCTCATAATTTTGCAGCATCGTAGTCAGGTCTATGGACATGATGGAATTTTCCTTACGGATTTCCCAGATGTCTGCGTTGGCACTGAAGTTACTGCTCGGTGCCCAGACCACACCTACTGTTCCTTGCTTGGCTTTTTCAGGACCCAGCGTGGTTTTACCGCCAGTCAGGATGTTTGGTGTGATGGCTGCGCAACCAGGTTTGCTGCTATCGACCTTCAAAGTCGGGCAGGTGGCTGGATCGGCCAGGTCTTTACCAGCATAAGGTGAATCGGTAATGCCGTTAAACAATTGATTGAACGAAGGGGCACGGAAGCCGGTGTTGTATGAACCACGGAACAGCAGCGTATCTGTTGGTGTATAACGGAAGCTCAGTTTTGGATTGAAGGTATTGCCAAAGCCTGAATAATGATCCTGGCGACCGGCAACTGTGACTTCCAGTGACTTGAACACCGGTACCAGTACCTCCGCATACACCGCACGTATATCGCGACTGACTTTAGGCAGTGCATTGCTGTCATCAAAAGGCGCATTCAGGATGGCAGGGCGCACGCTGGATGCCCTTGCATCGCCGTTGAAAGTATATTCTTCCTTGCGCACATCCATGCCAACAGCTGCCATGACAGCACCGGCAGGCAATTGCCAGATTTCACCGGACAGGGCAGCATCTGCCTGTGTCAGCGTGGTTTTGCCACCATACAATGTGACGCCTGCTGCGGAGGTGCTGTTGATCAGGTCAAGCGCAGCTTGTGACTGTTTTTCACCAGGCTTCAGGAAAGGATTGATGATGCCCGTACCCAGCGCATTCGCCAGGGCGACCGTGTAGTTATAACCGGTACCCAGTTTGGATTGGGACTCACTATAGGCACGTGACAGGCCGACGCGGTAATCCCATTTGCCTATCTGACCATCGGCACCCAATTGCAGGCGGCCTGCTTCTGTCTTGGTGGTAATTTCACGGTTACCGCATTCCATACAACGCCAGCGGTAGGCGATAGGCGCGCCGCGATTGGCCTCTATGCTGGGAAATACTGCAACGATGGCATTGAATACATCGTTGTAGGCAGAGCCTGTGCTTGGATAAAATGAAGAAGCAGGGAAGTTGGTGCCAGGAGAAACCTGGTTAGGCGAAAAGCGCTTGGACACTTCAACCTGGGAGCCGACAGCCTCGGCAAACAATTGATGTGTACCTATCCTGAAAGTGCCGCGCGCGACAAAGTTGTCGTTCTTGACGGGTTGCTGCAGGACAGCAGCGCGGCCAGTATCCCAGGCGCAGGCATATTTGGAGGATGCTACATCCCACAATTTGGCATCATAAGCCGCCATGCCATCGACGGCGCTACAACCAGCACCGCCCGGCAGGTTCAGCACATTGATGGCGTTCATGACCTGGGTAGTACCAGGGAAGACCGGGCCATTATTGCTCTTGTTGCTGAGTATGGTATTGGCCAGCGAGGTGGCAAATACAGTTGCATTCGGTGTGCCACGGGTATCAACCGACAAGCCGCGGTTAGGCTGGAAGGTATTCACAAAATCGCGTTGGTCACCGCGCAGGGCGTCGTTCTCGCTATGGGTGGCCGTGAGCAGGACATTGTAGCTATCTTTGTCCAGGTCACCAAAACCACCAACGACAGAGACGCGCTTGATATTGCCGCCACCTTGTTGGGAAATGTCGGTAAAGGCTTGGGCTTCCAGGCCATTGTAATTTTTGCGCAGGATGAAATTGATGACACCACCAATTGCATCCGTACCGTAGATGGCTGACGCACCATCTTTCAGGACTTCGATTCTTTCCACCGCAGCCATGGGGATGGAATTCAGGTCAACTGCCGAGCCCTTCATGCCATGGGTGGCAACGCGGCGGCCATTCAGCAATACCAGCGTGCTGTCGGCACCCTGACCACGCAGGTTGGCGGAGGAGGCACCGTTATTGCCGCGCTGGGCACCAGACGTGACGTCAGCATTACTGGCCAGATTGTCAGAACCATTGCCATTGATGTTCAGATTGGCAATAAATTGCTCGGCAGTGACGATGCCAGCTGCTTCCAGCTGCTTGCGGGTAATGACTTCAATCGGCAGGGCACCTTCGGAGGCAATGCGTTTGATGCTGCTACCGGTAATTTCTACTTTTTGCGGTGGCGGAGCAGGCAGTTCCTGTGCCTGTACCCATCCGCTGGTACCGGCAGAAATGCCTATCAGGGCGATGCACCTGGCTATGGTCTTTAACTTCACTGGTCTCTCCTTGGGTCGTACAACGTTGATGTGTGAGCGTTTTTACTTTCAACTATCGGCTTGAGCCGTAATTGATATAAATTTTTTCGATATAAATTTTTTGTATATGCCAGACTAGAGTTTTGCCATTAAGAGTGACAAATGAAAATATCATGTCGGGCGATAACCAAAAGATATGGGGTTTGTCTTCACAGGCTTGCCAGCCAGTGAAGGCGCTGATTTCAGAGAGGAAACCGGGAAAACAGCAAAGAAAAATACGTATGGACAAGCTGTCCATACGTATCTAAAAACCACACTTGCTTACCTGATTTATGTTGGCCCTGTTTCGGGGAAAACTTCAGGGCAAGCTATAACTGGCGCGCAAACCCTCTACACCCGTACGGCTGATAGCTGATACTGTCACCTGCCTGATAGCGCCAAGCTGAGGATCATCCGTGATATCGATGTTCATATTTTGGGCAGGTACCACAGAAAACAGCCATTGCTGGTCAGTGCGTTTCCAGATGGCCAGCAGGCGGGTATTGCTGGTATAGCTGAGTTGCAGGCGTAATGACTTCTTGTCGGCACTGGCTTCCAGCACCGCGCTGGCTGGCAGGCTATTGTCCAGCCATGGGCTGGCGGGGATCAGCGCCTGCGAGGTGTATTTCTCGCTCGCCAGGCGTTTGCGTATGTCTTTACGATTCTGGTTCAGCGCTGCCATGCTGAAATGCACGTGACCATTGCCAGCTTTTTCACGCATGGCATCTACCTGGTTCAAAATTTCATCGGCAGACCAGGATTTATCGGTGTTGTCTATACGACTGGTGTACAAGCCTGGCCAGATATGCTTGCCAGCGGGGTTTTGTGCCAGCCAGTAGTCATGTAAAACCTTGAAGGCCTGCGGCCCCTGATTGATGGGCCAGTAGAGCTGGGGAGCCAGATAATCGAGCCAGCCTTTGGCCAGCCACAGTTCGACATCTGCATACAGCTTGTCATATTGACTGAAACCGACAATGCCGGGTGGCAGACGATCTGGCCTGCCTATGCCAAAAGGGCTGATACCGAATTTCACCCAGGGCTTTTCCAGGTGCACGCGCTGATTGACGGCCTCGACCAGGCGGTTGACATTATCACGGCGCCAGTCGGCACGCGCCAGCTTGCCGCCGGATTGAATGTAGGCAACCCAGGACGGGTCATCAGGAAAGTCCTGCTCTGCGCCATTGCTGCCCTTGACCGGGTAAGGGTAGAAATAGTCGTCAATATGGATGCCATCGACATCATAACGGCGCACCACGTCACTGATGACATTCAGGGTTTGCTGCATCGCCAGCGGTTCACCAGGGTCCATCCATTGCAGGTCGCCATAAGTCTTCACTACCTGTGGTACCAGTTTGCTGATGTGGTTGGTCGCCAGCGCCATCCTGGATTGCGCAGTGCGGGAACGATAGGGGTTGAACCATGCATGCAATTCCAGACCGCGTGCATGTGCCTGTTCTACCCAGAATTGCAACGGGTCATAGTAGGGAGATGGGGGCCGGCCTTGCTCGCCCGTCAGGAATTCTGACCACGGTTCTATCATTGACGGGTAAATGGCATCCGCTGCCGGACGCACCTGCAAGACAATGGCATTCAGTTTCAACTGCACCGCATTGTCGAGTATGGTGATGACTTCACTCTTTTGTTTCTCTGTGTTCAGGTCACGGCGCGAAGGCCAGTCTATATTGGCCACGGTCGACACCCAGGCAGCGCGGAATTCACGCGGCAAGGGCGGCGCGTCTTTCACCTGCGTGGGATAATTGACCAGTGCATTTTGCGGGATGATAGTCAAGTCTGTTACCACTGGCTTGGCTGGCTGAGGCTTTACTGGCGGTGTCGCAGTAGTGCAGGCAAGCATGAGTGCACACGCAGATGCCGCCAGCGCAGGTAACTTGAACCGTTGAAGATAAATTTTCAAATTAGACAAAGTAAAAGCAGGTCGTGACGAAGGTTGTAGCGAAAGCATGGATAAACCAGAACTAATAAAGCAATTAAGGGCGAAAGACCTGAGATGCTACTGCATTACACTTTGACAAACCAGCGTTTCTTCCACATTGCCCAGGCAATCAGCAACATCAGCAGATTAAACAGCACTGCATACAGCAAGGATGCATTCAATGCATTCATGGGCAGAGCCTTGATCGGTGCATAGATAATCGCATGCAGGCTGGGTTTAGTGCCATCAGCCTGATCTACATGGATAAATCCCAGCATTTTGGCAATCAGGCCAGACAGAGTGAACAGGAACAGGGCATTCATGCCATACATGACAAGAGGATGACAGAGTTTTGCCATGGATTTTTTAATCATGGCTGAGGGATTGCCATCCAGCAGCCAGTAAAAACAGGCAAAGCTGACGAGTGCCCAGCCTGTCATGAAGATGCTGTAAGAAGGTGTCCACAGGCTTTTATTGATGGGCATGAACAAGGTATCGAGCAGCAGACCAATTGCTAGACAAGTCAAGCCTGCGACAAAGAACCAGGTAGTTTTTGTGGCGGTATCCTGCCTGCCGCTGAGCCAGCGACCAGCCCATGCGCCAAAGATCACACTGCAGACCGCGGGCAGGCTGCTCAGCACACCCTCCGGGTCCCAGGTTTTTGCGCGTTTCCATAAGTGCCCGTCGAGCAGCAGTCTGTCCAGCCATGCACCGGCGTCACGCCCGGGTTCCAGTGCTGCCCTGAACCAGGCTCCGTCTGCATCTGGCACAGGTATGACCAGCATAAGTATGGAGTATACAGCGATGAGGATGCCAACCCAGATCGCTTGCCATTTCCGGTCGCAATAAATCAGTATGGGGGCCGCCACAAAAGTACATAGGGCGATGCGTTGCAACACACCAGGTATGCGCACAGTTTGGAAATCAAAGCTGGGGATGAGATTCAACATCAGGCCTATCAGGAATATCCACAGAGCCCGCTTGGCCGTTTGCCTGAACAACTGTCCCTGGACATGGCCAGCCATGAGTTTTTGATGTAGCGATATATGCAGCGAGACGCCAACGATGAACAGGAAGAAAGGGAAAATACAGTCTGTAAAAGTCCAGCCTGACCATGCAGCGTGCTCTAACGGCGGGTACAGATGACCCCAGTCACCCGGATTATTCACCAGAAACATGCTGGCGATGGTGAAGCCGCGAAAAGCATCGAGTGACAGTAATCTTGATTTATTCATCGCGCTGACAAGATAGGCTGAAAAAAAGGGCGCTTGCGCGCCCTTGAAAATCTCGTTCGTCTTGGGGGAGTCATGAGAGTAATCCAACGAGGAAAGAAGGATTACCTACATCATAGGCACTAATACCAGTTTACTGCGATTGACTTTTTATTCATCAGATATAAGCCTGGGTTATTCTCTCCTGAGTAGAATTCGGGTTTTCTTTCTGTAAATCAATATTTTCAACAAAGTACTGGATGGCGGGCTTAAAAGCATTTCTTCTTTTGCAGTTTATCTCTGCAGAGAAAGTGCTGAATATGGATCAAGTTGCATATAATCCATTATCGAGGACGCTTTCCTGAATGCCTATTTGCAATTTCAAGCATTCGGATTCTCATTTGAATATTTTTTCTTGATAAGCAGACAGATGAATACCACTGAATCAAACAATCGTGAAAACAGCCGCGACCACAAGCGCCAGGCGGCATTGAAGTTGCTGGAAAAGACTGGCATCATGCGCAGCAATTACGCGCCACCTTATTTACGTCTGTTATGGCGCATGGGGTTTGATATTCCACCACCACACTTTGCCCAATTCTGGCAAAACGCGCTATTTGCGGGCTCTTTTTACGCTGTCGCCTGGGGCGCATTGATGTACTTTTTTGTCTGGTCCAAAACAGCCATGTCGGCGACCACCATGCTGAATTCAGCTGCGATTGCCGGTATCTTGTTTGGTCTGGCCCTGGCCAGTTATTATGCCTACGGCAAACGCAAGCATGGTCTGCCATCCTGGCAAGAATTTAAGCCGGATACGGTAGCCTGATGATGAAGTTTTTTTTGTCATCCTTACTCTGTAGTCTTACTCTGGCAGCAGGAGTTGCAACGGGTGTTCAGGCGGCAGCGCCACAAACTGACACAGCAGTTACTGCATCTGCATTACAACAAGCGGCAATGCAGCTTGAATTGACCCGGCTGACAGAGCAGTTTGGCGATGGCATTGCCGAAACCTATAGTGAAAACCCTGCCCGTATCATCTATGGGAATTTTTTCGGTGATCATAAGAATGATGCCGTAGTCTTGTTTAATCTGGAAGGATATGGCGGCGGCAACCATCATGCGGAATTTATCGCCTTTTTTACCGAACTTGAGCAATTCGAAGTAGCGGGCAAGCGCAACCGGCCATATCTGCTGGTGGCAGTCACCAAACTGGGTGAACGTGGTTGGCGCTCCTTTGATTTTAATAGTGCGAGCATCAAACAGGGCATAGTGACACTGAAAGGCAGGGAAATGGCATCCCGCGACGCCATGTGCTGTCCTTCATTGGCGATTACCCGTAGTTTTAGCGTCGATGAATTTGACCATATCGTTGAAAGCAAAGACGGAAAACTGAAACGCCGTATTTCCCGTCCTTGATTCACAAGTTTACATTTCTCATATTCAAATTTCTTGCATTTAAAAGATCTCACATTCACATTTCTCTGCTTTAACTTGGCTTTTAAGTCATCAGTTTTAAATTTCCAGAATGCAAAATAAGACACCATGTCTGAATTAACAACATAGTGCTTGTAGTGCGTATTGGATTGCAGGATACTTGTAACTAAACATTTGTAAGCAGACATTTCAGCCGCAGTTTTTTGCGCGCATCTTCAGTACCGAATTCGATACAAAAATAGAAGTCGACAGGCATTATCAGCACAAATCAGCACGATGAAGGAGGCTGGCAAAGCTCCGCACACAGAAGAACTTGGTATAGCACGACTCAGTAACTGGGAAATCTTAGTATGAGACCGTTGAAGAACAAGCACGTCAAATCCCGTCTTACCCTCAGCCTGCTGTTCGCCATGGCATTGGGACTTAGCCAGCCATTGGCTGCGCAGGATACCGACAGCGTCATTGGGCGCTTTGATATCAGTCGTTATGATGTCAAGGGTAATAACTTGCTGACTCCCACTGCTCTGGATAGCTTGCTGGCACCCTATACAGGCAAGGGCCGCAGTTTTGCCGATGTACAAAGGGCGCTGGAAGCACTGGAAAAAGCTTATCACCAGAAAGGCTATAGTCTGGTGCAAGTGGTCTTGCCTGAGCAGGAATTGAATCAGGGCGTCGTCAAATTCATTGTCATACAGGCGCGCATTGCCACTGTCAGTGTCAAGGGTAACCGCCATTTTGACAGCGACAATATCAAACGCAGCCTGCCGCAATTGCGCATAGGCGATACCCCCAATATTAAAAAACTGTCTGAAAGTTTAAAGACTGCGAATGAAAATCCGGCCAAGAAAACCAGTTTGCAATTTGAGACTGCAAGCAAGGAAGGCGAAGTCAATGCCGTATTGAATGTTGCCGACAACAAGCCCTGGACCGTTGGGGCAACTGTGGATAATGCTGGTGACAGCAATACCGGAAAATCACATCTGGGACTGCTGTTCCAGCATGCCAATATCAGCGGGCGTGATGATGTACTCAGCCTGCAATATACGACCACGCTGCAAAAGCCCAGCAAGTATGCGGTATTTGGTGTTGGCTACCATTTGCCCCTGTATCAGCTCGGCGATAGCGTGGATTTGTATGCGAGTTATTCGAATGTTGATTCCGGTTCAGTCGCTGCAGGCATCTTTGACCTGAATGTCAGTGGTCGTGGAGCCGTGGTGGGCGGGCGCTATAACTTCAACCTGGGGCGTAGCGAGGATTTTGATTCACGCCTGAGTTTTGGCTGGGACTATAAGGCCTTCAAGAATAATGTCGCCTTGCAGGGCATACAGCTGGGGAATGATGTCACTGTCCATCCCATCAGTGTCAGCTATGCTGCTACTTTGAATTCAACTGCGGGCGATGCCAATGCCTATGTGACGGCGGTGCATAACCTGCCTGGCGGTGAAAAGGGCAAGACCGAAGATTTTCAGAGAGTGCGCAGTGGCGCAACTGCCGGATACAGCATCTTGCGCTATGGTTTTGGCTATAGCAAGGTCTTGCCGGCCGCCTGGCAATTGAAGCTCATGCTGAGTGGACAATACACCAGAGATAGCCTGGTACCCGGTGAGCAGTTTGGCGCTGGTGGTGCCAGCAGTGTGCGTGGCTTTACCGAGCGTGCACTGGCCAATGATTATGGCACTTTGGTCAGTGCAGAAATTTATACACCCAACTTGTGTGCAGGTTTTAGCGCCAGTCTTACCCAGTGCCAGTTACTTGGTTTTTATGATGCTGCCCATTTATCACGTAACAAGGCGCTGCCTGGGGAGCAGAGTTCTGCTTCCATTTCCAGCATAGGCATAGGTATCAGGCTGGCCATGTCACGCATGATGTCGCTGCAGATGGACTATGGCAAGTCGCTGCATGCACCGGATGAATTGAGCAAAGATGACAGGCGTTTGCATGTCAGGCTGGGCGTCAACTATTAATGATGGATGAGGAAGAGCATGAGAAATGAAATCGATATGTTCGCTCAATCTGAATCTGTATTGAGGCCGAACCTGAGGCAAGCCCTATTGCCTAAGCAGCTATCTAAGCTTATGCCAGTGTTGCTGGCAGCTTGTTTTGTGTCCAGTATTGCCCATGCGAATCCGGTTGGCCCGCAAATTGTCAATGGCAAGGTTATCTTCAACCAGGATGGCAAGGTATTCACGATCACCAATACGCCAGGTGCGATCATCAACTGGCAGGATTTTTTCATCAATGCCGGTGAGACTACCCGCTTCATACAAGAAAGCGCCAGCAGCACGGTATTGAATCGCATCATAGGCCAGAACCCGACCCAGATTCTGGGTGCCTTGCAGTCCAATGGACGGGTGTTTTTGATTAACCCGAATGGCATCCTGTTTGGCAAGGGTGCACAAGTTGACGTCAATGGCTTGACTGTTTCCAGCCTGGGCATGACGGATGCTGATTTCAAGGCAGGCAAGCTGAATTTTAATGCAGGTACAGCTGCAGGCAAAGTCAGTAATCAGGGCGCAATCACGACGCCGTCAGGTGGTCATGTTTACCTGATAGCACCTGATGTAGAAAACAGCGGCATCATTACTTCACCCAAAGGTGAAGTCTTGCTGGCAGCAGGGCGCTCAGTAAAACTGGTGGACTCGGCTAACCCTGATGTGCATGTGGTCGTCAGCGCCGATGCTGATCAGGCCGTCAACCTGGGACAGGTCATTGCCCAGGGGGGCAAGGTAGGGATTTATGGTGGTCTGATCAGCCAGCGTGGCCTGATCAGTGCCAACAGTGCCGTCGTAGGTGAAAACGGCAAGATTTATTTCAAGGCCAGTGGAGATACCGTACTCGACACTGGTAGCACGACCACTGCAACCGGCAAAGGCAAGGGCGGTGACATACAGGTACTCGGACAACGCGTAGCTTTGGCAGGAAATGCCCAGGTGGATGCCAGTGGCGACACCGGTGGTGGCCAGGTTCTGGTGGGTGGTGATTATCATGGCGATAATCCCTCTATCATGAATGCAAAACGCGCCTTTGTGTCCAGTGATGCCAAAATCAGTGCCGATGCCGTTAAGTCTGGTGACGGCGGTAAAGTTATCGTCTGGTCGGATGAAGTGACGCGGGTGAATGGCAGTATTTCAGCACAGGGCGGGGCTCAAAGCGGGAATGGTGGCTTTGTAGAGACCTCAGGCAAGCAAAACCTGGATTTTCACGCGAAAGTGAATGTCGGGGCAGTACGTGGCAAGGCCGGTACTTTATTACTTGATCCATCTTCTATTACGATTGCCGGCGGTACTGGTGATGGTGCATCTGACGGTACCGGGACATTTCAAGGTTCGGCGATAGGTAGTATCAATTTTGCTGATGGTGGCCCGACCACCGTGTACCAGTCAGAGTTGACTGGCCTGGCTCCTGGCACGAACATCGTGCTGGAAGCAACAAATTTTATTGATACCAGCGGTACCTTTTTCGGTAGTCAGATATCTCTGCCCAACAATTCCAATCTGACCCTGAGAACACGCAATGCATCTACCGATGTCAGCGTCACCCGTGGCATTAACCTGACAGGAGCAGACCCCAATCTCGAGATCAAGGCAAATGGTACGGGCACGATTACCTTGCAAACCGGCACTGGCGCATCACCACAGTCTGCCAATATCGTGGTTGCCAAGCTGACCACCAACAGCAGCCAGATCAGTACCAGTTCCAGTGGCAGCACGACTTTTAAAACCTTGCTGACCACGCCAGGCACGGTCGGCGTAGGTGGCAATATCACAATCAACAGTAGCGGCCTCGTGAACGTAGGATCTGGTGGTATTGATGCGCGCGGCAATTCTTCTACCGATGGGAATGTCACCATCAGTTCTGGTGCCAATATCGCACAACAAAATGGTTCAATCATCTATGCCAACGACTTGAAGCTGTCAGCTGCCAGTGGCTTGCATGGTACTTCTGCCAGTGACAGTATGGGAGTACAAGCTAGCAAATTGAATGCCATCAACACAGCAAGCGGAGATATTCGCATTGCCAGTTCTGGAGCGAATCTGGTCATAGGGGATATTGGGGGAACCGGTTACGGAGTCAAGCAACAAGGGGTTGGTGCCGGTATACACCTGAGTTCGCCGACCACCCGGAACATATCGATTAACGCTGCGTTAGTAGCCAACAATGGCCTGATATCTGTCAGCGGATCAGGTGGTATCAACCTGCTTTCCGGCGGCAATATTAATAGCGCTGGTGGCAGCATCAGCTTGCTGGCCAGTGACGCCGACATCATGACCAGTACTGCATCCGGTACACAGATCAACAGTGCCGGTGGCACGATCTCGCTTAAATCCGACAAAATGAATTTGCTCGGTAATATCAACGCGGGCAGCAACTCAGTGAGTCTGGACAGAAATGCTGCAGCCACTATACATCTGGCCACTGGCACCACTGATCTGGTCGCAAATACGCTGGAATTGTCAACCGGTGAACTGAACCGGATAACAGCTACGCGTTTGAGGATAGGTAACATCTCTGGTGCCAGTATAGATATCAAGGGCCCCATGAGTTCTGGTGCTGGTGGGGCATTGCAAAATGTCAATACCTCCCTGACTTTGAATTCAGGCAATACGATTTCCCAGCAATCCGGCGCCATTATTGATGGTGCCAGTTCTCTGCAGGTACGGGGTTACGGTGTCAGCTTGCCAGAAGCTAATACCATAGGTGTGATTTCCGGCTCCGGTGACATAGGTGGCTTTACCTATCGCTCCATCAATCATCTCAATATCACGACAGTTGATGGTTATAGCGGTATCAATGTGAATGCTGCTGCCAAGCTGGTGACCGATTCGGTTTCCGGTATCAGCCAGGCGGCTGGCAACCCGATTACTGCTACCTTCCTTGGGCTGCAGAGCAAGGGACCAGTAGTCTTGATGAACACAGCCAATAATTTTGGTACGCTGGGTGCCGACCTGAATTTGAGCGGCATGGGCGTAGGCGGCATCAGTCTGTTCAATTCGGGCAACCTGAGCATAGGCACAGCGTCCGGCATCGTTGGCGTCACTACGAATAACCAGCCTGTATTGTTAAGTACGGGAACAGGATCTTCGCTCACTGTTTCTGATAGCGTCAATGCCGGTTTCGCAAAGGTAGGTTTTATTGCTGACTTGCTGACATTAGGTGGGCCAGGCGGAGTTACTGCAGGCGATTTCGGTGTGCGGCCTTTTACCAGCGGGCGTGCAATTACGGTAGGTTCCGGCACTTGCACTTCGTCCCCCTGCCTTAGCCTGACTAATCTGTATAAAGTCAGTGCGACCAATATTGCGATAGGCAGTGATAATTCAGCCAATCCTTCGGGAGCTATTTCTGTTGTTGGTATTACTGATACCAATACCAGTGCGATCACAGATATCAAGCATTTGATAACGACCCGTATAGGCTTGCTCAGCGGATCTGACATTAGCCAGGCCAATGGCATCACTGTGCAGGACCTGGGCTTGGTGGCGAACGGTAGCATCAACCTCAATAGCGTGAACACGGTTAGCAACCTGGCAGCAAAAAGCGGTAGCAGTTTTAATTTCATTAATAGCCAGGGCATCAATGTCAGCACACTCAGCGGTGCCAATGGATCGAGTAGCTATAATCTTGCAGGTATCACTACTGTCGGCAATTTGTACCTGACTGCCAACTCAGGCAATATCGCGCTAGGGGCCAATGTCAATACTGGCAGCGGCACTGCCACACTGGCCGCAGCTAACGGGGCAATTACCCAGTCGGCTGGCAATCTACTCAGTGGCGGTGCGCTGGATGCAACTGCCAATGGTGGCATAGGACATAGCACTGGTTTGAAAACCAGCGTGCCCATCCTGCTGGCGAATAACACCGGTGCAAATACTGATATCAACATCAAAAATACCGGTGCCCTGAATATCCGTAATGTGCAGCAAAGCTCGGTTGGCAGCACTGGCAATGTTCTCATCGATAACATCGGCGCGATCACGCTAGACAGCACAGATGCAGTACGTACCAAGGCAGGCAATATCAGCCTGGTGGCACATAGTCCTCTGACGGTGAATGGTACGGTTGCCAGTTCAAATGGCGGCAATATCACACTTGAAGCCGGGGCGAGCGGCAGTACTGCCGACAAGCTGACTGTAGGTAGTACAGGCTCTGTCACTACCAGTGGCAATATTTTGCTCAAGGCTGGTGATGCCATCCTGATTTCTGGTACTGTCAGCGGTGGTACGGTGACCCAGCAAGCTTTCCAGAATGCGCCACTGCCCACCCTGGAACAGTGCATTGCCAACGCGTCTACGCCCGGTTGCAGCTCAGTCCTGCCTAGCCTGGCTGCCTGTGTCAGCAATCCTAATTTGCTGGGTTGTAGCGTAGTTTTACCTAGCGTGGCTGCTTGTCAGGCTAACCCTAGCCTGGCTGGTTGTAGCGTAGTGCTGCCTAGCCTGAGTTCTTGTATCGCCAATCCTTCGCTGTTTGGTTGCTCGAATGTCTTGCCTAGCCTGAGCAGTTGCCTGGCCAACTCAAATATTGCTGGCTGCAGCGTAGTCTTGCCCAGCTTGTCGTCCTGCCTGGCTAATCCTTCCATATCAGGTTGCAGTGCTATTTTGCCTAGCTTGAATTCGTGCATCAGTAACCCGAGCCAGTCTGGTTGCAGTGCTGTTCTGCCTAGCCTGACACAATGTACTGCCAGCCCAAGTACTCCAGGCTGCAGCGTGGTCTTGCCTGCATTGGCAGCTTGTCTGGTATCGCCCAATATAGCTGGTTGCTCGGCAGTCTTGCCATCCATCGCTGCATGTACGGCCAGTCCGACTTTGCCCGGCTGCTCCTCGGTCTTGCCTAGCTTGTCTGCCTGTATCGCCAATAGCAGTCTGGCCGGTTGCAGTGCTGTATTGCCTACACTTGCGGCTTGTACTACCAGCCCCAGCCTGCCTGGTTGCAGTGCAGTCTTACCTAGCCTGAGTGCCTGTATTGCCACCCCGACGCTGGCAGGTTGCAGCAATGTGTTGCCGACGCTGACAGCATGTGTCGCCAATCCTGCACTGACGGGTTGCAGCGTGGTCTTGCCAACTCTGGCAGCCTGTACTGCCAATCCTGCTTTGGCGGGTTGCTCGTCTATTCTGCCTGGCCTTGCGGCTTGTCTGGCCAGCCCATCCCTGCCAGGATGCAGCGCTGTTCTGCCTACTCTGACCGCTTGTATCGCCAATCCTGGTCTGGCTGGCTGTTCATCTATCCTGCCATCTGTTGCAGCGTGTACGGCTACACCAAGTTTGCCAGGTTGCAGCGTGGTCTTGCCTAGCCTGAGCGCCTGTATTGCCACTCCTGCACTGGCAGGTTGCAGCAATGTCCTGCCTACGCTGACGGCTTGTACTGCTGCGCCGACCCTGCCAGGATGCAGCGTGGTCTTGCCTGGTCTGGCTGCATGTACTGCTAACCCGGCTACTCCAGGTTGCTCTGCCGTTTTGCCAAGTTTTGCCAGTTGCACGGCCAATCCAACACAAGCCGGTTGCAGCGCCGTGTTGCCAACCTTGGCAGTGTGCACCGCTACCCCATCAACTGCAGGATGTTCTGCGGTTCTGCCAGGTTTGAATGCCTGTATCGCTAATCCAGGTTTGCCTGGTTGCAGCGTCGTGTTGCCTAGTCTTGCTATTTGCGTAGGTTCACCGCTGACAGTTGGTTGTAGTGCCGTGTTACCTAGCCTGGCTGCATGTACTGCTAATCCGTCGACTCCAGGTTGCTCTGCCGTTTTACCCGCACTGGCGAGCTGTGCGGCTAATCCGGGTTTGCCTGGTTGTGCTGCAGTCTTGCCAACCCAGGCGCAGTGCGCAGTCAACCCAGCTTTGCTGGGCTGCACGCTGGTCTTACCTATTGGCGACCTCAGGACAGGGAATATCCTGAATAACTCAATCAATTTTGCCCTGAATAACTTTGTCAGTTCCACCTTGTTCATGACCAATGCTATCAGCAATCCGAATAGCTTCTTTGACAGTGGCGGCAGTGATTCCGGCAGGGAAACCAGATTTGAGCAAAGAAGCAGTTTTGGCGGTACCAGGGATAACGGAGTATTAAAAAATGCTACAGATAAAAAACTCTACTGCAATTAAGTTTTTCTTTATTGCAGCACTGTGCCTGAGCTGCGCGCTGAGTTTTGCCGCGCAGATTGCAGGCACGGTGACCCACCTGAGTGGGCCATTGATCGCCAAGAAAGCTGATGGCACGGTAAAGGTATTGTCCCAGCAATCTGGCATAGAGCAGGGCGACACCCTGATTGCCGAGAAAGATACCTATGCCCGTATCAAGTTTGCCGACAATAGCGAAATTGTTCTGCGCCCCAATACCCAGATCAAGATAGACCAGTTTTCCTTTGAAGAAGACAAACCCAATAATGATGGCTTCACCATGACCCTGATCAAAGGTGGCTTGCGCGCTGTCACCGGTTTGCTGGGCAAACGCAATAAAGAAAGGTTTGGTCTCAATACGCCAACGGCATCGATAGGTATACGCGGTACTATTTTCATCGCCGAATATGTTCCATCTGAAACGAATCTGGCTGCCTACAATCTGGCAACTACGGCAGCTTTGCAGATGCCGTCAGCTAAGGATGCTAATGCAGTACGCAGCGATGTTGATGTGCCAGTCACCGCAATACAGCCTATGCAACTTGCTGCCAATGAGACTTCGAATTCTGGTACGGGGCGTGCGCCCGGCTTGTATGTACAAGTGCTGGATGGCACCATCTTCCTGCGAAACGGTGCAGGTAGCCTGGATGTCACCTCTGGGCAGTTTGGGTTTGCTATCAGCTTCAGCAGACCACCTGTCCTTTTACCTAATAACCCCGGCATGCAATTCTCGCCACCGGGCAGTTTCCCGGTTAGCCTGAATCAGGATAATGCCAATAATGAGAGCAAGTCAGGCAGTTTGATTTGTGAAGTAAGGTAATTGATATTGATGAAAACAGGATTTGCCATAGCGGCAAATCCTGTTTTGTATTTTTTGCGTTCTGTGCAGCTGAATTTAAAAGACAGGTAAATCAGCACTGGCATGCTGACGCAAGGTGTTGCGTGCGACCTCAAAGTCTGGAAATACCGACTGCACGGTGGCCCAGAAACGTGGGCTGTGGTTCATCTCTCGTAAATGCGCAAGCTCGTGCGCAATCACATAATCAATAATCATTGGCGAAAAATGGATCAAACGCCAGTTCAGACGTATCTTGCCTTGTGAAGTGCAAGAGCCCCAGCGCGTTGCCGCTGCCGACAAAGCCATGCTTTGATAGCGCACATTGAGTTTTTCCGCGAATACTGGCAGGCGTTCATTGAAAACCCGTTTGGCTTCTTGCTGCAACCAGGCTTGTACCCGGTCTTTCAATTGCTGCTCACCAGCGTCCGCTGGCAGGTTGATAATCAACTCAGCTTGCTCGCTCTGGAAGTGTGTGCCACTGACAGAGGCAGGCGCAATCCGCAAAGTGATTTCACCACCAAGATAAGGCAATCTTGCCCCGTCCTGCCAGGTCATGCTGGGTTCCAGTTTGCGCTGTGTGCGCTCACGCCGCTCAGTCAGCTTGCGCAAAATCCAGGCTTGTTTCTCTTGTATCGCTGTTTCAATGTCGGCAATCGTCACCCAGCGCGGTGCCGTGATACGCAAGCCATCTTCATTGATCAAAAAACCTATGCTGCGTCGTTTCGAACGTTGCAAATCATATTCGAGCAAATAATCCTGTATCAGGATGCGGCGTTTGTTGCTGCTGTTAACAAAAGTCGACGGTGGCGGAGAGACTGGCCGTGTGTCATCTCGCTGAGTTTTGTCATTGACCGGAACCGGTGCTGGTACCGGTGTTTTTGCAGGTGTGGGACGCAATTTGTCCGGCACCAAAAAATCACTGAATAAATCCAGTTGCAATGCCATTTGTATGGCCTTGCCAATCGATGGAATACGGGGTTTCATTTAAGCTTGGGGAATCCTGATTCAATAGCAAGTGAATATCTGACCAGCTTAATTTTTAAGCTGGCATTACACTAGTTTGAACTATTTTCAGGTTTTCGTGTTTTTGCGACTGAAAATGGAGATTTGCAGAGGAATCTGCAGCGGGGAAGAGAAGGAGCTGATGAAGAGGCTGATGTAGCAAGCATCAGCCCCGGTATTTCATTGGGATTGTTCAGCCTGATAAACCTGTGGAGAAATCACACGCATCTCTGCTTCTATCCATTTCTCCACTTCCTGCATCAGTTCAACCGCATTCATGCCGTTTGGCGGTATAGGTTTGCCAACGGAGACAGTGACGGTACCTGGCAATTTGGTGAAAGAATTTTTTGGCCAGCATTCGCCAGAGTTCAGCGCGATGGGTACGACAGGAGTATTGGTTTCCACCGCAAGACGTGCACCGCCACCTTTGTACTGACCTTTTTTACCGACAGCGATACGCGTACCTTCAGGGAACATGATGATCCATTGTCCATCAGCCAGGCGCTTACGGCCTTGCGTGACGACGTGGGCGAAAGCATCCTTGCCCTTGCTGCGGTCGATAGGGATCATGCGCAGCATGGAGATAGCCCAGCCAAAGAAGGGGATATAGGTAATTTCTTTTTTGAAAACAAAAACCAGAGGGCGTGGTGTTGCCATTAACAGGAAGATGGTTTCCCAGGCAGACTGGTGCTTAGACAGCAGGATGGCCGGACCATCCGGGAAGTTTTCAAAACCCTTGGTCTGGTAGCGTATGCCGCAGATTACTTTTGCTGCCCAGATAATGGTGACATTCCAGCGGGCAGTAATGTAATAGCGCTGGTTATATGGCAAAAAGGCAAACAGCATGCTGATGGGGGCCCAGACGATGGTGACTATCGCCATCACCAGCAAGAAAATCAGCGAACGAACAAAACGGGTAAAGCTGAGCATGTAGTCTCCATTGTAGCGATGCTGTTTGAGTTTTATGAGTGACTCAGATCGCGATATTAAATTCAGATGGCGAGTTTTCCACCAGTTTGTCGACCATTGCAGCAAGGTCAGCAAAGACCTGCGTACCTGGCGGCAAGCCCCCTTTTTCCTGGGTCTTGCTGCCTTTGCCAGTCAGCACCAGATGCGGTTTGCAACCTAGTACAAAACCAGCCTGCAAGTCACGCAGGGAATCGCCCACGCAATGCACACCCTTGAGATTGGTGTCATAGCGGCGCGCAATTTCCTGCAGCATGCCAGGCTTGGGTTTGCGGCAATCGCAATTATCGTCCGCCATATGCGGGCAAAAGAAAATCGCATCAATCGTGGCACCAACTTGCTGGGCGCTGGTATGCATTTTTTGATGGATGGCATTCAGCGTCGCCATATCAAACAGCTTGCGGCCTATGCCTGACTGGTTGGTCGCGACCACCACCGTGTAGCCCGCCTGGTTGAGGCGGGCGATGGCTTGCAGTGAACCCGGAATCGGCTTCCATTCTTCGGGTGACTTGATAAAGTCGTCCGAGTCCTGGTTGATAACGCCATCGCGGTCAAGGATGATGAGTTTCATCTGCAATCCTGGTTAGTGTTACTCATATGTTCCATCGTGTTTCTGGTATTTCAATGCTGCCTCAAGCTGCCAGCTTGGAAATGTCGGCAACCTGGTTCATCATGCCATGCAGGCTTGCCAGCAAGGCCAGGCGGTTATTACGCAGGGCCAGGTCTTCTGCATTCACCATGACATCATTGAAGAAACTGTCCACCGCTGCACGCAGGGCTGCCAGGGTTTTCAAGGCACTGGTGAAGTCGCCTTTGGCAAATGCCGCATCCACTTCCGGTTTGACATCGGCCATGGCCTTGGCCAATGCCTGCTCTGCAGCTTCCTGCAACAATGCTGGCTGGACTGCGCCTGGCGTACCCTCGGCTTTTTTGAGGATATTGGTAATACGCTTGTTGGCAGCCGCCAGTGCTTCTGATTCTGGCAGGGCAGCAAAGGCTTGTACAGCTTGCAGGCGTTCAACGATGTTATCGAGCGTATCTGGTTGCTGGGCAACCACAGCTTCAACTTCACTTTGTGAAAAGCCCTTGTCGCGTAACTGGCCGCGCAGACGGTCAAACAGGAAGTTCAGCACATCTGCTGTCGGGTCTGTGAAATTGGCATTGCCAGCAAACAGTGCGACAGCCTGTGTCAGCAAGGTATTCAACGACAGCGGCAAGCGTTTTTCCACCAGCATGCGCAAGATACCCAGGGCATGACGGCGCAGCGCAAACGGGTCACGGTCACCGGTAGGCTGCAAGCCTATACCCCAGATACCGACCAGGGTTTCCAGCTTGTCTGCCAGTGCCACAGCAGTGCCTGTCAGTGTCGCTGGCAGAGCATCGCCAGCAAAACGTGGCTGGTAATGTTCAGACGCGGCAGCGGCCACATCGGCGTGCTCACCATCATGCTGGGCATAGTAAGTACCCATGATGCCTTGCAGCTCAGGGAATTCACCGACCATATCGGTCAGCAAGTCGGTCTTGGCCAGCAGGGCGGCGCGTTCGGTCAGGGCGACATCGCCATTCAGGCTGGCAGCAATCTGGCCAGCCAGGGTTTTAACGCGTTGCGTACGTTCTGCCTGGCTACCCAGTTTATTGTGATAGACCACATTTGCCAGCAAAGGCAGGCGTGATTCCAGGGTCTTTTTCTTATCTTGCTCAAAGAAGAACTTGGCATCTGACAGGCGTGGGCGCACGACGCGCTCATTACCCTGGATGATGTATTGCGGGTCGCTGGTTTCCAGGTTGGAGACGATCAAAAAGCGTGAACGCAATTTGCCAGACGCATCTGTCAGGGCAAAATATTTCTGATTCGTTTGCATGGTCAAAATCAGGCATTCTTGCGGCACTGCCAAAAACTCTTGTTCGAAATTGCATTCATACACCACTGGCCATTCGACCAGGGCGGTCACTTCATCAAGCAGGGATTCAGGCATCAAGACCTGGTCTGCACCTGCTTTGCCCAACAGGGCTGCGCGTATCTGTTCTTTACGCTCATTGAAGCTGGCAATCACCTTGCCTTCGCTTTTCAGGCTGGCTGCATAGTCTTCAGCCTTGGCAATGCTGACTTCACCCGCGGACAGGAAACGATGACCCTTGGTGATGCGGTCACTGTTCAAACCCAGCAGGGACAGTGGAACAATCTCAGCGCCGTGCAAGGCAATGATTTTGTGCACTGGGCGCACAAAATGCACAGTCTCGCCATCAGGACGCTGGTAGCTCATGACTTTAGGAATAGGCAGTTTGCCTATGGTTTCTTCCAGCGCAGTTTGTACTGCCGGTGCCAGGGCAGTGCCTGCCGCTGTATAGCTGTAAAAGAAACTCTCGGCCTTGCCATCCACAGCACGTTCCAGGTCACTGACTTGCAGGTGAGGGAAGCCCAGTGCGGCCAGTTTCTTACCCAGCGGTGCTGTCGCATTGCCAGCCGCATCCAGTGCCACTGAGACAGGCAAGACTTTTTCACGCATCAGCTTGTCCGGGGAAGTGGCGCGCACACCAGTGATGCTGACGGCCAGGCGGCGTGGTGAGGCATAGCTGGTTGCTACCGACTCAGCTTCGAGGAAATCGCGTGACTTCAGACCAGCGACGATACCAGCGCTGAATGCTTCACCCAGTTTGGCCAGTGCCTTGGGTGGCAGCTCTTCGGTAAATAATTCTAATAACAGTGTTTGGCTCATGTTTCTTATCCTACGTTCCGGCGTTGTGCCAGAATCTGTTTAATGATGTTCTTGTGGGCTATACGTAAAGCCTGTGCAGTGCTTATGCAGCGCTTATGTAGCGGCGACGGCAGCGGGAGCAGGCTTGTGCTTGTCATCCGCGGCGCACATGGGGAAGCCCAGTGCTTCACGCGATGCATAGTAAGCCGCAGCCACGGCGCGCGACAGATTGCGTATGCGGCCTATGTAGGCAGCACGCTCAGTTACTGAAATCGCACCACGCGCATCCAGCAAGTTGAAAGTATGCGCAGCTTTCAATATCATTTCATAAGCAGGCAGGGCCAGGGACTTTTCTGTCACATCCAGCAGGCGCTTGGCTTCCGCTTCGTAATTGGTGAACAGGGAGAACAGGAAATCTGTATTCGAGTATTCAAAGCTGAAGGTCGATTGCTCAACTTCATTTTGATGGAATACGTCACCATAAGACAGGCGCACGGTCTTGCCGTTTTCTTCACGCTCGGTCCAGACCAGGTCATAGATATTATCTACACCTTGCAGATACATGGCCAGACGCTCCAGGCCATAGGTGATTTCACCGAGGATAGGCTTGCAATCCAGGCCGCCGACTTGCTGGAAGTAAGTGAATTGCGTGACTTCCATGCCATTCAGCCAGACTTCCCAGCCCAGGCCCCAGGCACCCAGG
Organism: Undibacterium sp. FW305-107; assembly: GCF_058788535.1. NCBI lineage: Bacteria > Pseudomonadati > Pseudomonadota > Betaproteobacteria > Burkholderiales > Oxalobacteraceae > Undibacterium > Undibacterium sp. FW305-107. Next base: position 139,857 of record NZ_JBYTAV010000009.1, read on the forward strand.
GTAGGGTTTTCCCAGTCATCTTCAACAAAGCGTATGTCGTTTTGCTGCAAATCCAGGCCAAGGGCTTTCAGCGAACCGAGGTAGAGATCGAGGATATTTTCCGGTGCAGGCTTCAACACCACCTGATATTGGTAATAGTGTTGCAGACGGTTAGGGTTTTCACCATAACGGCCATCCTTGGGGCGGCGTGATGGTTGTACATAGGCCGCCCGCCATGGCTCTGGCCCGATGGCGCGCAAGAAAGTGCCGGTATGCGAAGTCCCCGCGCCCACTTCCATATCGTAAGGTTGCAACAGGGCGCAGCCTTGCTTGTCCCAGTAATCTTGTAATGTCAGGATAATTTGTTGAAATGTGAGCATCGTGCTATCTGCCTTTGTCACTTCTTGAAGAAGCGATGAATAAAGTTTGCCAAACCTTAGATTTTAACGGCTTTTGCGTAGGATAGGCGAATTTGCTTGATGCTATTTTATTAATTTTTAGGGCTTAAATGGAGAAAATCTTAAGACCATTAACCACATTACAGAGGAAGGAATGATTTTTTGCAAAAAATCATCGTTTCGTAAGCAAACAGCATGCTGTTCGAGTTCCTTACTGCACCACAGAGAAAAACAGAAGGAAAATATGAGGATGCTTATTATTTTGCAAATATTTGTTTTGTATTGCGTGACGCAATTGCAGCATAAGTAGGCAGCTTTGCTCGGGCGGTTTTTGTTGCAATTCATGTGGCTACGCGGTATAAAAATCCACCTGCCAATAAAAATAGCGAGTTTAACCGGAGACCGCAGAGCAATGGCTATCGTCGATCCTGATCTTACCCTGGATGCCGAGTCACACCGGCTGGAAGAGTGGTATCTCTTGTTGGGGGAACTTTCCCATTGCTTGTGGTACACGCCAGAATTGCCTGAGATGTTGCGTGGCTTCTGTCGCATCCTGGTACAGCGTGCTGGCTATCTGTGTGCCGAAGTGGAACTGGACTTGGGTGACAAGTCAGAAATTTACCGTTTTCGCGCCGACAGGCAGGCTGGAAAAGAGACAAAATACCTGGTCCTGCCTTTGCAGCGTTATGGTGATGTGCTGGCGCAATTGCGTGTTGGTGCTGACTTTGATCTCAGTGAAAATGGTGATGCATACAACATATTGAGCCGCTTTGCCAATGAACTTGCGCAAGCCATCCATGCCCTCAGCAGCACGCATGAGCACCATGATCTGCAAGACAACATGGAGATGCTGGCGCTCTCGGTGCAGCAAAGCCCGTTTGCAGTAGTCATTACCAATGCTGATGGTGAGCTCGAATATGGCAATGACAGCTTTTGCCGTATTTCTGGCTATGCATTGAACGAGGTGCTGGGCAAGCATGTATTCTGGAATTCTGGTGACCCTGCTGATGAAAAAGTCATGCGCATCATCAAGGCGCTCAAGGTCGGTGAACACTGGCAGGGTGATGTACTCAGCCACCGCAAGGACGGCACTGCCTACTGGGAAAGGCAGATGGTCAGCCCGCTGTGCGATGCTGACGGGCATATCACCCATCTGGTCGCTGTCAAACAAGACATTACCGATAGCAAATTCCAGTTGAAGGAAGTCGAGCAGGCCTTGCTCTTGCGTGAACAAGCTTTGGTATCAAGCAGTAATGGCATCATGATTACCCGCAGTGATGACAGTGATCATTCCATCGTTTATGTGAATCCGGCTTTTGAGCGCATTACTGGCTATGCGGCGCAAGAAGTCATCGGTCGGGAAGGGCGTTTCCTGGTAAGAGAAGATCTGGCGCAACCAGATCTCGAAGAGATACGCACGGCATTGCGGGAAAAAAGAGCCGGGTGTGCGCTGTTGCGCAATTACCGCAAGGACGGTACGCAATTCTGGAATGAGCTGCATATCTCACCCGTCAAGGATGCGACGGGTGCCGCCACCACGCATTTTGTCAGCGTCATCAATGATGTCAGTGAGCGAGTCAATTACCAGAAAGAACTGGAATACCAGGCTACTCATGACAGCCTGACCGGTCTGGCCAACCGCAATTTGCTGAATGATCGCATCACCCAGGCCATCGCCTGGGCCAAGCGCCAGGACTTGTCGGTGGGCTTGATGCTGCTTGATCTTGACCATTTCAAGCTCATCAATGATGCATCCGGCCATGGTGCCGGGGATGAAATGTTGAAGCAGGTCGCTAACCGGCTCAGCCATTGTGTGCGCGAAACCGATACGGTGGCGCGTTTGGGCGGTGACGAGTTCGTCATCATCCTGACTGATTTGCCTGAGACTGGTGATGTAGATATCGTCGCTGAAAAAATCCTTGCCGCACTGGCGCGTCCGTTTGAAATCAATGGGCATGATGTATTTGTCACGGCCAGCATAGGTATTTCGCTATATCCGCGTGATGGTGATCATGGCGAGATTTTGCTGCGCTATGCCGACATCGCCATGTACCGCGTCAAGGAGCATGGGCGCAATAGCGTGCGTCAGTTTATTCCCGAAATGGGTGTTACTGCCATCAGCCGCCTCAATATGGAGGGCGCATTGCGTCGTGCGCTGGAAAGACATGAACTCACTCTGCACTACCAGCCCAAGATAGAACTGGCTACTGGCCATATCGTCGGCGCAGAAGCGCTGGTGCGCTGGCATCACCCGCAGATAGGCTTGATACACCCCATAGAATTCATTCCGCTGGCAGAAGAGACAGGGCTCATCCTGCCTCTGGGAGAGTGGGTTTTGGCTGAAGCGTGCCGTCAGCAAGTCAACTGGAAAAAATCTGGTCTGGCTGATTTGAAAATTGCCGTTAATATGTCACCACGCCAGTTCCGGCAAGAAGATTTGTCTGAGCGCGTCGCTGCGATTTTTGCCGAGACGGGCGCTGATCCGTCCAATGTCACGCTGGAGCTGACTGAGAGCATGGTCATGCAGGATGTCAACAGTACGCTGGTCGCATTGCGCGCCTTGAAAAACCTGGGTTTGTCGATTTCGCTGGATGATTTTGGTACTGGTTATTCCAGCCTTTCTTACTTGCGGCGCTTCCCTATTGATGAACTGAAGATAGATAAATCCTTCATCAATGACATCCATGAAAATCCTGATGATGCAGCAATTGCCAGCGCCATCATTGCCATGGCACTGAGTCTAAGCCTGAGTGTGGTTGCCGAAGGGGTGGAAAAGAAAGAACAGGCTGAACTCTTGCGCAAAATGGGTTGCAGCCAGGTACAGGGCTATTATTTTGGCCGACCCATGGACGCCGCAGGTTTTGCCATCCGCTATCGCGAGCATATCAATGAATAAACTCATGAATAAGCTGATCTGGCGTACAGGCAAGGTGAGCGAAATCCCGGAATTGCTGATGGCAGCAACACTGGAGAAATCTGCAGCCGTCGGCGCGGCGACTGTCTATCATTTTAAGCACGATGGGCAGGAAAAACTGGCGATTTCCCTTCCCGATGGTCAAGCCCTGATCATAGAACCTCTGCCCAGTGGCAGGCCACGCAGACGGCGTGTTGACCCTCTCAAAACAGGGCAGGTGGGCAAGCCTGTGAATGCTAATGGTGATAGCTGAGTCAAATCTCGCATCAAGCTTCTTATGGCGTCATGCGTATTTGCCAGGCAACAATGCCGTTGAGAGATCATTCTAGCGGGCTACCACTAAGCTGTTGGGAGTTGCAATTGCTGCAATTGCTGCAGCGACCGTGTTTTCATATTTATCTCACCACTGGCAGTCATTACCCAGGCTCAGGGTATTTGCGAAATGCATGATTGTGTTGCTGATGCAAATGCGCGTAAAGAAATTCCCGGCTTGAAATGATATTAAAAATATATTTTTATGGGGTTGAGATGTTGTTTGTGGCTTGTTTGTGGCTTATCTCCACTATTTTTATACTTTCACAAGCCATGGTAGCAAACCATCACCTGACATATCCATGATATTTCACTTATCATGCTGTCATGATAGAAGATCAGGAAGTTTCCCTCCCCCCTTATCCTGGTATCCAGGAAAAAGACATACTGCTGGTACAGACGCCCGCAGACGCAGAGCAAGCCTATGCAGAGATGCTGGCAGCTGATATTTTGGGTTTTGATACAGAATCCAAGCCGGTATTTTTCAAAGGCCAGCAATCCGATGGCCCGCATCTGATACAACTGGCTACCGATAGCAAGGCTTATCTTTTCCCCACGCTCAAGGCACAAAACACCGATGCCGTGAAAGCCCTGCTGGAGTCGAAAGACATACTCAAGGTTGGCTTTGGACTCAGCGATGACATGAAGCGTCTGAAAATCAAGCTTGGCATCTTGCCACAGCACGTGCTTGACCTGGCGCGTGCCATGCGCGAAAGCAAGCAGCGCGACATGGGGGCGAAAGCAGCGGTCGCCAAATTCTTTGGCATGCAATTGCAAAAATCCAAAAAAACCTCTACTTCCAACTGGGCCGCCCCAGCCCTGAATGACAGGCAAATCATGTATGCCGCCAATGATGCGCAAGTGGCCTTGCTGGTCTACAGGAAGTGGCTGGCACTTAAGCAGTGATGCAGCAAGGCTGAACTTTAAGGCGTCCCCAATGTCAGATGGCTCACGATAGCCGAGTTGATAGGGGATGTATGCTGGCAAAAAAGAAAATGTTGTTAATCCTCGCAGGGGCTTTTTTTTCTCTGTTTAACGAGGCAGCGCAGGCCGATGGACTGGCAGACTTAAAAGCCGCCCTGGCACGTCTGCCAGGGCAAACACCGGTGAAAGCTGTAGTCGAAGCCAAAACCTGGAGCCGCCAGGGTGACGGCAAGGAAGCTGATGAGCAAAATGGCCAGGCCAGTATCAGTCTTGATGACAGCCCCCGTGGCTTGCAGCTTTTGTATAGCAAGGATTTATTGACGCGTCTCGAAACTGAAGAGCGCGCCAAGGAAAAAGATCCCAAAGCCAAAACTCCCACCATTGCCGCCATCAAGGAAGTCAATTCATCAGAATTGCGTCCCATGGTTTCTGCTGTCGGTAATCTGTCGCGCGTCTTGGAAAAGGCCATACTCAAAAATGAAAAAGCCGATGCTACTTACAATGGCAAGTCCGCGCGCTTGCTGAGTTTCGAGATTTCTATTGAAAAGCTCAGCGAAAAAGATCGTAAATACGTCAAGAAATTCGAAGGCAGTCTGGATGTATGGATAGGCCCGGATGGCATCCCGCTGGCCAGCCGTATGCATCAGGCTATCTCCGGACGCGCTTTTGTTGTCATCAGCTTTGAAACGAAAAATGAGGAAGAGCTGGTGTATGGAGTGAGCGGCGACCGGTTGGTTGTTACCAGAAAAGAAAGTAAGAGCAGTGGCTCAGGTGCCGGTGAAAAAGGTGAGATGCGCGTGGTCAAAACCCTGCAAGTGCAATCTTGATAAGCCTGAACTTGCTGCAACGCAACACCGATAATGCATAATTGTTTTGTCGATTTATTTGGGTTTGACATTACAATGTAGTGATGTAAAGCTAGTCTACAAGAAAGGTAATTCCAGTGTTTAGCACGCCTTATTTTCCTCCTTCTTCTGTTTCATCTTCCGGTCACTACAAATTGCGTAAGCTGCCTGACTTAGCCGCCACTGCTTTGCTGGTATGTCTGGCTTATGCCGCCTATGTTCCTGCTATCCACGCCGCCCCGGTGCTGGCAGAAGGCTCTGCCGCTGTCGCGATAAATGCAAAGAAAGTCATCAGTCATGATGTCTATGCAAACTGGCGCAGCATACAAGGCAATGTCTTGAGCCGTGATGGCAACTGGGCAGCCTATGCATTGGTGGGGCAAGAGTCGGACGGCGAAGTCGTCGTCAGGAATTTGAAAGATGGCCGCGAATTTCGTGCGCCACGCGGCACTACACCGGCATTCAGTGCGGATGGACGTTACCTGGCTTTTGCGATTGCGCCAACCAGAGTAGAACTGGACAAGGCCAAGAAGGACAAGAAGAAGGGTGATGATTTGCCCAAATCTGGTTTGGGCATCATGAATCTGGCGACGGGTAAAATTGAAAACCTGGACAGGGTAAAGCGTTTTGCCTGGCCAGAAGAGGGTGGCAACTTCCTGGCAGTCTTGTTCGATGCGCCCAAGGACGCAAAGAAAGATGCGAAGAAAGACGCTGAACCTGCCGCCAAGGACGATGATGATCAGCAGGCTGCTACGGCCAATGCCGCAGCAAAGAAAAAAGACACGGGTACAGAATTTCTGTTAATCGACGTGGCGAATACCAAACGCAGCAGCTTCAAGGACGTCGCTGATTTTACCTGGTCAAAAAATGGCGAATTGCTGGCTTTCAATGTCATCACCAAAGATGCACAAAAAGACGGCGCGCGTGAAGGTGTTTACCTTATCAGCCCGCAAGACCTGACACCACGTGCAATCATGGCAGGTGCAGGCAGTTACAAGCACATGAATTTTGATGAAGCTGGCCGTCAACTTGCCTTCGTCAGCAACCGTGATGACCTGGCAAAAAAACACGCCGAAGCAGATAAGTCTGGCAAGAAAAGTGCTGATACAGACAAAACTGACAAAGCTGAAAAAGAAATTACTGCATACAATCTGTATTACTGGCGCGCCGGTGATAGCGAAGCCAAAGCCATTGTCACAGCTGATACGGCAGGTTTGCCAGCAGGCTGGCTGCCCAGTGAGCATGCCAGCCTGAGCTTTAGCAAAGATGGCCAGCGCCTGTTCTTTGGGACCGCAGAAATGGCCAAGGCTGACGCCAAGGATGCGCCAGAACCCTTCAAGGTTGATCTCTGGCACTGGAAAGATCCTGAGCTGCAATCCATGCAAAAAGTCAGGGCAGAGAAAGAAAAACAGCGTAGCTATAAAGCGGTTTTCCATATCGCTGAGCAACGCTTCGTCCAGCTTGCCAACAAGAATATCCCAAATGTATTGATCAATGATAATGCGCGTTTTGCCATGGGGGCCAGTGATGTGCCTTACAAAATGCAGCAATCATGGGATGCGCTGTATCACGATGCCTATGCAGTAGATTTGCAGACTGGCCAGGCTCGCTTGCTGGTGCAAAAATTGCGTTATGTACCCAGCCTGTCGCCAGGTGGTAAATATGTGCTGGCCTTTGATGCCAATAGCAGCGTATGGTATTGCTGGTCAACTGCAGATGGCAGCAAGATCAACCTGACAGGAAAAATCAAGACACGTTTTGAAGACGCAAAACGCGATACACCTGAAGTCAAGGATGCCTATGGTTTTGCCGGCTGGACTGAGGACGATGCCAGCGTAGTCTTGTATGATCAGTTTGACTTGTGGGAAGTCAATCCGCAGACTCAAACCAGCCGCAACGTGACAGCAGGCTATGGTCGCAAGCACAATCTGGAACTGCGTTATGTTCCTGTCGATATGGAGAAAAAACCGCCTGCTGATGAACCCTCACCCGTCGCCGAAGCCAAGGCTTTGCCGACAGATTCATGGATACTGGCCGCCACTAATGAAGGTAATCGCTCTACCGGTTATTACCAGCAAAACCCAAAATCTGGCGAACCAGTCAAACTGATACATGGCGATAAAATGTTCGCTGGCCTGATCAAGGCCAAGAAGGCAGATACGGTATTATTTACGCAGCAAAGTTTTACGGAATTCCCGGACTTGTGGACCAGCAACCTGGCTTTGCAAAACCCGCAAAAAATCAGCAATGCCAATCCACAGCAAGCCCAATTCAACTGGGGCAAGCAGGAAATGATTGAATACACCAGTCTCGATGGCAAGAAGCTCAAGGCCTTGCTGGCCAAGCCTGAGAATTTTGATCCGGCAAAAAAATATCCGATGATGGTCTACATCTATGAAAACATGTCGGAAAGTTTGCATAAATATGTCCCACCTGCACCTAGCCAGAACATCAATGTCACCCGTTACCTGAGTAATGGTTATGTCGTGCTGCGCCCGGACATCGTGTATAAGACTGGACATCCGGGCAAGAGTGCCTATAACACTGTCGTGCCAGCAGTACAAAAAGTACTGGCGCAAGGCTATGTCGATCCCAAACGCGTAGGCATACAGGGGCATAGCTGGGGTGCTTACCAGATTAATTACCTGATTACGCAAACCAACATGTTCCGTGCTGTTGAAGCTGGCGCATCGATGGCGAACATGATCAGTGGTTACGGTGGCATACGCTGGGGCACAGGCATGAGCCGCGCCTTCCAGTATGAAAAACAGCAAAGCCGTATCGGTGGTGCGCCGTGGAACAAGACGGCCGAGTATATAGAAAATTCACCCATATTCTATGTAGACAAAGTGCAGACGCCTTATCTGACCATCCATAACGATGATGATGATGCAGTGCCATGGTATCAGGCCATAGAATTTTTCACCGCTTTGCGCCAGTTGGGCAAGGAAGCCTACTGGTTCAATTTCAACGGTGAAAAACATGGTCTCAAAGAGCGCGACAATATGAAGTTTTATACCGTGCATATGGCCGAGTTCTTTGATCATTATTTGCTGGGTAGTCCACGTCCTGAATGGATGGACAAGCCTGTGCCTTATCTGGAACGGGGCAAGAGGGATGTGATGGGGCAGTTCAAGCCTGCTGCGGCAAAGGCTGAGTGATTTTTGGGGAGCCGCTTGCGGCTCCTCGCTAGCTGCCAGCACTTCAATCATAAGATACACGGCAATCTTAAATTCGTCGCTCCAGCGCAGGCTGGAGCCCAGTGGCGTTTGTTGCATTGCCGTGCTTTGATTAAAACGATTGCCCTTCGTGGATACAAGCCGGGTCTCGGCCCGGCAGCCGAAATTCTTTCTGTGTGTCGCCAAAGAAAGAATTCAAAGAAAGGCGACCCAGGCGTAGCACTCCACTGCGCCGCTTGCAAGCGGCTTAGATGTTGGCAGCGCAAAGCATGCTTTGCGAAACCCTGCCAACATCCCCTACGGGGTGCCCATTTGTGCAGTACAAAAAATGGGAAGATCCGAAACTCGCCTGCGGCCTTGCTTTAGGAACATGCGCTTGCAAGCGCATGTCGTTATGCAGGCGGGCAGCATGCTGCCCTACGCGGGTCGCCCGAAACCCCTGCTACACCTCAAACAGCGGTTCTTCTTAATCCATTTCTGTACTGCACAAATGGCGGCTACACATGGGAACTGCTAACTTCAAAAACAACCCCAAAGTCAAATCCAACAGCAAAAGCAACATTACCCCCTCCGCAGCAATCCAGATGATATGAGCAAATTGCTAACAATGGGCAAGCAAATCAAACACTTGCTCTCATAAAACTTTAAAAATGTCGTAAACGTACAATACATCCATCATCGAAGCAGGTAGCATCCACTACATGCCCAAGACCGACAAGACTCCAAAAGCACAAACGCATATCTGGCCAGCCAGTGGTCAGGCGGCTGAGCATGTGCTGATGTATATCGTGCGCGATACTCGTGGTTGCCATCTGGACGGGCAGGATCTGTTGAATCGCTATCCTGCCACGCCGTTCTGTTCTATTACCTGGATGCTGGAAGGCGAGGTCTGTCTGGTGCAGCAGGGAAATGTCAGCAAGGATCAACGCTTGCCGCAGGTATTTATGGCCGGTTGTCAGAGTCAGTATGGAGTATCCATGAATCTGGGTGACAGGCATAGTTTTATGGCAGTGTTTTATTCAGATGCTTTTCATGTCCTGTTTGGCCTCGATCTGGAAACCGTGCAAGATCACTTCGTCGATGCCAGCGATGTATTGAATCCACAAAGCCTGACACTGCTGCAAGCTGTTGCCTCGGCTGATTCCCACGCAGAGCGGCGTCAATTGATTGAAACCTATGTCGCGCAAAACAGCAGCTCCCTGCTCGCCAGTCCCTGGTCACGTTTGCGCAAGATGGGGCAAAACCTGAGTTTGCGCCTGAGTTGCAGTTTGCTTGGGGTTGGTGCCCGCCAGGCACAGAGGCGGGCCAGGAAGGAAGCTGGCTTGCCCTTGTTGGGCTTGTCCAGATTATGGCGCGCCACGCGCAGTCATAGCCAGGTCTTGCTTGATCTGGAGCAGGGGCACACGCCGAATTGGACCGAGCATGCCAGCGCAATGGGTTATGCAGATCAATCTCACTTGATCCGGGATTGCAAGGATGTGTCGGGACGCAGTCCGCAACAATTGGTGAACGATGCCCGGACCAATGAAAGCGACTGGATTTATCGCTTATAAGCGGTACATAAAAAGCAGTACATAAAAGCAGGACATAAGCGGGCATAAGAAAGAGTCGCTTCTCCAAAACCTTAAATAATCCCACATGACTACTCATCAACGCCTGCATTCCCTCGATAATCTCAGAGCCATCATGATGTGGCTGGGCATAGTCGTGCATGTGTCTGTCAACTATATGGTCAATCCTGCACCTACGCCCTGGCGCGATAACCAGACCAGTTTGCTGGCAGATTTACTCATCGTCTTCATCCATGCTTTCCGCATGCCTGTGTTTTTCATCCTGGCCGGCTTTTTCGTTGCCATGCTGGTCGCCAAGCGTGGAACGACTGCCATGCTGCACCAGCGCGTGCGCAAGCTGGTCTGGCCCTTCATGGTGTTCTGGCCTTTACTGCTTGTCTCAATGAGTTTGCTGGTGGCAGTGTATGCGCATCTGAATGCTTTTGGCACGATGGGTCTGGACTTTGACCTTATTCCACAAATACCTGGCCGACCTCGGGTATCGCTGCTGCATTTGTGGTTCATCTATTACCTCTTCCTGTATTGCCTGGTGTATGCCTTGCTGCTGCGTTGGATCGCATTTATTCCATCGGCGCTTCAGGATGGTTTTGCCAAAACCTGGAAAATGCTGTGCAACAACTGGTGGGGTGTACTTTTGTTGGTTCTGCCTTTGGCGGCTGTTGGGAGCATCTACCGTAATGGCATGGTGACACCACTTGGTTCTTTCATGCTGCACCCCGCCGAATTCATCCATAGCGGCATGTTTTTTACCTGCGGGATTTTCCTGTATCGCTTTCAGGCAGATTTGCTTCCCCGCTTTGAGCGCAAATGCTGGTGGTATCTTGGTGCTGGCTTGCCTGCATTCATCCTGTTTTTGGCGCTGGTCAATATTGGCGCTAACGCAGAGTCAGCCAGCCTTGGCATGCAGGCAGTAATGGCGTATTTGTACAATAGCGTCAGCTGGCTCTGGAGCTTTGCCCTGATAGGTTTATTCCTGCGTTACCTGCCCAGCCAGAATCGCTTGCTGTCATATCTGGCAGACAGCTCTTACTGGGTTTATTTGGTGCACATGCTGGGGACGGTAGGGTTTGGTGTTTTGCTATATCACAGCCCGCTTGGTGCAATCGGGAGGCTGATCTGCAATATCCTGTTCACAAGCCTGTTTTGCCTGCTGAGTTACCACCTGCTCGTGCGCCACGGTTTTGTAGAGCGCTTCCTGAATGGCGGTGTGCAAAAATTACCGGCTGATTCTGGCTCTGTCAGCCAGGGAGTGACTTACTAAGACGTGGACATATTTCTTCTTATACCCTATACGTATAACTGCAATCAGTTCCAGTATTTGCAATTAGCACTGGCTTTGGTGCATGATAGCAGGCACCTTTAATACAGTCATAAGCGTAGGGATAATGGATATGCAAACTTCAGGTAACAAGGTACTTGCACCTTTGCCCAGCGGGCATGGTGCGCGCTGGTGGAAGTCTTTCGGGCCGCAGATAGTCGTGGGTCTGTTGGCCGGCGTAGTGGTGGGTTTGATAGCGCGCAACATGGGTACACAAGGTAGCGAGGCCAACTGGCTGCAGGTCGCGCTTGGTGCAATCGGCAATGCCTATGTGGGCTTGTTGAAACTCATGATCCCGCCCCTGATATTGACTGCGGTGGTCAGCAGTATAGCCAATCTGCGCCGTTTGCAAAATGCAGCACAGCTGGCGACACAAACCCTGATCTGGTTTGCGATTACTGCTTTTATCGCAGTTGCCATTGGTTTGACGATAGGCTTGTTGGCTAACCCAAGTGCAGGTGCGGTCGTTGACGCTGCCAAGGCGAGCGCACCATCAAGGACAGGTTCCTGGTGGGCTTTCCTGAATCAACTGTTACCGGGAAATATCCTGGGTATGACAGCCAGCAGCTCAGTCAAGCTGGTGGGGGAGAAAGCAGTCGCCAGTACCCAGCTTGGTTTTAATGTATTGCAATTGCTGGTGATTTCTATTGCTGTTGGCGTGGCTGCACTCAAAGTTGGTGAACGTGCTGAGCCATTGCTACGTTTTACTGATGCTGTCGGTGCAGTGGTGCAAAAAATATTGTGGTGGATCATACGCCTGGCACCGATAGGGACACTGGCCCTGCTGGGGGATGCGGTAGCTAGTTATGGCTGGGACGCGCTGGGTTCGCTCGCCAGTTTCAGTGCCTCAGTCTATGTGGGTTTGCTGTTGGTTTTGTTCGTGGTTTATCCCTTGCTGGTCAAGTTGCATGGCTTGTCAGTGCGTCAGTATTTCAGCGGCGTCTGGCCAGCCGTGCAACTGGGGTTTGTGTCACGCTCATCGATGGGTACCATGCCTTTGACAGAACGGGTCACTGAGCGTTATCTGGGTGTGCCGCGTGAATATGCGGCCTTTGCCGTGCCCTTGGGCGCAACCACCAAGATGGATGGTTGCGCCTCGATTTACCCGGCCATCTCGGCTATCTTTATTGCACAATTTTATGGCCTGCATCTGGATGTGACTCAACTGGCTTTGATCGCCCTGGTTTCTGTGCTGGGTTCAACTGCGACCGCTGGCACGACTGGCGCGACCGTCATGCTGACGCTGACCTTGTCCACGGTTGGCTTGCCGCTGGAAGGCGTGGGTCTGTTGCTAGCCGTAGAACCCATCATTGATATGGGCCGCACTGCGGTTAACGTCGCTGGTCAGGCACTGGTGCCAACGATAGTCGCCAAGCGCTTGGGTTTGCTGAATCTGGAACTTTACAATGCTGAGCGTACTGCAGAAGCACTGGAAGCTGAACCCGTGGCACATTAACATACTGAGCAATCATGTTGATGCTTTTTATTGCAAGAGCTTATTTCAATGGTGCGCATGACTATCTTCGATGCTGCCGTGGCCCGGTTACAAGCCATGGCAGCAACTCTTGAGGCCTTGTCTGGTGTCAAAATTGGGTTGTTTGAGTATGGTTACGACTGTTGAGCATTTTCATCAAACAATAATGGATTGATATGTCAGAGCCACAAGATTCAATGTAAAAATTATCAGTCTGAACCTGCCCTGCAACACTATCGCAAGTCCTGCTTGTAAGTCTGCGGGAATTGTTAAATACTGGAGTTGGGAAGGTTCCACAATCTCCGTCTCCTGTTCTTATTGCGCTCCTTGCTCATCAAGACGAAGTGCCTGCCCTGATTTGAAAGTTTGCAGGCGTGCGTGCATTTCTATTACTGTTTTTCTTTGGCGTCTGTGCAGATGTCAGTGCTCGTGAACAGCCCGTACAGCGTGAGGTATTGCGCTTTTCTTCTTCTCTTAGCGAAGCCGCTGAGGCTTTCGTAGACAGTAAAATTCTGTTGGAAAAACTGTGCAGGCAAAGCGGCCTGAACTGCAGCCTGACAGCCTATCCGCCCGGACGTGCGGTGAGGATGTTGCAGGTTAGTGAAACAGCAGGCGAATTGCCGCGCTTTGAAGAATTTCAACATCTGGCACCAACATCGAGCCGTGTCCCTACAGCTTTGGGTTATCTGAGTTTCAGTGTGCTGACCCATGACAAGAATATTATCGTGAAGTCTCTGGGCGATCTGAACAGGTATAAAGTATTTTATGTGCGTGGTAATGCAGCCATCGCGGCACACAAGGAGCTGGATCATCTGATTGCGGTCAGTTCGGAATACGATTGTGCCTATATGGTGTTGAGAAAGCTGGGTGATGCCTGCATCATGACCAAGTCACTCGCGCTGAAAATGCTTGAAGAGAATCAGCCAGCACCAGGTAGCTATAACCTGCAAGATTTGTTTTTCAAGCCTGTATATTTATATCTTTCCCCCCGTTACCAGTATCTGCAAGAGATTTTTGATCAGAAATTGAAGAATATGCGGCCAGAAGAAAAAATTGCGCAATAAATTTTAATACAAAGGTATTTACCTAAGTATTGGTTTGCGCTATATTATTCGCATGTCAATTCAGCAAATCCAACTCGACCATTTATTTTCTGCCCTCGGCGACACGACCCGTCGTGCAGTCTTGGCACGCTTATGCAAAGGGCCCGCAGCAGTCAGCGAATTGGCGCTAGAATTTGACATGGCCTTGCCTTCGTTTACCCAGCATTTGCGGGTACTTGAGCATTCAGGTCTGGTGATATCAGAAAAAAAAGGCAGGGTAAGGACTTACCAATTAGCACCAGAGGCCTTAAAAGAAGCTGAGCAATGGCTGGCGTCGCAGCGCAGTGATTGGGAAAAACGCTTTAATCAACTTGATGCATATTTAAACAAAATAAAGGAGAACCATGATGTCTGATGTCACGACGGAAGAGGGTAAGTTCGATCTGGTGCTGGAACGTATAGTCGATATCCCGCCATCCCTGGTGTGGGCTGCATGGACTACGCCCGCTCATTTGCTTGAATGGTTTACGCCCGCACCCTGGAAAACCGTGGACTGTGAAATTGACCTGAAAGCGGGTGGCATCTTCCGCACTGTCATGCGTTCGCCTGAAGGTGTCGATCATGACAACGCCGGTTGTTATCTCGAAGTCATACCCGGCAAGAAGCTGGTGTTTACCGATGCCCTTGGGCCAGGTTTTCGTCCTACCGGCAACTCCTTCATGACCGCCATCATTACATTTGAAGCGCATGAAACGGGTACAAGATATAAAGCCGTCGTCCTGCATAAGAATGCGGAAGACAAGCAAAAACATATGGAAATGGGATTCCACCAAGGCTGGGGTACTGCTCTCGACCAATTGGTCGCCCATATGAAAAAACTCAATTGACAGAGTAAAAAGAGGACGCAGACGGCATGCTACAACTCGCTTTTTTACACACTTCATCTGTACATGTGGCGGGCTTTGATGCGCTGATGCTGGAATTGGCACCAGAGCTTAAAGTACATCATCATGTTGATGAAAGTCTGCTTACGGTGGCACAGCAATTTGGAGCCGCTGATCCTGTCGTTATCAACAGCGTAGAGGCAGCGATGCAAGAGGCGGCCGCCAGTGGCGCGTCCATGGTGGTATGCACTTGTTCCAGCATAGGTGGGATTGCTGAGCGCATGAATGGACGATCAGGTTTGCGGACAGCAAGAATAGATCGTGCCATGGCAGACCGCGCAGTTGCATCAGGACCACGTATATTGTTGGTCGCGGCACTGGAAAGCACGCTGGCTCCCACCACTGAATTGTTGATGGAATCGGCCAGCGCCTCAGGTAAACCGGTAGTGATCAGTAAGCTCTTGCTGGACCATGCCTGGGCGTATTTTTTGCAAGGGGATAGTCAGGCTTATTTGCAAGCCATCACTAATTCTGTCAGAGCTGCATTGCATGAGAAAACTGCTGACATTGATGTCGTGGTATTGGCACAGGCATCAATGGCAGCAGCGACGAGAGGTTTGAATGATATGGGCAAGGAAGTCTTATCCAGCCCCAGGCTTGGAGTAACACATGCCATCAATTTACTGCTGAAAAACCAGAGCATTATCCTTACGCAAGCCGGGAGCGGCAATTACTCAACTAATACTCAATTTTCCTGGTAAATCGCAAACACTGCACCTTGAGGATCAGCCATGACAGCAAAGCGACCAGTATTTGGAATATCGCTAGGTGGCACATAAGTAGCCGCACCCAGGGCCTGCGCCTTGGCAGCCGTAGCATCGCAATCTGCAACACTGAAATACGCCAGCCAGTGCGAGGGTGCCATGGCACCGTCAGGCAAGTCCATCATGCCACCAATAGGCGTGCCATTGTGCTGCCATTCCGTATAAGTCATGCCACCATCGCTACCTGTTTTTGCACCCCAGCCAAACAAGGCCTTGTAATACGCCTCTGCTTTTGCCGT
Source organism: Undibacterium sp. FW305-107 (assembly GCF_058788535.1). NCBI lineage: Bacteria > Pseudomonadati > Pseudomonadota > Betaproteobacteria > Burkholderiales > Oxalobacteraceae > Undibacterium > Undibacterium sp. FW305-107. The sequence continues at coordinate 155,761 of NZ_JBYTAV010000009.1, forward strand.
ATCACTGGTATTGAGTTGTCCCCAGCAAAATGCACCCGGCTCGTTATGTATACCAACGCCAATATTTTTGCCTGGCTGCCAGATATTATGGAATGCACCTGTAGGGTCTTTTAATACAGCCATGCGACCCAGGTCAAACACGTCAAACGCCGGGACAATGACTTCGCCACCCAGTTCTGTGCTGTGCTTTGCAGTCGCATCTGCATCCTTGGTAGACACATAAATCGTCCAGTGTGGCGGTACGCCAGCCTGCTGCTCAGAATCCAGAGTGTATGCTGCTGCGGCATCATTTCCCTTGAGCTGGAAAATGGTGTAGTAACTTCCTGGCCCCATCTCATTGTCCTGGGCGCTCCAGCCGAACAGTTCACCATAAAATGCCTTGGCGGCATTTTGATCATTGGTGGCGAGTTCTACCCAACAAAAGGCACCAGGTGCGTGTGAGCTAACGATACTCATGCTGATATCTCCTTCGATTTTTATTTCGGTATGAATTCATTTGATGTAACCGCAGTAATGAACGTAGCGCAGTAATGAACTTAGATATAACAGTGCAGCCTCAGAATTATAAGCCGCTGCACCAGAAATGAAATGAGAATCTGTATGGAATATATGCACTTCATACGCTCGTTAAAACTTAATGTTATGCTATCGCATATCATTTTGTTGCCCGTCTGCAATTTATACTGGCATCGAAAGAAAAATCTCCTGAAATTATTCATTCATGCCATATAAAAAGACGCTGTTTTCTCTCTTCATTCTTGTGATGCTGACCGCCTGTCAGCCAGGTAATAGATCTGCAGCCAGTGCGCCTTCGCAACAAGATGCAATCCCTGTAGTGAGCAAGACTAGCCTGAGTGACTTTGAAAATTACAGCATGCTCAGCATACAAGATGACTGGAAGGTCGTCAGTTGGTCGGGTAAACCGGCAAGCCTGCCAGGTATTAAAAACAAAGCAGGAATATCAAGCACAATCAGCACAGTCAGCATACTGAAAAAAGAAAAGCAAGCCTGGCGGGTGGTGTCGCAAAAGCAGTTTGCCGATAGCTATAATCCACGCCTGCAGCTACATACTGAATTTACCCTGGCAGGAAAACCTGTATTCGTACTCAAGATACAGCAGGGTGCCGCATATGAGGAGTTGCAGGTTTATGGCATGGTACAAAGCGAATACAAGTTGCTGCAAACCCTGGTGGCAGGGGCTTTTGAATGGACTTATGATGTAGCCGGGAATAAAAAATCTCTGCTGGCAATATCTGCAACACCAGGTGAACAAGCCGAATCTTATCAATGGAATGGTCAGCAGTTCATGCTCATCAATGCTGCCGATGGTGCCGACGCTACTACTGGCACATCAGCAAAATCTGCTGGCTACGTCGTCGATTAAATTAATTCAGAAAACGAATTCAAATTGAAATTTTTCAAAAATTTAGCTCTTGCAGCGAACTCTGTATTTTTAATTACATTCATTTCGCTTGCAGTAAATGTGGACGCGCAAACAGTAGCTATCACCATTGACGATGGCCCCAATCTGGAACAGACACCTAGGCTAAGCCCTGAACAGCGCAATCAAGCCATGCTGAATGCCTTGGCTAAACATGGCGTATCAGCAGCTTTGTTTGTAACGGCGGACTATGCCGCAAAACAGCCTGCCGGTTATGCACTGGCTAAAGCCTGGGGGGATGCCGGCCACGCTGTCGGCAACCACAGCATGAGCCACCCTGATTTGCACAGTGATAAAGTCAGCCTGGCGCAATATCAGCAAGAAATCCTGGATTGTGACCAGATCATCAGCACTTTGCCTGGTTACCAGAAATGGTATCGCTATACCTATCTGCGGGAAGGTAATACGCCAGAAAAGCGTGATGGCATGCGTAATTTCCTGAAACAGCAAAATTACCGTAATGCCTATGTCAGCCTGGATACCAGCGACTGGCGCCTGAATGAGAAACTGGTAGACGTACTAGGCAAAAATCCACAAGCAGATGTGAGCGCCATCAAGCGTGCTTACATGGCTCATGTACGTCAGCGTGCCGAAGCTTATCGCGCCTTGTCCTCGCAATTGCAGGGACGCGATATTCCGCAAGTCATGCTCATGCATCACAATTTGATCAATGCTTTGTGGCTTGATGACGTTATCGCCCAGTTCAAGGATATGGGCTGGAAGTTTACTACACCAGCTCTAGCTTTCAGTGATCCTGTTTATCAGTTGATGCCAGAACGGGCAGCAGCGGGACAAAGCCTGTTACTGTCCATGGCCAGAACTTTGGGATTGGGCAAATTTAAGGGATGGGAGCGTCTGGTTGATGACGGTGATTTTGAGATTGAGCAATTGAAACAACAGGGTTTGTAATTTCTGGCAAAACCAGTCAGAGACAAGCATTGTGGCGCTCAACATCCATTTTCAAGGCAATATTGACAATCATCAGCGTGAATACAGGCAATGGCAGGACAAAATAGTTGTGTTCATGCACCAATAAGGTGAATCGAAATCTCTTTGCTTTACTCGTGCTGATGAATGTTGTCTTGTTTTGTATTCAGTATTTGTATTAAAAATTGTTGCTCGCCTTCAAGCATACTCCCTTTGGTATATGATCGAATCGGGTGAGTTTGTTGCTCCCTGAGTATTGTCGCTCACATCATGTCGATGCCGGTTTTCTGCATGCTGAACATGTGCAAGCAATCTCTGACCACGAATACCGGGTAGATATGAGTCTGGATACTTCGCATAAGAGCAATGATGACTATCAGCATTTGCTGAGCTTGCACCGGCTATGCATGAATGGTATTGCCCGCAAGGCTGCACTTGATGAGAGCTTGCATCTGCTAGTTGCCAGCCTGGGGATTCACTATGCAGGGTTGCTGACAGCTATCGTAGTCTTGCGTGGTGCTGAGTCTGGGGCTGAAACCAGTGTATCGATTGCATCAGATTTACCTGAACCTTGCATCGCTGTCGTGCATGCCATGCCATTCATGGCCGAAAATTTTCAACCTGCAAGTGCTGATACTGCGCAATTTGAGAGCCCGCATCAGGGCAGGTGTATCAAGGATTTGCAAGAAGCAGCGCAAGCTCGTGGACTGTGCCTGGTTGATGGCCTGCCTTTTTTTAATCATGAGCATACTTTGCTCGGTGGCTTGCTCTTTTTTGCAAGGGATAGATCCTCCATTAACAAGCCTGAAGGGCAAGTCCTGCATGAGCTTGTCAGCCTGATCGCCACTCTCGTACAACACGAACATGATCAGCAAAAAATCCAGCAGGCACAAGTATTGGTACGGCAAAGCCAGGCTAGCATGCAGCGTATGGTATTGGCGATAGAAGGCAGTGGCACTGGTATCTGGGACAGGGATGTGCCAGCCGGGCAAATTCATTACTCGCCGGGCTGGAAAGCAATACTCGGCTATACCGATGCAGAAATCTCGAACCGCATAGAAGAAAGTTATACCAGACTCCATCCTGAAGACCTGCCCTATGTGCAAGCCACCATGAAAGCACATTTCGAAGGGCAGACTGAACAATATGTGGTTGAACACAGAGTGCGTTGCAAGGATGGCAGTTATAAATGGATATCCAGCCGTGGCAAGGTCGTCAGTCGTGCGGAAGATGGCAGCCCCTTGCGTATGATAGGCACTACTACTGACATCACTGCCATGCGCACCTTGTCACAACGCCTGCAGGAAAGTGTTGATCTGGTGACTTGCCTGACCAATGAGGTGCCCGGTCTGGCCTATCAGTACTGCATGCATGCCAATGGTGAAGAAAGCTTTACCTACCTCAGCGAAGGTGTACACGATATTTATGAATTAAATCCGGCACAGATGCATGAAGGGGTGGCACTGGTACATGCGCGCATACACCCTGATGATTTTCCTGCTTATCGCAATGCCGTCCTGAAATCAGCCAGCAGATTGGAATACCTGCATCTGGAATACCGCGTCAACCTGCCGCAGCAAGGCATACGCTGGCGTCAGATGGATGCCAGACCGCGCCGCTTGCCAGATGGATCTACACTGTGGCACGGCTTTATTACTGATGTCACCGAACACAAACGCATAGAGCAGGAGTTGCAGGAACTGGCGACCATCGATTTTTTAACGCAAATTCCGAATCGCCGCAGCTTCATGGGCCGTATGGAAGAAGAACTGGCACGCGTACAGCGCGGTGCCAGCAAATCAGCCGCAGTCCTCATGTGTGACCTGGATAATTTCAAGCTGATCAATGACAGCTATGGCCATGCTGTTGGTGATCTGGTACTCAGGCATTTTGCCCATATCCTGCATGATGAATTGCGCAAGAGCGATTATGCCGGCCGCGTGGGCGGTGAAGAATTTGCCGTGGTGCTGGCAGGCACGGGCATTGCCGATGCCACCATTTTTGCTGAGCGCGTGCAAAAACAATTACTGAATACGCCAGTTAATGTACATAGTCACATCATCCCGGTGACGGTCAGTATAGGTATTGCCATCATGCAGGCAAGCGATATTGACGCTGATGTATCGCTATCATCCAGCGACATGGCTTTGTATCGCGCCAAGGAGGCCGGTCGCAACCGTATTATCGTCGCTGCAGATTAAGCACTATGTTTTGTTTGCCAGCCATTCTGCCCTGTCCATGGAATAGACTGCAGTATCCATGTCGTACCAGCGTTCTATGCCACGATATTGCATACCCAGTTTTTTCATGACATGGGCTGATCCATGATTGTCCTGGTGACAGACGGCGCACAAGGATTCTGCCTTGAGGTTTTCAAACGCAAATGCAACCATGGCTTGCGCGGCTTCTGAGGCATAACCCTTGTTCCAGCTCTCCTTGCGCAGACGCCAGCCTGTTTCCAGGGGATTGGCCGGGTCGCGTCCTAGATATTGTATGCAGCCAGCACCGATGACTTCATTGCTATCGAGTTCTATGAAACTCCACCAGGAAAAACCATACTCTATCCAGCGTGCCTTGACGCGCTCTATCATGGCCTGCGTGTCTTCCGGTGTATCTGGTTTGCCGGTAATGTATTGCATGACTTCCGGCTGGCTGTTCATGTGGAACAGGCCATCAAAATGGCTGTCGCTCATTGGTTCAAGGCGCAGGCGTGCAGTAGTGAGTATGGTCATGATCAGTCGGGTGGCTATGGGAAAGTGTTGAGTGTAAGCTTGAAAGTATTAGGTTTCAAGCACATAGCCATACGATCTGATATTTGCTAAAAAGTTTCAAGCCCTCAGCACATCCCTGATAAACACAGTGAGATCAGTAGACTGTGGCATGACCTTGGCCTGGTACATCATGTCACCGACAAAACCGCGATGATAGGTAGCGTGATTGACGACGTGCAGCAGCATTTCCTGGCAGCTCATGACACCCTCGCCACCACCGATGAAATTGAAATGAATGACGCTTTCCAGATCATCTTCATTCAAGTCTTGTGTGAAATTCCGGTACCACTCATTCATTTTTTTTGATGCATTCCACAGTTCGGTCAGTGGCGGTGTGGTGGCCGTATTGCGGTCTTGATATTCATGTTTTTGACCCAGTAAATGGGCACGAAAGACATCGTCGATGACATACACGTGATTCAGGGTATGCAGCATGTTGCCAAAGCGTGTCAGACGAGGGCGCAATATCTCTTCTTCTGGTAAGGCACTCAGCATGGAAAACATCTTGTCGTCTGCCCAGGATTTATAGTGGGTCAGCATGCGTATATTCGATAACATCGTCATTCATATTCTCCGGTTGGATAAGAAAACCTGCCTCTCAGATAGAATATGCTTGTTGATATTGCGCCAGTAGATACAGATGTTTGCGATTACGGCAGATACAATGCGAAAAACAAAAAAGCCACCAGAACATCAGTCTGGTGGCTTTTGAGCCTGCATCAGCGAGGAAATTATTTCTTGAATTTCGCTTCAGCGATGCGATCAGCGATAACGCTGGTTGGCAAGCCTTCTGCATCAGCGCGGGCAAATACTTCTGCCAGGGTTTCACCGATACGGCGTACATGGGCGACCATGCCGTCTTCTGGCGTGTTCAGGTATTCGTAACAAACCTTGATGATGCCACCGGCATTGATGACAAAGTCAGGCGCATACAGGATGCCTTTTTGACGGCAGAGTTCGCCCATCTCTGGCGTCGCCAACTGGTTGTTGGCGCCACCTGCAACGATCTTCGCTTTCAAGCGTGACAAGGTGTCCGGGTTCAGGGTCGCACCCAGAGCGCATGGTGCGTAGATGTCGGCTTGTACGTCATAGATGGCATCGATGGCGACGACTTCTGCACCCAACTCTTCTTGCGCACGTTTCAGTGCGGCCTGGTCGATATCGGTGACGATGAGTTTGGCGCCGGCTTCTTTCAACTGGCGTGCATAGTCATAACCTACATGACCCAGACCTTGCAGGGCCACGGTCAGGCCATCAAAGCTGTCGCGTTTGAAATGGTGTTTGACTGCTGCCTGGGCACCCACGAAGCAGCCCAGTGCGGTATACGGGGATGGGTCGCCACGGTCACCCAGACCGGCAACGTATTTGGTTTTGCTGGCAACATTGGCCATGTCAGCCGGGCTGGTGCCTACGTCTTCTGCCGTGACATAACGGCCGCCGAGGCGCTCCAGGGCTTCACCCAGGGCTTCAAACAGGGCAGGGGTCTTGTCAGTTTTTGGGTTGCCGATGATGACGCTCTTGCCGCCGCCGATAGGCAGGCCAGCAACTGCGTTCTTGTAGGTCATGCCGCGCGAGAGGCGCAATACATCACGTACAGCTTCAGCTTCATCTGCATAATTCCACATGCGGCAGCCACCCATGGCCGGGCCAAGATTGGTGTTATGGACTGCGATAATGGCTTTCAAGCCGGATTTGGCTTCGGATGCGAACACGACTTGTTCGTGGTCGTCGAAATTGATTTCATTAAATACAAAAGCGGTCATGCTTATGGCTCCGCGCGGTACAACCAGGTTCTGCCAGATCAGGCAAATGCAGTAGTGCCGCAAAAAAGTGATTAAATAAGTGGTGTTGTTATGCAAGTAAAACAGTCTCTGATCACTGGTTGGTGTAATCAAAAACACAAGGCGGTGATTGTGTCACGCGTGCGAAGTATAGGGTAAGAGGGGGCGAAACTCAATCTTGCCCTCTGGTTAAGCGTATGTAAGAGACTCAGGCTGCGACACTGATTTGCGTCATATCAAGCAATTCTTTCATGAAGCGCTCCTGGGTTTTCAGGCAAAAACCGGCTGAATAGGGATTCATGAACCCATGTTTGCTGCCTTTGACCAGTTCTGCATCGTGGTTGCGTTGCCTTAAATCGGCCACCAATTCTGCCGGTTCAAATGCCGCTTCCTGTTCGGCAAATATCAGGCGAGTAGGGCAGGCGGGCTGCACATCGCGATAATCCCGTATGCGTGAACCATAAAACAATATGGTTTGCTGCAGGCTGGACATAAATGGATTGGCACTATTGAGCCACAAGGCGCTGGCACCGGCGCTAAAGCCTATGGCGTAACGCAGGCTGGACTGGTTGGCAGCTATCAGTTGGGACAGGTGTTCTGCATACGCGCCAACTCCACCCTCGGCAATAAAGGCATGGTAAGCCAGGGTTTCTGCCGGGTATTGTGTTTTCTCACCGCTAAAAGGCGATGCAATCAGGCAAGGCACAGAAAATTGCCGGGCAAAACTGGCGATTGCCGGCGTATTGCCAAAAACATCAGTGACGATTAATAAGACAGGTGGTGAAGCAGGGGTGAATACAGTAACAGACACAATAAGCAGCTTGGTAGATACGCAGGAGGCGGGAGCCTACCGGACTTATGCTGACATTGCAAGAAACACGCTTATATTTAGCTAATGTTGCAAGCTGGTAATGCATGATTGACACTAGCATGCATGCTCATGGATACTTGGCAAGAATTGGAACTTTTTGTTACAAATCAGCTTCTTAGTGAAACATTCATTATAAATATACGGAGATCCACCATGTTGCGACCCAGTCTGATTTTTCTTTCCCTTGCCTTGTCATTGACGGCATGCAGCAAGGGAGGAAAGGATGGCAAGGAATCGGACCAGGCCAAGGCCAGTGCCAGTGCAGGTTCAGCAAGCTCAAAGTCAGCCAGTGCCAAGATACCGGACAGCCCCTTGCTGGTGACGCAGGAAGATTTGCAAGTGATACAAAATAGCGCACTGTCGTCCGGCCCTGTGATTACCGGTTCGATACAGCCAGAACGCAAGGCCGATCTGCGCTCAGAATTGTCTACGGTGGTCTTGCAAGTATTGAAAGAAAATGGCGAGACAGTGAAACGTGGTGATTTGCTGGTGCGTCTGGATGATACCTCGATACGTGACAGCCGCAATTCTGCAGAAGAAGCTGCCAGGGCATCAGCCCAGTCACTGGAGCAGGCCGAACGACAATTCCAGCGCCTGAAAACTTTGCGCGCATCCGGCATGACTTCTACCCAGCAACTGGAAGATGCGGAAATCCGCCGCAATAATGCCCAGAGTGATCTGGTGGCCGCCAAGGCACGTGCTGCGCAGGCGCGTCAGCAAATGCAACGCACGGAAGTGCGCGCCCCCTTTGATGGTGTAGTCAGTGAACGCAAGGTTTCAGCTGGTGACACCGCACAGATAGGCAAAGAACTGGTCAAGGTTATTGACCCCACCAGCATGCGCTTTGAAGGCTTGCTGTCGGCCGACAAGGTGAACAATGTCAAGATAGGCCAGACCGTCAGTTTTCGTGTCAATGGCTATGGTGACCAGGTTTTTGCAGGCAAGGTGAAGCGTGTGGATATGGCAGCAAACGCCACCACCAGACAGGTGGAAGTGCTGGTAGCCTTTGCAGATGCCACACCGCCAAGAGTATCTGGCCTGTATGCTGAAGGCCGCATAGAAACAGGTTCTACCCAGACCCTGATGATCAAGAGCACAGCCTTGCTGCGTGATGGCGACAAGGCTTATGCCTGGCGCATCAAGGATGGCATCATCAACAAAATCAGTATTGTCGTTGGTGAGCGTGATCCGCGTCGTGGTGATTTTGAAATACGTAGTGGCCTGGCAGATGGCGACAAGGTGATACGTAATCCGGTTTCCACCCTCGTGGATGGACAAAAGGTAAAAATGGTAGCCTCAGCCGGTGCCGACCTGACTGCTTCAGCCGCCTCGGCTTCAGCTTCAATATCGGCTTCAACTCCGGCAACTGCCAATCCACAAGGGAAATAAATCATGTTCCTTTCCGATTTCAGTATCAAGCGTCCGGTCGCGATGATCGTTATCATCATCGCCCTCATGTGCATGGGTTTGCTGGCGCTGAAGAAACTCAAGGTCAATCAGATTCCCGATGTGGAAGAGCCGGTACTGGTGGTCAGTATTCCTTATCCGGGTGCATCGCCAGAAACGGTGGAGCGCGAGATCGTCAATCGCCTGGAAAAATCACTGCAAAGCATTACCGGCGTGTATCAGGTGCGTTCAACGGCATTTGAAGGCCGTGCGCAAGTCGTGATTGTTTTTAATTTCAATAAAAACCTGATCGAAGCCTCGGATGAGGTGCGTAATGCAATTGCATCGGTACGCTATAAATTACCGATAGAAATGCGCGAGCCCATACTGCAGCGCAGTGACCCCTCGGCGCAACCTATTATGCAGATGGCCTTGTCTTCCAGCACGCTCAGCCACGCCGAAATTTCACGACTGGCAGAAGATGAATTGTCCGACAAGTTTCGCGGCATAGATGGTGTTGCTACCGTCAGCGTGAATGGTTCCCTGCGCCGTGAATTGACAGTATTACTACACGCCCAAAAACTGCGTGAATACAATGTCTCCGTTGGAGAAGTGGTTACTGCACTGCGCAATCAGAATACCACCGCACCCGTGGGTAAGGTGAGCGGCAAACTGGATGAGCAAAGCATACGTCTGATAGGCCGCATAGAATCTCCGGCAGAATTCCAGAATATCGTTATCAAGCGCCGTGGTACTGATTTGGTCAGGCTGGCGCAAGTTGCTGAGATTGCTGACAGTTTTGCCGAAATTGGTGGTTTCAGTGTGCGCAATGGTAACCCCAATGTCGGTATCTCAGTCACACGCTCACGTGATGCCAGTACTGTGACAGTAGCCAATAAAGTACGGGACTTGATAGAAGAGATTAATAAGACCCTGCCAATAGGCAGCAAGCTGGAAGTCACACAGGATGGCGGCAAGGATGCACAGTCCAGTCTTAACAACGTCATTGAGTCATTGATGTTTGGTGCCGTGCTGACGATTTTTGTGGTGTACGTATTCCTCAATTCATGGCGTTCTACCCTGATTACGGCGATGAGTTTGCCGACTTCAGTGATTGCCGCTTTCATCGCGGTGTGGTTGTGCGGCTTTACCCTGAACTTCATGACCTTGCTGGGCCTGTCACTGGCAATCGGTGTATTGATTGATGATGCGATTGTGGTGCGCGAAAACATCGTGCGTCATATGGAAATGGGCTCAGACCGCCGCACTGCCGCCAGCAATGGCACCAAGGAAATTGGTCTGGCGGTTGCTGCAACCACCTTCTCTATTATTGCCGTGTTTATTCCCGTGGCCTTCATGCCCGGTGTTTCTGGCGAATGGTTCAGGCCGTTTGCGCTGACGGTTGCCAGCTCTGTCCTGGTCAGTCTGTTTATCTCGTTCACGCTCGATCCCATGTTGTCTGCTTACTGGGGTGACCCGATAGGCCATCATATGGAGCCCAAGCGTGGTATCAGTCTGGTGCTGGCCAAGTTCAATACCTGGTTTGATCACCAGGCTGACCGCTATGGCAACGTGATCGCCTGGGCCCTGCATCACCGCATCTGGATGGCCCTGATCGCAGCACTCAGTTTTGCCGGTGCCGTCGGCCTGCATGCGGCCAAGGGGGGAACCAGTTTCTTGCCAGTCTCTGACAATGGCACTCTGGTTATTGACGTACGCACGCCATCCAGTTCCAGTCTCGATTATGGTCGTATGAAAGTTGAAAAAGCCGCTGAGCTTGCACGCACCATTAAAGAAACCAAGGCCACCAATAGCGTTATTAACAGCGGCGGTGGTCGCGTGTATGTAGACATTGGCAAGAGTACCGAGCGCAAACGCTCAGCAACTGAGGTGGGTGTCGAGCTGCGTAAGCTGGTAGCCACCATCATTGGTGCTGAATACGTGGTGCAGGATGATCTGAGTAACGGCGCCAGAAAGCCAGTACAAATCAGGTTCTCTGGCCCTGACTCGAGGAAACTGACCGAGATTGCCACTGACTTCATGGGGCAACTGAGTAAAGTGCCGGGAGCGGTGGACGTAGGTTTATCCGAGCAAGATCCTAAAGATGAGTTGCAGATAGAACTGGATCGCGGCCTGGCAAACTCCCTTGGTATCTCGGTCAATGATGCCGCCCAGGCCTTGCGTGTGGCATTTGCCGGTGTCGAGATCGGTGACTGGGTTGATCCCACTGGTGAAGCGCGTGACGTGGCAGTGCGCCTGCATCCGGATGACAGAATCAGTGCAGAAAACATAGAACGTCTGCCTATCGCTGTGGCCGGTAGTGACAAGATGGTGCCGCTGGAGCAAATCGCCAAGATCACCATGGGCAAGGGACCAGCCAAGATCCAGCATACCGATGGCAAACGCATGATAGAAGTATCTGCCAACGCACAAGGTAAGTCTTCAGGTGAAGTCACAACTGAGGCTTTGAAACTTGCCAGGGCCATGAATTTTCCTGCCGGCTTCGGCATAGAACTCGGTGGCGCGGCACGTTCGCAAAAAGAATTGTTTACTGAAATGACCATTGCCCTGGTATCTGGCATAGGCCTGATGTACCTGATCCTGGTCATGCAGTTTGGTTCTTTCACTGCACCTATCGCCGTCATGCTGTCCCTGCCTTTGAGTCTGATAGGTGTGGTAGTGGCCTTGCTGCTGACCAAGGGTACATTGAATCTGATGAGCTTCATCGGCATCATCATGCTCATGGGCCTGGTAGCCAAGAATGCGATTCTCTTGCTTGATTGCGCCAGGAAGCGCGAAGAAGAAGGCTACGACCGCGAAGAGTCACTCATGTATGCTGGCCGCAAGCGCCTGCGTCCTATTCTGATGACGACCTTTGCCTTGATTGCCGGTATGTTGCCGGTGGCCATAGGTCTGGGTGAGGGCGGTGAGTTCTATCGCCCGCTGGCGATCGCGATTATTGGCGGTACCATCACTTCCACCTTCCTGACTTTGCTGGTAGTGCCGACCTTCTATGACAGTATTGAAATCAGCCGTGACCGCATGCTGGCCAAGTTCCGCCGCCGTGAATCACGCTGGAATACCTTCTTTGCCTTCATCGCGACTTTTGTTGAAGCCTTGCTGACATTGGTCATGGTACGTTTTATTTTCCGTCTGCCATTCAGAGCGTGGCGAAAAATCAGCGGCAAACCTTCAGTAGCCTGATGTAAAAAATGCCCACCTGACAAGTGGGCATTTTTATTTTCAGTGCAGGATTTTCTTTATACGCAATAAAATTTTTTTGCTTAAATTTTATTCATAACCGTATCGTGATGAACCCATAAGTTTTTTATTTTTGCAGTGCACAAAGTCAATATTCATGCGGCTTGCAGCCTGGTTGAAGATTCGCTTTACATGGTATTTTGATGGCTCTCTGGCATCATTTTCAGGCTGTACTTCAAGTGATCTTCAATACACTGGTTTTCCAGGTCAAATGGGGGCGTTTTCAGGCTTGACTACCCCCTCACAAATCTGGATACTTCGCCCACTGTTTTTCCAGATATATCCATCTTATATGCTGGCAAAACTTATCCTTGACCCCAAAAGGCAAGCCCGTCTTCAAGAGAGATAGTTTGCCCAGGCTGTGAAAAAAACAATTGAACAGGAGAGACGAATGACTCAATCCGTGGCTATGGATAGCGTTGAAAAAGCGCAAATGCCAAAGCAAATACCCTATATCATCGCCAATGAAGGCTGTGAGCGCTTCAGCTTTTATGGCATGCGCAACATCCTCACACCTTTCCTGATTACCAGCCTGCTTTTGTCCATGCCAGAAGAACTGCGCAAGGGTATGGCAAAAGAGGTGTTCCATACTTTCGTCATTGGCGTATATTTCTTCCCCTTGCTGGGTGGCTGGCTCGCCGACAGGTTCTTTGGTAAATACAATACCGTTTTCTGGTTGAGCCTGGTGTATTGCTGTGGCCATGCCTGCTTGGCAATTTTTGAGAGTAACCGCAACGGATTTTATACCGGGCTATTCCTGATTGCCCTGGGGTCGGGGGGTATCAAACCCCTGGTGACCTCCTTTGTTGGTGACCAGTTTGACCAGTCGAACCGCTCCCTGGCGCAAAAAGTATTTGATGGTTTTTACTGGATCATCAACTTCGGTTCTTTCTTTGCCTCTTTGCTGATGCCCATCTTCCTCAAGGAGCTGGGGGCAAGTATCGCTTTTGGTATCCCGGGTTTGCTGATGCTGATCGCGACCATCATTTTCTGGTCTGGCCGTACCAAATACGTTCACGTGCCACCGGCACCGCGTGACCCGCATTCTTTCCTGAATGTGGTGCGTACTGCATTGACCACCGATGTACCAGGTCAGGCAAAAAGCGGTTACTTCATGGCAGTGGCGGGTGCCTTGCTGGCAGTAGGTTCTTTGTTCCTGATTCCTAAAGTTGGTATCGTTGCAGCGCTCTGCCTGGCATTGGTGCTGGTTCTTGGTTTTGGTGGCATGGGCGCCTGGATGCAACTGGAGCGTGCCCGCGGCATTCATCCTGACGTAGCAGTTGATGGCGTGCGTTCAGTATTGCGCATCCTGGTGGTGTTTGCGCTCGTGACTCCATTCTGGTCTTTGTTTGATCAAAAGGCATCAACCTGGGTCTTGCAGGCAGATCAGATGACCAAGCCTTCATGGTTCCAGTCTGCTCAAATGCAGGCTCTGAACCCACTGCTGGTGATGTTGCTGATTCCTTTTAATAACCTGGTCTTGTATCCGTTGTTGAAGCGCATGGGCGTGGAACTGACTGCTTTGCGTCGCATGGGACTGGGTATTGCTTTCTCTGGTCTGGCCTGGATCGTGGTTGGCTTCATGCAGTTGGCCATTGATGGTGGTAACCCCCTGACCATCACCTGGCAAATCCTGCCATATGCCTTGCTGACTTTTGGCGAGGTCCTGGTATCTGCTACCGGTCTGGAATTTGCCTATAGTCAGGCACCACTGGCGATGAAGGGTGTGATCATGAGTTTCTGGAACTTGTCGGTCACTATCGGTAACCTGTGGGTCTTGCTGGCCAACTCCAGTGTCAAGAGTGAAGCAGTGACCGAGCAAATCAAGTCTACTGGTATGAGCGTCACAGCTTTCCAGATGTTCTTCTTTGCCGGTTTTGCCTTGTTGGCAGCTTTCCTGTTTTCTCTGTATGCGAGAAGTTATCCTATGTTGAATAACTATCGTCAGGCCAAGTAAGACAATGACGCACAAAAAAACCGCATGAATTTATCATGCGGTTTTTTTTCGTCCGGCTGTTGCTTAAGTAATTGTTTAGCTGATTGCTTAGCTTACCATTCAACGCAGTATTTCGTTCAGCACGCGTCCTTCAGAACCAGAAGGCGGGCGCACACGTAACAGGTGCGCCAGCGTAGGTGCAAGATCCATGACTTCAGCATATTGGCCATAGGAGCCTGCCTTGAAAGGTTTGCCCATCAGTATCAGCGGCACATTGGTGTCGTAGATATAGGGTGAGCCATGCGAAGTACCGTGAGTCTCGCTACTGAAGTACCAGTAAGGTTTTACTATCACCATGACATCGCCGGAGCGTTGTTTATGCCATGCACGTTGTACCAGTGTGCCTATGCGGGTACGCGGCAGGTTGCCATTTTCAAACTGCGTACGGGTAAAACTATCTGCAACACCTGGCAAACCCAGCAAAAATCTGGCGGCAGCATTTTCCACATCTTCGCGTTTCAGGTTTTTTTGCTCTATCAGTTTATAGTCGAGCAAGAAGTTGGGAGCAGACCATTTGCGAACCAGGTCTTTTTGCCCAAATTTTTCTGACAGATGCTGGTTCAAATCTGCGGTCATCTTTTTGCTATCCAGACGTTGCGCATCACGTTTGATGGATTGTGCAAATTCCGGCACATTCGGGAAACCGTGATCGGCGGTCAGCACGACCATGGTGTTTTCCAAACCTATACGCTTGTCGAGATAGGTGAAGAAATTTGCCAGCATCCTGTCCAGCCTTTGCAGATGATCATGTGACATGCGACTCTCTGGACCAAAGCTGTGATTGACATAATCATGACTGGACAAGCTGACACCCAGTACATCCGGCACGCCAGTCGGGTTTTGCCCCAGTTTTTCTCCTTCGATGGCGGCGCGGGCAAAGTCCAGGGTCATTTCATCGACATAGGGGCCAGTGTATAAATCTTTATAGTAGTCAGCATCAGGCTTGCCCGACTTGCTGGTATAGACAAACGGGAAACGCTTGTCTTTTTCTTTTTGATTGATGACCAGTTCATCATTGGCATCATTCACATAAGCGGCATCAGGCAGTAGTGGACGCCATTCCTTGCCATAAAAACGGTCTTGCGGTTTTGCAGCCTGGTATTGCTGTACCCATTGTGGGTGGGACTTCATGTAATACGTGGAACTGGCAAAATTGCCGGTCTTGCTCATATACATATAAGCGGTGCCAGTTTTGCCCGCCAGCAGGATCGCACCCCTGTCCTTGCCGGATACAGTAATCACCTTGCTGTGCTCGCCGTTCGAATAGCGCAATTCATCACCCAGGGTACTGACGCGCAGATTGGCAGGGGATGTGCCGTCACTGCCCTTGGTTTCTTCACCGATATAAGTGTGTTGCTTGTCTTCTGTGCAATAGATGGATTCCAGCGTGACCGGGTCTATCCAGTTATTGCCTATGATGCCATGTTGATAAGGATATGCACCAGTGAGCACGGCAGAGTGACCCACTGCTGTTACAGTAATTCCATGCGCCTGATGCGCATCTGAGAACCAGGCGCCCTGATCCAGCAAACGGCGGAATCCGCCCTGACCAAATTGATCACGATAACGAACGACTTGTTCCTGAGGCAGACCATCGACGACCAGAACCACGATCAGTTTGGCTTGTACAGGTTTTTCAACTGCAACAGCAGCGTGGGACGACAGGCTGGCAGAGGCGGTGAGGCAAGTCAGTAAAAACAGGCGGCGCATGGGCCGGGATATGCTTGGCAAGGGATTCTTCATGATGTATTGTCGAATGGTCAATGATGGTGGCGTTGGCTGATATGGGCTAGCATAGGCTAATGTAAGAGCCGACTTTGACACTGATCGGCACTCAAACTAGCATACACTAAGTGATGCTTCTGACAAGCGCATGACAGCGTAAATCTTGAGCAAAATACATAAGGTTTCCAGTATGTATTTTTTTATATTACATTTCACTTCGGTCCTTTATGATTGTTGCAGCCCAAAAACAATCTGCCTGATCTTGCATTTTCTTACTTTGCTCACCGTTGCCCGGCAGTAAAATGAAATGGCGCATCCCAGCATACATATAAGCGCGGAGCCGGGCTCTGATAGGATCATTCTTGAACAAAGATAATTATTTTGCTTACCTGTTTGATATCTTGCCAGTCGCAATAGCGATTGTTGTGGATGGTAAATTGGTAAAACTCAATCCCGCTGCGGTGCAGTTGCTTGAAGTCAGCGATGAACAGCTATTGATTGGTAAATCTGTCGATGAATTTGTTCATCCTATTGATCAACCAAGGTCACAAGGACGATTGAAGAAGCAGGGCAACAATTGGGCAAATGCGAATAGCAAGTTTCGCATACGTACCAGCAAGGGTAATTTTCGCATGCTGCTGGTGATCAGTAATGCCATCGTATTTGAGGGCAAAGATGCTGTCATGATCAGTGGTATGGACATGACTGAGCATAATGAGATGGAAGAGCAATTGCGCCTGAGTGAATTCAATTTCCGGCGTTTGTTTGAAAACATGCAAGACGTGTATTACCGCACCGATGTTGACGGCATAGTGCAAAAAGTCAGTCCGGCAGTATCTAAAATATTGGGATACACCCCTGAAGAGATTGAGGGCAAACCTGCCGCAGCACTATATCCGCAGATGGCGGACAGGGAGGCCTTCAGAAAAGAAATCATGCTGCACGGTATGGTCAGTGATTTCCCCGGACAAATGGTCACCAAAGATGGCCGCACCATTGATATTTCAGTCAATAGCCAGGCCCTGTTTGACGACGAGGGTAATTATGCAGGGGCAGAAGGTATCTGCAGAGATGTTACCCAGCGCAAGATGCTGGAAAGGGAATTGCAAAGACTGGCAACCACAGATTCCTTGACTGGCATAGCTAACCGCCGGGCCTTTCTTGAGCATGCCGAGCACATATTCAAGAGCTGTCAGCGCTACCAAACCGAGATGACTTTGATGATGCTGGATCTCGACTACTTCAAAAGCATTAACGACAAATATGGCCATCAGTCTGGCGACCAGGCGCTGATTCGTTTTGCTGAGGCCGTCAAACTGGAGTTACGAGAATCAGATTTGTTTGGACGCCTTGGAGGGGAAGAATTCTGCGTACTCCTGCAGCAGGCCAGTCAACCAGAATCCATGCTGGTGGCTGAGCGCATACGCGCTCACATACAGTCTCTGGTCTTGAATTCGGCTGCTGGCGATGTCTTCGTGCTGACTGTAAGTATAGGCATCGCGACATACAGGTCAGAAGACGATCGCCTTGGCCGCTTGCTGGAGCGTGCAGACAAGGCTCTATATCAGGCCAAGAGTCATGGCCGCAACCGGGTTACCTGGGAAATCTAGAACTCATTTCATAAATAGGGTGAGATGCGTTTGTCTCATAACACGGGCTGGCAAAGGTAAAGCAGGGAATTCGTGCAGCATGCTGCACGCCTGCGTACGATGTGCGCTTGCAAGCGCACATGCGCCCTGCAAGGGGACGAGGCAGTCAATAGCGGTGCTATTGATCACGAGTCGAATTGTCAAAACCTGTAGACCAGTACGCGTTATGAGGCAAACCCTTAGTGAACTGACGATTTGGGCGCATTGCAGCGCGTAGTGTGCCACCTCGCGCTTGCAAAGGCACCAGCCTTAGCTTCACAGGGTACACACCTTAGGCCTTGCACTACATCCCAAATCGTCTTGTTCGCACTCATCCTATTTATGAAATGAGCTCTGGAATTTCCCCAGGCGACTGGCTGATCAGGCGCTCAGGCTCAAAATCAGTAACAGATAAATCAGCAAAGAACATCCTGCCACGAACAGCAAGGCTATCGTGCGCCACAGGCTGGCAGCTACTCCCAATTGATAAGCCTCACGTAATTGCCTGAACATATGCAGGGGCGGCACAAAAACAAATAACAGCGATGCCGTGGTACTAAAATTCATGGCATTCAGTATGGCCGTGGTCATCAGAAGCAAGGCCATGAAGGACAGGGAGTACAGCGAAAATACTGCGTGATCGAACATGCCATATCTGCGCTTGAAGATGAAGAGCAGCCATAAAAACGGCAAGGAGATAGGCATGAGCATGAAGGCAAGCTTGGATGCATTGCTCTTCATTTTGTATAAGGTCAATTCAGGTGTATTGACCGCATGCCTGATTTTTTCCTGTATGGATGGAAGAGAAGAAGTAACCGTTACTTTTTGTTTTTTCTCCGCTTGCTTTGCCTGATTTTCTTCTATTTTTTTATACAGTTTTTCATCCAGTTTTTGCGCCAGTTTTCCCACGCCACGGTTCTTGTCATCGTCCTTTACCTGGCTGTTTCCATCATTTTTGATGCCAAGTAAATTCAGTGAATTTTCCAGTGCAGTGATCTCTGATTTAAGATCGGCGATGCTTTCATCCAGTTCTTCCAGTTTTGAGTTACCTGCCGGCAGTTGACCGCGCTCGCCCTCCAGGGATGTCAACTTTGCCTGACTCTCTTGTAAAACCTTGCTGATACCTTCTCTGGTATGCGGTTTGTCAGAAATGCTCTCGAGCGGATTACTGGTCGTGAAAGAAAACACAAAGAACATCACGAAGATCAAAAACAAAAACAGGGCCAAAGGTGATACATAGCGCGTGCGCTGACCTTCTATGTAGTCACGGGTCAGTTTGCCAGGTGACCAGATCAGTTTTGGAATGGTCCGCCATGCCTTGGTCTCAAAATGAAACAGGCCATGCAAAAGCTCTTCTACCAAATGCAGCAGGGAACGATGAATATGGGCTGATTGTCCGCAGGCATGACAATATGCACCCTGCAGGACGGCATTGCAGTTGGCGCAGGTATGATGAGCTTCATCAGTACTGGCAGCATGATGCACGTTTTTTTCTGCTTCGTTCACTAACACTGCTTCTGCTGCAAGGTCTGCAGCAATTTCTACATCCAGATTCATACGTTTGCTCTCTGATTTTTTTGATTGTACGATGTTGAGCTTCCCTCAGTCCGGCAAGATAGCACAATTCAGGTATGGATTTGATAATATGATGGACTTTTTCCAGTTGGCCGTTAGAGCTTCTATTTGAGTTGCTTGCAAGGATATCCGTATGCGTCTGTTTCAAATATTGCTGTCTTCATTCTTGCTTGTGTTGAGTAGCGAGGTACTGGCCCAGCGGGCTGCCTCTGGTGAAGATTGTTTCTTCTTGGGTGGGCAGGCTGATGCACGTGTATGCCTGGAAAAACGTGTCATTGACAGCGATGTGGCACTCAGACAGGCGGAGGCAGATACTCTTGACCATGTGCGTCGCTGGGACGACACCCCAGAAAACCGCAAGCGGGTGAATAATTATTTATTATCCTCAGGCAAACAATACTTGCGCTATCGTAAAGAACAATGCGAATTACAGGCCGCCCTGGCTGCTGGCGGCACCGGTGGTTCTCATCGGCGTTTCTTGTGCATACTGGAATTGAATGAGCAGCGCATGACTCATTTGCAAAGCGTGACTGAAGTGGCGAAGCGCTAAAAATACCTGCCTGATCTGGCGCAGAAGGGTTCTGGGCAGTTTGCTATGAATGCGTTACCTGATCCATATGGCACTTGTCAGTGAACCTGGTTTCCTGCATATTTACTTATGCTATCCCTGCAGTTGGTGCTATCCTAGAAGTCACTCCCTTCCTGCGTATGTAAAATCCCAAGCTGATCAGGCAGTTCAAGATCAGCCTTCATCAGTGTCATGCTTTATCTGTTGCAAATTGAAATCGTTTAATTCTTGATTACAAAGGTGCAAATAATGAAAAGTACACGCCTGTTCCTCATAAAAATCGCTGGCTTCATGATCTTGATGTGTAGTGCACTGACAGCCAGCAGTGTGGAAACTTATAAGCTGGGCGTCAATGCCCCGCGCTCAACGCAAGAGACCCAAAATCAGTGGCAAGACCTGGGCAAGTATCTGAGCAAGACAACAGGTAAGCAAGTAGAAATTGTCCCCATGGAAGTGTCCAAGGTGTTTGGCGATGCCAGTGCCAAGAAAGTTGATTTCATCCTTGCCAATCCCAACCAGACCTTGATGCTGAAGGTGAAACTGGGGGCGTCGCTGCTGGCTTCCCTGAATGGCAAGCAGGGCTCAGTATTTGGCGGTGTTGTCGTGGTTAAAAAGGGTGGTACCATCAGCAAGATAGAAGACCTGAAAGGCAAACCTGTCAGTGCCTTGGGCATACAGTCTGCGGGCGGTTATTTATTCCAGGTTTATCATTTATCCCAAAAGGGTATGCAACCAAGGCGTGACTACGGCTTGTTCACGACCACCAGCCAGGACGATTCTGTGCTGGCTGTGCAGTCAGGCAAATCCAGCGCAGCTTTTGTCCGCACCGGCATACTGGAGAACATGGCCAAGGAAGGTAAAATCAAGCTGGAAGATTTCACTATCCTCGACGAGCGCAAAGATGCAAAATTCCCATTTCTGCTGACGACAGAACTGTATCCCGAATATTTCGTGGTTGCCTTGCCGCATGCGAATAAAGATGTGGCAGCTGAAATCAAGGCCGCATTACTCAAAATGCCGGCAACTGAGCCTGCAGCACAAACAGCAGGCATCAAAGGTTTTATTGAACCACTGAGCACCTCGATGCTGGAAAGCGCCATGCGTGCTGTCAAAGCACCGCCATTTGAATAATGCTGCTTGCCATAAAACCTGCCAGAGGCATCATCGCATCGCAGTGGTGATGTCTCTGGTTTTGATTAGTTCAGGTAATTTGATTGACGGTAAACCAGCCTTGTCACAACCAGCCGGACTTCTTGAAGCGGTAATATAAATAAGCACAGGCTGAGAACATGATGCCTACCGCCATTGGATAGCCATAATGCCATTCCAGTTCTGGCATGGCTTTGAAGTTCATACCCCAGATACCGGCAAATGCGGTGGGTACCGCAAAAATTGCCGCACCTGCAGCCAGCCGCTTGTTGACTTCACTCTCATCGATGGCGACCATGGACAAGTTCACCTGTATCGCCGTGCTGATGGTGTCACGTATGGTTTCGATCGAGGTGTTGACGCGGTAAAGATGATCATATACATCGCGGAAATATTCCTGGGTATTCACGCACAAGGCTGGTACACGCCCACCAAATAATTTGCCGCATGCTTCCATCAAAGGTGTGACCGCATGTTTGACTACCATGATCTTGCGCTTGAGCTGGTACAGGCGCTGGATATTTGCTCGTTCACTGCCCTTGGTAAAAATCTGTTCTTCGATAAGTTCCAGTTCTTCTTCCAATGCTTCTACGACAGGGAAGTAGCGGTCAACGACGGCATCAATCAGCGCATAGAAAACAAATGAAGAACCATGCTTGAGTAAATGTGGTTCGCGCTCACAACGCTGGCGTACACCCAGGAAGTTTTGCTGACAACGGTTGCGCACCGACAATACATAATTTTCACCTACGAAGAGATTGAGTTCACCTATGTTCAGTTCGCCATCCAGCATTTCCACTGTGTGGATGACGGCAAACAAAGAGTCACCATATTCCTCGATTTTTGGCCTTTGATAGCCATGGCGCGCATCTTCA
Source organism: Undibacterium sp. FW305-107 (assembly GCF_058788535.1). Classification (NCBI taxonomy): domain Bacteria; kingdom Pseudomonadati; phylum Pseudomonadota; class Betaproteobacteria; order Burkholderiales; family Oxalobacteraceae; genus Undibacterium; species Undibacterium sp. FW305-107. The sequence goes on from NZ_JBYTAV010000009.1 coordinate 177,715, forward strand.
ACGGCCAGTTCATGCAATTCAAATTCGACCTGCATTTCCTGCAATTCTTCATCCGAGGCATCGCGCAAGGCTACCCAGACAAACTGGTCTTTTTGTTGCACATAGTCGCTGATTGCTGCTACCGATATGTCGGACAGTTTGCGGCCTTCCTGATACGTAACGCAATTGATTAACATGTTTCAGTTTTCCGTCTTTTGTTAGGAGAAAAATAGCCTTAGTCTGATCCAATATGAGCGCTATGTAAACTCAGGTCTGGCATGGTTCAGTTTGTGTTATAGGAGGTTGTATCGCTGGCGCGCCACCAGCGCTTGTCTACCCGAAAGTTGAAGCGGCGCCGGAATTGCAAAGGGCTCATCTGGGTTTCTCTTTTAAACAGCCGGCAAAATGAACTATTGTCGCGGTAACCACATTGCTCTACGATGGCGCTGATATCCAGCATGCTGATTTCCAGCAATTGCTTGGCTCTTTGTATACGCAGTTTTTGCAGATACGAGAGCGGCGACATACCCAGCACTTCATTGAAATAGCGATTGATCGTGCGCGGACTGACGGCAGCGGCATGTGCAACTTCCTGCAGATCATAGGTGCGGCTGAGATCTGCTTCCAGCCAGGCACGGGCTTTGAAGACGATGCCGTCACGCGCTTTTGCTGACAGCACGGGGTTCATGTCTGCACTGATCTTGTAGCGCTCTTCCTGGTAGTAGGTGGCATCGATCGCACTATTGGCCAGGGCATCTCCAGAATGCAGGCGCATGACTTCATAAATCAAACGGTAATTGCTGGCTGGCGCACCGGTAGTAAAAATGTTGCTATCAACTACGACCTCGTGACGCAGATTCAGCAAGACATTTGGGTAATTATCGGCCAGCCAGCCACTCATCATCCAGCTCATGGCAGCCTGCTTGTGCTCAAGCAGGCCTGCTTCTGCCAGAAATCCGGTAGCGTTATAGCTGGCTGCGATGATGCCACCAGATTGATGGCGTGCCTGCAGCAAGGCTTTTTCTGCACCACCGGTTTTAACGCGCCTGTCCAAATCATAGATAGTGTTTATTTGCAGACCAGGCATGACCAGCACGGTTTGCCTGGCGGGCAGATATTCATCCGTGCCATCGAAGCCTGGTGCCATGGAGTTTGTCAGCCATGGCAAATGCAGGGCCTTGCCATGCACATCAATAATGCGCCAGCGAAATGGCAGGGCACGCCTGCCTGCCTGGCTTAGTTTTTCAGGGTTTCTCAAACTCCACAAGGTATTCCCCGCGGTAATGGCGTCAATGCTGGTCAGCATGGCACCAGGCATGCAGCCGTCCAGAAATAAGAGATCAAAGCGTATCGGTAACATTTGATTACATAGATTTGCTTACAAGTCATGGCTGAATCAGCACATCGCTTGTCTATTTTAGCTTATTAATTTTCCCCAAGCATGAATATACTTACTGCACAGAAACGATATTTCTGTTTCCAAACGGTGGGTGCGCACTCCACAGGAAAGGTTTTGTAGTCCCTTAAACTGCTTATACTTTGGATAAGATCATGCACTCACTTGCTCAGACAAATACCATCATTGGTATGCCACTGGACGTCCCTCGTCATAATAAGGGAGATGCTTTCAAGCGGCAGACACCACAGACCCCAGTATATCCCTGGCCGGACAAGCAGATTCCGGGCTTCAAAGTCAAGCTGGTAAATACCAGGAATGATAGAGAAACCATCGACATGCTGGTCAATGAACGCTTTTCCTCGCGTGGATATGCCCATCCTGAGGCGAGCAAAGCCGGCAATATTCTTAGCCTGCAGGCGACCATAGAAAATCGCGTGGTTGGCACGCTCAGTGTGCAATTCGATGCCGGTGAAGGCCTGCCGCTTGACAAGCTGTACCAGTTTGAACTGGATAGCTTGCGCAGGAGAGGTGCAAAGCTATGTCAGTTCACCAAGCTGGCGATAGAAAAAGAAGTCAAGTCCCGCAGCGTACTCGCGTCCTTGTTCCACCTGGCCGAGATATGGGCATTGCGGGTGCGCCAATACAACTATATCTGCATAGAGGTCAATCCCAGGCATGTGGCGTTTTATCAGCGCATGTTGAAATTTACGGTCTTGAGCGATGTCAGGGATAACCAGCAGGTGCAGGCACCATCTGTTTTGCTAGGCATCGATTTGCATTATGTTGCCAGGATGATAGAGATTTTTGGTGGCAAACCTGAGTTGGCTGACACCGAGCGTTCTTTTTATCCCTACCTTTTTTCCCATGAAGAAGAAGCCCGTCTGGCTGCCCGCATGCAGGGTTTGAGTGAGCAATAAAAATGAAACCATTACCAGCACATCCTGCTCAGTCAGCTTCTTCTTTTGATTACGATCAGGCTTTTTCCCGTAATCTGGGTTGGTTCACCGAGGCAGAGCAGGCCCAACTGCGTGGCAAGAAGGCTGCCATAGCGGGGATGGGTGGCGTAGGCGGTGCGCATCTGCTGACCTTGGCCAGACTGGGTATCGGTGCTTTTCATATTGCAGACTTTGACCAGTTTGACCTGCCTAATATGAACCGCCAGGCCGGTGCCATGCAATCCACCCTCGGCAAGGACAAGGCGCAAGTCATGCAGGCCATGGCCAGGGATATCAATCCTGAGCTACAGATAGAAGTTTTTGCCCAGGGTATAGGGCCAGCCAATATGGATGCCTTTCTGGATGGTGTGGATATCTATATTGACAGCCTGGACTTTTTTGCCTTCGATACCCGCCGCGCGGTGTTTGCTGCCTGCTATCGCAAAGGCATACCGGCTGTGACTGCAGCACCACTGGGTATGGGCACCGCAGTACTGGCGTTCATGCCGGGCAAAATGAGTTTCGATGATTATTTCCAGATGCAGGGCCAGTCAGAGTTTGAGCAAGGCATACGTTTTTTAATCGGGTTGGCACCGGCACGTCTGCATGGTTCTTACCTGGTTGATCCTAGCCGTGTGCGGCTGGATTTGAAAAAAGGCCCGTCAACGGTAATGGCCTGTCAGCTGTGTGCAGGCGTAGCTGCAACGGAAGCTGCAAAAATCCTGCTCGGACGTGGCAAAGTGGTTGCTGCACCGCGCGGCATCCATTACGACGCTTACCGGCAAGAGTTGAAGAAAACCTGGCTGCCAGGTGGCAACCGCAATCCCTTGCAAAAAATTAAACTGGCGATTGCCAGACGCATGTTAGGCCAGAAACTGGCCGAAGCAGAAAGACAGCATGAGCCCGCTTGAATACATACTGGACAAGGCACGCTGGGCACCTAGTGGTGACAATGTACAGAACTGGCGCTTTGAAGTTGTCTCGGAAGACGCTTTCATCATTCGTGCCTTTGATACCCGTGACACGGTAGTCTATGATTTCGATGGCCGTCCCAGCCAGCTCGCCCTCGGTGCTCTGCTGGAAAACATCAGCCTGGCAGCCAGCCACCAGCACAGGCATGCAGAATTTTTGCGTATAGACAGTCAGGGAAATTTGGACAATAGTCAGGCGCTTGCTTACCAGGTCAGGCTCTTGCCCGTCGACATCTGCATTCCACACCCTTTGGTGGAGATGATAGAAAAAAGAAGCGTGCAAAGACGGGCACTATCTACGCTGGCTCTGCGTGCAGAACATCAATTGTTGCTGGAGCAGGCTGTAGGTGGTAACTTCAGCATATGCTGGTTTGGTGGCTGGCAGCAACGCTGGAAGATGGCGAAATTATTATGGCAGAATGCAAAAATACGCCTGACCATGCCAGAGGCTTTTCCCACTCATAAAAAAGTCATAGACTGGGGTAAGCAATTCAGTACAGATCGCATACCGGATCAAGCCATAGGCATGGATAAACTGGGTTTGCTATTGATGCGCTGGGCCATGCATAGCTGGCAGCGGGTCAACTGGATGAATCGCTTTATGGCAGGCACATGGCTGCCACGTTTGCAACTGGATCTGATTCCGGCATTATTTTGCGCCACACATTTTATGATCGTGGCAAGGAAAGAGCCGCAAACTGTAGAAGATTTTATTGCTGCTGGCCGTAGCCTGCAGCGCTTCTGGCTGACAGCTACACAGCTGGGCATACAATTGCAGCCAGAGATGACACCACTGATCTTTAGCTGGTATGTCAAAGCCGGACGCTCTTGCAGTGATACTGCGGGTATACAGGAGCAGATGCTGGAATTGCAGCAAAACCTGGCGGCGTTGTGCCATCCCGCTGTTTTGAAAAATACCAGTTTTATGGGTAGATTAGGTTATGGCAAGGCAGCACAGTCACGCTCTTTAAGATTGAAGTTGCAGGATTTATGTCTTCAGCCTGGTGGCGACCTGAAAGATAATTCTCGCGACTGTCTGACCGTGAGCAAGCTTCCTGCCAGGGAATATAGCTGATTCACACAAATTGTATAGCATGAACAATTATCACTGTCACGCCGCAGGATCAGCGTCAGGAACGGGTGGGAGAAGACGCAGGTATTCTTTGCGGACGACTTCATAGCATTCGCAGACGCGGGCTTCCATTGCAGGCCTGTCCACCACCGTGATATGACCACGTCTGCTGGTAATCAATCCATCTTTTTGTAATTGGCCTATGACTTGAGTGACGCTCTCGCGACGTACTCCCAATAAATTGGAAATCATTTCCTGGGTGATCACGATATCATTTGAATGCAATCTGTCCATACTCATCAAGAGCCAGCGGCACAATTGTTGATCCAGTAAATGGTGCTGGTTGCAAACGGCGGTTTGTGAAGTCTGGCAAATCAGTGCCTGGGTATACAGCAGAGCATATTGCTGCAACTTGCCACCCAGGGAAAATTCCCTTTTCATGACTTTTCTGCTGAGCTTATATGCCTTGCCGGTGCTTTGGACTTCTGTGCTGGACGGCATGCTATCACCACCCATGAAGATGGAAATGCCTACCATGCCCTCATTACCTACCAGTGCCACTTCACTCGATGAACCATCTTCCAAAGCGTAGATCAGCGAGACGATGCCAGAGATAGGGAAATACAGAAAACGTACATGGTCACCAGATTCCAGCATCGTCCATTTCAAAGGGAGAGGTACCAGTTCCAGGTCGGGCAAAATACGCTCGAAATCTGCCTTGGGTAGCGCAGCTAATATACTGTTCTGTTTTGGATTTTCAGACCATGCAGCTTTGCTTATTTTTTTCATATGCGCTTTAAGGTAGCTTGCTTGTTCTACCGCAGGCTTGGGCAGGCTGTAACGTCAAAGCAGTTTACATCTTTTCGGAAGCAGTCTATAGGTCAATTTGCTTGCGCAGGTGGAAACAACAACATTGCAGGTGCTCATCCTGATTTACCGTTAATAGTTTTCTCCAGGCTTAGCTGAACGTACATAGAAAAAGTGGCGCTCAGAATGAACTATCCCCTCATATCAAGCGATATCAGGGGATATTCATCATGCCTTGGCAACCTTGTTTTTCTCAGTTTTTCTCTGCAAGACAAAAATAGGTTGTGCCCATTCGGTGTCTTTTTTCTTCTTGCTGGTGATCAGTGTCAGTTCTGATGGGTCATACACATCAGTATTATGCGTCAGCGGCGTCGTCATCAGATACTGGGCATCCGTGTTCTTCAGGAACTCACCAACCAGCTGGATATTGCGTATATCCAGATGGGCGAAGGGTTCATCGATGAAGACAAAACCGCCTGAACCATCGTCAGATTTCAGCAAACCTATCAGCAGTATCAGTGACTTCATGACTTGCTGGCCGCCAGATGCTTCACCATCATTCATGCCTATCGGGCCTTTGCCGTCAAACTTGAAGCGTACATGCAAGCCAGCCTGGGCCAGTTGTATGTCGTCATTCTCCAGTTTGACCGGGTCGGTATGCACTTCTATGCCTGCCAGCTCACCGAGTTGCTTGATGTTTTTGCTGTATGACTTGATCGTGAAACGCAACCTGTCCATATAGGCGGCGCGGGCATTCACGGTGGCTTCTATCGCGCGGTTATTCTGGTAGCGGCGTTCATCAGTCTCAGCCTGGCGGCCTTGCAGCAGGGCGTTCAGGCGGGTGTACTGATCAACCACAGTAGAGTCGGTTTCCCAGTCATCACGCGCCAGGTTATTTGTCAGGCTGCGTATGCGCAATTCTATCTGGTGGACGTTTTCATGCTCGGCCACCAGTTCCTTGCGGTGCGAGGCGCGTTTCCAGTTATGTGGCAGGGTATGCCAGGTGTCGCGCATGGCACGCAGGGTTTCAAATTGTTCCTTGCGTTCATCGGCATGGCGCTTTTCTGATGTGCGCAATTGGGCTTCGGCATCGGCAATTGCAGCCTTGGCCTGCTCCCATTTCAAATGAGCTACCGAGCGTTGCTCGGTAGCTGCTTTCAGCAAAGGTGCGATTTCACCGAGGCGACCGCCGACTTCCATGCGCTGCTGTTTCAGCGGCTGGGTATTGCGGCTGGCTTCTTCAAATTCGGCATGGCGGGCACTCAGTTCTTTTGCGGCGTCAACACCAGCCAGGCGCGCTTTGAAAGAGCTGATTTCACCTGCCAGTTTGCTGATCTGCATGGTCAGCACATCTTCTTGCGATTGCAGGCGTGGCAAAGACTTCAGCAAGGCTTCCAGGCGCTGGGTGCGGCCTGCATTACCAAAGCGATAGCGTGATACTTCGACAAACAGCGAACGGCCACCACGGCGCTCGAAATGATAGGCGTCAGGCGTAATCCATTCCTGATTCTTAGGCAACTTCATGCCCAGCTCAATTGAGCCTACAGTATCGATGCGCTGCAACTGTTCTATCAGCCAGCCCGGTGCCTGGCCGGTGAAGTTGACGACAGACAGCAGGCTCTGGTCCTTGACCACCGGTGCACTGATACGGTCAGGCACAATGAAGTGGCTGTAGCGCTGCTTTTCACCAATGCGGTAAGCGGCAGAAGCATCGGTGGCTTTGTCCAGCAAGATGACAGAGGTATAGCCGCGCAATACACCTTCTACCGCCGCCTGCCATTTAGGGTCGGTTACTTCGACAATCTCTGGCAGCATGCAATGTGGAATATTCGCATCAGTGAGTGCACGGCGCATCTGGCGCACATTCTCAGGGTCAGGCAGGGCAGACTTGCCTTGCAGGGCGGCGATGGTTTCCATCTCGCCAGCAATACGCTGGGTCAGGGAATCGCGTTCCAGTTTCTGGCGTGACAGCTCGGCTTCTTTCTTCTCCAGATCGTCAGCGATATTGGCGACATCGGCATCAGCTTCAGCAGCCAGTTTTTGCAAACGGGCTTTTTGTTCCAGCAGGCTTTCTTGCGGTTTGAGTTTGCTGTTGATCTGCCCCAGCTTTTCTCGCAGTGATGATTCTTCAGCTTCCAGTGCAGCTTCTGCCTGCTTGGCATCTGTGACTTGCTGTGCTTGCTGTGCCAGGTGCTGGCGACGGTCAGACAGGGCCAGGTCTTGCGTCTTTAAAAAACGCTTGCTGGCACGCAGGGCCTGGCTGGTAGTGCCCGCTTTTTCCAATGCTTCATGGTATTGCAGGGTAGGCAGTATCTCTTCCTGCAGGTCGCGCTTTTCCTTGTTCAGGCTTTCATACTGGTGGTAATTGGCAACGCGCAGGCGCAAGCCTTCCAGATTGGTTTTTGCACCTTCCAACTCGGTTTCAAAACGCTGCAATTCAGTTTCAGTATCACGCTGGTGACGCTTGGCGTCATCATAGGCATCCAGCACTTCCTTGTCGCCAAAGACCTGGAACACCAGGTCCAGCAACTGGCGCGGCGCGTATTCACAGAGTTTGTCTGTCTCGCCCTGTTCCAGCGCCAGTACTTTACCCATGGCATTTGACAAGCCTGCATGTGACAGGCGTTTGCGATAACTTTCCACACCCAGCCAGTCATTGGCTTCCTGTATTTCTTCTATCTCGGTCTTGCCGCTGCGCATCAGGTATTGGCGCTTCCAGTCACCACCATTTTTTTCTATCTTGCAAAACAGCGTGACTTCATCTTCATACAAACCAGACATGCGGAAAGGGCGGTTGGAAATCTGCGGACCCACCGCGCTGTTATCAACGACTGCACGTATCCATGCCGTTTGCTGACCTGAGTGGCGGGCGTAATGTTTGTACGAACGCCCCATCGAACATTCCAGGCCAAACAGGGTGCGCAAGGCATCCAGCAGCGTGGTTTTACCCGAGCCATTTTGCCCGGCGATGGTAATGATCTTGGCATCCAGAGGGATGTTCTTGATGCGTTGCCAATAATCCCAATGGACAAGTTCCAGCGATTTGATATGAAACATGGTGCTTATTCTTTTTCGGTATTGGTGTCGGTATTTGCGCCAGGACCGGCGTCTGTGTCTGCGCTTGTATCGGTAGCAGCAACGGGCGTTTCCACGCTTGCTTCATTTGTTTCAGTAGTAGATTCAGATTCAACTTCAGGCGCAACAGCAGGGACGATGATGGCTGGTGTACGTGGTACCGGGATCTGGAAAATATCTGACAGCGCACCATTGATGATGCGGTCTTTCAGGGTATCGGTATCCATCAGCAAATCCAGCAGCGGGCCTTCCAAAATCAGGTCTGCCTTGCGCTCAATAAAACCTACGCGTGCCAACTGGCCCAGGTTCATATCCATGCGGGTTTTCTTGCCCAGCTTTTCACCAAAGTCTGCCAGCAGGGCGCGGTAAGAAATACCTATCGAGGTATCTTCCGCACGCGGCATGGGTTTGTCTTTGCCAAACATATCATTCTGGTCTTCTTCTGCCAGTTGATGGGCTTCCTGGCGTTCACGCTTTGGCAAAATAATCAAAGACCACAAGACTACCAGCAAGGCCACGCCATCGCGAGCCAAGCCAAAATTATTGTTTTGCCAGGTCTCTTTGGTACCAAATACCTTGGATTCACTATCGCGTGTCAGTGCCAGGGTCACATAGTCGGCATACACGTTATCGACAAACTTCATGCCGCAGGCTTTCAGGCGTGTATCGATCTCGGTGCGGAATAATTCATCTGACAAGGCGCGCTTGACCAGTTTGTCTTCACGGCGCAGGGTCTGGTGCGCCAGCAAGCGGGCGATCAGGATTTGTGCATCTTCGATCATGGTGTTTCTCTTGTCTGTACAGGTGGTGCAGATGGTTCAGCGGGTGCAGATGACTTCGCTTTGCGTGCTGGCTGGACTGCGTTGGCCGCATCGGGGGCGTTCAGGCTGGCAATGGACATTGCCGCGACATGTTCATCATGCACCTTGTGCATTTTGTCTTTGGAATTGAAGACCAGCGGCAGGCGTGCCAGTATCCCGGTTGCGCCCTGCAAGGCGGATTCATTGGGGTCACCCAGCAAAGGCAGCATGGAGGCCCGGTAAGAGGCAATCGAAAAATTCGACGGTAATAAAATATCTTGTAGCGAGATCGGTTTTTCTGAGGCATCGGCCTCAGTCAGCAAGGCCAGCCAGTGATCGAGCTCATGCAGGGCATCGCTATCATCGTTGGCAATCGACGGTGCATTTTCACCGGCAGGCAAGGCACCAGCGAGGGCAGAGACACGGTGGCTCAACAACTCACTCTCGGCCACGTCTATCATTTCTGAGGGCGTGATGAACATCGGCGTTACAGGTTTTGCCAATGCATCGTCAGCCAGAGCTGCCAGATCATCCTTTTGCAACAGCCAGGTCTTGATATCGGTGGTCGACAAGCCAGACTGACCCAGATGCACGCGCTGGCGCTCAATCTGGTTCAAAGCTCTTGAGAACATGCCCTGCATATTCAGCAAGGCACTCTGGGCGCGGCCTATGGCCTGCGCTGCCCTGTGTGTTGCTGCATCGGCACGGCTGTCATTGGTGATGGCATGGATGATCTCTGAACCTTTTTCTACCCAGTCACAGGCGGTATGCCATTTTTGCTGGGCAGTGCGCAACTGGAATTCTGAGCCTGAGGCTATCGCATCCGAGAATTCTTCCGTCAACTCTATCAGGCGGCCCAGCAAGTGATGCAACTGTTCCACCGAGACGCCGCCAACGGCCTGTGCACCGGCAACCTGGGTGAGCATATAACTCATCTCAGCCTGGTCATTGTTTTCTTCGACTTGCAGCAAGGACTCTATCGCTGCCAGCACATTACGTGCCGTCGGTGTAATCCGGTAGACAGACTGGCTGGCGTCCCAGATCAACAGGCCGGTAGAGCGCAGACGTGACAATACCGTCTCCAAAGCATCTGCTTCGAGATAACCGAGTTTGGCATTGATATCTGCCCGGCTTAGCGAAGGTGTTTCCACATCCGCTGTCAATTCCCGCAAAACCAGCAGGCGCAACAGCACCCCGTTGAAACCGCCATGAAACAAAGCCGTAAAAGCCTGTAAAACAGGCTGGCCACGCTTCAGGGGGAATACAGCGGAAACGTCTTCGGGAGTAATACCAGGCTTGAAATAGGTCTGCAGAGCGAGATCGTCTTCGTTCTGAACCTCAGCGTCGTTACTTATATTTTGCATGCGGGCATTTTAACCGCTTGCAGCCTGCTTGAGTATTGTCAGGATTTTAATTTTTGACAGTGCGCATCAAGAAAATGATGTTGAGCATATGACTAAAAATCCATTTTCTTAATGCTAATGCAAGTTTGTATCGCGAATTTATAAAATATGGATAATTTAAAAAATGTTGCTTTAAAATTAATCAGTGCAGGCGTGATCTGTCATAGCGATGTTCTATGATTTGCAGAAGCAGCACTTCACGCTCTGTTTCATTGGCATGTAACAGACGTGTCACCGCTTTGCGCGGTACCTTGAAGTAGCGACGGCGGTTTGAACGCATGTCCAGCGTGCGCCAGCCTTTTTCGGTCAGCCATTCCCATTGTTCATAGTCAATAGGCACGATCAATTGCATCTTCAGGCGTTTATAGACAACGGTGCTGCCAAATGCCGGTTTAGGGCCAGGTGGTGGCAGTTCGCGGTCATGGCGCACTCTGAAGATAGTCCTGAAACCGTTTTTGATAACGTCAATTAACATGGTGTACTTATTGAAATAGCAAAGAGAAAATATGCGCCAAATCTGGTCTGGCAATTAAATTCTGGTATCCGCCATCTCTACAGGATGTCTGTGGATATTTGAATGACTCACCACTGTGTCTGGCAGTGGGAGAAGACATCACCAAAATTGAGGAAATATTTTAGTCGTATACCAAGTATTTCCTTTCATATTCTCGTGTAAGTTTTTGTAATCTTTGGATTGCATGGTTACATTAATTCACATTTGGCCGGATTTTAAAAGTTGTTTTTTAATTACCATTGTAATGTGCTGCGCGTTGTGCACGTATTGTGTACATTGAACTAGAAAAGAATTCGGACAAATTGGGTGGATTCTGAAATTACCGCACTTGCATCTGAGCTTGCAGCTTGTGAGCAAAAAATTCATAAATGTAAGAAAATGACTTGTGAGCAGACTAAGTATATTCAACTGCCATATAAACTAGGAGAAAGCCATGACCACGACATCAACTCAATTTGCCACACTGGGAGGCGGTTGCTTTTGGTGTACCGAAGCGGTATTCCAGCAAATTCGCGGGGTATTGAAAGTGGAGTCCGGCTATTCTGGCGGGGCAGTGCATCAACCCACTTATGAACAAATCTGCACGGGCAAAACTGGCCATGCAGAAGTGGTGCGCCTGACGTTTGATCCGGCTGTCATCAGTTACAGGGAATTGTTGGAAATTTTCTTTACCATCCATGATCCAACCACGCTGAACCGTCAGGGTAATGATAGTGGCACTCAATACCGTTCCGTGATTTTTTTCCATGATACGCAACAGCAGGCAACTGCTGAGCAGGTCGTCAAGGAAATGGCGATGGTCTGGGATGATGCGATCGTCACGGAAGTCAGCCAGGCACCAATGTTTTATATTGCGGAAGACTATCACCAGAATTATTTCCGCCAGCATCCGCAGCAAGGCTATTGCTCATTCGTGGTAGCCCCAAAAGTCGCCAAGGCCAGGAAGATGTTTTCCAGCAAGCTGATCACTTAAGCATGATCAGAAGCTATGCCTACCATATTTGAAAGACTGATCTCTGGCGAGCTACCCTGTGCCAAAGTGTATGAAGACGCTTTGGTGTTTGCTTTCATGGATGCCGGGCAGATCAATCCTGGTCATGTGCTGGTCGCCAGCAAACAGCCTTACCTGACCTTGATGGATGCTGATGAAGCCACAGCCGTGGCGATGATGCGCGCTGCGCATGCGATAGCCAGGGCTGTGCAGCAAGAATTTCAACCTGAAGGCATGACTATCTTGCAGGCAAATCGTGAAGCTGGCTGGCAAACTGTGCCGCACCTGCATTTACATGTGCTGCCGCGCTTTGCCGGGGATGGGGTAGAGCTTATCTGGCCACGCAAGGAGCCAGGCCTGGATGTATTGCAGGCATATGCAGCGCGTTTGGCACTTAGTCAGGAAATTTGCTCGTTAACATGAACTTGAGCCAGAAGAACAGGAGAATTACAGCTTCTCCTGTTTTTCAAATCCATTTCACATCATTCAACGCAATTTATTCCTGAGCGCATCCATCATTTTCGGTATGCTGTCTTTGCTCATGCTATCAACTATCCAGCCCAGGCCCATGGGCACCGGGCCCGGATCGGTAAAGACATGGTATTTGACGACAGTTTTGGCGGGGTTGTCAGCCAGGGCTGTCAGTTCCCATTGACCTGAGGTATCGGCTATGGTTTCTTCCTGTTTCAAACCTTCCCATGGTTGCAATTTCCAGCTCAGGTTACATGCGGCAGAGCTGACTTTGGGTGTCATTTTCAAGCGGTATTTTTTTACTTTCCCCAGCGGCAGATTCAGTGTGAAATCGACCAGGGCAGATTCATCTGGCTGACGAGTGACCTTGGCCTTGGCCGTATTAGGCATGAAGCTGGGATAGTCTTCATAAGCCTGTATGGTTGCGCAGACTTTGGCGACAGGCGCATTCAGGATAGTGCCTGCAGCAAAAGTCTTGCCATTGCTGTCTGCCTTGCTTTGATCTATCAATTGCACTTGTGTTTCAGTGAATTTGCTGGCGTCGAGTTGTGCTGCCTGGGTAGTTGGCAGCAATAGCAAGCTGGACGTGATGCCAATTAAAACTGATACATGCTTCATGGTTTATTCACACCTTCGCGTATTTTTTCTATATTCACTTTTTTCAAGTACTCCGGGATATTTTTCCACATGCTGTGATAGCCATAGCCACCCTTCATCAATTCTTCCAGTGCCTTCTCTTTTGTCCAGGCTTGATACAGGATACGGTACATGGCAGTCACCAGACCAGTGCGGTCAGCGCCGTGCATGCAATGCAAAAGCACAGGGCCATCCTTTTCTGCCGCCTTGATGGCACGCAGGGCAGAGATGACATTGGTATCATTGATATTCCAGGTATTGATGCCTATGCGTTGCAGCTTGATACTGGAATCTTTGAAGATGCTGGCGTCAGAATGAAAGGAGCGTAAGCTGACCACCGTCTTGATGCCCAGGGATTGCAGTAAGGCGACATCCTTGCTGTCGAGTTGGGCGCTGCGGTAAAAGTCTTGATGTACGCGGAACAGGTTTTGCGTTTCTGCTACTGGAGTCGCCCAGTCCGGGGAACGAGTTTCCTGTGCGCTGACGGCACTTGTGACTAGCAAGACAGCACAGGACAGTGCAGCCAGATAGCTGTTGCCACGCTTATTTTGCATCTTGCTGATCTTCATGATCTTATTAAGCATGTTTTTTATACGAATAAATATAGAGAAAAATGGCACCGATTAATCCTACCCAATAATCGGTTGGTACACCCAGCAACCAGTGTATATGCCATGGCACATCACGCGGGCTGAAGCGTGAAATGCCATATGCCGGATTCATTACGAACCATAAAAAATCCTCGACTATCCAGAATGTCATGATATTGGCGATGGCACGACATTCCAGTTTGACCGTCCATTGCTGCAACATCGCAAAGGGAAAATGAAAAAACAAGGTGATGAAAGGAAAGACCCAGGCATGGTAACCCGTCATGGCCCTGCCACCCCAGAAAATGTCCAGCAGCCAGTGCTTTTCTATACGCCAGGTTGGCAGATTGGCTGCCCAGCCGCCACTGCCTTCGATCTGGATTTCTACCTGCGCAAAGAACAGCGCCAGTACACAGACAAAGATAAAGCAAAGCAAGAAGGCCTTGAATGCATTATTAGTTGAATTGTTAGCAGATTTCATCGTCAAACCAGGGCTCAAACCGGTGCATCCAGTATGGTTTGCAAGACCTGTATTGCTGCCTGTGGACGCCCCAGCGCTTGCGCCTTGAGATGCATGTCGTGCAATTTATCCGGATGCTGTAACAGATGATTCAGGCGATAGGCCAGGCTGACATCGTCATAGGCTTTCAGCGCAACACCTTGTTCCAGCAAAAAGTCGGCATTGCGTTCTTCCTGCCCTGGAATTGGTGAGTTGACGATCATGGGCAGTCCCATGGCCAGGCATTCAGATGTAGTCAGGCCACCGGGCTTGGTAATGACCAGATCAGCACAGGCCATGAGGCGTTCTACCTTGTCAGTGAAGCCTTGTGGAAGCAGGCGTCCGGGATAACGCAAGGCCAGTTTTTGCAAGGCTTGCAGGGCAGGGGCGTTTTTGCCAGCCAGTACGATAAGCTGAAAATTGCCAGGTAATGACAACAGGCGTTCAGCAACTTCGTCGAGGCCACCCAGGCCAGCACCACCGCCCATCAGCATGAATGTTTGCAGAGATGGATCGAGGCCGAATTCTGCTGCACAGGTTTTCCTGTCCAGTGCCTGGGTGAAAGCAGGCATGATGGGGATGCCAGTGACATGAATGCGCTCAGCCGGGATGCCAGACGTACGCATACGGTCGGCAACCTCTTCGCTGGCAGCGAAATAGCCTGCCATGTGTTCATGCACCCACATCCTGTGTAAATCAAAGTCGGTGACCTGTACCCAGACCGGGCAATGCAGCCTTTCCTTGCGCAGCAGACGTGACAACATTTCGGCAGGCAGGAAATGGGTGCAGACGATAACATCCGGTGCAAAATCGGCAATAGCTTGCAGTAGAGGACGGGCATTCAGGCGCTCTATGCCGCGCCTGAGTTTTTCCATGGTGCTGTCAGACTGCGCTTCATTACTGGCGTGGTAAAGATAACCCCACAAGGTCGGCGCCTTATTGACCAGCTTGATATAGAAGTCTGTATAGATTTTACGAAACCCGGCGGTGACAAAATCCATTACGTCCAGGTGCAAGACTTCAGTGTCGGCAGCGTGTTGCAGCGCAGTGGCCTGTATGGCCTGGGCAGCACGTTTATGGCCTGCACCAGCAGAAACGCTTAACAACAAGATCTTTTTCTTAGGCATGGACTTCGGTGTCGGTAAAAAAACACCGAGGATAACATGGTCTGTAAACCATCATGCCAAATTGACTTGCTGACTACCTCCTCACAGGAGGTAGTCCGGGGTGCGAAATAACTTCAAAGAAGTTCAAATAAGCTCAAGGTTGCAGGCGGGATATCTTCCAAGCGCCATTGTCATCGCGGGTATAGATGATACGGTCATGCAGGCGCGAGCTGCGGCCTTGCCAGAATTCTACGCGCTCTGGCACTAGCCGGTAGCCGCCCCAATGGGCTGGGCGTGGCGGGTGATCGCCAAATTCTGCCACTACGGCGGCCAATTTTTGCTCCAGTGCTTCACGGTCAGAGATAGGCTGGCTTTGCTGCGAGGCCAGTGCACTTTGGCGGCTGCCCAGCGGGCGGCTGTTGAAGTAGGCATCATTTTCTTTGTCACTGAGCTTTTCTATGCGGCCTTCTATACGTACCTGTCTCTCCAGTGCAATCCAGAAAAACAGCAGGGCAGCATGGGGATTATTTTCCAGATCCTGGCCTTTGGCGCTATCGTAATTGGTGAACCAGGAAAAACCTCTCTCGTCAAATTCCTTGATGAGTACGATGCGTGAACTGGGTTTGCCTTCCACATTTACTGTAGACAGTGTCATGGCATTCGGCTCTGCCACATCGGCTTTCAAAGCCTGATCAAACCAGTTGGCGAACTGGCTGTAAGGATCGCTGGTTACATCAGATTCAGCCAGGCTGGCTTTTTTGTAGTCGGTGCGGATATCAGCTACGGACATGGTTTTCCTTGATAAAGTATTCAGAAGATCGGTATGTTTTTTTATGCAGCAATACCACGCCTTGCCTGCATGGCCGCGCCCAGCGCTGCCATTTGCGCCTCAGAAAACAGTCGCTTGGCCATGGGGGCGATCTGTGTTTCCTCTATCTGCATGTGTTCGCTGTACAGTGCTTGAAAGTCTTGCACTTCGCTGGCAGATAAGGATGCCGCGCTTGCTGCTGCAATGGCACTTAATTGCTTTTCTAATTGTTGCCATTGCGCCGCCATGTCTTCATGCTGGCTAAGAATTTTTGGCAACAAACTGGCTAACAGGCTTGCATCTTCATTCTTGGCAGTGACTTGCAGTTCAGGCAATAGATTGATTTCTTCATCTTCGTGATGCAAGGGTGCTGCCTTAATGAAGTAATTCAAAACAGACTGCGCGGCCTGTTGGGCATCCTTGTCTGCTCCGTACGCAGGCAAGTGCTCCAGCAGTTTAGTCATGGTTGCCAGTTGTTTGCGTATGCGATCATGGCAATGCTTGAGTACTGCCAGGGGCTGATCAAAGCCTGGGGCACTGTCGAATAGAGTATTCATGTTCACCTTGCATGTGTTGATCTGCCTATTATGCAATAGACAGGCTAGCCATGCTTGCGTCATATCAAATTCAGACGTGCTGACTTGGACGTGCTAACTATGCGCCAGACAAATATATTCCCCGGCGATAGCTTGGCTCTTGCTTGCCCGCTGAGTTGCCGCAGCGCTTTCTTTCAAGTCGTTCAGATTGAAACCATTTTTCTGCAAAAATGCCGGGACCTGGTCTTGTGCCATGCCAGACAAAAAAGGTTCGGCTTTTCTTTTCAGAAAAAAATCGATGATCTTGCTGGCCGGACGGAAGTTGGGCCGGCCGTCTGCCTGGATTTCCATCCAGGTGAAAATCAATGATGTCTCGGTTGCGGCTATTTTCATTTGCTGTAATAGCTGGGCAATATTGGCGATCGTCAAATACATGAGCAAACCTTCTGCGATGAACAGGGTCTTTTGTCTTGCATGAAAGTGCGGGCAACTGCTTAACACTTCGGCCAGAGATTGTTTACCCAGTTCAGCCGCGATATAGTGTATGCGATTTGCGTGTGATGGTCCTGCCGCAGCACGCTTCACAGTCTGTGTTGCCGGATGATCGATTTCTATCAGTTTCAATCCGGCAAACTGCTCAGCCAATTCCATGCACAGGGTATCGTAACCAGCACCTATCAAGACGATCTGACGTGTACCAGCAGCGACAGATTGTGCGGCATATTCCCTGATCAGCTTTTTGCGCAAGACATAGTGCAACAAGATACCAGGCAGAGTGATTTTCTCTGCCGCATAGGTCAGTGTGCGAAACCAGTGGCGTGCAACAAGACCGGACAGACGCGGGTGGCTGGCCCGCAATAAGCGTCGGCCATGTACTGCCATCGCGTGTGGCACCAGGTCGCGGTAATCCGGATCACGCGCCAGCATCTGCACCCCGGCTGCGACGATCAGCGCAGTGTTGCTGGCCTGATTTGTCTTCATGCTGCCTGCTCCAGGTCTGCAGAGAACATGGCTGCATGATGCAGGAACCAAGTACTCTGAAATAGTGAATCAGGGTCAAAACGGTGCTTGTAAGCCAGGAAATTTTCAAAGTTGGGATAGCAGTGGCGAATTTGCTCAACTGTCGCGAAGCGTCCATAAGTCAGGTAAAAACTGCCATCGCGTTTGATCGCCAGAGTTATCAAGCGACGGAAAGCTGCAGCGGTGGCGGCGATACCGCTCTCAGTATGTTCAGTATGCAAATTAAAGATGACGCAGGCATAATCTTGTTTGGCCCAGGGTAAAAAACTTTCTGTATCTGCCTCTATCAAGCGTACCGTGCCATAGATGAGATCCACTCCGTGCTGGCGAAAATCCTGCGCAGCATCATGCAAGAAGGCTGGCAGTTCAGCTTTGGGTACATACAACTCACCTATCATCTCCGAACCTTGATGCCCAAGCAGGCTGTCTATCTGTTTGTGATAGCCATCCAGATAAGTGGTTTGTTGCAGCCTGTCACTCCAGTAAATCTGGCCAGAGCTGGCCATATAGTGCTGGGCATAACAATCAAAGGCACGGCTCTTGTCCACATGGGCGAGTACCAGCAATTGCTGCCATTGCTCATCGCTGAGCGCATGTTCTTCCTTGATGCTGCTGGCATCAGATACCGGGCAATAGCAGGAAAATACACCGCGTTGTAAAAAGTCCGGGCTGGCAGGGTCGATGGCGAACTGGAAGTCACCATAAGCGTAGCCAGCATCTATGCGTTGTGCAAACGCGGGCATCAACTCATCCAGCGAGATGATACTGACATCACGTCGCATTTTTTGTCTTTTAGCCAGACACAGGCTGACTTTGGTAATGACGCCAAACATGCCATAACCACCTATGACCAGTCTGAAAAGGTGGCGATTGATTTCGCGGCTGCAGTGTTGCAAGTTCCCCTGCGCATCAAGCAGGCTGAAGCTTTCTACGTCGGCAATGAACGGGCGCATTTGCAAGCCACGTCCATGTACATTCGCAGACAGGCAACCACCTATACTGAGGTCATCGGCCCCAGTTTGTTTTTGCCGTATGCCCCACTGATGCAAGCTGTCTTTCTGGGCGGCTTCCAGGTAATCAATCAGCGCAGGCCACTGTATGCCAGCCTCGACCGTGATGATGCCCAGTTCGCGATCGAAGTCCAGCACTTTATCCATGCCACGCATGTCCAGCAAGACCGCATCTTCAGCAAACTGCTGCCCACCCATGGCATGGCGGCCAGCACTGATGGCGATCTTTTTGCCATTGCTTTTTGCTGCGGCCAATGTGCTGGCAAGCTGTGCGAGATTGGTCACTTCAACAATCCTGCTCACTTTTGTGAGGTTGAGCGCGGAATGCACATCATTTACATTGATTACGCTATGTGACTGGTTTTTGTTGGGCATGTTGTTTTCTCCTGATTTGAAGATTCCATTTTGCGATTTTGGGTATTGATATACAATCTATTAAAAATTAGTATTGAATATCAATACCTGACGTTACTTTGTCACTTAAATTCATCCAGAAAGTGGGCGCAACATGAACCTGACTCAGCAAATCACGATTGCCCTGAAAAAGCATCTGAAGCAAAAAGGCCTGACTTATGCGCAACTGGCAGCCCATTTGCAAATCAGTGAAGCCAGCGTGAAACGTTTGTTTTCTGAATCGACGTTCACAGTACGCAGGCTGGAATCCATCTGCCAATTGCTGGAACTTGATTTCCTGGAACTGGCAAGGTTGGCGCGCGGCCAGCAAGAGTTAAAGGGGGAGCTATCAGAATCGCAAGAGCAAACACTGGCAGAGCAACCCAGGTTGCTGGGCGTGTTTTATCTCTTGCTGAACCAATGGCAAGTCAAGGAAATTGCCAGGCAATTTGAGATTGCAGAAACTGAGCTATTGCAGTTACTGATGAAGCTTGAGCGTCTGGGCCTGATCGAATTGCATCCAAATAACCGCATCAAATTATTGACCCATACCACCCTGCAATGGCGTGATGGCGGCCCCATACGCAAGAAGTACCAGTCGCAGGTCATGGAAGAATTTTTGCAAAGTGATTTTCACGAAGAACAGGCGATTTTACGCTTTGAAACCCGAGAACTTAGCGCAGCCTCGATTGCAGTATTGCAAAGAAAAATGGCGCGCCTGTTGACAGAATTTAATGAGCTGGCTGACATTGATGCCAGCTTGTCATCAGAACAAAGGCAGGGCATGGCACTGCTGTTGGCAACCCGACCCTGGGTATTTTCGCTGTTCACTGACTTGAAGCGCAAAGCTGGCAGTAAAGTCACGGCTTGAGCCGCATCAAGTAAAATAGCGCCTGCTTACAATGTCCAGCCTGCGGGCGCAATTTTCTTATGCAAGAAGTAATAGATATCGATTTTGAGCGCCGCTTTGGTGGTATTGCCCGTTTATATGGGGCTGCAGGTCTTGAACGTTTCAAGCAGGCACATGTCTGCGTCATCGGCGTAGGCGGCGTCGGTTCCTGGGTGGTGGAAGCACTGGCCCGTAGTGCCATAGGCACGATCACCATGATAGACCTCGACAATGTGGCTGAATCGAATATCAACCGGCAGATACAGGCCAATACTGACACTGTGGGCAAAGCCAAAGTCACCGCACTGGCCGAGCGCATTGCCCTGATCAATCCTTATTGTAAGGTGAACGAGGTTGAAGACTTTGTCACCCCAGACAATCTTGACGCCATGCTTGGCGAGCCCGGTTTTGATTATGTGATTGATGCGATCGACAATGTCAAAGCCAAGACTGCCTTGATTGCTTATTGCCGCCAGCATGCGATACCGCTGATTACCATAGGTGCAGCAGGTGGGCAGACTGATCCTGGCAAGATAGAAATACGCGATCTCTCACGTACCGAACAAGAGCCTTTACTGGCGCTGGTACGCAAGCGCTTGCGTCAAAACCATGGTTTCCCGCGCGGGGCAAAAAGCAAATTCGGTATTGACGCGGTATTCTCCATGGAAGCACTCAGCATGCCAGAGACTGCCGAAGCTTGTGAAGTCGATCTCAATCCCAGTGCCGATGGTAGTGCTGGTGTTACAGGATTGAATTGTGCAGGTTTTGGTTCTTCCATCGTCGTTACCGCCTCTTTCGGTCTGATGGCAGCTGCCCAGGTCTTGCGCAAACTGGCTGCGCCCGGCGTAGACAATCAAACAGAATAATTTAGGCATTTTTCAAATTTCATACCAATATTTGCGTATGGAAACAATCTTTCATACTTTGTAGGGAAAATAGCTCAAGAAATTGTGAAATTTTAGTCAGACCTTGAGTTATTGCCTCTTAGCACTTACAGTCAATTGTCAGACGAGTATATCTCGCTCTGTGGTTCTGCTTTAGTCCTGCTTTGGCCTTGATGATACTCATGTATCAGGCCAGATTCAAAAAAAGTCCTTTGCTTTAACCATGGTTTGTCACGTTCAACACAGCGTTTACGGGGGCAAGTATGTTTCAGGATATTCGCATCAAGACCAGGCTCATCTTCAGTTTTATCTTGTTGACAGCTTTGGTGTTATCCATAGGTGTGGCTGGCTATCTGAGTCTGAATGCCAGCAATAATTCGATTAAAACCGTGTATGACGACAGACTGGTCGCTCTGGGGCAACTGGATGCTGTCATGCGCCTGATTATGCGGAATCAGGTCATCGTCGCCAAGGCCATTACAGACGATCCAGAGAAGTCGGCAGCTCACATAGCCGCAGTTGAGAAAGGCAAGACAGAAGCCAGCAAGATATGGTCAGAATACATGGCGACTTATCTGACGCCAGATGAAAAAGTCCTGGCCGACCAATTTGCTGTCAGACGCAAACAGTTCCTGGATGAAGGCTTAAATCCCGCACTGGTTGCATTAAAAAATAAAGAGACGGACGCAGCGTCAAAATTATTCCATGGCAAAGTTGATCCCTTGTTTTTGACGATGAAGGAGAACATGGATGCACTCATACAACTGCAATTAAATGTCGGTAAATCTGAATATGAATCTTCGCAAAGCTTCTTCCACAGCTTCCAGATTTATGCCGCCATTTTCATCGTCTTGTCGGTGTTGTTTGCATCTGCCATGGGCATCTGGTTGGTCAACAGCATTTCACGGCCTTTGAATTATGCGGTTGAGATTGCCAATAATATCGCTGCAGGTGATTTACGCCAGGATATCAAGGTTAGCTCTAAAGATGAGACAGGCGAATTGCTGCAGTCGCTGTTCAATATGAACAAGAGCCTGATTTCCATCGTCAGCCAGGTCAGGATCAGCACGGACACTATTTTCACTGCATCGAACGAAATTGCAACTGGCAATCTGGATTTATCTGAACGTACTGAAAGCCAGGCCAGTTCACTGGAGGAAACCGCGTCGTCAATGGAGGAGCTGACCTCGACCGTACAGCACAATGCTGAAAGTGCTGCGCAAGCCAATCAACTGGTCATGTCTTCATCTGATTTTGCAAGCAAGGGCGGCGATGTGGTTGGGCAAATGGTGAATACCATGGGAGCGATCAAGGATAGCTCGCGCAAAATCGTCGATATCATCGGCGTCATTGATGGCATTGCTTTTCAGACCAATATTCTGGCACTGAATGCGGCTGTCGAAGCGGCCAGAGCCGGTGAACAGGGGCGTGGTTTTGCCGTAGTTGCTTCAGAAGTACGCAATCTGGCACAAAGATCGGCAAGTGCTGCCAAAGAAATCAAGCAATTGATCGGTGACTCAGTATCCAAAGTCGACGCAGGTACTGCACTGGTGGATGAAACCGGCGTTACCATGAGCCAGATCGTGACATCGGTCAAGCAGGTGGCAGACATCATGAGTGAGATTGCTGCGGCAGGCGGTGAGCAAAGCCGTGGGATAGAGCAGGTTAATGTGGCTATTACCCAGATGGACCAGGTGACCCAGCATAATGCCGCTTTGGTGGAAGAAGCTGCAGCAGCAGCCCAAAGCTTGCTGGAGCAGGCCGATAATCTGCATCAGGTGGTAGGCGTATTCAAAATGGCTGGCATGGCAGAAGGTGGTGACGGCAAAACCGGCAAGTTTAAGAAAGCGCAAGCAGCAAATCAGGATCAGCGTTTGCGATTAGGTTGAGCAGGCAATAAGCAAAGCCATAAGTAAAGCAATGAGCAGTAAACATAAAAAAGCCAGTCTGACTTTATATCAGACTGGCTTTTTTGAATTTCCAATCTTTAATTATCGAGTTTGAAATTGAATTCCAGCAGCGTTGTCAGGGGTTTGGAGATAGGTGCATATTTCCATTGGGATGCTGCGGCAATCACTTCCTTGTCAAAATGCTTGGGTGGATTGGCTTTGACGATCTCTACCTGCGAGACCTTACCGTCCGTATCAATGTGTACGCGCGCACTGACTACGCCTGAAGTGATGCCTGCACGTACTGCAGTGCTGGGGTATTTAGGTTGTATGCTGGAGACAACTTTCAAGGTCAGGTTTTCTACCGGTGCTGCCGCTGGTGCAGGCTTGGGTGCCGCAGCGACTACTGGTGGTGGTGCTTCAACAGGCTTGGGTGCAGGAGTAGGTGCAGGCGCTGTTGCCGTCGCGGATGCGACCTTGGGTACTTCTTTGACTTTGGCTGCCAGGGCTTTTGCTTCTGCTGCCAGTTTTGCATCCTTGGCGTCTTTAGCCTCTTTCGCTTCTTTGGCTTCCTTTGCTTCTTTCGCCAGTTTTTCTTCTTTGGCAATTTGTGCAGCGGACTTGTTGGATGCCATGTCCATCCACTTGGTCACGTCGGCAGTGTCGCCATGTTTAACGGGATTTTTTACCAGGCCGGTAGGCATGGCGCTGGATGCTGGTGCGTCATGCGCACTGGCAACAGGGGTTGGCTCCGGGGTCTTTTGACAAGCGCTAATGAGTAGAGCACTGGATGCCAGGCTGAAAGTAAGAAATGACAGCTTCCCTGTTTTTTTAATAACTACCGTTTTCATATTACTCCAGACAAAAGACCGTTTTTAAAGCTAAAGTTAAATCAAACAATCGGCTGCTTCGCTGCGAAAAAGACGGACGCATGGAAATAGTGCGATCAAAAATAAATGCATTAATTCGGTGCAAAATCGATTTGTTTGCTGCTAAGTAAATTTTCACAAATCCGAACGACTATCCTGCCATGGATATAGGCACTTAGCAATATTCAAATCACAGATGTGATTGAAATTGTGAAAATTGATATATCAAAGTTGTCCTGGTCATACCTAACTATGCAGGATTTGTGCCAAATGCTGGCTAAATCATTTAAATGATACGAATTGTGAAAAAAAAGCCAACTTCCTTCGAAGCTGGCTTGTAGTATTGTTACTAGATTATGTTGGGCTTGTTTAGTGATATTTAGTGATAAATAGATTTCATTTGCTTCAGGATTTTCCGAACACTTCATTTAATTGCTGTGTCACCCGGATAAATGTTGTGCGCTTGGTCAGTTCTTTGAGCTTGTGCGCGCCCACATAAGTACAGGCAGAACGTACTCCACCCAGAATATCCTGCAAAGTTGCTTCCACCGGGCCGCGATAAGGGATCAATACTTCCTTGCCTTCAGATGCGCGGTATTTGGCGACACCACCGGCATACTTGTCCATCGCAGCGCGGCTGCTCATGCCGTAAAAGCGCTTGAACTGCTGACCATCGCGTTCTATCAGATCACCGGCACATTCATCATGGCCAGCCAGCATGCCACCCAGCATGATGAAGTCGGCACCTGCACCAAAGGCCTTGGCCAGATCACCGGGTACAACGCAGCCCCCATCGGCACAGATCTGTCCACCCAGTCCATGGGCAGCGTCGGCGCATTCGATGACGGCGGATAATTGCGGGTAGCCTACACCCGTCATCTTGCGGGTCGTGCAGACTGAACCAGGGCCTATGCCCACCTTGACGATATCCGCGCCAGCCAGTATCAGCTCTTCAGTAATATCGCCAGTTACCACATTGCCTGCCATGATGGTCAGGTGAGGGTAAGTGGTGCGTACCTTTTTCACGAAATTGATAAAGCCTTCGGTATAGCCATTGGCCACGTCTATACAGACATACTCAATGGCATTTTGTGCACGCGCCATGACAGCTGAGAATTTTTCGAAATCAGACTGGGTAATGCCCATGGAATAGAAGGCCGTCGATTTTCTTTGCAGGGCAGAGAAATACTCAACCAGCGCGTCTTCATCATAATGCTTGTGCAGGGCAACCGACAATTGATGTGGGTCCAGTGCGGCAGCCATCTCCATGGTGCCAGTGGAATCCATATTGGCAGCAATAATGGGGATGCCGTGATAAGTCTTGCGTGAATGATGGAAAACGAATTCTCGTTCGAGGTTGACTTGAGAACGGGAGGTGAGGGTGGAACGCTTGGGGCGTATCAAAACGTCCTTGAAATCCAGCCTGAGGGTTTCTTCTATATGCATGACGACTCCAGTATGCGCCTGGCGGACGCGGGAAATCACGACTTGACGCAGCAATGCGATCAAGTCGTTGGGCCGTACTTGAGTATAGTGCAAAAAAATCCGGAATCATTATTTGAATTTCATATGGACGATATCATCCATTTCATATTCCGGATGCGCTTGATATTGCCAGGCTAATATGTTGACAGAGGCTAGGGAGAGCTTATCAGAGCGCCCACGGTGGCACAAAAACCTGACCATTTTCCAGTATTGCTTCTGCACCCACGGGCAATATCGCGACAGCACGGAAATTCTCTTCACTGGTCTTGCTCAGAGAGAATCGCGTATGCGCTGGTACGATAAGGCAGGCTCCTGCACTCAGACTGAGATGCTCTTCCCCCATGCTCACTTTTGCCGTGCCCGCAAGACAGATAAATATTTCTTCTCGCGTAAGTTCGTGGGTGGCGCCGGGTTTGTTGGAACTCAATTCAACGATCCAGGCCGAATTTTCGTGAGAACCGCGGCTGGGTGAGGCAAGGCCGGTAAATATGGCCTCATGCATGGTAAAAACTTTGGCGGACGACGCTTCGATCAGATTCATGATTTCCTCTTGTGATATAATTCACCAAAGATTATAAACTAAGGTGAATTAAATTACCACGCAAGCAAATACTGATCTGGGTGTATTGCTGAATCTGGCTTTTGGCAGTTTCAAGGAGCAATTGCACCAGCACCTGGCACAACAAGGCTACGCCGATATAAGAAGTTCTTTTGGCTATGTTTTTCGTTTGCTGAAGAATAATCCACAAAATTTGAAGCAAGTCGCAGACAGCCTGGCAATGACGCCGCAGGGTGCCTTGAAGATCATTAATGACATGGTGCTGAAAGCCTATGTCCAGCGCGAAGATGATGCGAGCGATGCAAGGGTGCGTCTGCTGCACCTGACGCCACGTGCGCTGGCCCTGATGGAAGTGGCTCACGCATTCCACCAGGAGTTTGAACGCCACTTGAGCGATCGACTGGGGGCAAGTAAGGTCAAGGCCATGCGCAATGCACTCGAACAAATAGTCGCAGATGGAGATGACTCAGCGGGTGGTTTGCCTAAATTACGCCCTTTGTAAGCGGGGAGGGGCTTAATAACTGCGATCAGTGGCAGGTGGCCTTGCCCTTGTCGCTGAAGCTTTGCCCAGGCACAGGCAAAAATTCCCATTCATAAGACTTGTCATGCAGACTTAGTTTCAATACGCCGTAGGTAGAATTATCGCGGACTTCGGTCGCGCCTTTGGGTAAAAACATGGGCGTCAGTTTGGCACCACCGGTACCAACGATGAAGCTGCGCATGCCGTTCTTGTCATCCGTGTCGCCATTGGCGTCCAGCGGGACAAAGCGTTCGTAATCATGATCGTGCGAAGCAAGTACGACGTCAGCTTTTGCTGCTACCAGCATGGCCCAGGCTTCCTGCATGTTTT
The DNA here is from genome assembly GCF_058788535.1 of Undibacterium sp. FW305-107. Classification (NCBI taxonomy): domain Bacteria; kingdom Pseudomonadati; phylum Pseudomonadota; class Betaproteobacteria; order Burkholderiales; family Oxalobacteraceae; genus Undibacterium; species Undibacterium sp. FW305-107. The sequence goes on from NZ_JBYTAV010000009.1 coordinate 204,155, forward strand.
TATTATTGCCATGGCCACCTGAGCTATATACAGGATGATGCCAGAAGGCCAGCGTGCAGTTTTGCTTCTTGTTGGCCAGCTCTGCCTTCAGCCATGTCAATTGCACTTGCATCTGGTTTTTATCGAGATTGCTGTTGAGTGAGAGAATTAACCACTTACCCAATTGTGTCGCATAGTAGCCGCGTCTGTCCGGCCCCGCCAGTTCACCAAAGTAATTGTAATAACCTAAAGCCCTGGGCATGCCGTAATCATGGTTGCCAGGCGAGGGCAGGGTTTTATCCTTGAAGCGACCCCAGGTCGGTTCATAACATTTTGTGAATTCTTCGGGTTTGCCGACCGGGTAAGTGTTGTCACCCAAGGTAATCACTCTGGCTGTGTTGTCTTTGGCGAGACTTGCGGCAATCAATTCCGCAGTTCTGGCTGCCATGCTTTCGAGCGGGTTCTTTTTCTTGCAAGCGGCGATATCACCAGCAGCGTAGATGGTCACGCTGATGGGTTTTTCAGCAGGTTTCTTGTCAGGCAGTTTTGTTTTTTCGGTTGCGTGTGCGGGGTAAATAAACAGGGTGGCAATGTAAAAGGCCAGAATGGAAATACGCATGAATTCTTCTTATTAAACTTTTCAACCAGCACAGCGCTGGCAGCGGACAGGAACAGGCGCGTATTTTACCTGTTCCTGGCGAGCCAATTTTATAGTTTGGCGTGCCGTAAGCGCAACGCATTGCTGATTACCGAAACAGAGCTCAGGCTCATTGCTGCACTGGCTATCATGGGGCTCAGCAAAATCCCGAACCAAGGATACAAAAGCCCGGCAGCCACAGGCACACCAACAAAATTATAGGCAAAGGCAAAGAACAGGTTTTGCCTGATGTTTTTCATCGCCTGCTGGCTCAGGGAGCGGGCTTTGACGATGCCGCGCAAATCGCCTTTCACCAGCACCACGTGGGCGCTATGCATGGCAACATCGGTTCCGCTGCCCATGGCAATGCCCACATCGGCCTGCGCCAGTGCCGGTGCGTCATTGATGCCATCGCCGGCCATGGCGACTATGCGTCCCTGTGCTTGCAATTCTTGCACGATACGGAACTTGTCTGCTGGCAGCAAGTCTGCGCGCACATCATCCAGCCCCAGTTGTTTTGCCACCGCCCGCGCCGTGTTGGCATTGTCGCCAGTCAGCACGATGATTTGCATGCCCTGCTGCTGCAACTGACCAATCGCATCCTTGCTATTGTTCTTGATCTGGTCTGCCACACTCAGCAAGGCTACCACTTTTTGATCAACTGCCATCAACATGACGGTATGCCCCAGCATCTGCAAATCGGTGACTTGCTGTTCAAGATTCGACAAATTGATGGTGTGCTCTTTCAGCAGCGCAGGATTACCCAGCAAGACTGGCTTGCCGCCCACCATGGCACGGACACCCTTGCCCGTGATCGACGTGAAGTCACTGATCACTGCTGGCTTGCAGCCACGTGCTTCTGCATAGGTGACGATTGCATGGGCGACCGGGTGCTCACTACGCTGCTCCAGTGCCATTGCCAGCGCGAGTAAATCTGTTTCTGATTCGCCACTGGCAACGCTAAAGTTTTGCAGCATTGGTTTGCCCTCGGTCAGGGTGCCGGTTTTGTCTATCAGCAGGGTATCGATTTTCTCCAGTCTTTCCAGTGCCTCGGCATCCTTGATCAAAACGCCATCATGGGCACCACGGCCTATGCCAACCGTGACCGATATCGGTGTCGCCAGGCCAAGCGCGCAAGGGCAGGCGATGATCAATACTGATACTGCGGCCATCAAACCATTCGCCAGTGCCGGTGTCGGTCCCCAGATAGCCCAGCCTATAAAGGCCAGCACGGCAACGGCAATCACGCCAGGCACAAACCAGCCGGATACCTGATCAGCCAGCTTCTGTATCGGTGCACGTGAACGTCCAGCCTGATTTACCAGGGAGATGATGCTGGCCAGCAAAGTGTCTTTGCCTATGCGTTGGGCCTGCATACTGAAACTTCCTTGCTGGTTGATGGTACCGGCGCTGACCTTGTCACCAGCCTGTTTGCTGACTGGCAGCGGTTCACCCGTCAGCATGGCTTCATCAACATTGCTATGACCATCCAGCAATACGCCATCGACAGGAATATGCGCGCCTGGCTTGACACGCAAGCTATCATTAAGCTGCACTTCGTTCAGTGCAATTTCAGTCTCGCTGCCATCGGCAGCAATGCGTATCGCAGTTGCCGGTGTCAAACCCAACAGTGCCTTGATGGCTGCATTGGTTTGCGAACGCGCACGCAACTCCAGCACCTGCCCAAGCAAGACTAAAGTAATGATGACGGCCGCAGCTTCAAAATAGAGGGGCGCCATGCCATCCATCTTGAAGGCAGCGGGCAAAATGTCTGGCAACAGCAATGCCACCAGGCTGAATACATAGGCGGCAGCCGTGCCCACACCTATCAAACTGAACATGTTCAGGTGCATGGTCTTGAAGGATGCCAGCGCACGTTCAAAAAATGGCAGCCCAGCCCATAACACCACAGGCGTCGCCAGGAGGAATTGCAGCCAGTTGAACACTGTCATACCCAGCAGGCTGTGAAAAGACACGCCAGGCAACATGTCACCCATGGTCATGATCAGCAACGGCAAACTCAACACCAGGCTGAACTTGAAGCGGCGCGTCATATCGTCCAGTTCGCTGGTATCTTCTTCTGCCGAAGCTTCCTTGGGTTCCAGCGCCATGCCACAAAGCGGGCAAGTGCCGGGGCCAACTTGTTCTATCTCCAGATGCATGGGGCAGGTGAATATCGCATCCTTCGCTACTGCCTTGGCGACGGGCTTGGATACGGGGCGTTTGGCCGGGTCCAGCCAGGCAGCTGGATCTTTACGGAACTTTTCCAGGCAAGAGTTGCAGCAAAAATAATAGCTTTGTCCTGCATGTACAAACTGATGCTGGCTTTGCGCATTGACACGCATGCCGCAAACCGGGTCCTTGTGCTCACCCTGTGCATCGCTTTGCATTGCATCGCCACTGACATTAGCAACGCTACCTAGTCCGATGATCTTCTTGGCTTTGACATAGTTTTCTGGCGCAGCATTGAATTTGCTGACGCAGGAAGTGCTGCAAAAATAGTAGGCAATACCTTGGAAACGGGCCATTTTCTCAGGGTTCTTGCTGACTTGCATGCCGCACACAGGGTCTGTGAATTTCTTGTCCTGCGTTTTTTCTTGTTCAGTGCCTGGCTGCGCTTCATGCTTGTGCCCGCAGCAACTGCCCATATGCTGGTGATTTGTTTGGTCTTGAGTCATCGTTTTTCCTTCCAATACAAAATTAGCTTGATTGGCTTATCATAGACCCCGTACCCAAGAACAGAGTCAAGGACTTTTTAGCTATGCTTGATGCAGATCAATATACGATAGGGCAATTGGCCAAGGCAGCGGGCGTGGGCGTAGAAACCATACGTTACTACCAGCGCCGCGATTTGCTGCCTGTGCCTGAAGTTGCCAGTGGCTTCAGAACCTACCCAGCCCGCCTGGCAGAGCGCATACGGTTTATCAAAAGGGCGCAGGAACTGGGTTTTAGCCTCGATGAAATCGCCAATTTGCTGATGCTGGAAGATGGTAATGACAGGCAAGCCATACGCGATGTCGCACAGGAACGTTTGCTGCAAGTACAGGCCAAACTGGCTGATCTGCACAGGATGGAAGACATGTTGACTCAGTTGATACACCAGTGCGTGTCATCAACGCAGCAGGTGCAGTGCCCGATAATTCAGGCCTTGGCGAGCAGCAGTCCTGACGAAGTGAAAGCTTGTCAACACTGAAGCAAGTTCTGCCTCAGTGCTCACCGTTGGCGACCCAGTCCGGCTTCTCGGTTTGCACGTAGTGGATCAGGGCATCCACCACCAGAGGGTCAAATTGTGTGCCGCTCCGGGATTTGATATAGGCGATCGTGTCTTCCAGTGACCAGGGTTCCTTATAGGGACGGCGGTGCAATAAGGCATCAAACACGTCGACCACTGCAACGATGCGTGCTGACAAGGGGATATCTTCCCCTTTCAATTTGCGTGGATAACCATGACCATCAAAATGCTCATGATGGCTGCCTGCAATTTGTGAGCCATAAGTCAGGTAGCTGACACCGTCCACCATGGTAGCGGCACGCGCCAACACGGTTTCACCTGCCAATGCATGGTATTCCATGATGACGCGCTCCTCCTTGTCATGGCCGCCAGCTTTCAGCAAGACCGCGTCTGGTGTCGCCACCTTGCCCACATCATGCAGGATGCTGGCAATACCCACCATTTCCATGAATTGTGGTGTCAGGTCAGTGGCAAAATTATTGCGTCGCTTGAGTTCACTGGCAATGGCATTGGTCAGTCTGCAGACGCGCTGTACATGGCCACCTGTATCGGTATCGCGGGATTCTGCAAGGTCAGTCAGGGCGACAACCGAGGCTTCCTGCGCTTTTTGCAATTGCTCGTTCAGATAGCGATTATCAAACGCGGCAGCAATGCGGTCGCAGAATAATTCCAGCAAGTCGCGCTGCATTTGCCCCAGTGGCCAGGGCGGCGTCACCAGGATGGCAAATTCATGGCCTTGCCTGGTGTGTATGAACAAGACATCCGCAGGATGCTGGAACTGGCTTTTCTTTTCGTTGAAGGCTTTTTCGACGATGACGGTCCATTCACAATCTTGCGGCAATTTATCCAGTCCAGAAAAATTGCTGTAAGTACCGGTCGCCGCAATAACGCTGGCTTGCAGATTGCCATCTGGTGTGCCAAGCGGATTACGTGACAGGCATAAGACGCCATCAGCACCGACATCGAGGATGGCGCCGATCTGGTTCAGCACGCCACAGGCAAATTCCTTCAATGACTTTAACTCATACAAATTGGCAGATGCCTGCAGTATGCGTGTCAAACCTATGCGGCTGCGCTCTATCGACAGCAGGCCTTCATAAGCACGCAGTGATGCTATCACCGTGGTGAACAGGCGCTGGGTAGTCAGTTCGGTCTTGGTTTTATAGTCATTGATGTCGTAATCGACAATGACACTTTTTTCAGGTGCCTGGCCAGGCTGGCCAGTGCGCAGTACGATGCGCACCAGTTGATTCTTGAGTTCTTCGCGTATGCGTTTTACCAGGCGCAAACCGGCGTCATCGGTCTCCATGACGACATCCAGCAAGATCAGGTTGATGTCGTTTTCCCTGCTTAAAATGTCAAACGCTTCTGATGCACTGTGGGCTGACAATATGTCCAGCGGGCGTCCCTTGAAAACGATATTGTTCAGGGCCAGGCGGGTAACGGCATGTATGTCTTCTTCATCATCAACGATGAGCAGTCGCCAGGGGTGTGATTCAAATGAGGTGTCCAGCTGTTCCTGTGACTTGTCATTACTTTCATCTTCAATGATCCAGTCTTCTTCTGATCCCTGTTCGTGATTCATGCACTCCCCCGATCATTTGCACTGCAACATGACTTTTGGTCAGATAATCAATCGAAACGGCCTGTATCCTGGGAATTTATTATGCCAGCAATTCTATGAAAATGCCTTCCAGCATCATTTTATTATGTGGTATTTGACAGACATTCACATTGCTGCCGTAGTGATGGCGGTTTCGCTGGACGTAACAGCATTGAGTCGCAGTCGATGCAATACCATATCAACAATTAATGTCTCGGCCTCCTCAAAATCATTTTCATTCAATGGGCTATGTCCCAGTACCAGGCTCATCTGGGCGGCAAAATCGGCATAGGACTGCGTCATCGCCCAGATCGAAAATAACAAGTGTGTCGTATTCACTGCAGCAATTTTGCCAGCCGCCATCCAGGCCTCAAATACAGCGATATCTTTCTGTAACAACGGCAGGATTTTATTCCGCATGGTCTCGGCATATACAGGTGCACCACTGATGACTTCCATCGCATATACACGTGAGGCTTGAGGCTGCTCACGCGAGAAGCGCAGTTTGGCCCGTATGTAATTCCCTAGCAGTGTCGCCGGGTCATGCTCGGGGTCCGCCAGGATATTCATACGGTCCAGCCATTGGTCCAACACCTGATCCAGCACCTTCTCATACAGTATCTGTTTGGTAGGGAAGTAGTACAGCAGATTCTGCTTCGACAGGCCAGCGCGCTCGGCGATTGATGCCAGCGCCGTGCCTGCATAACCAGCCTCGGCAAATACCTCGACTGCGGCCTGCATGATACGGGCCTCCAGTGCATCGCGTGAGCGCGTGAGTTTATCCGGCGCCCTATCCATGGTGCTGCTTCATCAAAAAAGCTTTCAATGCATCCGCATCACTATAAGCGATATTGAAACGGAACCAGGGGTGATCACTGGCGCGCAAGCTAAAGAACTCGTCTGGTGCCAGCAAGATGCCTTCTTGCAAAGCCTGGCGTGAAATCTCGCTGGCACTAGCCTTGCTGTCTTTCCAGCCCGCGCTGATGAACATGCCACCACGTGGTTCAGCCAAGGGTGTCAAACCTGCTGCCAGCAGCATGTCCATACTGGCATTGCGCGAGGTTTCCAATTGGCGTTTAAGTTTTTCCAGCATGCGCCGGTACAGGCGCGAGCTGATTGCATGCAGCACGGCACGTTCATTGATTTCAGATGTCGTCAAACCAGCCAGCATCTTCACCCTCAGCAGTTCACCTACCAAAGAATGCGATGCGCAGATCGAGCCTACACGCAGGGTAGGGGATAGCGTCTTGGAAAAACTGCCCACCCGTATCACACGGCGCAAACCATCCATCGCTGCCAGTGAAGGTTCAGGCCGTGGGCAGAGTTCACGGTAGATATCATCTTCCACCAGCCAGAAGTCAAACTGTTCTGCCAAAGCCAGCAGGCGGTGTGCCTGCGCCTGGCTCAGGCTGGTGCCCAGCGGGTTTTGCAAGACCGTATTCACAAACATCAGCTTGGGCTGGTGCAGCAGAGCTTTTTCCATGAGGCTGTCGAGATTCAGACCTTTTTCATCACGGGCTATGCCTATAGGTATGCAGCCGTGATGGCGTATCAGGGATAGCAGATTGCTATAACCGGGGTCTTCTACCAGTACGGTGTCACCAGGCTTGCACAGCGTCCGTAAGATGAGGTCAAAACCATGGGTAGCACCATGGGTCAGCAATATCTGTTCAGAATCAACACTGAACAGTTCCTGTGACAGGCTGCCGGCCAGGTGCTGGCGCAGGCTGGGGAAACCCAGCGGGTTACCATAGCCACGCAGGCGCTGGGTAGGGATACGCATGGATTGCTTAAGTGCATCCAGCAAAATATCATCGCCATACCACTCTGGCGGCAACCAGCCAGAACCTACCGGCAGGGCGCTAGATACGCCAGAATACAAATCCGGGCTTAAGGCATCCAGCGCGCTAGGTATGACGGCTTGCGCCATGGGCTGCGGTGTACAGGCTGGTTTGGTGACAAAATAACCAGAACCACGTCGTGAACTGAGCAGGCCCAGGGTAATTAGCCGCTCATAAGACTCCACAACTGTAAAGGTGCTGACCGCATTGCATTTTGCAAACTGCCGCACTGAGGGCATTTTGCTACCCTGCGCCAGGTCATTCTGCCGCACCAGCCTGGTTACCTCTTGCACAATCTGGTCGACCAGGCTGGCCTGGCGGCTGCGCTCCAGCGACAGTTGCGGCCAGACTGGGCTTTGCTCTATTGCCTGCATTTCTTTTACGGCGTCCATGCTTTTTACTCCTCGCTAGACATAAACTAAATTGTGCAGGTGCACACAACTGTTATGTCTCGGCTACCAATACGGTTGGATGAAATTAAACTGGCTGTATATGTCATTACTGCATATGCTTATTTAACATTTCAGCATATTTTTACCACTTGGTAAATTGTTTTCAGGAGAAGCCCATGCTCAGCAAACAACAACTCAATTCCTACTGGATGCCTTTCACGGCCAACCGTGACTATAAAGAGGCCCCGCGTCTGGTGGCATCTGCCTCTGGCATGTACTACCGCGACCAGAATGGCCGCGAGATACTCGATGGTACGGCAGGCCTGTGGTGCGTGCCGCTGGGCCATTCCCATCCAACTGTGGTGAAAGCGGTACAAGATGCCGTAGCGACACTGGATTACGCACCCGCCTTCCAGATCGGCCACCCGCAAGCCTTCGAGCTGGCAGAACAGTTGATCGACTATAGCGGTAACAAATTCGGCCAGGTCTTTTATACCAATTCCGGCTCGGAAGCTGTTGATACTGCCATGAAAATGGTGCTGGCTTATCACCGCAGCCGTGGCGAAGCCCAGCGCACCCGCTTCATCAGCCGCGAACGTGCATATCACGGCGTTGGCTTTGGCGGTATGTCACTCGGTGGTCTGCCTGCCAACCGCAAACAGTTTGGCACCTTGCTGGCTGGTGTTGATTACCTGCCACACACGCATAACCTGGAAAAAAATGCTTTCACCCGTGGCTTGCCAGAATACGGCACCCACCTGGCAGATGAGCTCGAACGCCTGATTGCCCTGCATGATATCTCCACCATCGCTGCAGTCATCGTCGAGCCACTGGCTGGCTCTGCTGGCGTTATCCTGCCATCAAAAGGTTACTTGAAACGCCTGCGTGAACTTTGTGATAAACACGGCATCCTGCTGATATTTGATGAAGTCATCACCGGCTTTGGCCGCATGGGTACGCCATTCGCATCCGATTTCTTTGGCGTCACGCCTGACTTCATGACGACTGCCAAGGGCCTGACCAATGGTGTCGTGCCTATGGGAGCGGTATTCAGCCATCAAAAAATCTACGACGCCTTGATGGAAGGCCCGGCAGGCATAGAACTGTTCCATGGCTACACCTATTCCGGTCACCCTCTGGCGGTTGCTGCCAGCCTGGCTTCCCTCAAAGTATTCAAGGAAGAAAAAGTGCTGGAACATGCACAAAGCATGACTGCTTATTGGGAAGACGGCCTGCATTCATTGAAAGGCCTGCCGCACGTCATAGACTTGCGCAATGTCGGCCTCATCGGTGCGATAGAGCTCGAATCCATGCCCGGCAAAGTCGGTGCACGCGCCATGGCCGCCTACAAGAAAGCCTTTGCTGAAGGTGTACTGGTACGCACGACGGGCGACATCATCGCCATGTCACCTCCATTGATTCTGGAGAAAAAACACGTAGACCAGCTGTTCGGCAAACTGCACGACATTCTGAAACACCTCGATTAATCTGGCGAACATCATGACCACATATCAAGTCAATCACTACATCAACGGCGAACTGCATCAAAGCGTGCAGCCACGTTTTGCCGATATTTATAATCCTGCGCTCGGTTCAGTCCAGGGCCAGGTCGCGCTGGGTAGCGAGCAGGATGTTAACCTGGCAGTTGCCGCAGCCGCAAAGGCTTTTCCTGCATGGTCAAACACACCAGCCCTGTCGCGCGCCCGCGTGCTCATGGCTTACCTGAACCTGCTGCAACAGCACACCGATGAATTTGCCAATCTGCTGACCAAGGAACATGGCAAGACCCTGGCCGATGCCAAAGGTGAAGTCGCGCGTGGCATAGAAGTGGTGGAATTTGCGATTGGCATTCCACAGTTGTTGAAGGGTGAATATTCCGAACAAATCGCCCGCGGCATTGATGCCTGCAGCATGCGCCAACCGCTGGGTGTAGTCGCTGGCATCACGCCATTCAACTTCCCCGTCATGGTGCCGATGTGGATGTTTCCTATCGCTATCGCCTGCGGCAATACCTTTATTCTGAAACCGTCCGAGCGTGATCCATCTGCATCCTTGCTGCATGCAAAACTGCTCAAGCAGGCCGGTTTGCCTGACGGTGTTTTCAATGTTGTACAAGGTGATAAAACTGTCGTTGATGCATTGCTTGATCATCCGGAAGTGCAGGCCATCAGCTTCGTCGGTTCCACCCCGATTGCCCAGGCAATCTACGCACGCGGTTGCGCCAATGGCAAGCGCGTGCAGGCACTGGGTGGTGCAAAAAATCATATGGTCGTCATGCCAGACGCTGATCTGGATATGGCGGTCGATGCCTTGATGGGCGCAGCTTATGGCTCTGCTGGCGAACGCTGCATGGCCATCTCGGTTGCCGTCGCCGTTGGTTCTGCTGCTGATGCCCTGGTCGATGCCATGGCAGCGCGGGTCAAATCCCTCAAGATCAATAATGGCCTTATCCCTGATGCAGAAATGGGCCCGGTCATTACTCACGCCGCCAAGGAGCGCATAGAAAGCCTGATAGGCGATGGCGTGGCAGAAGGTGCGAAACTTGTTGTTGATGGACGCAACTTCAAAGTGCCAGGACATGAGCAAGGTTTCTTCTGCGGTGGCAGCCTGTTCGATCATGTGACGCCAGAAATGACTGTATACAAACAAGAGATTTTTGGCCCGGTATTGTGCGTAGTACGCGTACCAGACATGGAGGCAGCAGCAGACCTCATCAACAAACATGAATACGGCAATGGCGTCGCCGTCTTCACGCGCGATGGTGGTACTGCACGTGAATTCGTGCGCATGATACAGGTTGGCATGGTCGGTGTGAACGTACCTTTGCCTGTGCCTATGGCCTTCCATAGTTTTGGTGGCTGGAAGCGCAGCCTGTTTGGCGATCATCATATCTATGGCCCTGAAGGCGTGCGCTTTTATACCCGCGTCAAAGCAGTCATGCAGCGCTGGCCAGACAGTATTTCTAAGGGGGCAGAATTTTCATTCCCTCAAAATAAATAATCGCTGTCACGAAACTTGCTTTTAGAAAAAAGTTAGCAAACCGAGATTGATTGGAGCCACCATGTTGGAAGCCCTTAAGCATTTACCCCAGGCAGAAGAAAGTCAGGAAACGCTGCGTTCGCATTTCACTGACTTGAATCCGGCACTGAACAAGCGCCAGGCAGCGATAGAAAGTGACCGCTGCCTCTATTGTTACGACGCTCCCTGCACACGCATCTGCCCGTCAGAAATTGATGTGCCCAGCTTTATCCAGAATATTGCTGTCGGCAATATCAATGGTGCGGCCAAAGTCATCCTCGATCAAAACATCCTTGGTGCAAGCTGCTCACGCGTCTGCCCAACTGAGATTTTGTGCGAGCATGCCTGCGTGCGCAATCATGATGCAGAAGGTGCACCAGTCAAGATCGGTCTGCTGCAACGCTTTGCACTCGACAATGCAAAATTCGAACAGCATCCTTTCCAGCGCGCTGCCAGCACAGGTAAAACAGTCGCCATCGTCGGCGGTGGCCCTGCTGGTTTATCCTGTGCGCACAGGTTGGCGACATTAGGCCACGATGTCGTGATTTTTGAAGCAAAACAAAAATCCGGTGGCCTCAATGAATATGGTATCGCCAAATACAAATTGACGGAAGACAGTGCCCAGCGTGAGGTGGAATTCCTGCTGCAAATTGGTGGCATCACCGTCAAGCATGAACAGGTACTGGGCCACAACTTGCAACTGGCAGATTTACGCCGTGATTATGATGCCGTCTTCCTCGGCCTTGGCTTGGGTGCCAGCCGCCAGCTAGGCCTGACAGGTGAAGATGCCCCCGGCCTGATGGCAGCTGTCGATTACATCGCCGAACTGCGCCAGGCAGAAGACCTGACTAAACTGCCGGTACCCAAACAATGCGTGGTCATCGGTGCCGGCAATACTGCCATCGATATGGCAGTGCAAATCGCACGCCTTGGTGCAGAGCAAGTCACTCTGGTGTACCGCCGTGGTGCGGAACATATGTCTGCCACCCATCATGAACAGGATATCGCCAAGGCCAACCAGGTGCGCATCGTCACCTGGGCGCAACCGCAAGAAGTCTTGCGCGATGCAGAAGGCAAGGTCAGTGGCATGCGTTTTGCCCGTACCAAAGAAGTGGACGGCAAATTGCAAACCAGCGGTGCCACTATCGACATCCCCGCACAAGCCGTTTTCAAAGCCATAGGCCAAAGCATGGACAACAGCAGCCTGTCAGATGCACTGGCAAAGGACCTGCAAAAGCAGAATGACAAAATCCATGTGGATGGGCAGTACCGCACCAGTGTCACAGGCATTTATGCCGGTGGCGATTGCATCGCCGACGGGCAGGACTTGACGGTACAGGCAGTCCAACATGGCAAGCTGGCAGCGCTGGCGATTGATAATGATTTGAAAGCGAAGGTGTAATATGGCTGACCTCTCGATTAACTTTGCCGGCATCAAGGCACCCAATCCTTTCTGGCTGGCTTCTGCTCCACCGACCGACAAGGCCTACAACGTCATCCGCGCTTTTGAAGCAGGCTGGGGCGGCGTGGTCTGGAAAACCCTGGGCGAAGACCCGCCACCGGTCAACGTCTCTTCGCGTTACTCTGCCCACTTTGGCAAGAACCGTGAAGTGCTGGGTTTCAATAACATAGAACTGATCACCGACCGCAGCCTGGAAATCAACCTGCGCGAAATCACGCAAGTCAAAAAAGACTGGCCAGACCGCGCCATGATCGTGTCCCTGATGTACCCCTGCGAAGAAGAAAGCTGGGCACGCATCCTGCCACTGGTAGAAGCCACAGGCGCAGACGGCATAGAACTCAACTTCGGCTGCCCGCACGGCATGCCAGAGCGCGGCATGGGTGCAGCAGTAGGGCAGGTGCCAGAATACGTGGAAATGATCACGCGCTGGTGCAAGAAATATTGCTCATTGCCCGTCATCGTCAAGCTCACACCCAACATCACTGACGTGCGCATACCAGCCCGCGCTGCCTTCAATGGAGGTGCTGATGCAGTGTCGCTGATCAATACCATCAACTCCATCACCTCGATAGACCTCGACCAGATGATCGCCCGCCCCATCGTCGGCACGCAAAGTACGCATGGCGGTTATTGCGGCAGCGCAGTCAAACCTATCGCTTTGAACATGGTGGCAGAAATCGCGCGTGACCCGGCCACCAAGGGTCTGCCCATCTCAGGCATAGGCGGCATAGGCAACTGGCGCGATGCAGCAGAGTTCCTGGCGCTGGGTGCAGGTTCGGTGCAGGTCTGTACTGCCGCCATGTTGCACGGTTTCCGCATCGTCAAGGAAATGACAGACGGCTTGTCCCGCTGGATGGATGAAAAAGGCTACGAGCGCATCAGTGACTTTGCCGGTAAAGCCGTCGCCAATACGACAGACTGGAAATACCTGGACATGAACTATGCCGTCATTGCCGAAATAGACCAGGACAAATGCATACAATGCGGCCGCTGCTATATTGCCTGCGAAGACACATCGCATCAGTCGATTGCCCAGTTGATTGCTGACAACGGCACCCGCAAATACGAAGTCATCAAGGAAGAATGCGTAGGCTGCAACCTCTGCCAGATCACTTGCCCGGTAGAACAGTGCATCACCATGGTGCCCCAGGCAACTGGCAAGCCGTATATGAACTGGACACAAGACCCGCGCAACCCGCGTGCGGTGTTGAAATAATTGCTTGTACTTGGAGGGGAGTGGGGGTATAAATTCTGTCAGATTTAGTAATCTGGGTGTTTAGACTCCTTCCCCTTCAAGTGGTGAGGATATTTTGCACATCATCAGCATCTGGAATAAAGTTTGCTATAGCTTTCGTACCTGAATTTTTTCGAATATTCCACCTGGAGAAGAGTATATGCAGACACAAAGCGGGCAACTTTGGAATGAGGATTTAGCACCTACTTCAGAAGCACAGCGCACCTGGCGCTGGTATCACTTTGCTGCGCTCTGGGTCGGCATGGTCATGTGTATTCCGGCTTATACGCTGGCGGCCAGCCTTATCGAAGGCGGCATGTCGGGCTACCAGGCGGTGGTCACCGTGTTCCTTGCCAATGCCATCGTACTCGTCCCCATGTTACTGATAGGCCATGCCGGTGCCAAGTACGGCATCCCTTATGCCGTGCTGGCGCGCACTTCCTTTGGCGTGCGCGGCGCACGCTTGCCTGCCTTTATGCGTGCCATCGTCGCCTGCGGCTGGTATGGCATACAAACCTGGTTTGGTGGGCAAATGATTTATACCCTGGGTGGCGTCATGTTAGGCCATCCTCTCGGTGGTGACAATATTGCAGGCCTGGGCATTAACGCTGCGCAACTGGTGTGTTTCCTGATTTTCTGGGCCATACAGTTCTGGTACATCTTCCATGGCATGGATTCGATACGCAAGCTGGAAACCTATACCGCGCCTTTGAAAATCATCATCTGCTTTGTGCTGCTGGGCTGGGTCTATAACAAGGCGGGCGGCTTTGGCCCATTACTGGATCAACCTTCCCAATTCGTCGAAGGTGGTAAAAAAGCCGGGCAATTCTGGTCTGCCTTCTGGCCTTCACTGACAGCCATGGTCGGCTTCTGGGCTACCCTGGCTTTGAACATCCCTGACTTTACCCGCTTTGCCAAATCACAAAAAGACCAGATACTCGGCCAGACCATAGGCTTGCCCGCACCCATGGGCTTGCTTGCCTTGCTGGCGGTGATCGTCACCTCTGCCACGGTAGTTCTGTACGGCAAAGCCCTGTGGGACCCGGTAGACCTCGCCAGCCGCATGACGGGCATTGCCGTGTTGATCGCCTTGCTGATCTTGCTGATAGATACTGTATCCGTTAACCTGGCCGCCAACCTCGTCGGCCCGGCTTATGATTTCTCGGCCCTGAACCCAAAGCTGATCTCGTATAAAACCGGTGGCTATATCACCGCCTCCATCGCCCTCATCATGATGCCGTGGAAGATATTGGAATCTACCCAGGGTTATATCTTCACCTGGCTGATCGGTTATTCTGCCTTGCTTGGCCCCATCGCCGGTATTCTGATCATCGATTATTACTTCATCCGCAAGACAGAAATTGATGTCGCAGCCCTGTATCAGGATGAAGGCAAGTACAGCTATAAAAATGGCTGGAACATGGCCGCCGTGATCGCTTTCGTGATCGGCGTCTTGCCGAATATCCCGGGTTTTTTGAATGCAGCTTTCCCTGCCAGCTTCCCGGCTATTCCAGAAGTATTAAAAACCATCTACACCTACGCCTGGTTCGTCGGCCTGGCCTTGTCTGGTGTGGTGTATATGGGTTTGATGAGTGGTAAGAAAGTTTGAATTTTGAATGTGCAAAATCACGGAGTAGGTACAAGAACGAGGTTGGCGAATGCGTAGGTTGGGCTACGGTTTATCAGCCCAACACTGTGCCTCAAATAACGTATACGTTTTTTGAAAGCCGAGTGTTGGGCTGGTGAAGCGTAGCCCAACCTACGATACTAAATTAACGTATACGTTTTTGAAAGCCCAGTGTTGGGCAGATAAAGCGATGCCCAACCTACGAGAAGCGACCTCCCTGATCTCGCACACCCAATGAATTAATGAAGGAACTGCCATGACCATCCTGATACGCGGCGGCACTGTCGTCAACGCAGACCGCGAATTTAAAGCCGATGTCCTCTGCGACAACGGCAAGATCATCGCCGTCGGCGATAACCTCGACGCACCTGCGGGTGCCGAAGTCATAGACGCTGGAGGCCTCTACGTCATGCCAGGTGGCATAGACCCGCACACCCACATGCAATTGCCCTTCATGGGCACGGTCACGCAAGATGATTTCTTTACCGGCACTGCCGCTGGCCTGGCGGGCGGCACGACCAGCATCATCGACTTCGTCATCCCCAACCCGCAACAAAGCTTGATGGAGGCTTTCAACATCTGGCGCAGCTGGGCAGAAAAATCTGCCGGTGATTACTCCTTCCACGTCGCTGTCACCTGGTGGGATGAGACTGTCCATGCCGACATGGGCAAGCTCGTTAATGAACACGGCGTCAACAGCTTCAAGCATTTCATGGCCTATAAAAATGCCATCATGGCCGATGATGAAATCCTCGTCAAAAGCTTTTCCCGCGCGCTGGAGCTTGGTGCCATACCGACCGTTCATGCAGAAAACGGCGAACTCGTTTATGTCCTGCAGCAAGAGCTCATGAAGAAGGGCATGACAGGCCCGCAATCCCACCCCCTGTCTCGCCCACCCATGGTAGAAGGCGAAGCCGCACAGCGTGCCATCGCCATTGCCAATGTGCTTAACACTCCGCTCTACATCGTCCATGTATCCTGCCAGGAATCGCTGGACGCAATTACACGCGCCCGTGCCCACGGCCAGCGCGTGTTTGGCGAAGTGCTGGCAGGTCACCTCGTTGTCGATGACAGCGTCTACAAGAACAAGGACTTTGTACAGTCCGCAGGCCACGTCATGAGCCCACCTTTCCGCAGCAGCCATCATCAAGAGGCCTTGTGGCAAGGCCTGCAAGGCGGCAACCTGCATACCACAGCGACTGACCACTGCACCTTTTGCGCTGCCCAAAAAGCCGCTGGCAAGGACGACTTCACCAAGATACCCAATGGCTGCGGCGGCGTAGAAGAACGCATGATGATTTTGTGGGATGCAGGCGTCAACACTGGCCGCCTGACACCGTCAGAATTCGTCAAGGTCACCTCCGCAAACTGTGCACAGATTTTCAATATCTACCCGCGCAAGGGCGTGATTACCGAAGGTGCAGATGCCGACATCGTGCTGTGGGACGTCAATGGCACCAAGACACTGTCCGCAAAAACGCAATTCTCCAAAGGTGACTTCAATGTCTTTGAAGGCCGCACCGTCAAGGGCATACCAACTCACACCATCAGCGGTGGCAAGCTGGTGTTCAAAGAAGGTGAATTAATGGCAGAGATGGGAGCAGGGCGCTATATCAAACGCCCATCCTTCTCGCCCATGTTTCAAGCGCTGAACAAAATGCGCACGTAAAAAATAAGATGAGGAGTAATACAAATGTCTACCGCAAATTTACGTATCAATGGTGACCGCCTCTGGGCCTCATTGATGGAACTGGCACAAATTGGTGCCACACAAAAAGGTGGCGTCAAACGCCTGGCCCTGACTGATCTCGACAAACAAGGCCGCGACCTCGTCGTATCCTGGGCCAAGCAGGCTGGCCTTACCGTCACCATAGACCAGATAGGCAACGTCTTCATGCGCAGGGCAGGCAAGAACCCGGCACTGCCCCCCATCATGTCCGGCAGCCATATCGACACCCAACCCACCGGCGGCAAGTTCGACGGCAACTACGGCGTGCTGGCCGCGCTCGAAGTCGTGCGTACCCTCAACGACCACAACATAGAAACAGAAGCACCAATCGAAGTCGCCTTCTGGACCAATGAAGAAGGCTCGCGCTTTGTTCCCGTCATGATGGGCTCAGGTGTATTCTGCGGCGCATTCTCGCTGGAGACAGCTTACGCCGCCAAAGACACCGAAGGCAAAACCGTAGGCGATGAGCTTGAACGCATAGGCTACAAAGGCACAGAAGTACCAGGCCAGCACCCCATCGGTGCCTATTTTGAAACCCATATAGAACAAGGCCCGGTACTCGAAGATGCCGACAAGGTCATCGGCGTCGTCCCCGGCGTGCTTGGCCTCTCTTGGTACGACTGCATCGTCACCGGCATGGAAGCCCACGCAGGCCCCACACCCATGGCCTTGCGCAAAGACGCTCTGCAAATTTCCACCAAAATCATGCAAGAAGTCGTCAACATCGGCAACCGCTATCCACCCTATGGTCGTGGCACGGTCGGTATGGTGCAGGTATTCCCCAACAGCCGCAACGTCATCCCCGGCGAAGTCAAATTCAGTATAGACCTGCGCAACGTGTCGTCCGAATTGCTCGACACCATGCACAATGAAATCCTCGCCTTCGTCGATAAAACCAGCAAGGACAGTGGCCTGAGCATCAGCGTAGAACGCGTCTCCTATTACCCACCATGCCCCTTCCACCCAGACTGCGTCAACGCCGTACGCGAAGCCACAGCCACCCTGGGCTACAGCACCATGGACGTAGTCTCCGGCGCAGGCCACGACGCCATCTACACCGCCAGACTGGCCCCCTCAGGCATGATATTTGTGCCTTGCAAGGACGGCATCAGCCACAATGAAATTGAAGATGCGAAATCAGAACACCTGGAAGCGGGGTGTAATGTGTTGTTGCATGCGATGTTGGGGAGGGCAGGGGTGGTGTAGCAGCTTATCAGGAAGGATTCAGGGCGGCTGTGATAGATGCTTGTGGTTTAACTCGAAGTTAATTTTTACTTCGCCGTTTTTACTTCAAGCATCGTCTTTTGGTTTTCAACAGTATCATTTCATGCAATCCATACCGCTGCGCCGTTAGCAATTGCAAGCTCACAGGCACGGATAATATTGCACAGCCGATGATTGTAATCAAAGTTATGATCTAAAGCGTTCAGCAAGGTAGTGGCTTCATTTCTTAACGTGACAACATCACTTCCAAATACAAGAATATCCTGATGCTTGAGTGAGCATAGTAAAGAGAGCCCGAGTTCAACGCTTTCAGGCGATCCATATAATGACTTTCGCCACTGCTCCGGTCCTGCCAACTCTGTTCCTGCTGATAAAGGTATCTCGCCTGAAAATTTTCCAGTCAGTTCATCTATATACATTACGGAAACAATCAGGGACATTTTTTACTTGTGTGTATCAATTACTTGGTAAGCCGAGTTTATCAAAGAAAGCTCTATTTCTTTCTTTTGCGGCTGTTACTAGTTGGTTAAAAGAGATTACTTCTATATATGCTTTAAAGTTGTCGTTGAATCCAAAATAGCCCATGCCATCAGCGGTAACGGTTAAATTTGCACTCTTGCAGCGCTTAACCATTTTTTCAGTTAAGTCGCACAAAACATAACAATATCCTGGTATATATTGAGATCCTGGAATAAGGAGGCCAGATGCTGTTTTTGCTTTTCCTTCACGTACTCGCTCTAAATAATCAAGTGACTGCTGAATAGGATCTTTATCTTCACCCTCTTTCATATCATTGCGCATAGGGCGTTTTATCTCAACCACGGTAATCGATGCAAGTGGAAAAGTTGATTGATTATGCACTAGCAAAGGATTGTCAAAAATCCGTAGGCTCAATAAGTCAGGTTCCTTGTTTGAATTGCTTTCGGTGATAGGCATTGCATTTAAAGTTTTGTCCGAAGCTAAGTAGTTATGAAATGCAAGTCTTTCATCAAGAAGCCATAAATTACATGAGTCTAAGAAAACCTCGGTTGAATCTTTTCGCATAGGCATGATTAGCTCATGAATCATATCTTCGCGCGCATATTTTCCGTTGTCCAGGCGTTCTATGGATTTCTGAAGAAGATCAATAATGACCTTGCGGTGAGATACGTAGTTGGCAAGATCTGATTTTTTCAGATCTTCAGCTTTTTGCAAATAAGCTTGCAGTCGTGTGCTATATTCCTCGGCATATTCATCAATTTGTGGCTGCATAATATCGTGCCCTTCACTTAAAAGTTCTCGCTCTATTTCATACCATTGAGCGTGCAGATAAAGTTCTAATTCTTTATCTGTCTTTTCGGGATCGATGATTAGGTCGGCATCATTTACGTAATTTACAATAGGTCTGTACCGTGGTGCTCGAGTCGCTATAAAGTCTTCAACACGTTTTTTTCCAGCAGCTAGATTTTCAGACAGTAGATCCGACAGATATTCTTTCGATCTTTCGAGGACTGCATCACGGATATCTTTTAAACTGAGTTCTGCGTCAGAAAATATACCCTCTAAATCCTCGGTAATATTGAAAGATGTGCGTTCAGTTCTAACATGGTCATTTAAGTAATCTGAGGAAACATAGCATGTGTAGGTGAATTCACCAATCGCATCACCGATTTTGTTATACAGCCCAGGTATTTTTCCTTGAATGTTTTCTTCTTTTACTAATCTGTTTGCCGCACACAGGGCAATTTGATGTTTCTTATTTACTTATGCTCTGAATTTAATATGAGTAAGTTCAAAGATTTTCTCCTTGATAGTAATTTTTTCATGATGTGCTGCTGTGTGCATATGGAGGTCATAGAGATCACTTAAATCCAGTAAGTCATTGCCATCTTTGAAAAAAATCTTAGGCACGCCTTCTTCCCGAACAAAATACCACAAACAATGTTCTAGTAACTGATTGGCGATTGGTTCAGCGCTACTTGGTGCGGCTTTCCTATATTGCTCTTCAAACCCAACTAATTTGATTGTGGTGCCAGTTTCTTTGCCGTGGGTTGAGGTAATCTCATTAGCATGCACACCCAATTTTTCATCAAAGCGAAATGATCTACGCTGGTGGTCTGAAGATTGATCTATAAAATCACTTATAACTTCGACTTGCTTAAACGCTTTTAACCACATCAATCTGCCGACACCACGGCAGCCTTTCTCAATTTTATGATCTGAGTCTAGTGTTTCAAAAGAGTTGAAATTGGCATGATTGAAGCCACAACCATTGTCTTTAATAGTAAAGCCAATTATGGGAGCGATAGCTTTTGCACCGATATCAAGGTTCCCTTGATTCAAGCGAAGAAGTTCGACAGTAATCTGTCCGTCGCTACGCAAATTTCCTTTTTCCTCAATTGATTGAATTGAGTTAACTACTGCCTCAAACATAGGCATTAGGCCATGGCTCTTAGGGAGCGATGTATTGCGCAAGCGGCCCTTTAAATTTGTTTGTAAGCTCACAGTTTCATTCCATTATTTTAGTTGTTTGAAATACCAAATTCATGAAAAACCAACTACGTATATTTTTATTGCAAGGAAATAAATCCATAGACCCCTAATGTAGAGATCCTGCATTGAATGTGATTATATTGTCAATTTATTCTGTGATAATTTGACAAATATTAACTTCTAATTATTCAGCAGCCCCTTGAGTTGCTCATCCAATGAGTCAAACAAACTATGCACGCTGGTTTTAACCCTTGCTTGGATGAAAACATCAAATGGACGATATCGTGCTTCAGTGTGCATTAGAGAAGCAACTGGACCAGGCGGCCATGTCATAACTGATCTTTGACAGACTAGTCGGTTTTCTTGTTTGTTGCTTAGCCGTCCTTTTTCCCCAGAAAACACCCAACAATCGCATCCGCAACAGCCCTGACCCGCGCAGTGCGTGCAAGGTCGCCATGCATGACCAGCCATACATCGTAGCTATCTTCCCGCTCTGGCCACAGGCGGGTGAGCAGGGGATCGTTTTCTGCCAGGTGGACTGCCAGTTCTGCGATGCCCATGCCAGCGCGGGTGGCTTCGAGCATCATCATGGCGCTGCTGACTTCCATGGTGACACGGGCGTTGGTGATGGGCAGGCCGCAGATTTTTTCTGCGTGGCGGGGTGCGATGCGGTGCTGGTAGGTGATGATGTCGTGGCCGTCGAGGCCTTTGCTGTCTGCTGTTACTTCGTGTTTTTCGAGGTAGGTTTTTGCCGCGAACAAACCCAGCTTGCGCTTGGTCAGGTGGCGGGCTATGAGGTCGGGGTCGGTAGGTCTGACGAGGCGCACTGCTATGTCTGCCTCGCGCCTGGTGAGGTTGCTCAGTTGTGTTGCGGTGCTCAGCACGATGCGGATATCGGGGTGGCTGGCGTGCAGCTTTTTCATGGCGGGGATGACGAAGTGGCTGGCCATGGTGTCTGATGTGGCTACGCGCACTACGCCTGAGAGGCGGTTATCTATTCCGGCTATTTCACGCTGCAATTTGTCCGAGGCTTTTTCCATCATCTCGGCGGCTGCCAGTGCATGTTCGCCTGCCGGTGTCGCCACATAACCTGAAGGTGTTCGCAAGAACAGCCGCGCATTCAAAGCCTGTTCCAGTGCAGCCAGCCGCCTGCCTGCGGTGGCCTGGTCGATGTTGAGCATGGCAGCAGCACTGCGCAAAGTGCCTGCACGATAAATTGCCAGAAAAATTCTTGTGTCGTCCCAATCCATGTTTGATGCAGTCATTTCAGTATTCAATTGATGATGCATTTTTGCATCAGAGCGATGATCTTATGCTTATTTACTGCATCAGACAAGGCAACTACCATGCTCCCAGGTTTATTAAAAAAGGAGTTCTCATGAGCAGGGCAAGTGGTGGGCAAGGCAGTATCAATCTGGTGCATGAATGCAAAACATTGGAGGCGGCTGTCGCAGTGACAGGCAACCCGCGCCTGGGCAGGCTGGATGAGGCCTTGATCTTGCTGACGCTGGCGCTGGGTTTCATGGTGGCGATGGTGGATGTCACTTCGGTCAATATCGCGCTGCCTGCGATTGCCAGCAATTTTTCTTTGCCGCTGAGCCGCCTGGTATGGGTGGTGGATGCCTATACCCTGAGTTTTGCTTCGCTCTTGCTCATAGGCGGCGCGCTGGCTGAACGATGGGGCGCAAAGACGACTTACCAGGCTGGCTTGCTGGTGTTTATCGTGGCGTCGCTGTTATGCGGCATGGCTGACAGCGGCACTTTGCTGATTATTGCACGGCTATTGCAGGGCCTGGGGGCGGCATTGTTCATGCCTGCCTCATTGAGTCTCATGAGCCATACTTTCCAGGAGCAGAAACAGCGCACAAAAATGCTGAGCATATGGTCTGCCTTGGTCGGTGTTGCCAGCGGCAGTGGCCCGCTGATAGGTGGCATGCTGGTACAGCAGTTTGGCTGGCGCAGTATTTTCATGGTGAATATCCCGCTGGGGATACTGGGTGTGCTGATGGTGAGAAAGATCATACCTAAAGCACCAGCACACCCCAGGCCACTGTCCCTGCTCAGTCATGCCTTGCTCGTTGCGGCGTTGGTCAGCCTGACTTTCATCCTGATCGAAGGCCCGGCTTATGGCTGGCAATCTGCACTTGTCATGTTGCTGCTGGCTGGCATGGCCATCAGTGCGCTGGCATTGGTAGTGCAAGAGCGGCGTGGCACTCACCCCTTGTTGCCGCGCGCCCTGTTTGCCAATGCGACTTTCCCGGCGGCGAGCGGTATAGGTTTCCTGATCAGTTTTTCTACCTTCGCGCAAATCTTCTTGTTGGGTATTTTTTTCCAGGATGCCTTGCACATCACAGCCAGCCAGACCGGTTTGCAAATGCTGCCCATGATGTTTTCTTTCATGGTGGGTAATCTGTTGTCGGGCCAGATTTCTGCACGGGTGGGCACGCGTTACCCGCTGCTGTTTGGCACTGCCATTGCAGCTTTGATGGTATTGTGCATACTTGTCACTACACTGAGCTGTGATATGACATCCGCCTTGATGCTGCAGTTACTGACCCTGTGCGTCATGGTCATGAATGTTTCGGTGGGTTTGGCCTTGCCCGCGATGACTGCCACCGTGTTGCAAGTATGTGGAACACGCTATGCAGGCAGCGCGTCTGCCGCCGTCAACGCCAGTCGCCAGATCGGTGCTCTGGTTGGTGTTGCCATCATGGGCGGGATTTTTCATGCGACAGCAGACTGGGCGTGGCGCATGCCAGTGGCTTTTGTGGTGCTGATGAGCAGCTATGCGCTTGCCAGTGTGTTGACGTATCTGTTTATTCCCAGATTAAAGCAAGATTGATGGCGCATGCAAAATCAGGAGTGGCCTGGTCATTCCTGATTGTTTGGGTAGTTTCTGTAAATCTCTAAACTCATGTCCCCGCATCTGCAAATGAAGACCAGACGGACGACGTCGTGTTTCCGTGAGCAGTAGTAAATATTGGCAGGGGCGGCCATTCCGAGTTTTTTTCTTCTTCTCATTACCGCCAGGAATGTGACGCCTGCGTTACCAGGGCGAGGCTACGCATATCGTCGAAACAGGAAAATCCTGGAATCGTAACAATTTGTAAGAAATTGTTCTTGTGATCATTGTCCGAATGTTGGATACTTTGCCATCTTCCCTACTTTCATGCCTTTTCTGTTCGTCCCATCCGTCTGTTTGTTTGCAGCAATTCTCTAAGTCGATTTTTTCATCAAAGGAAATACGCATGGCCTTGCCTGAGCGCGCGACTGAGCGCCACCTTCTTCATTTCGATCTTGCGCGGCATCTGTCTGCCACCGCTACTACTACAACTTCTGTCACCGACACTGCGGCCAATATCTTGCACGCTGCCGCGCCTAGCTCTGCGGCCAGCTTCAAGCTGCATGTGGCGATGAATGAATACGATATTACGCCGCACACTGATCAGTCGCTGGTCGAGGGGCGGCAGAAAAATGGTTTCCTGAAAATGGTGCCTGACGAGGTCGTCAGCCATTATGCCGAGGTGGATTTGCCGTCTGATGCAGTAGCGCTGATGTGGGTGACTACGCCGGTGATCGTCGACGGTTATGAAACCGAGCGTACGATCTCCATGGGCATCCATGTGCCGCGTGACGCCAGGTTGCGCGACGTAAGGCGCAAGCTCTTGCGCGCCAATCCTGATGAGGCCTTGCACCCCAAGCTTGCTTATCGCCAGTTTGGCCAGAATTTTTTGTCGACGCAATTGCAGGCGATAGAGGCCACGCCTGACCATATCGCCAATTACCAGGATGCGTATGAGACTGCAGTGGCGCTGTTGTTCAAGCATCCTGAACTGATCAATCTCAACCAGGCTGCGACTGAAGGCGGGCCGGTGACGGTGATCGAGGCATGCATACGGCGTGCCCTGAATGATTTTAATCTGGTGGTGCTGAAGATACTTGAACATCCTGATGACTGGTCTACGGTAGAGCGCGTGTATGACGGCGACCAGCCAGCGGTGGGGGATGACGGAAAGCCGGTATTTACCATGGGCCTGCATCCTGATGTGCTCGATGCGATCAGCAAGGCGTTGTCGCGGGCGCTGGTGTATGCCAGCCAGGCAGAAGAGTTGCGTGGCCAGACCTGGTCTACCCAGTACGGCACGACCGACGCGGCCTATGACGGCAAGGTGCAACCCAAGCATATGCTGCGCTCAGAAAAACTGCGCGCCTCAAGCGATGTGCGCTGGCGGCTGAAGAACCTGACGCCCACCGATGGCCTGGTGTTCGAGCCGGATGTGCGCTACCAGGCTGCACCTTCTGGCAGCAATTGGCGGGCTGAAGGCACCTGGTCCAGCCGTGAAGACAAACCCAGCTATGCCTTTGATGAAGAAGCACAAAAAGCCTTGGCCGACCAAAACCTGTTTGTCGTGCTTGATGACATGACCGGTCCGCTACGGGCTTTGCCCAATGCTGCCGGGCGCTATGCGGCGCTGGTCACTTCGCCCAGCGGCAGGCATGCCCAGGTTGAATGCATACTGATGGGTGGTGGCACGATTTTGCAGTATCTGGTCACATCGAATGGCGCAGCCTTTGGCAAATCGTATTTTGCGGTAGGCAAGGCGGATGAAGCCAAGAAAGTGTTTCACTTCCCCATGCTCTCCAGCGGTGCGAATGGCAACCTGACCATCGTCCTTAAAAATCACTGGCTGCGCCATTTGTCTTGCTATGTTGAATTTCTCGATGTCAGTGGCAAGGCCAAGGCACCTGAGAACTGGACTTCGCGCTTCCCCTTGTTAGATTCGGTGTTTGACAGTGACAGCTATAAACGCTATGTCGGCATGGTCGACCCTGTAGAAACCATTATGGGCATACCCTTGTCTGCCGATTCTTCTCACTTCGATGTGCCGGTGCCGCATGATGCTGGCACCATACGCTTCACCTGGGGTGGCCTGGGTTGCGGTGCGAATGACCCGGTGGCTTGCCCGCCGGGCATAATCATGACGGTGGTCATAGAAATGGCGCTGCCTACGATGTTGCTGGTGGCGGGGGCCGCCCTGACGGCTTCTGGCGGCATGATGAAACTGCTGAAGCAAAAACCGGTCTATGGTGCTTTGCTGGCCGCCTTTGTCGGGATGTATATCGGTTTTGCTGACAACCCCGCCAAGGCTGCATGGACAGTGGGTAAAAAACTGCTGGTCGTGCTGGCCAAGGCTGGCCTCGGTCAACTGACGCAAATCATTGCCGAGATGATAGCCGTTGGTGCTGCCAAGAAAGCTATCCCTTTCATCAACGTGGCCCTGTTACTGGCTGATATTGCTGCCACTGCGGCGCAACTGGCGCAGACTACCAGCGCCATACGTCAGTCGCCACGTGCCCACGTCACGGAAGTCACCCGCAGCATAGACTTGCGCGTTACCGTTACCTCCAGCAAGCTGTACAAAAAATTCCCCGATCATCACCATCACTTGAGCGTGGTGGTAGCTTATGACAATGGCGCGACCCTGCCAAGGCTGGTCAAGACCTTGCCGCCAGAAACCATCAGTGACGATATCGTCGTCAGCTTCGATGGCGTGCCCGCTGCTGGCAACCTGCGCGTGCTGGTGTTCTTCTATGCCGAGAATGGCTGGCAATCAGGGCAGGGGGCTAGTGGCTGGCTGAAAGCGGAGGGTAGCAATGGCCAGGCCGTGCTCACTGTGCCACCGATAGAAATCGACATCAACGAAGTGCCACTTGGTGCCTGGTCAATCTATGAACACCAGGAAAAAATCACCATGAAAAATGGTGAGCATGTCTGGCAGGCGGGACCTGCACCACTGGCGACCATGAAGTCGCCCTCAAGTCAGCATGGCATCATCGAAAAACTGCATTCCATCACCGTGGCACAGTATCCGGAAATGATAGGCTATGCCTGGAAGGCCACTGACCTGCACCTGCCACCTGACGTTGCATCGCGGCCAGCGACCAATGCCAGCATGTACACCACGCAAAACCTGTCGGTGCTGCAACATCCGCAAAAAGCCTACGCTACCCAGCATGTCGGCTTTACCGGTGGTGGTGGCATTGGGTATGACGTGGTATCGCCCGACGATGGCAGTGGCCGCAATTTCCTGATTGACCCCAGCCGTGGCGTCTATCATGAAACCCGCAATCCTGATGGTGGCTTCCATTTGCGCCGGGTGGCTTTGCAATATAGCCACGTGCCAGAATTCAATGCTGTTGCCAACCAGAGCTGGGGCCGCTTCCCCGACAGCATAGACCAGATGGTGGTACACCCGCATGGCTATGTATTTGGCATCAACCGCAGCATCCACAAAATCTACCGTATTGGCTTGCCTACCCAGGCTGGCAGTGATGCCAGCGCGCCGCTGGCCACCCTGATGTCGGGCGAAGGCAAGCGCCACGGCCTCATCAAGACACCGGTAGCAGTTGCCCTGGCTGTGGATGGGCGTGTGCTGGTGCTGGAGTCAGGCAATGTACGCGTTCAGTGTTTTGATGTGAATGGCAATCCGGTGGCCTACTTTGCCAATCCCGAAGGCAAAGAACTGACCAAAGTGCCTGTCATGGCGCTGCGCCCTGGCAAGCTCAACCTGCTTGACATGGCGGTTGAGGCCAAGGGCCATATCTTTATTCTTGGTCACACCGGCAGTGGTGCCAAGCCCGAAGACTACCGCATGGATTTGTACGACCCGGCAGGTGTCTTCCTCGCCAGCACTGGCAACTTCACGGCGGCGCGCATTACCGTTGACTTGCTGCGCAACCTGTTTGCCCTTAATTACGAAGTGTTGGCTGGCAAAGATGGCCGCCCCGAACCTGGCATCAGCCACTGGCGTCCACCTGCACCTCCACAACATTAAGTCACCAGGATATATCAATGAAAACATTCGCCGGAAAATTTCAGTTCACCGTTGGTAACCATAAGCTCATCCTGTGGGAGCAAAGACTGGGCCTGATCAGCAAAGACCGTACTACCATCCGCAAAAATGGCACTGACACCTATGTGCCACTGCCAGCAGATGCGGGCAGTTTTCTTGCCATTGCCAAGGGTGATGGCACATTCGTGCTGCAAGCCAGCAATGGCGAGATTGTCAGCTTCAATCAATTTACCCCGCATCTGATAGCCACCACGCTGCCCACTGGCATGCCGCTCTATCCTGTGCCTGTGCGTCCATTACGTCTGAAGCTTGACCGTTTGCGCACCCCGGTTGGAGTCAAAGTCAACCTGCGTTTTTATCTTGAAGGTCAGGACCCGACAAAACTGTTTGACCTGATATGTAACCCGCATTTCGTCGAAGTGGACGATATCAGCAAGGCGCGTCACTTGAGTAATCTGAATAGCGTGCCCATGGCAGGCGACACGAATGCTGTGTGGACAGCCGTGCAGCTTGGCGATGGCGTGGACCAGATGCAGGCCAGCAAGTCGGTCACGCATTTTGACTTTACCCCGGCTGGCGCTGCCATCGTTGAGTTGTCAGGCGAAAATCTGGCGGGCATCAATTTTGGCCGCGCCAATTTCAGTCGTGCTTTGCTCAAGGACACCATTCTTACCAGTGGAACCTTCAACAAGGCCAGTTTTAGCCGCGCCACACTTGATGGTGCCGATTTTAGTGGCTCGGCCATGACGGGGGTAGATTTTACTTTCGCCTTGATGAAAGGCACTAACCTCAGCACGCTGACCGGCGGTAATTGTGATTTTTCAAACTGCGATCTGCTCAGCGTCATCAATAGTGCGCCACTTGTGCTGACTTCTACCGCTGCTGCTCCCATGCGCTTTGTGCGCAGCAAACTTAAATACGCCCTGATTGGTAAAGACTGGAGCCACAAGATACTGGCCTATGCCCGTATCACTGAGCGACCAAGCAACATCGACGACCTCAATGCACAGTCCGCCGACCTTACAGTCGTTGACCTGAGCGGGCTCAGCGGGGCAAGGGCCAACTTCAATAATGCCATCATGCGTGGCATCAAGCTGTCCAATGCCAACCTGCCCGCCGCCCAGTTCAAGGCCAGCATCCTGGAAACCACACTGGAACTACCAGCGGCGGACTTTACCAATGCGAGCCTGACAGGCTGCAGCTTTGAAAATGCACTCCTCTCGGGTGCCAGCTTTTCCGGCGCGCGCATGGATGAAACCACATTCAATGGCGCTACCATGCGCCTGACCAACTTCAGCAATGCCTACCTCAAGGCTGTTAACTTTAGCGCGGTCGAACAAAAAATGATGACTGGTGCCAGCTTCACCCGCGCTTTTCTGGTTGGCTGCGACTTCAGTAATGCCGACTTGTCTACTTACGACACCATCGCTGTCAACATGACCAGTGCGTATCTGCAAGGCGCAAATTTCACGGGGGCCAAACTGGATGGCACTTTCCTCACCGACGCCGGCATTTCCGAAGGCGAAGGCAGTCTCAGCGTCAAGCTTGGTGGCATCACTTTCCCCGTCAATTACGAGGCGACGGAGATCGATCCTGAAATTTCCACCAGCGCCAACACTACCTGCCCCATCGGCGCACCCGGCCCCTGCACTGAGGACAAAATGCACACCCTCAAACCTTTCCCCACATCGTGGCCGTGGCCAGGGCGGCTCAAGCAGTTGCAGAAGAAACGGAGATAAACAGGCAAGGGTTGGCCAGTGTGTGAAGATGGTGATGCGGAGACAAATAGTTCGCACCAGAGGACAGACTGACCAACTCCCTGAAGGGCAGGGGATCTCGTACTCTTTGCAGTAAACAATAAATGCAGAGGGTCCGGCAGGCTGTTTCTTTAGTTCCAGTTATTCGGCAAGTCCATAAATTATTCATCCAGCATATCAATCAGGCTGCACACGGCAAGCCTTATCCACCGCCTTGATGGAAACACCAGGTGGACGATGCCGTGCTTCTGCGTCCAGTAGGGAATGAGCTGGACCAGGCGGCCATCCTTCAATTCTCCTTCCTCATCACTGGCAGTGTCACGACGCCTGCACCAGCGATGGCAGCCAGGCGTCAGCAGCGTGTGCCTAATGCCTTGACACCCAGTTCGCTGGCTTCGAGTTGCAGGGTCACGCCCAGGCGTTCTTCCAGCAGGGCGATGCGGCGGCTGAGTTTTGATTTGGGTATACCTATGGCACGCCCAGCCATATTACTGATTACCGGAATCTGATCAACAGCTATACCAGGGCAACAGCGAGCAAGTAAGATTTTGAAGCGGCAAGCCTGCTTGCATGGAACAGAAGGGCTTCCTTATATGTATAGGGAAGCCCTTTCCTGCCTTCATTCAGCCAGGGTCATACCGGGTGTTACTGCATGCATGGGTCGCAGGCTTCTTTACTGTATTTATTGCGGCAGATGTTTTTGCCCGGATATTTTTTCTCAAGATCAGCAAAATATTTGCAGGTCGATTCTTTCAATGGCTTGATTTCAGGCAGTTGCATTTTGACGCCATTCTGGTCAGACACACTGAGGCGCGATCCATTTGTATCAGAGCGTAATTCTATGCCATTGTCACTGTTCCAGAGACGCAGGGCGCTGGCTTCACCTTCAGGCCCGGCGACGAATAAAGCCAGTTGTTTATGCTTGCTGTCGAGGGTAATCATGGCGTTGCTGCCATTGTCCTGGGTGACATAACCACCGCGTTCTATGCCTTCTTCATCAAAGATGATCAGGCCAGCCGCATTGCTGCCACGCGGTGTGACTTTTCCATCGATAATGGCATCAGGCAGGTTGCCACCAAGGCGGGCACGGACTATGCCCTTGTTGTCGATGATGACGATTTCTTTGGCTTTGATAATACCGCTTTGATCCGGGCCTTGCGCCTGGGTAGGCGAGGCAGTGAACCATACGGCGATGCACAGGAAAACCAATGCTTGCAGCCAGAACAGTTTTTTCATGCGCTTGTTGGATTGCTCGCAGTCAGCCAGCCTTTGCATTAAATCTGCATTCATATTTTCTCTTTTTTAAATCAGGGTTGATGTTTGCAAATGAGTTTTTACTCATTTATTTTTTTGGGATGTCTTTTGCAAATCAGATGACTGTCCTTGGCGGACAGGCATAAGACTATTTAAAAAGTTTCATCGTGGAAACTATTATTGCACATATGAATACTGTTGAGTTTGCAATTTAGCATTGCATGTATAGAAAACAGATTGATCCGTCGCCGGGACGGATCGGTGAAACAAGTAAGGGGCTGGTATCAATAAAAAAGACGCATGCGAATGAACAAATCAAACATAGGCATGGATATCAAATTCATCGATCTGCTCAGGGTTCATGAACAGCCTGCCGTATTCCAGATAGGCACCTGATTTAAGGAAGAGCCCGAATAATTCTGCATCGATATGCTGGTCTTTTTTCATGAAACTCATGATCTTGATGGCTTCTGACAGGGTCTTGCCTTTCTTGTAGGGACGGTCAGCAGCGGTCAGGGCTTCGAAGATGTCGGCGATCGCCATCATGCGGGCGGGGATGCTCATGTCGGCGGCGGCCAGGCGTTTGGGGTAGCCGGTGCCATCCATTTTTTCGTGATGACCACCGGCGATTTCTGGCACTCTGGCCAGGTGACGCGGGAAGGGGAGTTTTTCCAGCATCATGATGGTTTGTATCATGTGTTCATTGATCTTGTAGCGCTCTTCTTCTGACAGGGTGCCACGTGCCACGGTGAGGTTATAGACCTCGCCACGGTTATAAAGATGCTCTGGTACCTTGACCTTGAAGCCCCAGGGGTTGTCAGGTGTGATGGTGTCGCGGGGTGATCTGGTGAAGATGTGTTCTGGCTTGTCGCTCAGCAGCTGTTCCTGCACTGGTAAGCTGGGTTCTATTGTGCGGTTTTTGCGTTCTTTTTCATCGTGGGAAATGCCGATGCGGTCAGACAGTGTCCTGAGCCAGTGGCGTCCGGCGATATCTTGTATGCGGGCGATTTTATCGGGGGCCATGAATTCACCGCCTTCATTGCATTCTGCGAGGAAGGCGAAATCACTGTCCAGCTTGTCGATATTTGCGTCCAGTTGGGTTTTCAATTCCGTCGCATTACCACCATTGGCTACCGCTTGCCAGTAATCGATTTGCGCGTCGCGTTTCAAGACTTCAAAGCGCATGCGTATTTCATGGATGCGGTCGTACAGGGTTTCGAGCTTTGTGGCTTTGTCGACGATGTATTCTGGTGTGGTGACCTTGCCACAGTCATGCAGCCAGGCGGCGATGTGCAGTTCTTCCCATTCTGCGTCTGTGAGCTGGAAGCCGGCAAAGGGACCTTCGGTTTCCTTGCAGGCAGCCTGGGCCAATAGTTTTGTGAGTACCGGTACACGCTGGCAATGGCCGCCGGTGTAGGGGCTCTTGGCATCGATGGCGCTGGCGATGAGTTGTATGAAGGCTTCCAGCAGGGCTTTTTGTTCCTGTATCAGGCGCTGGTTTTCGATGGCGACTGCGGCTGCGCCAGATACTGCTTCGGCCATGGCTTGCCTGCCCGGGTCTATGTTTGCATCATCTATCACCAGGGCGATTGCGCCGACCAGCGTGCCGCTCCTATCTTTTAAGGGGATGGCGATCAGAGTGGTGGTGTGGTCGGTGGCAGGCAGGGTGCTGAAGTAGCGTGTCAGGTCCGCTGCCTGCAACTGGCAAATGCTGCTGCGGGACTTGCACGCCTGTATGACGGGGTGGTTCTCATCTGCCATGCTGATGCTGTGTGCATTGGTTTCCAATACCTGATGATCAACATAGGCCTGCACCACTTGCATGGCTTTGTCTTGCGGTTGATAGAGATAGAGGATGCCGGATTTGGCTTCGGTGATTTCTGACATTTCCTTTAGTACCCGTGCCAGCAATTTGTCGTAATTGGTTTCTGATGCCAGGCTGCTGGCAATGTCGAGGAAGGAGCGTATGGTCGCCTTCATGCCGCGCATGGAATTGCTGAGGTCAGCAATTTCCTTGATGCGTGACTGGATATTGATGGGGCTCTTGAAATCGAAGCGGGCGATCTTGCTGGCTTCATCATTCAATTGCTTGAGCGGATTGGATGCCAGGCGCGAGAAGTAAATGGTGACAGCAATGCCTATCATCAGCATTACCAGAAACAGCAAGCTCGTTTGCTCGCGCATCCTGATGATATCGGCCAGTAATTCTTCATGCGGGCTGGCGATGAGTATGCGCAGGTCATGGCCGCCGGGGATATTTATCTTGCCCTGATAGGTCGCCCAGGTTTTATCGATTGCATCCAGTGTCTGGCTGCTATTACCAGTACTGCTGTCGAGTTCGCGTATTTTATTGAGGACTGGGGCATTTTGCTCAGCCAGGGTAGGCATGCCCTGGGTACCATCGAGCTTGGTGACGATCTGTGGTTTATAGGCGGGCTGTTTGCCGTTTTGCCAGGCCAGCAACTGACCCTTGCTATCTATCAGGGCGATTCTGGTGGAAGGGGTGACGTTGCTGTTTCTGATGGTTTCATGGATGGTGGGCATTTCTATGTCGATGCCGACGACAGCATCGGCATCGACAATTTTTTGTGCATAAGTCACGCCTATCTGGCCGGTCGTGAAAAAGTAATAGGGTTCGCTGACATTGGCCTGGCTGGCGTTTTTCATGGCGGTTTCATACCAGCCACGCTGACGCGGGTCATAATTGCGCAGAGGGATTTGCTGGCGGCTGATTTCATTGAGCCTGTCGTCCAGATACACCAGGTGTTCTACCATCTTGCCCGCATCCATGCTGCTGCTTTGCACTATCCAGGCTGTTTTATCCGGTGCCTTGAATATGTCTTGCCCACCATTGGATTTGGCATACTGGCGTAGCAGAAAAAATTCGCCATTGGCAAAACCCACATAAGCAGAGGTCGCAGATTTGACGCTGACGATGGCCTTGGCCAGATAGTTAACGTGGGTAAGACGTTCGTTCAGATCTTTGCCAGAGATGGGATGTGATTGGGCAAGTATCTCCGTCTGGTTTTTTACCGGTTCATAAATGTCTTTGACATTGCTGGCGACTTCATTACCTATCAGGGCATAGCTGCTATTGGCTTGCGCCAATATGATCTGGCTCATGCGGCTGAATTGCACAGTGCCCATGGCGATGGCAAAGATAAGGATCAATGCAGTAAAGAGATACGAGATGTAGATATAGAACTTAACATTCCTGGTTGCACGCATTGCCTGGTCCGCCTGTTTTGGTGGGTGATGCGGTGGAAGAAGTGAAGCAATGAATATAGCAAAGAGCAAAGCAAATAAGATATGTAATGAGCATATCTAAAAAGCAAGAATTATGGTAGTGCTTTATCTAATAATGCACGAAAACTTTTCACTTGCTGGCAATGCGTTGGCAATGACAAATTGATGCACTCGTGAAGTGCTGCGTTGATGATGAAGAAATGAGTTGATGAAGTGAAGCGCAATGCTTGAAGGCATTTCAAGAGACCGGCAAATCCACATAAAACCTGGTGGCTTGTCCGGGTATCGATTCAAAACCTATGGTGCCGCCCATTCTTTCTACCAGTTCGCGGGTGATGGCCAGGCCCAGGCCGGTGCCGCCGTTTTGCCGTGTGTCAGAAGAATCTGCCTGGGCAAATTTCTGGAATATCCTGTCGCGGAATTCATGCGGTATGCCGACGCCGTGATCAATGACGATGATGCGCAGCTTATGTCCCCGCTTTTCTGCTTCGATGCTGACCACATCATTTTCAGGTGAATACTTGATGGCATTTGACAACAAGTTCGACAAGACTTGCATGAAGCGCTGGGTATCGACCGAGATATTGATCTCCGGCATTTGTTTTGCCAGTTGCAGGCTGACTCCACGTTCTGAACCAAAGGTCTGATTGGCTTCCACCGCCTGTTGCAGCAACTCGCGTATGGCGATCGTTTCAGGGCGGAATGTCATCTTGCCTGCCGTGAGTTTCTCCATATCCAGCAAGTCATTGATGAGGAAGGTCAGACGCTGGCAGTTTTTGTTGGCGACATCGATCATCTGTTTCATGCGTTCTGGATAGCTGCCAAAGACGCCGCCAGAAATCAGACCAAGTGCGCCCGAGATAGAGGTGAGGGGTGTGCGCAATTCATGGCTGACTGTAGAGATAAATTCATTCTTGATG
The DNA here is from genome assembly GCF_058788535.1 of Undibacterium sp. FW305-107. Lineage (NCBI taxonomy): Bacteria > Pseudomonadati > Pseudomonadota > Betaproteobacteria > Burkholderiales > Oxalobacteraceae > Undibacterium > Undibacterium sp. FW305-107. The sequence continues at coordinate 238,636 of NZ_JBYTAV010000009.1, forward strand.
GTTTCAGTGCGCTTGCGTTCGGTAATATCACGCATCAGGGCGATGAACAGTGGTTGCCCTAATCTTGAAACGGTGGATACCGACAAATCAAGCGGGAACAAGCTGCCATCTTTACGACGCGCTTCCACTTCGCGCCCTATGCCTATGATGTTTTGTATGCCGGCTTTTTGCGCTTGTGCATTGTCGCTTTCGTGCACGGGATAGGGGATGATCTGGCGTATGTTCTGACCCAGTAATTCGTCAACGGCATAATCAAAAATATGTGCTGCTGCATTGTTGACGCTGAGGATGATCTCCTGGTCATCAAAGGTGATGATGCCATCCAGCACATTATCAAGTACTGCGCTGGTATGGGCAGCCTGGTCGCGCAAGTCTTCTGCGGCGGCTCTTCTCTCACTGATATCCTGAAAGGTGCCGTAGACACGTACACACACGCCTTCTTCAAATTGCGGGAAGCCGATTACGTGTACCCATCTGTCATTGCCCTTGGCACTGAGTATACAAAATTCGCTATCAAAAGAAATATTCTCGCGTATGGCCCTGACAAATAATTCACGAATCTCTTGCTGTTTTTTTGCGCCTTTGTAAAAAGCAATGGCATTGTCAACACCGCATTCAAATGTCTCATCAACCTCATGTATCTGCCGGGTGACTTTACTCCATTGCAGCTTGCGGGTTTTGACTTCAAAGCCCCAGGTACCTATGCGCGCGGCAGTATTGGATTTTTCCAGCAATTCATAGGCGTGTTCGAGTTCTGCTTCCGCTTCTTTTTGCTTGGTGATGTCGGCATGGCTGCCTGACATGATCAGGGGTTCGCCATTGGGGCCCCAACTGACGACGCAACCACGGTCATGTATCCATATCCAGTGGCCGTCCTTGTGACGCATGCGGCTCTTCAGATCAAAGTACTCGATTTCACCCCTGAAGTGCTGTTCTATCATGGCGCTGGTCAGCTTCAGGTCTTCAGGATGGCATAGCTTGAGCCAGGTATCAACGGTAGTGGGCTCCAGTTCTGCCAGGGTGTAACCCAGCATCTCGGCCCAGCGCTCGTTATAGATGGTTTCGCCGGTGAGGATATTGCATTCCCATGTGCCGATATTGGTGCCCTTGATGACATTGACCAGTTGACGCTCAGTTTCATACCTGCGCTTTTGCGCACGTGCTGCGCTGATCAACTGACCAAGCGTGCTGAACAGGGGTTTTAAGAATTCTGTTACATACTGGTCGTAGGCATCTGGCTTGTTGGCGATACCGACCAGGGCTATCAGTTCGCCATCGTATTGCACGGGTATGCACAAGAAGCATTGCAAGGCATCGAAATGTGCAGGAAAAACCTTGTCGAGCGCATCTGCTGTATTGTCAATGACTGGCTGCCCGGATCTGAGCGCCGCACCATACCTGGACTTTAATTGCAGGCAGGCGATATCCCTGGCGGCGGTGTCCAGGCTGGTGCTGGAAATATTCGGGCTGAGTGTATTCCAGGCCAGCATCATGCTCTTCAGGGCAGGGTTGCTGACAGTATTATTCTTGACTTCGCAAATGAAACCATAGGCGCTGCCTGTCAGTTTCAAGATCGCTGCCAGCAGTGATTCAAAGCCTTTTTCCTGATCTGTTTCACGTATGAACAGAGCCTGTGCCATGGCGATGGCGTCGCTGAGTGCACGTTGCCTTTGCAGTTGCCGGTCAAGTTCCTGTCTTTTCATGACGCCAGTGACCCAGTCGGCCAGCAGGCGTACAAATTCTGTTTCTACTTCTGAAAACGGGAATGACCTTGGCTCGGTATGCCAGATACACAGTGCAGCATCATCCCTGGCATTGATATGCAGGCGCAGGCCTATCAGGCATTGTATCTGTGCAGGCACTTTGCCCCTGTACTTGCTTTCTGCCAGGTCTGCCGCATGAATGAGGCCCTTGTTCGCATCTTCTGGCAGGATGCACAGCGGTGCAGAATGCGAGCTTGCCATTTCAGGATGCAGAGAATCTCCGGACTGGCAGACCAGGCTGGCTTTGCCACCTGCTTGCACGCGGCTGATCTGGCCGCAAGTCATACCCAGATAGTCACAGGCCATGGCCAGGGTCTGTTGCAAGGCTGCTTCAGGGTTCTGGTGCGACAGGGCAGTGATGGCAGTCAGCGATAGCAAGGCATGCAATTGTCTTTGCTGTTCTTCGCGTGAAAATTCACTCTCGACACAATCAGCCAGGTCACGCAGGGCAGCCAGGTCTTCTGCGCTGAGTATGCGCGGTTTGGTGTCGATGATGCACAGGGTGCCCAGGCTCTGGCCGTTACGTGCGCGCAAGGGCGCGCCAGCATAAAAGCGGATATTGGGGACATGGCTGACCAGAGGGTTGTCGGCAAAACGCGCATCCTGGCTGGCATCGGCGACGTACAGGATATCTGGCTTGAGTATCGCATGGCCGCAGAAAGAAATATCTCTCGCCGTTTCGCTGACATCCAGACCCTGTTTTGATTTGAACCACTGGCGCTCACTGTCGATGAGGGAAACCAGAGCGATGGGTGTCTTGAACAGGTGACTTGCCAGCCGCGTCAGCCGGTCAAAACGCTCTTCTGGCGGTGTGTCCAGTATGGCGCAGGCTTGCAGGGTTTGCAGGCGCAATATCTCATCGACAGGAAAATCAGGTGCTTGCATCGTGAATCAGTCGTGAGCGTGGCTTGCCAGACCGTCCAGCCATTTTTGTAAGCCTTCGCCATACAGCGGTTTGCTGGCGAAATAGCCTTGCATGGAATCACAACCAAGCTGGCGCAGGCTTTCTCGTTCGGCTGCGGTTTCTATGCCTTCGGCAATCACGCTCAAACCCAGGCCATGGCCCATTTCTATGATGGCCTTGACCAGACCCTGGGTCGTGGGCAGTTTGTCGATATCGGTGACAAAGCTGCGGTCTATCTTGAGTTCGCTGACGGGCAGGCGCTGCAAGTAGGACAGGGAAGAATAGCCAGTACCAAAATCATCGATGGACAAATCCAGGCCAATGGCGCGCAGGCGGTTCAGCAATTCTATGGTGCTGCCCGGGTCTTCCATGATGCCGCTCTCGGTAATCTCCAGCTTCAGCAATTTGGGGTCAAGGTCATACTGACGCAACAGGGCCGCAATCTGGTCGGGGAAGCTGGTGTCACGCAAATCATGGGTGCTGACATTGACGGCAATGGTTTGGCCGGGATATTTTTCTTGCCAGTTCTTGAGTGTGACGATGGCTTGCTCCAGCATCCACATGGTGAGCATGCTGATATAGCCTGTGCGTTCAGCAAAGGGGACAAACTCTGCGGGCGAAATAAAACCGCGTACAGGATGTTGCCAGCGCACCAGCGCTTCAAAACCATAGGCCTTGCCAGATTGCAGATACAGCTTGGGTTGCAGCCACATTTGCAATTCTGATTCCCTGACGGCAGAGCGCAAGTCAGACAACAGGCTAAGATGAGTCAGGCGCGAAGCTTCTTGCGCATCGGTGTACCAGGCGGATGAGCTGGCGCTGCGTTTGGCCGCATACAGGGCAACTTCAGCATTTCTGATCAGGGTCATCAAGGGCAAGGGTGTGGCTGCGGTGATGGCAAAGCCATATACCAGACTGACATCGACCGAGTGCTGGCCGCACTTGACCGGATCGGCCATGGCAGCATCTATGCGTTGGTGCAAGTCTTCAATCGCAGTTTTGGAGCTGTCATGGCAAAGTATGGCAAACGCACCGCCAGCCAGTCTGGCGAGCCATGGTTTTTGTGACGCAGTATCGCCGCCGATAACTGTTTTAAGACGCATGGCCACATCTGATATGACAGTATCACCGGTATCAAAACCCAGGGTTTCATTGATGACTTTCAGACGTGCCAGGTCCATCAGGATAAAGCCCTGGTGGGGTAAACCCTGGCCTTCATGGGTTTTGAGCAGCAGGGTGCGGTTGGGCAAGCCGGTCAGGCTGTCGTAATACGCCAGACGCTCTACTGCTTGTTCGCGTATGCCTATGGCTTCAGCCATGGTGTTCAGGGCTTCACCGACGCGTGCTACTTCTTCAGTCTTGCTGGGGATGAAGCGTGTCTGGTAATCACCTCTGGCAATTTGCAAGGCGCTGGTTTCCAGACGTGCCAGCGGCCTGACCACGCTACGGGTAGTCAGCCACGCCAGTACCGCAGCCAGGATCACGCCAAATATTGAGAGCATGGCCACCATCTTGCCAGTTTCTTCCAATTCCAGTTGCGCTTCCGCCTGATGCGTCTGGATCAGCTCCTGCTCGCGTTTGAGGAAGGTTTTTGACTGATCCAACAAGGCATCCAGCGCAGGTTTTACCCGCGTGATAAAACTGGCCTTGGCGGCATCTTGCCCTTCATCTTCCAGCTGGTTGACTGTATCAAGATAGTGCTGATTGTAGATCGCCCGTTTTTGCTTGAGGACTTTCAGGCTTTTCAATTGCTCATCATCACTGAGGCTGGCTTCGAGATCGCTGATCAGACGATCTATGCGGCGATTTTTTTCATCGACGATGGTGTATTCAGGAACACGTTGTTCATAAGGAACAGTCAGGAATTGCAACAGGGCTCTTCCGACGTTTTCTGTTGCGACACTGAGTTCTTGCACATATAAAAGACTTTGCACCTCTTTGCGGGCAAATTGCTCATTACGCGCAGTCATGTTGCGAATTTGTGAAATTGGCAACAGCAATACAATACTGAATAAAATCAGCAGCAAACCATAGCTGAGCGCCAGACGCATACCTATACGGCGCAAGCGCAGGAGCTGAATCAGACGATTTAAGCTAGAAGACATAAGTTATCAATGTATCGTTTTGGTTTGCTACAGAAGGTGCAGTTTCCAGATTCATGCAAAAGCCACTGGCATGGCATGAGCCTGACATTATGGTCTTATGTTAATGCACTATTAACAGCGAGAGCAATACTATTGTGAGTGAGCGATCTCAGGGAGGCAGGATCAGCGTGCTATCAGTATATACAACATCAGCACATTGGCGACGATGGACAAGACTGCCAGCATGCGCCAGGTGGCCAGTGGATCGCGCTGAGCCAGGGGTTTGGCTTGCGGGGCGGGCAGGGGATGGGCTGCGCCACGTTCCAGTGCCAGCAAGAATTCTTCTGCTGTTTCAAAACGATCGGCCTCGTCGCGTGCGACGGCTTTGAGCAAGACATTTTCCAGCCAGTGTGGCAAGTCGGGACGATAACGACCTGGTGATGCCGCCTCACCAAATTTGGGGCGCTGGAATGGCTCCACTTCACCATAGGGATAATGGCGCGTCAGCAAATAGTAGAGCGTGACCCCGGTGGCATACAAATCCGTAGACCTTGACGGTGCGGCACCCTGGAATTGTTCCGGTGCCAGAAATGAGGGTGTGCCCGCCATGGTGTGGCTGGCGTTACCCTGGCCATCCTGGCTGTCAAAGCCGGATTGTGCTACGCCGAGGTCAAGAATGCGGATCTCATCATCATCCCCCAGATGCACGTTGGCGGGCTTGATATCCCTGTGCAAGATGCTGCGCCTGTGCAGGGCACCAATGGCGCGTACCAGCTTGCCGCCATAGGCAACTGCTTCTGGTATGGTGAAATGCTGACCGGCTTCCAGCCTTTTTTGCAGGGATGCACCGGCATGCCAGGTCGAGAGATAGTACAGGTAGTTTCTCTGATCAGGAGTAATCACCTGTGGGAAAAAGCGCGCCACGACGCGTTTTGCCAGCCATGCTTCATGCGCGAAGGCAGAGCGTTCTTGCGTATCGTTGGCCTTGTCCGGGTGCAGGGTTTTTAATACCAGTTGCCGGTGATGTGATGGTTCGCTGACACGATACAGTACCGTCGTCAGTGAAGTATGCATGACTTCTTCTATGGCATAACCGTCCAGGGTCTGGCCAGGCTTCATGCGCGGCGGCACGGGCAGGGCATGCAGCTCGCTGATGGCATCGCGCAGTTCACCTTCAGGCAAGGTCTCTACGCGTGCTATCACAGCGCTGCAATTATCTTGCGACCCTGCCTTTAGTGCGGCTGCACATAGTGCTTCGCAGGCGGCTTCGCTGCCCAGGCTGCCTGCACTGACTTGCTTCAAAAAATCTGTCAGGTCATATTCGGTCAGGCTGGCCCAGATACCATCACAGGCCAGCAAAAAGACATCATTGACACGCAATTCACCCATGCCATGATCGATGACGAGGTGGCTGTCCAGGCCGATAGCACGGGTCAGGACATGCTGCATCTCTGGCCTGTCCCAGACATGATCCTGGGTCAGTTTTTGCAGCACACCATCACGCAACAGGTAGCAGCGGGTATCGCCCACGTGGGCGCTGTAATACATGCGCCCCCGCAGGACCAGTGCAGTCATGGTGGTGGCCATGCCTGCCAGCTCACGGCGCACTGAGCCTTGCTGCTGTACCCAGCTATTCATGGCAACCAGCACCTTGTCCAGCGCTGTTGTCACTTCCCAGGTATCGGGCGTGGCATAGTAATCGGTGAGCAAGCCACGCACTACATATTCAGCCGCTTCACGTCCGCCTTCATTGCCGGAGACCCCATCGGCTACGGCCAGTACCATGCCCTTGCAGGATAGCTCGGGTTCGCCCGGCGTGACCATGCCGACAAAGTCTTCATTGCGCGGGCGTAAGCCGGCGACGCTGTGATGTCCTGTGCTGACAGTCAGTGGCATATGCGATCGATTAAATTTTTGCTGTAGTCATGGCGGCGGAACCCCAGGTAGTGCGCCAGCGTTTCTTGACTAATGATAAACCCAGCAAGGCGACAATGGCGAGGCTGGCGAAAATTGACAAGCCTATTTGATAGCTACCAGTGATCTGACGTGAATAACCCATACTGGCAGCCAGATAAAAACCACCTATGCCACCGGCCATGCCGACCAGGCCAGTCATGACACCCATCTCTTTACGGAAGCGCTGCGGCACCAGTTGAAATACCGCACCATTACCTGTACCCAGTGCCAGCATGGCAACCACAAATACACATACCGCAGCAGTAGCCGATTGCAAACCTATGGCAGCAATGAACAGGAAGGCAGAAGCGATGCTGTACATGACAGACAGGGTTTTGATACCGCCGATGCGGTCGGCAATACGGCCACCCATGGGACGCACCAGCGAACCGGCAAAGACGCAGGCGGCAGTGAAGTAACCAGCCGTCACTGGCGTTAAACCATATTGCGTATTGAAATAAATTGTCAAAGAGGATGCCAGGCCAGAAAAACCACCAAAGGTAACGCTGTAAAAGAACATGAACCACCAGGCGTCTTTGTCTTTCAAGACGGCCAGATATTCAGTCAGGGATTTGCTTGGTGCGTCTCCCGGTGCATCCTTGGCGAAAATCAGATAAACAGCTAGTGCTATAAATAAGGGGATCAGCGCCAGGCCAAACACATTTTGCCAGCCAAAGGCGATTGCCAATGCTGGTGCAAACAGGGCAGCAAAGGCGGTGCCAGAATTACCTGCACCCGCTATCCCCAGAGCGGTGCCCTGGTGTTCAGGAGGATACCAGCGTGATGCCAGCGGTAATGCCACGGCAAAGGCAGAGCCAGCGACACCAAGGATCACACCGAGGAACAGTAGTTGTTCATACGTATGCAAATTACCCAGCCATGCCCAGCATAAGCCTATCAGTACGACGATTTGCCCTATCAAACCGGCTTTCTTGGGTTTTAAATGATCTACCAATACACCCATCACGATGCGCAATAGAGCGCCAGCTAATAATGGCGTAGCGACGATCAAGCCTTTTTGTGCCGCTGTCAGACCCAGGTCTTTGGAAATCTGGATGGCGAGTGGCCCCAACAATACCCAGACCATGAAACTCAGGTCAAAATAAAAGAAAGATGCCAATAGGGTGGGTGTGTGCCCGGCTTTCCAGAATGATGTTTTTTGCATGGTCGCTCCAATAGTGAACACGCATGCCACTTGCAAGGGACGTGCCATCAAAATGTGCATGCCTTTGCTCTGCTTTATGATTAAAAACAAAACTTACTGCGCGAAAATCGTGCGTCATCTGAATTAAATGGTGCAATGCACCAGAATGGCTTGGTTTTGTATGAGTGCAGTGAGGATTTTGGGCGCATGCTTCAATAAGTGGCATTGCTCTTGCTGCCAACAGAGGAATCCTCAGTTTTTCTTGGTGAAAACCGTATTAATGCGCAGTTAAATTGGTGCAGGCTTATAAAAACATTCTGGCTTTCACTCTGATAAAAATGAACTGGCATTGCTCTTGCTTAGTGTCTGGGGAGACAAGCAAAGGAGCAGCCATGAAGAAACTTAAGCTAGTGATGGTAGGGAATGGTATGGCAGGTGTGCGTACCCTGGAAGAATTAATCAAGATCGCCCCCGACCTGTATGACATTACCGTATTTGGTGCAGAACCTTATGCCAATTACAACCGCATCCTGCTATCACCTGTATTGGCAGGCGAGCAAACCATCAAAGACATCATGCTCAATGATGTGGATTGGTATGAAGAAAACAATATCACTCTGCACCTGGGCAAAAAAATCGTCAAGATAGACAGAGCACGTCGCCTGGTAATAGCCGAAGATGGTACCCAGACTGAATACGACCGTCTGTTGCTCGCGACAGGTTCCACACCTTTCATGCTGCCCGTGCCTGGCAAAGACCTCAAGGGCGTGATTGCCTACCGCGATATTTACGACACCAATACCATGATAGAGGCGGCAGAAAAGCATACGCACGCTGTCGTCATCGGCGGTGGCCTGCTGGGTCTGGAAGCGGCAAATGGTTTGAAAATGCGCGGCATGAGTGTCTCTGTGGTGCATCTGCCTGGCTGGCTCATGGAGCGTCAGCTTGATCCCGTTGCTGGCAAGATGCTGCAAAAATCGTTGGAAGACCGTGGCCTGAACTTCCTGCTGGAAAAAAATACCGAAGCCATCATTGGTGATGATGCCGGTCATGTCAAATCCATACGCTTTACCGATGGTCTGGAAATCCCTGCACAATTGATCGTCATGGCAGTTGGCATACGCCCCAATACGGCGTTGGCAGAGTCTGCAGGCTTGTATTGCAATCGCGGCATCATCGTCAATGACACCATGCAGACTTATGACCCGCGCATTTACTCTGTTGGTGAATGCGTTAATCATCGCGGCACGGTATATGGCCTGGTTGCCCCTTTGTTTGAAATGGCCAAGGTCTGCGCCAATCACCTGGCGAATTTTGGGATTGGCCGTTACCAGGGTTCAGTCACATCCACCAAACTGAAAGTGACAGGCATCGATCTGTTTTCTGCCGGTGAATTCATGGGTGGCAAAGACACTGAAGAAATCATTTTGTCTGACCCTATAGGTGGTGTTTATAAAAAACTGGTGGTGAAAGACGACAAGCTCATCGGTGCCTGTCTGTATGGTGATACCGTCGATGGCAGCTGGTATTTCAAACTGCTGCGCGAAGGCAAGAATATTTCTGAAATCCGCGATTCCCTGATGTTTGGTGAATCAAATACCGGCGACGTTGGCCACGAAGGTCATACCAAGGCTGCCGCCATGCCAGACGAGGCCGAGGTCTGCGGCTGTAACGGTGTCTGCAAAGGCACCATCGTCAAGGCCATCAAGGAAAAAGGTCTGTTCACACTCGACGATGTGCGCAAGCATACCAAGGCATCGGCGTCCTGTGGTTCCTGTACTGGGCTGGTAGAACAGATCATCATGTTTACTGCCGGTGGTGATTATTCGACGGCATCTAAAGTCAAGCCCATGTGCGCGTGTACTGATCATAGCCATCAGCAAGTGCGTGATGCCATCAAGGCCAACAAGCTGTTGACGGTCTCTGGCGTGCAGGAATTCATGGAATGGCGCACACCTAATGGTTGCTCCAGCTGTCGTCCGGCCATTAATTATTACCTGATTTCTACATGGCCACGCGAAGCCAAGGATGATCCGCAATCACGCTTCATCAATGAGCGTTCACACGCAAATATCCAGAAGGATGGTACTTATTCTGTCATCCCGCGTATGTGGGGCGGTGAAACCAATGCCAGCGAATTGCGCCGGATTGCAGATGTCGTCGATAAATTCAAGATACCGACAGTCAAGGTCACCGGTGGTCAGCGTATCGATTTGCTGGGTGTGAAGAAAGAAGACTTGCGCGCCGTGTGGCAAGACCTGGGCATGCCATCCGGTCTGGCTTATGCCAAGGGTTTGCGTACCGTGAAAACTTGTGTGGGCAGTGAATGGTGCCGTTTTGGTACGCAAAACTCTACCCTCATGGGGCAACAGCTGGAACGCGAACTGGCACGCATGTATTCACCGCATAAGGTCAAGTTGGCGGTATCCGGCTGTCCGCGTAATTGTGCCGAGGCAGGTATCAAGGACGTTGGTGTCATTGGTGTTGATTCAGGTTGGGAAATTTATGTAGGCGGCAATGGCGGTATCAAAACCGAAGTCGCACAGTTCCTGGTCAAACTGAAAACCCATGAAGAAGTCATGGAGTATACCGGCGCCTTCTTGCAACTGTACCGTGAAGAAGGTTGGTACCTGGAGCGCACCGTACATTACCTGGCCCGCGTCGGTCTGGATTATGTGAAGAAAATCATATTGGAAGACCACGAGCGCCGCAAAGACCTGTATCAACGTTTGCTGTTTGCACTGGAAGGTGAATCTGATCCGTGGCATGAACCAGAAAAAGCCCAGGTCGATACGCGTCAGTTTGAACGCTTGCCAGCATAACGCCATTTTTTGAGAGGAAAAAACATGAGTCATGAATGGCAAGTTATTTGTCGTGTTGAAGATATTCCCGTACTGGGCGCACGCGTGGTTGCGCGTGCCGCCAAACCGGATGTGGCTATTTTCAGGAATACAGAAAACAAGGTCTTTGCTTTGCTGGACAAGTGTCCGCATAAAGGCGGCCCATTGTCACAAGGTATAGTCTTTGGTGAAAGAGTGGCCTGCCCCTTGCATAACTGGAATATCGAATTGGCTTCTGGCTGTGCAATTGCGCCCGATGAAGGATGCACGCAAAAATTCAGCTTGAAAGTGGATGCAGATCAGGTATATCTGGATGCGAATGAATTGCGTACACTTGCAATAGAGGCTTAGAACCTGTTCACGATCTTAAGCGCGAGCGTGATCGGGGTTCATGTGCTGCTCAAAATGCTCATGTACTGGAGTACATTCCGCTTTTTGCGCTGCTCCTCACTCCCGCTGACGCGCGCTCGCTACATATCGTAAACAGGTTCTTAGAAAAAATGCGCTGCATCACATACTATGGTGATGCAGCGAGCACTTAAAGGCATGTATGACTGAAACCAAATCTACCTGTTGTTATTGCGGCGTTGGTTGCGGTGTAATAATTGAAAGCGAAGGCGGGCAGGTTGTAGGGGTACGTGGTGACCCGGATCATCCAGCAAATTTTGGCCGTCTGTGCAGCAAGGGTAGTACCTTGCATCTGTCGGCAGATGCAAAAATACAGCAGCAAGTCAGGGCTCTTTATCCTGAAATGCGTGATCCGCTAATGCGTGAAGAGACGCGTCATCGCAGTGACTGGGATACCGTCATTGCCAGCATGGCGGGCAAGTTTGCGAACACCATCAAGACGCATGGCCCAGATAGTGTGGCATTTTATATTTCTGGTCAGTTGCTGACTGAAGACTATTACGTCTTCAACAAACTCGCCAAGGGTCTGGTAGGCACCAATAATATCGACAGCAATTCGCGTCTGTGCATGTCCAGTGCCGTGGCCGGTTACAAGCAGACCCTGGGTGCCGATGCGCCGCCTGCCTGTTATGAAGATATAGACCTGGCAGAAGTTATTTTTATTGTCGGTTCCAACACGGCTTACGCACATCCGATTTTGTATCGCCGCCTGGAGCAGGCGAGGGAAAAAAATCCAAACCTGAAAGTGATAGTCGCTGATCCACGCCGTACTGATACCGCGCGTGAAGCAGATTTATTCCTGCCTATCTTGCCAGGCACCGATGTTGCCCTGTTCAACGGCATGTTGCATCTGTGTCTTTGGGAAGACCTGATTGATCTGGGGTATATCCAGGAACATACCGAAGGCTTTGCCGAACTCAAGCAAACTGTGCGTGATTACACACCAGCAGCTGTTGCCAAGACCTGTGGCATCAAGGAAGCTGACCTGGTACAGGCAGCGCGCTGGTTTGGCCAGTCCAAAGCCAGCCTGTCACTGTATTGCCAGGGGCTCAATCAATCATCTGCCGGTACCGCAAAAAATGCTGCCCTGATCAATCTGCACCTGGCTACCCATCAAATTGGCAAGCCAGGTGCCGGGCCGTTTTCTCTCACTGGGCAGCCAAATGCCATGGGCGGACGTGAAGTCGGTGGCATGGCCAATCTGATGTCGGGCCACCGCGACCTTGCCAATGCTGAACACAGGGCGGAAATTGCCGTCTACTGGGGTGTAGACGATGTACCCGCCACGCCGGGCAAAACCGCAGTGGAAATGTTTGAGGCAGTCCGGCAGGGGGAGATCAAGATCATCTGGATAGTCTGCACCAATCCCGCTCAATCCATGCCTGAGCAAAATCTCATACGCGAAGCCCTGCAAAAAGCTGAGCTGGTGATCGTGCAAGAGGCTTATGCAAGCACCGCCACCGTACCTTACGCCGACATACTTTTGCCAGCCAGCACCTGGGCAGAGAAAACTGGCACCGTCACCAACTCAGAACGCCGCATATCCCGTGTGCGCCCCGTCATACCGGCACCTGGCGAAGCAAAACACGATTGGCAAATCGCCAGTCAGTTTGCGCAGGCACTGGCCCCTTTGCTGGGCAAGTCGCCAGCAAACTTCAGGTACGGCAGCGACGAACAAGTCTGGAACGAACACCGCGACAGTACCCGTGGCCGTGACCTCGATATCACCGGCTTGTCATACGCCATACTGGAACAGCAGGGGCCACAGCAATGGCCTTATCCGGCTGGTGCCAGCGCTGGCAAACAGCGTTTGTATGAAGATGGTATCTTCCCTACGCCAAATGGTCGCGCACGTTTCGTCAATACCGTGTATCAGCCTGTCAAGGACGCAGTTGATGCACGCTACCCATTTTCCTTGAACACTGGTCGCCTGCGCGATCAATGGCATGGCATGAGCCGTACGGGTACTGTCGCACAGTTGTTTGCCCACGTGGCTGAACCTGGCATTTGCATGGAGGCCACAGACATGCAGAGGCGCTTCCTCAAAGCGGGTGACCTGGTGCATGTCAGCAGCCGCCGTGGCACTGTCATTTTGCCGGTAGTTGAAAGTGATGAGCAGCGCGCTGGCCAGGTTTTCATCGCCATGCACTGGGGTGAAGAGTATGTATCTGGCCGTGGTCATGCCAGGAACGCCAGCTATGGCGTGAATGCATTGACTTCACCAGCAATCGATCCCAGTTCAAAACAACCAGAACTGAAAGCCGCTGCCGTCAAGATTTTGAAAGCAGAATTGCCATGGCGTTTCGTGGTATTCGCCTGGCTGGATAGTGAAGAAGCTTATGCCGTCCAAACTGCCTTACGCCCTTACATGCGCGAGTTTGCCTATGCATCCTGCATACCATTTGGCCGTGACAAAGTGGGGGTGATCTTCCGTGCTGCGAATGAGGAAGCGGTAGCAACTGAAGTTCTGGAAAAAATCGAGCAGCTGTTTGGCATACAGGGCGCGGATGTCTTGCGTTATGACGATAAGCGCCGCAGTGTTTCTCGCCATATTCTGGTGAAAGAAGGTGGTCTGGCTGCTGTGGCGCTGGCAGGGGATGTGTCTGCCGAAAGCTGGCTCAAGGATTTCCTGCAGGCGCAGGAACCTGTGGCCAGACTGGGCCGCCTCTTGCTCATGCCAAGCACCACGGCACCGCAGGGTTTTGCCGCCCGTGGCAAAGTGGTTTGCAGTTGTCTGAATGTGACTGATACCGAAATCAATAAGGCGCTTGGTGACATGGATGGCCTGCCAGCCGATGTCTTGACGGGTTTGCAGACTAAACTCAAATGTGGCACGAATTGCGGTTCTTGTGTGCCTGAGCTTAAGAAAATGATCAGTTTCAACATGCAGGAAAAAGTAACATAAAAGAACATGAAGATAGAGAGAATAGATCCAGCTTCAGAAGCAGCAGGCAGGTTGATAGCCATGTCTGATGCTTATATGGCGGCACTGTATCCAGCCGAGAGTAATCACTTGTTAAGCGTGGACGCATTAGTGCAAGATAATGTGATTTTTCTCGGTTGTCACATAGACGGACAACTGGCTGCCTGTGGTGCTGTGACTATTCTGTTTGATGACGATGAACAACTAAGTTACGGTGAAATCAAGCGGGTGTTTGTACCTGAAGAATTCCGCGGCAGGGGTTTGTCCAAGCACATCATGCGTGCGCTGGAAGATCACTTGCTGGACCAGGATATCCGCGTAGCCCGGCTGGAAACCGGTATCAGGCAGCCTGAGGCGCTGGGCTTGTATTTCCGCCTTGGATATGCCGAAAGGGCTGCTTTTGCTGATTATGAAGAAGACCCTTTGAGCGTCTTCATGGAAAAAATCTTATCTGCCTGAACCCTCAGACCCTCAAGCGGTTTGTCTGCGTAAACTCAGCAACATCGTCCCGAAGGTGATGAAGGCCGCGCCGACTATGCGGTTAATCCACTTCACAAAACGCGGCTTGACCAGCACATGCATGGCACGCGCAGCCAGTTGGGCATACATCAGATGGGTCAGGTAAGACAGGCTCATGAAGATCGCCATCAATGCAAAAAACTGTGGCGCCAGAGCTTCACCCGGCGTAATGAAGTGTGGGAACAAGGCTGTAAAAAACATCAGGGCTTTGGGATTGGTAGCCGCTGTCAAGAAGGCTTCTGAAAATAATTTACGGGGACGTGGCTGCTTATCTGCATGCCCGTTCTGGACACCATGTGTCAACGCACTACTCTTTCCAAACAACTGTTTTGCACCGATATAAAACAGGTAGATCGCACCGATGATCTTGACGGCAGTAAACAGCATGGCTGACGAATTCAGCAATGCACCCAGGCCGAGGAAGGCAGTAGTGGACAGGCAAAAGATGCCGCACACATTGCCAAAGGCTGACCACATGACAGCGCGCGTGCCATAACTTGCACCGTTTTTTAAAGACAGCAAGGTGGCGGGGCCGGGGCTGAGTATCGCCAGGCTGGCCATGGCGGTAAAGGCAAGCAGGGTTTGGGTTTGCATCGCTAGTTCCTGGTTTGATTAAAAAATGTCCTTCTATGTCATCTTTGCGCCAGTGGCTTGTCGTACCGGGATACCGGCAGGGTCAAAATCCTCCAGACAATAGACATTGATACCAAAATTATCTGGCGTCACGCGCTTGCGATGAAAAGGATAAATGCCGCAAGTCTTGCAAAAATAATGATGGGCGGTGTTGGTGTGAAACTGGTATTCGCTCAATGATTCCGTGCCCGCCAGCAGCTTGAATTTGCTTTCATGTACCTTGACCATCAAGGCATTTTTGCGACGACAGATAGAACAGTCGCACATCGTCAGCTCAGGAAAATCCGTCTCTATTTCAAAGCGCACAGCACCACAATGGCAACTGCCCTGATATTTTTGCGTGGGGCGTGAACCGGGTATTTGCATTTTTTGCTACTCCTGAGTCTTCATTAAGATTCATCTTAGAGCATGGCAGACCAGGTGTACCGGTACAATTCTCTGCAAAATACTGTGCTGCCATGGTCAATTCACCATGACAATTCCGTGTATATTTATTTAAGCTTGCTGCAAAGCCTTGTCTGCCTGTTTCAGGTGTGTCCAAATGTAAGCCATACCTTGGTATCGTTGTAATGATTTGGCAATAGACTTATCATGCCGGGTCTGCTCAGCAACACTGTGCTCCGTTTATTTTTCAACCATCTCATGCAAGCCATTCTTCAGACTATGACCGCACATCGATTTATCAGTACTGGCGGCCAATAACCATGCAGAATTCTTTTTTTGGAAGACCTGTAGTTTCAAGAATATCGCTGATTGCTGCCTGTATTGCTTTGGCGTGGTTAAAGCCAGCTTCCGTGTTTGCAAATGATCTGCCTGTGGTACAGACTGCCTCCAGGGATGTGATGATCAGGGAGTTTCAATTCAATGGCAACGCAGTCATCAGTACTGCAGAACTGCAGGACATGTCGGCAGCCTATCTCGGCAAGCGCACCACTTATGCTGATCTGGAAGAATTGCGCACCCGTATTTCGCGCCTGTATGCAGAACGTGGTTACCTCAATTCTGGTGCCGTTCTGGTCGTGGCAGAGGGTAGTGAGCCTTTTCCATCAGGCATAGTCAGCATACGTTTGATAGAAGGACGCATTTCTGAAGTCCGGCTAAAAGGTGAAGAAAGGCTGCGGCCAGCTTATTTGCAGCAGCGCTTGCTCCGGGATGATGAAGTGTTCAATATGCCAGTCTTGCAGCAGCGTTTCCAGCTCTTGCTGACTGATCCGCTGTTTGAAAAAATCAATAGCCGCATCATCCCCGGTGACAAGCCCGGTACTGCGATATTGGACATCGATGTCGTACGCGCCAAAGCCTATGGCATGAATATCTATGCCAACAATTACCGTGCGCCTTCGATAGGATCAGAAGTGCTGGGCATGTCAGGCTGGGTGCGCAATCTGAGTGGTTATGGTGATTATCTGGATGCCAGTATCGCTCATAGCGAAGGTGCTGACCCAGTGCATCTGGGATGGACCATGCCGGTAAATAGCCGTGGCACTGCACTGAAGCTCAGCCTTGATAAAGGCAGCTCCTCAGTTGTTGGTGAATCCATGGCAGCTATTGATATAAAGAGCCGTAGCTCGGGTTATGAACTGGGCATGAGCCAGACTTTGGTCAATAGTCTACAAAGAAAAACCGAGCTCGGTCTCAGCTATAGCCAGCGCGATAGCCAGACCAGTTTATTGGGCGAGGCATTCTCCTTCACGCCCGGCGAGCCTGATGGTTATTCAAAAACCAAAGTAGTACGCTTTTCCCAGGAATGGACAGAACGCTGGGAAACCCAAGCGCTGGCTTTGCGCAGTGTGTTTGCTTTTGGCCACAATAATATAGATGGCAGTGATACCAGCTTGCAGGTACCTGATCAGCATTACCGCATCTGGACAGGGCAATTGCAGTATGTCAAAAACCTCGGCAAGACTGGTGATCAAATCATCTTGCGCGCTTCTGCGCAGCAAACACCAGATCGCTTATTGCCTATGGAAAGATTCTCGCTAGGCGGTGTTGCTACTGTGCGTGGCTATAGGGAAAACGCTGTCGTACGCGACCGTGCCTGGTTGCTGAATGCAGAATACCATTACCCCTTGCCAGTCTGGCTGGAAGCCGGACACAAATTCAAGCTCATTGCTTTTACTGATCTGGCGACAGCCAGCAACCAGGGTGAGGTTGCACAAAGACTGGCTTCGATAGGCGTGGGCATGAACTGGCAATGGCAAAACTGGGCTGCCGACTTGTTCCTGGCCAGGAAGCTTGTCAGTCTGCCGGGGCAGAGCAATGGCAATTTGCAAGACCATGGTGTGCATGCCCAATTGACTTACCATTTATTTTGAGAGTGTGGCATATGCGTAACAAATTTGCCTCACCAGCCAAATGCATCTTGATTGCCAGTGTGCTGGCAATGTCTATCCACATGCTTGCATCTGCAAGCGATGTTGCGCTGGATCAGGGGTTGCATGAGTGTGCCAGCGGTAGTTATACGCAGGCACTGTCGGCTTTGCAAACTGCTTACGCCAGGGCTGATCAGACAGCAGATAAAGTCAAGGCCGCGTCTGCACTGGCGCAGACTTATGTGCAAATGCATCAGATTGCCAAGGCAGAGCCCTACCTGGTATTTGCCTTTGATCATGCCAGCAATAAACTGGACAAGGCTGGCTATGCAATTGATGTTGGCAACTGGCAGCAGCAACAGGGGCATGTAGAGCAGGCGCGTTACTACTACGATGCGGCGTTGCAATTGGCTGATTCTGATGCCGCAATCGCAATCAGTGTCGGACTGAACCGGCAAAAGCTGGAAGCAAAAAAGCTGACCCCGGCAGCCAGCCTGAAAAACCTGCAGGCATTGTGGCAAGGTCTGCAGCGAGCAGGAGAGCAGCCACATGCTGCCCGCTATAGTCTGAATCTTGGTGCGCAAGCCAAGCCTTTGGGCGCAGAGGGACAAAGCCTGGCTTTTCAGGCTTTTGACTATGCACGTAAACTCTCTGCAAAGCAGGGCCAGGCAAGATTGCAACTGGAAGCACTGGACCAGCTTGCACAGCTTTACGAAGATGCACATCGTTATGATGATGCCCTGGCATTGACTGACCAGGCCCTGCTGGCTTCGCAGGGACTGGAAGCGCATGACTTGCTCATCAATATCGAATGGCGTCATGGCCGCATCTTGCGGGCGCAAGTAAAAAATACTGAGGCAATCGCCGCCTATCAAAGAGCGCTCGACCATATAGAAGTCATACGCACTGACATACCGGTCGAATATCAGGATGGTCGTTCTTCTTTCCGTGCAACTCTGGAGCCTGTGTATCTGGGTCTTGCAGATTTGTTACTGCAGACATCTGCGCGATTGAATGATGACCAAAAAAATGCACAATTGCGCCGCGCCCGCGATGTGCTGGAATTGCTCAAGCAAACCGAATTGCAGGACTATCTGGGTGACCGCTGTGCTGTTGATACCGCCAGGGCCAATCGTAAGAACAATAAGAATGATGTGATCGCTCATGACACAGCAATACTCTATCCCATCATTTTGCCCGACAGGCTGGAGCTTTTGCTGGAAACAAGCAAGGGTATGTACAGCCATAGCATACCTATGTCTTCAGCAAAGATGCGCGCCGACGTGCTCGATTTTGGTGTTGTACTGAAAGAGAATCTTTCTTTTAAACCGCAGGCAAAGCGTCTGTATCAGGCCTTGCTGGCGCCAGTTGATGCTGAACTCTCTCAGCAAGGCATACGCACATTGGTTATTGTCCCAGACGGTGTATTGCGCCTTTTACCTTTTGCGGCCTTGCATGATGGCCAGCAATTTGCCATAGAAAAATATGCGATAGCGGTTGTACCTGCTTTGAGCCTCACCAATACCAGCGTTCGCAACCTTGGCGACACTGCATATAAAACGCTGCTGGCAGGCATGAGCGAGCCTGGTGCTGTTGTTGATAAATTGCCCGGCACCATGGTTGAGCAATTGCTGGCAGCTAATCCACAAACGACAGCAAATGGCAGGCAAGTTGCCAGAGCCGTGCTGACGCGCAGCCTGCGTAATATCCCCCAGGCAAGCGAAGCCGCTATTCTGAATAAGCCAGCCCAGCATCAGCAGTTGCAGCAAATGCTAGCGCTGGCTGGCGTCGATGAAGAAATCCGTACGCTGGAAAAATTGACCAGCAGCCAGACTTTGCTGAATGCGAATTTTACCGTTGCAGCATTCAGCCAGAAGGTCAGGACGGGTGATTACCAGATCGTGCACATCGCTTCACATGGTGTGTTTGGCGGCACTGCCGACAGCACCTTTGTCATGGCGCATGATGATCTGATCACCATGGATAATCTGCAAGGATTTTTACGGTCAGGTGGTATGAAGAATCAGGAACTGGAGTTATTGACACTGTCGGCCTGTGAAACGGCAGAAGGTGATGACAGGGCACCGCTGGGCTTGAGTGGAGCGGCTCTAAAAGCCAGGGCCAGGAGTGCGCTGGGTTCATTGTGGCCTGTATCTGATGATGCGGCGACTTTGCTGATGGGCCAGTTTTACCGTCGCCTGGCAGAACCTGCCACCAGCAAGGCACAGGCCTTGCAAAAGGCGCAGTTGGAATTGATGAAGAATAATCAGTTCAGTCATCCATTTTATTGGGCACCATTCATCATGGTAGGGAGCTGGTTATGAAGACTAAGCGATTGCATAAGGTGGACTTGCTCAGATTAAGCCTTCTCAGAGTAAGCTTGTCCTTGGCTTTTGGGAGTATTCCTGTATTTGCTTACGCCGGTGCCACCACTGACGGCACCGTTGGTGCCGTACAAAACCTGAGTGGCAATTTCGTCGTCCCACAAAGTCTGGGTACGACCAAGGGTGGTAATTTATTTCATAGCTTTAAAAACTTCAGTATAGAAAATGGTGAATCGGCCACATTTACCACTTCGACGGCTTTGCAAAATGTAATAGCCCGCGTCACTGGCGGCGTAGCCTCGAATATAAATGGTTTGTTGAAACTCAGTGCAACTGCGGGTAACCAGCCGCATTTTTATTTCATCAATCCTGCTGGTGTGATTGTTGGTGCAGGGGCTGCCATTGATGTACCTGCAGGTTTGCATATCAGTACAGCAGATTATGTGAAATTTGCAGATGGGAATTTTTATGTCGATACGGCAAAAGCCAGCACCCTGTCCGCTGCCGCGCCTGAAGCTTTTGGATTTTTGGGAAATAATTCTGCCACTCTTGAATTCAAAAATGGCGCAACAGTTAATGTCCGCCCGCAACAGGCGCTGACGCTGGCTGCTGGCGATATCGCTATCAATGACGCAAGCTTGCTCGCACCCGGCGCAGCAGTGCGCGTGGCTGCCATAGGCAAGGGCAAGTTGGAAGTTGGCTTTAATGGTGAGTTGCCCAAGGCGGATGGCAAATTGAGTATAGTCAATGGTGGCAGTCTCAATGCATCGGTGAGTGGTAATGTCGATGGTGCCCAGGTGCGTATACAGGCAGGTGATATTCTTATCGACGGACAAGATGCACGCAAACCTACCGGCATTTTCAGCAATGCTAACGATGGTGGTGCAAAGTCGGGCGATATTCTTATCGCGGCAAACCAACAGCTCAGCATAGTCAATGCTGGCCGTATTTCCACTTCTACCTTCAGTTCTGGCACTGCCGGTTCCATCAGGCTTGATGCAGCCAATGTCAGTATGGATGGCAAGGGACAAGTGACAGGTATTTTCAGCCAGGCTAACGAAGCTTATGGCAATGCGGGCAATCTTGACATCAATGTGGCGGGCAAACTCAATATCCTGAATGGCGCAGTCATTTCTTCATCCAGCTATACATCGGGCAATGCTGGCAATGTGCGTGTGAACGCCAGTGAAATAATGCTCGACGGGGCAGAGGCCAATGGCCCTTATACAGGTTTGCTCAGCACCACCAATAAAGGAACGGGAAATGCAGGCAATGTTGAGGCCATAGTCAAAGGCAAGCTCAGCATATTGAATAGCGCACAAATCTCTTCTGCCACTTATGCGGCAGGGCAGGGTGCCGATGTCAAAGTCAGTGCTGCAGAATTGCTGATCAATGGCAATGGCATTTCTACCGGCATTAACAGTATTTCTGGTGCTGTTGGCAATGCCGGTAATGTCAGCGTCAATGTCAGTGGGACTACTACCATCTTGTCTGAAGGCGGCATCGCAACCTCAGCATTTGATGCAGGTCAGGCTGGCAAGATCAGGTTTGTTGGCAATAGCCTGCACATTGATGGTCAGGGCTTGGAGGCGGGCATCTATAGCGACGCCGGTGATTTTCGTGCTTCTGCCAATTTCCGTGGCGGGAATGGTGGTGATATTGATGTCAGCGTGGCTGACAAGTTATCACTGGCTGGTGGCGGGCGGATCTCGACTACTACGTACACGCGCGGCAATAGTGGTTCTATTAATGTGGCTGCCAATACCCTGGCTCTGGATGGTGATGGCAGTGGCATCCTTGCTGAAACCATAGGTGTGGGTAATGCTGGCAATATTGCAGTCAAAACCAATCAGTCCATACAGATGCAAGATGGTGCGAGAATATCTTCTGCCACCCGCTTTGTGGGTAATGGTGGCAGCGTCAAAATTGATGCTGCCAGTCTTGATGTCAATGGCAAGGGAGCGGCGACAGGTATCTATAGTGATGCTGGTACGCAGGCGCAAGGCAATGCCGGTAATGTTGATGTCAATATCACTGGTAATCTGTCATTGAAGGATGGCGGTCAGATATCGTCGGCGACGATCAGTTACACTACCGGTTCGGCTGGTACCGTGAAAGTGAATGCCGCCAGCATCAGTCTGGATGGCAAGCTCAGCAATCCCATCAAGGAAGATGACGTTAATGCGAAGATTCTGAGTACGGGTATCCTCAGCAGCGCTAATGCAGGTGGTGAATCTACCAGCAGGTCAGTCGGCAATGCCGGTGCGGTGAATGTCACTGCGGGCCAACTGCAGATGGGCAATGGCGCACAAATTTCATCGAGTGCTTATGCCAATGGCAAGGCTGGTGAAGTCAATGTCAATGCAGGTAAGATTCGTGTGGACAGCAATGCCATCATCAGTTCAGAAGCTGGTGCTGCATCCAGCGGTTATACAGGTAATGTGAATATCAAGGCGACCGATAGCCTGGATATGAATCAGGGCATACTGTCGATACGCAATGCTGCCCAGGTCAGCGCCGACAAATTGCCTGCCAAAACCCTGCTGGCAATTGATGCCTCGGATATCACGTTGCAGCAGGCGCAAATCACTGCTTCTGCCAGCGGCAATGTGGCTGCCAGTGATATTCGTCTCAACTATGCTCACCGCCTGCTTGCAAAAAACAGTAATATCAACACCAGTGCCTTTGAAGGGAATGGCGGTGGTATCAATGTCCATGGTAAAGGCGCTTTGATACTTGAGCGCTCACAAATCACCACTTCCGTTACGGGTCTGCAGACAGGCAATGGTGGCGATATCAGCATCAGTGCACCAGCCTTGATACTGCGTAGCGGTTTTGTGCAGGCAAATACTGCGGCCAAGGCTGCCAGTGGCGGTAACGTGAACATACAGGTGAACGCCACCATCGCCAGTGGCAATCAGTTGCTGCTTGGCGGTGCGCCGCAAAAATTTGATGGTAGCGGCAAGAATTTGATACAGGCTGCAGCACCTGATGGGGTGAATGGACTTGTCAGCTTGAGTAGCCCGCAAGTCGATTTTTCTGCCAGTCTGGTGAATTTGAATGCGCAAGCATATGAGTTTGCAGACCTGGCAGCCGATTTGTGCAGGCTGGGTAGTGGCAGTTCATTGAGTCTGATCGGACGGGGTGGCTTATTGCCCACCGCGACGAGTTTGTTGAGATATTGAGTTGCCATGACCACGTCCAGACGCCTGCAGGATTTTTTTACCCCGCGCTTGCTGCAAGTGCTGGGTTTGCTGGTGTTGCTCGTTTTGTCTGCGATCTTGCTGCGTTTACCTGCGGTGATTGCGATAGACAACAAAATTCTCGATTTGCAATTCAAAATATCGCGTGAATACTCTCCTCAAAAAATAGTCATAGACCCCATCGTAGTAGGGATTGATGAAGCTTTTCTTGATGAGGTTGATGAGCCATTGAGTCTGAATCATAGGCATCTGGCCAATTTTTTAAGAGCCATGAACCAAGCTGGAGCCAAGGTAGTCGGCATGGATCTTAGTTTGCCTGAAAAACGCTTTGATACCTTGATCTCAACACGCAAGGATGCACTCGATTTTCATAAAATATTGCTGACGGGACTGCTGGAAAGCATACAAACTACGCCCGTGGTCGCAGCCAAAATCTGGGATTTGAAGCACGCGCACTATCGCGACATCCAGGTGGATTATGCTGCGGTGCTAGGCATGCAGGGTGAGCAATTCCAGCCTGTTGCCTCAGCTGAATTTTGCCGCGACAGTGACCAGCGCATACGTCGTTTCCCGGGACGGGAATGCCAGCCTGATCGCAGTGAACGCGGTCTGGCGACTGAAATAACGGCAGCTGCAGGTGTACGTCAGGACTGGAATGGTCTGATCAATTACCGTCTCGGTGAGCGCTTCAGGTATATCCCGCTACAAGACATACTGAAACTCGCCGAGCAAGGCAAAACAGCAGAATTGCAACAAGGCTTTGCTGGCAAGATCGTCTTGCTGGGGGCGACCATGGACGCAACCGATCTGGTCGATCTGCCTGTATCACTGGCGGCCTGGTTGCCAGAGAATGATCCCAATCCAGGCGTACTGGCGCACGCGCAGTTATTGCGCAGCATACTGAACCAGCGTTTATTGCAGCAGGCAGGCACGCCTGGTCTGTTTGCTCTGTCTGCCTTGTTTGCCCTGTTCTGGCTGGGGCGCAGCATACGCATCAAATTGCTGGCATTCACAGGTGCCACGCTGGGCTTATTTATGACCAGCAGCATCGTCATGCAATATGATTTCTGGTTGCCGCCAACGGCAGTTTTCCTGACAGGTTTGCTGGCCATGAGCAGTAGCAGCGCCTGGCAAGCATGGCAGCACTATGTTGACAAACAACGTCTGAGCAAAGCTTTTTCTGGCCGCGTCAGCCCGGCTGTCATGCAGGAGATAGTGGAGGGCCGCATAGACCAGACTTCACAAAGCAGGCGTTTGCCTGTCTGCGTTTTGTTCTCTGATATCCGCGGTTTTACCACTTTGTGTGAGCATGCACAGGCTGAAGATGTGGTCAGCCTCTTGAACCGTTACTTTGCCGTCATGAGCAAGATTGTGCATGAGCATGGTGGCACCATAGACAAATTTATTGGCGACGGCATGATGGCATTTTTTGGCGCACCCAAGCAACTCGATAATCCTGCGCAAAATGCTTTCAATGCCGCGCGGGCCATGCTGTTTGCACTGGATGCATTGAACCTTGAATTGCAGGCGGAAGGTGAAACTGCATTGCAGATAGGCGTTGGCCTGCATGCCGGCGATGCGGTGATTGGTCAGGTCGGTTCGGCAGAGCGGCATGAATACACAGCCATAGGAGATACTGTGAACACTGCAGCAAGGATAGAGGGCTTGTGCAAGGATGTGGGGTATCCTGTTGTCTGTTCTGAGACAGTAGTTGCCAGCCTGGCTGAAGCAGATACCTTGATTCCGCTTGGGGATAAAAATCTCAAGGGGCGTTCTGCTATTGCCGTATGGGGCTGGCAGGCTGTATCTGCTACTGAAATTTAAATGATGAGTGTGAATATGAAAAAATTAAGAACTTATCTGGCCATGTTGATCAGCCTGCTTACTGTATTGACTTGTGGTCTGGCACGTGCCGAAGCAGCCTTGGGCATGGTGCTGGACGTGCAGGGCAATGGCAAGATGGAAGCCAATGGCGTGACGTCCAAACTGCAATTGCTGGCTTACCTACAGCCAAAAATGCAAATTACACTAGATGCAGGTGCCAAGGCTTCGCTGTCTTTATATGCGACACGTTCGGTGTATCAACTGACCGGCCCCGCGACAGTGATCATAGAAAAAGAGGGCGTCACCAGTCTGCAGGGACAAAAAGCGGTAGTCCGGCCCATGGCAGAAAAACTCGTGCGTGCAGCGGAAACCAGCAATGTGATTGCAGGTGCCGTGCGCATGCGCCAGGTACCGCCACGTATTGTTACCGTCACGCCCGAAAACAATTCCTTGTTACTCGGCAAGCGTCCAGCATTTAACTGGATTTCTGCTGAAGCGGCAGAGTTTGACATCAGTATTTCTGACATGGATGAGAAGCTCATCGTCACTGAAAAAACCAAAGAGAATAACTGGCTGATGCCAGAGACGATAAAGCTGGAAGAGGGCGCGACTTACCGCTGGCAAGTCGCTTATATCTCCGCCAAAGACGGCAAGACATATACTGCCAGGGCTGAATTCAAAATGGCCAGCAAGGCAGAAGCTATTAGTCTCAATGAACTGAAGCCGGAAGATGGTGCAGGCGTTGAAGACTGGGTCATGTATGCAGCCATGCTGCAAAGCAGGCGGGCTTTTGGTGAGGCCAGACTAGTCTGGCAACAGATCGCCAGGCAGCGGCCAGACTTGCAAAAACTGTCTGAAGCTGCACCTTAATAAAAAACGCCACGCTCCTCACAGGGCGTGGCGTTTTAACTAAGCACGGTATTTTATGCTGCCGTATTCATGCCGGTATCAAGAAAATCGACATGGAAATCAACAATGACCTGACCTGCAATACGCTGGACAGAACCATCCTTGTGCATGCGGCTGACAGTTTTATCTTCGCGTGAGCGCACATCAATCTGGAATTCAGGGTGGCTCTTGGCAAATGCATCCTGTATGGTTTCCCTGACTTGCGCGATCAGGGCTTTTTCAGCAGCGGATACAGTATCAATCGCATCCTGCGCATTTTGCTCAGTCATGGCAATAGCGGCCTCAGTGTCGCCAAAGAACTGATCCACTGTTTGCCTGAACTCTCTTTGTGTCGTCACCACATATTGTATTTTGGCGATAGGGAAGAGGCTATGGACGATGCGTGAAGCCATGACACGTTCAGGGTCCGTCGTCATGACAGTCAGGCTGTCGGCATTCTCTTCGAGTATCACCCAGTGATGATCTTCAACATAGGCGCGTTTGAAATTCTTCAAGGCATCCGGGCGTGCGCGGTCGGCCTTGTAAGGCTGGTATTCGCACTCAAAGAAAGTCGCCAGGGAATTGCCTATATCAGACAAGTTAACTTCAAATTCATCGATGAGGATTTCTTCCACATCCACACCCTTGCGGCGTGCTGCACGCGCAGCCAAGCCCA
The DNA here is from genome assembly GCF_058788535.1 of Undibacterium sp. FW305-107. NCBI lineage: Bacteria > Pseudomonadati > Pseudomonadota > Betaproteobacteria > Burkholderiales > Oxalobacteraceae > Undibacterium > Undibacterium sp. FW305-107. The sequence goes on from NZ_JBYTAV010000009.1 coordinate 265,037, forward strand.
GTTCTGGGATGGACAGTATCGATGACTTGATCAGGGAATCAAACTTGGTATGAATAACCTGTGGCGACATCAGGCGCTGGGCAAAGGCCACAGCCAGGGTATTGCGCAGATATTTGAAACCTTCTTCCAGCAACGGCGGGAACTGGCAATCATTGCGGTTATTGATGAGCTGCAGCACGCCCAGCAATTCATTGCTTTGCTCGTGGATCAGCGGGCCAACCATCATGTGCTTGGTACGAAAGCCAGTGCGTTGATCAACGCGGCGCAAGAATTCCAGTTTGGGCGAATGCTTCCTGAGTTCAGCCTCGTCATACACATTCAGAATATTGACAGTCTGCTTGCTCATGGCGACAAAGCCAGCCACGCTCTTTTCAGAAATAGGCAGGGCAAAATCCTTGAATGAGGTCAAACCAGTCTTGACTTTGGATTCGATGGCGTTTTTCTTGTAATTCACTGAGTACAAGGTCAGGCGTTCACAATCAAACAGATTGCAGATGTCGTGCGACAGATCGAGCATGATTTGCTCGATATTACTGGTCGAATGGATGGCATTCGTGATGGTTTGCAGATTCTTGAAGAAATGTAAGCGAGCATGCACGTCCTCTTTATCATAGACATCATACTTATCTTGCTGGACACGGCGTACAAAACTCATAAATTTGCTTTCATCGATGGGAATTCAATCCCAGCTATTTTGCCACAGCCGGGCTATATCGTCATTGCGACACTGATAAGCTTGGGCTCGTTTTTTGCAAAAAGCCAGTGGCAGGTATTGCCGCCGGGGGAAATATTGATAATTTATGGCTATTTCCATTAAAAAAGAGGCATTGCTGCCTCTTTTGTCTGAATGTTAATTACCAGATCGTAATGCGTTTTTCAGGCGCCACGTACATCTTGTCACCTTCCTTGACACCAAAGGCAGAGTAAAACTCTGGCAAATTCGTCAAGGGGCCGTTGCCACGGAACATGGAAGGGGAATGCGGATCAGTATTCACCCTGAGTATGGTTTCGCCATCGCGTGACTTGCCGCGCCAGACTTGCGCCCATCCCATGAAGACACGCTGGTTGCCAGTATATCCATCGATTACCGGGGCTGGTTTGCCACCCAGGGAAATCTGGTAGGCCTTGTAGGCAATTGACAGGCCGGAATTGTCAGCAATGTTCTCACCCAGGGTCAATGCGCCATTGACCTTATAGCCAGGCAAGGGGCTGTAAGCGCTGTACTGGGCGATCATGGCTGCGGTCAGCTTGCCAAAGTTGGCCTTATCTTCCTTGGTCCACCAGTCACGCAAATTACCGTCGCCATCTGACTGGCTGCCAGAATCGTCAAAGCCATGGCTGATTTCATGGCCTATGACTGCACCTATGCCGCCATAATTGACTGCATCGTCAGCTGCTGCGTTAAAGAATGGCGGCTGCAATATTGCCGCAGGGAAGACGATTTCATTCTGACGTGAGTTGTAATAGGCATTCACGGTTTGCGGGCTCATGCCCCAGTCAGTGCGGCTGACCGGTTTGCCCAGTTTTGCCAACTGGCGCTGGTATTCATGTTCACGGCCACGTATGACGTTGCCGACCAGATCATCCTTGGCAATGACTAGCTTGCCATAGTCGCGCCATTGATCAGGGTAGCCTATCTTGGGATTGAATTTTGCCAGTTTTGCCAGGGCTTCTTTCTTGGTTTCAGGGCTCATCCAGCTCAGGGTTTCTATGCTTTGCTTGTAGGCCAGTAGTAAATTGTTGACCATGGTTTGCATGCGCGCCTTATTCTCTGGCGGGAAGTATTTTTCTACATACAACTGCCCCAGGGCTTCTGACATGGCTTCTTCTACCCGGCCTACGCCGCGCTTCCAGCGTGCCTGGTTAGCGGGGACGCTACGCAAGGTCTTGCTGGAAAATTCAAAATCCTGGTCAACGAAACGCTGGCTGAGGAAAGGTGCATAAGCACTCAGGGTTTGCCATTTCAGATAAATCTTCCAGGTATCCAGAGGTGTGGCGGCGATGATCTTGCCCAGGCCGCTGAAAAATTCAGGCTGACGCACGATGACGTAGTCCATTTTGCCTGCCATGCCTATTTCACTGAAATAAGCGTTCCAGTCAAAGCCAGGCAGTAATTGTTCAAGCTGTTTCAGATCTGTTTTGTTATAGGTTTTGACAGGATTGCGGTTTTCTACCTTGGTCCACTGCACCTTGGCGATCTCGGTCTCCAGCGCCATGATGGCAGCGGCCCCTTGTTCAGGCTTGGCCTGGCCACTCATGCCCAGCATTTTTTCCAGGTGCTTGAGATAGGCTTCGCGGAAGCCTTGCAACTTGGCGTCATCCTGTTTCAGATAATAGTCACGGTCTGGCATGGTCAGGCCATTTTGGCTCAGATACACCGCATAGCGGCTGGAGTCACGTGCATCCTGGTTAATGCCGGTCGCGACTGGCACGTTCACGCCTAGTTTGCTGAGCTCTGCCATCAAGGCAGGCAGTTTTGTCTTATCTGTAAGTGCATCTATGCGGGAAAACTGGCTTTGCAGTGGTTTGATGTCAAGCGTATTGGCGCGTGCTTCATCCATGAAGCTATTAAACAGATCGGCAATTTTTTTCTGGTTTGAGCCTGCGGCCAGCTTCGTGTTTGCAGCCAGGGTCTGGATGATGTCGTAAGACCTTTGTTCAGACAAATCACGCAACTGGTCAAATGAACCAAAGCGGCCACGGTCTGCCGGTATTTCTGCAGTTGCCAGCCACTTGCCGGACATGTGCTGGTAAAAGTCGTCCTGCGGTCTGACAGTTTTATCTATCCACTGCAAATCTATGCCAGATTGCAGTTTATGCGCGACGATAGTGCCGGTGCTGCCAGCATTTGCATTTTGTGCAAAGGCTGGCGTTGCCAGCATATTTGTAAACAGGCTGGCAAGAGCGAGAGAAATCAGGGTACGTGACATAGTATGTCCTGGCTATGAAGCTTGTTGTGTGGAAAGATCTATAGATGCTCTGTTTTAGCTAAAGTTCAGGAATTTTAGAGAAACTTATGCTGCAGAACGGCAAATGTGAGCTTGAAGGCAATATCAAGGCAGGCGGGTTAATTCAATAGCCAGGAAAACCACGCTAATCGTCAATATAGCAAATGGCTTGATGATGGAAATGGGAAAACGAGGGTGTTCAGGCATGGATGGTGCTATGACCATCCATAGGGCATCCGGCAAATGCCTGTGCTGCATCAGGTCGACACGCCATTGAACCTGGTATTTTCGTGATTCATGCCAATACTCAAGCTCGGCATGTAGCCAGCCAGTAGCACAACCATCATCGTCGCCAGTGATCTCTTGTCTGGTGCTCAAGACACGCACTTGCACTTTGGGCCACAAGGCTATTTGTAATAGCCTTGCACCGTAAACCAGGCCAAGTACGCAGACGAGCAATAAAAGCAGTTTCATTTAAAGACCAGGGTGGGTATCGATCGCTTGCATATTGCCCACTCGTACCACTCTTGTAAATGAATGAATTTCTTTATTTGTTATGTCTGTTATGTCAGGCTTTTTCTATACACGATAAATCCCGACCTGTCTGCCACCTGGCGATACAGTTTTTGCGCAGTCTCGTTAGTTTCATGAGTCTGCCAATACACGACGGTAGAACCCGCCAGTTTTGCTTGTTCATACACTGCTTCTATCAAGGCACGTCCCACACCCTGGCCACGTACATCTGGACTGCTGAATAAATCATTCAAATAGCAACTGGCTTCAATACGGCTGGTGGTTCTGTGATACAGGTAATGCGCCAGCCCCACCAGACGTCCATCCTGTTCTGCCACCAGGGCATGCACAGGTTCATAGCCATCAAAGAATCTGCCCCATGTCCTGAGCGTCACTGCTTCTGGCAAGGCATTTGGACCGGTACGCTCATAGAACTGGTTATAGCCTTCCCACAAGACAGACCAGTTGGCGAAATCTTCTTTGGTCACTGCACGGACTACTACTTTACTCATTTACTTTCCTTATCATTTTGTTTTAATCGGTTTTAAACAATTGCTGTTCCATGACATCTGCCAATGCGCGCGAAGCCGGGTCCTGTTTTTCACGCAAGCCATCCACCATATTCACCCTGTCCTGCGTGCTTTTGTTTTGGCTGGTTTTCCATTTTCCGCTGATGCGGCGCACGGGTATTTCTATGCCGACTATCAAGTCCATGATCCTGTCTATATATTCTGCTGGCGCATCGCTGACTTTCCATGGCTGGTCGAACTTGCTCTCAAAATTGTCACTGAGATCGCTGAGCAGGAGTAAAAATTCCTGCCTGTCTTCGACGATGCGCATGGGGCCGTGTGCATGAACGACCGCATAGTTATAGGTCGGTACGACGGAACCGCTGCGCTGCTTTTCTTCATACCAGCGCGGACTGATATAGGCTTGTGCGCCCTGAAAAATCAATAACGCATCCAGACCTGAGTCTGCGCTTTGCCAGACCGGGTTATTGCGGGCTACATGGCCGCGCAATACGCCATACGGTGCATCTGTCGTTGGTGGCGAGATGATGAAGGGAATGTGATTCGCCTCAAGTTCACCTGCTTGCAAGCTGACCAGAGCAGCCAGTGGATGCGCCTGTATCAGGGAGTGTAAGACTTCAATGCGTTCTTCAGAAAAATGACTTGGCATGTACATGGGCTATTCGATTTCTATGATGACTTCGGCATGGATGGAATTGGCGATATAACAGTGTTCATGCGCCATATGATGCAGTTCTTCGCGCTCCTGCAAATTGGGTTGCTTGTCACCACTATAGCTTTCCTGCGGGCGCAGGTGGATGCGGGTAATGGCTGTCTTGCCCTGGGTATTTTTATCCATGATGCCTACCGCCAGGTCACGGTATTGGTCCACCACATAACCACGTTTGGCAACGAAGGACAGGTAAAACAGCATATGACACGATGCCAGCGCCGCAACCAGTGCTTCTTCGGGATCGACATTTTTTTCTTCTGACATGGGTACAGGGACGGATAAAGGGGATGAAGATGCTGGCACTACCAGACCGCCATCAAATTCCCATGCATGCGCGCGGCTGTAGCGATTGTCGCTAAAAGCCTGTTCGCCACGCTCCCATAAAATTTTCGCCTGGTATTGATGCATTTGTTTACTCCGTTGCCATGAATATGCGTTAATCTTATTCTTGGTATTGGCTATTGAAAAGTACCAATTTTATAAAAAATAAGAATGCCAATTTGGTGTAAGCATGCATATTTCACAAATGATTGCCAGTATCGTCCTCGACCGACAAAGCGGGCTGCCCTTGTACCGGCAGTTGTATGCCGAAATACGAAAAGCCATCCTGACAGGCCAGATGCTGCCTGGCATGCAGTTGCCACCCAGCCGCGAGTTTTGTCAGGTGCTGAATATTTCCCGGCAAACTGTCTTGAATGCCTATGATCAATTACTGGCTGAAGGCTATTTGCGTGGCTCGGTAGGGCAGGGGACTTTTGTGAATGAGGAGTTACCTGCAATTGCCGAGCGTAGTAAGTCACCGTTGAGTAATGCTCCTGCTATTCCGTTGATGGACAGGATTTCAAAGCGTGGACTACAGCATATAGACCCCCGTGGCAGCACGCGTTTTCATCATGGCAGTGTGAGGGCGTTCAGGGTCAGCATGCCTGACCTGGATTTATTCCCATTTGATATATGGGCGCGACTGGAAGCGCGCCATTGCCGTCATCCCAAAGGACAATTGGGCTATGGTGACCCTGCTGGCCACCTGGCTTTGCGCGAGTTACTCGCGGTTTATTTGAAGGCAGCGCGTGGTGTGAACTGCGCGCCAGAACAAATCCTGATTACCTCCGGTTCGCAGCAGGCCCTATATCTGCTGAGTACCATGTTGCTTGATCCGGGTGAAAAGGCCGTGGTGGAATATCCTTGCTACCGGGGCACGACAGCCGCTTTGCATGCGTCGCAAGCTGATATCTGCGCTGTACCTGTTGATGATGAAGGCATGGATGTCGCGTATGCGGCTATGCATTATCCGGATGCGAAAGTCGCTTTCGTCACACCTTCCCACCAGATGCCGCTTGGCATGACGATGAGCCTGCAAAGACGCATGGCCTTGCTGGAGTGGGCGCAGGCAAATGCGGTATGGATAGTGGAAGACGACTATGACAGTGAATACCGTTTTGGCAGTTCACCACTGGCATCCCTGCAGAGTCTGGATACACATCAGAGTGTCATTTATGTAGGCACTTTGTCCAAGGTGCTATTTCCTGGCCTGCGTCTCGGCTATCTGGTGCTGCCAGAAAAATTACTGGAACCAATGATTGAGGCCAAGGCAGTCATCGATAAACATACCAGCATCATGCCGCAAATGGCACTGGCTGACTTTATTGCGGAAGGCCATTTCGGCAGGCATATCAAGCGCACCAGAAAAGTCTATGCAGAACGTCAGGCGTGCTTGGTGAATTGTCTGGAAAAGGAATTGGCAGATGAACTGGTCTGCGGTGCGCAAGATGGCGGGCTTGATCTGGCTGTGTATTTCAAACAGGCTTACGATGAAGAGCAGATCATAGAAGCAGGGCAAGAAATCGGGCTGGAGTTGCGTGGCCTGGGGCATTACGCTGACGTACCGGGAAAACTCAACAGACCGGCAGAAAGCCCTGACGGTCTGTTACTGGGTTTTGCTTCACTGACTTGTACAGAGATAGAGCGCAGCGTCAGCAAGCTTGCTACGCTCTTCAAAGCTACTCATTAGCGATCAGGCCGCAATCATTTGCATTGCCGTATCTGCATTTGCATGGCGGTTAATCACACTGATGATGGCGCGCATGCTGGCAGTTGCCGCATCGTCAGCTATGCCCGCACCATGCTGGCTGCTGCCATCATTGATGCGTGCCTCGATGATGCTGATGTACTGTGAACGGCCATGCCGCGTCAATTGCTGCTCTTGTTTGTCGATGATCCTGACTTGATAGCCAAGCACCTGGCAGGCATTGACCTGGGCTTCAACAATACCATGACCTGTACCCTGGATAGCTTGTGGCTGTCCGTGGTGCAGCAGATCGACATGCAAGGATACTTGTGCCGGATCGGATGGTGATGTCCTGTGATGCAGGACGGGGTTTGCATGATGAGCTTGATAACTGATGGGTGTTGCTGGCGCGAGATAGCTGTCACTGAAAATCTGGTGTATCTGTTGTGCCGTCATTTCTTTGCCACTGTCGTCCGCTACCGCTTGCACGACACGGCTGAATTCAATTTGCATGCGCCTTGGCATGCTGATGCCATATTCCTGCTCCAGCAAGAAAGCCATGCCACCTTTGCCAGACTGGCTGTTGACGCGGATCACGGCGTCATAACTGCGGCCAAGGTCAGCCGGGTCTATCGGCAAGTAAGGCACTTCCCAGATGGCGTCTTTCTGTTGCTGGGCAAAACCTTTTTTAATCGCATCCTGATGAGAACCGGAGAAGGCAGTGAACACGAGGTCGCCGACATAAGGGTGGCGCGGATGCACAGGCAATTGATTGCATTCTTCCACGCACTGTCTGACGCTATCGATGTCAGAAAAATCCAGGCCGGGATCAATGCCCTGGGTGTACAAATTCAAGGCCAGTGTGACGAGGTCCACATTGCCGGTGCGTTCGCCATTTCCAAACAGGCAGCCTTCAACCCTGTCTGCACCGGCCATGACAGCAAGCTCCGCTGCGGCGACGGCCGTGCCTCTGTCATTATGTGGATGCACGCTGAGGATAATGGCGTCGCGTTGCGCCAGATTCCTGTCCATCCATTCTATCTGGTCAGCATACACATTCGGCGTTGCACATTCGACAGTGGTCGGCAAGTTGATGATCATCTTGCGTTCAACTGTGGGTTGCCAGATGGCGGCAACTGCATCGCAGACTTCCTTCGAGAAATCCAGCTCGGCCATGCTGAAGGTTTCTGGAGAATATTCAAATACCCATTCTGTCTCAGGCATGGTATCGGTAAGTTGCTTGATGAGGCGGGTGCCATCAGTGGCAATCTGTTTGACTTCTTCACGCGATTTGCCAAAGACGATGCGGCGGAAAGCAGGTGCTATCGGGTTATACAAATGAACGATTGCCCGCTTGGCACCACGCACTGAATCTATGGTGCGGCGTATCAGGTCTTCGCGGGACTGCGTCAATACTTCTATCGTTACATCATCCGGTATCCGTTGTTCTTCTATGAGTTTGCGGACGAAGGCAAAATCAGTTTCTGATGCAGAAGGGAAGGCGACTTCAATTTCTTTAAGACCTATCTTGACCAGCATTTCAAAGAACCTGAGTTTTTTCTTCGCATCCATGGGTTCTATCAGCGCCTGGTTACCATCGCGTAAATCCGTGCTCATCCATATCGGCGTTTTGTTGATGCTGCGGCTGGGCCATTGTCTGTCGTGCAAAGCGATAGTCGGGAAGGCTTGATATTTATTAGCTGGATTACTCATCATGATGTTTTTTCCTTGGGCTGGCACAGTGCCTCAGCAAGGCGCTGATATTTTCAAATTGGTGAATGGATGCTGATGTGGCGGCGCTAAGCTAACCGGCTGCCACAAAGAACGCGAGGCCGGTTAACCGATCAGTAGTCGTAGCGCTAGCAGTTTGTGATTAAGAAGCTTGTAAGCAAGTGACAGCGCAGACTGTGGGCGTGCAAAGCCAGACATGACGCTGATAGCGCCTGCTGAATTCTCTGCTGATGTGCCTGATGGTGTCATGCTATTTTTCCTGATGTCAGGAAGCCTGTGCTGGGTACTACTGGGATATAAGGGTAATTTTTGATACAGGTGTTTCAGGCTGGCAGGTATGCCGCTTAAAACTGGACAAGACGCAACTTATAGTAGCGAGCTTGCTAGAGATGGTAGTAGAACTAGTACAGAAGCAGACACAGACGGCAGCACTGCTTGCAGCTTGGCGCTGTCAGCAGTTTTTCTTGCAGATGTCGATGTCAAAAAAGAGTTCATGTAAATACTGTAAGAGAAATTGGCTATCTTCGTCAAGCGAAATTTTCTTCATCATAAAGAATATTCAACACTCAGCAATAATGTCAGCGATAGGCATTGATCAGTTTTTGCCAGATAGGGTCATTGACAGCATTCCTCAAAATGACATTGATCTGCTGTTGGACCTTGGGCATGTTCAAGGGAACCAGAATCTGTCTGTCATACTGGTCATGCGGTTTTTTTGAGATATAAAACTGCCCCTTCAAATCAGGATGATTCTTCATTTCATAATCGTAGTTGGAGCGACTGATGATGGCCGCATCTATGCGACCTGCCATCAATTTGCGAAAACTATGCTCTTCACTGCTGGCATCGTCACGTTGAATTTTTCCTTCAGCAATGAGTTCATTGACACCGTAATAGTAATAACCCAGTACCAGGCCTATGCGCATGCCAGCCATCGACTTTGCACCTGCGAACTCGAAAGGATGATTTTTGGATGAGACGACATCGTCGATATCGCTCATGACGGGCAGGGTCCACAAGAATTTCTGTTCTTCCCGGTCATTAAACCAGACCGGGCTGACACCAATCACCAGGCCATCCAGATTGCCGGAATTGACCAGCAGATCGAGACGGCGACGTGGCAGATAAATGAGTTCAAAGCGATACGCTGTGTTTTCTTTATTCAGATAACTCAGTATGTCGTTATACAAGCCCCGCCCTGTGACTTGATCCAGTATCAGCGGTGGCTTCAGATGGTAGCTATACACTTTCACCATCTCGACGGCACCAGAACTCTGCCAGCACAGGCAAATCATCAATATCAATGCTGAGCAGATTTTATGCATTGTCAAAGTCTTGTTTTACTGTTAACTATATAAAGATGCTGCGATGGAATGTAGTTTAGCCTGCTTCTTCAACTGAGCAAGCATAGCTTCGTTAATTTTGTTGTGCTGGCACACTGCCATGTACCCCTTCTACCAGATAGTACATGCGCTTCAGATTGAACTCACTCATGGGGCCTTTTTCCAAACGCATTTTGCCGGTATTGTCTTTCAACGGCCCAATGAAGGGAACCAGGCTTCCATTGACTATGTCGGCCTCTTTTTCCGCCAATAACTGCCTGACGTCTTTGGGCACACTGCTGTTGATGAATTCCAGCTTTACCATGCCCTCCTTGATGCCGCCATAGACACTGTCAGACTTCCACTTGCCGTCCAGGACATCCTGTGCCTCTTTTGTAAAGTAACTACCCCAATGGTGAGTGACGGCGGCCAGTTGTGCCTTGGGACCATACTTTTTCATGTCGGAATGGTAGGCTATGGCGTAAATCCCCTTTTCCTCTGCCGTTTGAACGACGGCAGTAGAGTCAGTATGTTGTGTCAATACATCAGCACCCTGTTTGCTCAACGACAAGGCGGCTTCTTTTTCCTTGATGGGATCAAACCAGGAGTTGACCCACTGCACCCTGACTTCAGCCTTGGGGTTGACACTGTTCATGCCTCTGGCAAAAGCGTTGATGCCCTGAATGACTTCGGGTATCGGAAATGCTGCAACATAGCCCGCCACCCCTGATTTGCTCATTTTGCCCGCCAGTACGCCTGCAAGGTAACGTCCTTCATAAAAGCGGGCGTTTGCATTTGAGACATTGGCCGCGTTTTTATAGCCTGTCAGATGTACAAATTTGACTTCAGGGAATTGTGCTGCGACCTTCAAAGTTGGTTCCATATAACCAAATGAAGCCGTGATGATGAGTTTATTGCCTTTTTTGACCAGTTCGGCAATGGCTTTTTCTGCAACCGCGCCTTCAGGAACATTTTCCTGATAATTGCTGCTGACTTTGGTACCGAGATTTTTTTCCATCTCTTTCCTGCCAAGGTCAATTTGCCTGGTAAAGCCAGCATCGCCAATAGGGCTGACATACAGGAAGCCGACCTGCAAGGGATCGGCTGCCAGTGTCACGCCGGGAAGCCCCAGACTAAACAACAGAAGACAAAGCAGTGAACGCAGATGGAAGCGGAATAGGTGAAAGCAGGGTAGGCTGGACATCATTAATCTCCAAAATTTTATACAAAGATGAGATAACAAAATGCCTGAAAAGCTTAACAAGTACTTTTAGTCCGCTTATGCCTGAATCTTTATGCTTCTTATCTCCTGAAGTCTATATGAATTTGAAAAAGAGAATAGTCGAGTTTTTAATTCAAGATTTTTTGTTGAATTTATAAGAGAACGTTAGCAGCAAGAGACCGATGATGATCATAGGGAATGACAGCATTTGTCCGGCAGAGATGGTCATTCCAAGGATGCTGACTTCGTAGTCGGGAGTGCGGAAATATTCAGTGAAGAAGCGTGTGCAGCCATACAGCGTCACATACAAGGCACCGACGGCCAGGCGCGGGCGGGCTTTGGCAGCATATAGCCAGAGTATGACGAAGACCAGCAAACCATCAACCAATGCCTGATAGATGGGCGAAGGATGAACCGGGTAATTGATGCCGGGCCAGATCATGGCCCAGGGCAAATCTGCCGAAGCTACGCGCCCTGGCAATTCATGGTTGATGAAATTACCCAGGCGACCGGCAGCATAGCCCAGCGGAACCAGCGGAGCGATGAAATCATACACATCGGCAAGATGAAACTTTGCCTTGCGCGCCCACAGGAACATGGCGATCAATACACCAATAAAACCGCCATGGAAGGACATGCCGCCTTTCCAGACAGCAAATATTTCCAGCGGATTAGCCATGTAATAGGAAAATCCATAAAAAAATACTTCACCCAGGCGGCCACCGAGTATTACGCCGAGTACACCAAAAAACAACATGTCGTCTATGTGCTCACGCGTCCATCCCTGAGCGGCGATATGCGGCTGCCTGAGTCTGAAGCGACCGAGTGCGATAAACTGGGCAAAGGCGAGCAGGTACATGATGCCGTACCAGTGGACAGAGACAGGGCCCAGGTGAAAAGCGACAGGGTCAGGATTGGGATGAGTCAGCATGGATGAATTGGTTAGTTAAACAGGTGGGCAAATGCCGCCAGCACTGCAGAGTGATTGTCCTTGCGCCAGGCCAGGCCAATTTCTACTGTGGCACTGGCTTCTGGCAAATCAAAATACAATACGCCGGGGCGCTGCAGATTTGAGACGGATTGTGGCACAAGTGCGATACCCATGCCAGCCGACACCAAACCGACGATGGTTTGCATCTGTATGGCTTCCTGGCCTATGGCTGGCGTCAGCCCCGCAGCATGGAAGCAGCCAAGGATGGCATCATGCAAAGCCGGGGCAATTTTTCGTGGAAACAGGATCAGAGGCAAGTCAGTGCAGTCGCTCAGACGTAATTGCTGACGCCCCTGGGCCTGGCTTTCAGGTACTGCCAGCATCAGTGGTTCAGACAGTACTTTTTGATAGTTGAATAAGCCTTGCAGCTTTTCAGGGAGTGGTGGTATCAAAAAACCCGCATCAATTTCACCATTTTCGAGCGCCGCCAGCTGTACGTCTGTGGTTGCTTCACGCAGTTCTATGTGGACGTCGGCATGGTGGCGGCGAAATTCGCGCAATGCTGGCGGCAGCACGCTATAGTCGGCAATGGAGACAAAGGCCAGAGACAGATGGCCATAAGTGCCACTGGCGGCTCTTTGTGCCAGCTCTGGCAAGGATTGCGCCTGTTGCAATAGTCGCCTGACTTCGGGTAAGAGTGCCTGTCCGGCTGATGACAGCGAGATATTACGGGTATTGCGGATAAACAGCTCTGCTCCAAGTATGGTTTCGAGTGTCTGTATGGCTTGCGACAGAGGCGGTTGGGTCATGTGCAGACGTGTTGCCGCCCTGCCAAAATGCATTTCTTCCGCAACGGCAAGGAAGTAACGTAACTGGCGTAACTCAAGATTTCGTAATTCAGGTAAAGACATCGGGCAGGTGCCGGTATTTGCGGTATTTTGTATTGGGGCAGGATGCAAGTCCGGAAAAATAATCCGGACATAATCCGCACGCAGAAATTAACGGCGATGGGTCTTTTTGTCGAAAGCGCGTTTGACGCGTTCTTTCTGGATTTTTTCAAAGTGCGCATGGTCTTTGCGTTTGTCCAGGCCCAGCATGCGCTCAAGAATTTCAAACCAGACAAAGGCTGCACTCGCACCGCCTATGATCCACCACCAGGACATAGTGGCAAAAATCCACACATCTGCCAGCTTTAGTACCAGCATGATGAATAAAACGATGATGATGAACATGGGAGACATCCTTTTTTGGAAAAACTATCAAACTCACTTTTATGGATCATTGAGTTTCCTTAATTTTACTGCAGGTCAACCCCGGCATGGGGATAAACGTTAAAATTGTCAAAAAGCGGTAGAATGAATTAGTTTTTAACCTGGAGAAAGCAATGAAATATTCTTTATTGGTAGGTTCGGTATTGGCAATAATGGTTTCTGGCTCGGCAATGGCGAATGCGGATCTGGCAAAAGCAAAAAACTGCATGGCCTGTCATGCAGTCGATAACAAGGTTGTTGGCCCTGCTTATAAGGAAGTGGCCAAGAAATATGCTACCGATAAGACAGCTGAAGCCAAGCTGGTTCAGAAAGTATTGAAAGGCAGCTCCGGTGTGTGGGGTGCTATCCCCATGCCAGCAAATGCCCAGGTGTCTGAAGCAGAGGCGAAAACCCTGGTTAAATGGATTTTGAGCCTTAAATGAGTCTTGCTTGATGCAGATACTTTGATCTGCATCAAGCCTGCATCAATCATCAGGCAATAAAAAAACCTGGCAATTGCCAGGTTTTTTTATTGCTCATAAGAACTCTTGAATCTTGAAAGAGCATTGCAGCGATAAAACTGCAATGCTCTTCGTCAATCTCAGTTCAAATAAGCTTGTACTGAGCAGCTGTTACTCAGCTATTACTTAACTACGCGCAGCAGTTCACGTTTGCCGCCTTTGTATGTGTACAAAGTCAGTGTGCCGTCTTTGATATCGCCTTTGTCATCAAATGCGATATCGCCTGTTACGCCTTTGTAGTTGATTTTCTTCAACTCTGGCAGGTATTTGGCTGGGTCAGCAGAACCAGCTTTTTTCATTGCTTCTACCATAACCATGACGGAATCATAGACATATGGTGCATAGATCTGGACATCCAGATTGAATTTTTTCTTGTAGGCAGCTTTCCAGTCATCATTGACTTTCTTCTGCGCTTCAAGAACACCACCAGCTTCAGCACAAACTACCTGGCCTTCGCCAATGCCGTTGTCAGCCAGTTTAACCAGATCAGTTGTACAGATACCGTCGCCGCCCATGAACTTGGCTGTAATGCCCAGTGCTTTCATCTGACGCAGCATAGGACCTGCAACAGCGTCCATACCACCGAAGAAGATTACATCTGGGTTTTTAGCTTTGATTGTGGTCAGGATGGCGCTGAAATCTGTAGATTTGTCAGTGGTATGCTCTTGCACGACAACTTCTGCACCCTTGCCTTTGGCACCTTTGATAAACTCAGCAGCTACACCTTCACCGTAGGCTGTTTTGTCATCAATAACAGCGACTTTTTTCGCTTTATTGATTTGTACAGCGAAGCGGCCCAGTGTGCCACCCAGTTGACCGTCATTGGCCACTACACGGAACGCGCCTTTGAAGCCTTGTTGTGTGTATTTAGGGTTAGTTGCAGATGGGGAGATTTGAACGATACCGGCATCATTGTAAATCTTGGATGCTGGGATAGTTGTACCGGAGTTCAAGTGACCGATAACGCCGTTTACTTTCGCGTCAACCAGTTTCTGTGCTACGGTTGTACCTTGTTTTGGATCGGCACCGTCATCTTCAGCCAGCAATTCGAATTTGGCTTTTTTGCCGCCGATCATCACGCCTTTGGCGTTCAGTTCTTCGATCGCCATTTTGGCGCCGTTTTCATTGTCTTTACCCAAGTGGGCGATCGCGCCGGAGATAGGGCCAACGTGACCAATTTTTACAACCAGATCTTGAGCTGCCGCAGCACCAGCGAAAGCGAAAGCAATTGCGCCAGCCAGTGGAATCATTTTAGTTTTGAACGACATGAACATACTCCTAAGGATTAAAAAGTAGGATAACAATACTGCATCTCTGACTTATTCAGATAACTGAACAGCAAGAAGGTACAACAGAAAAAATATTTCGCAAAGCTATTTTGTGTGGTTTTTTCTCCAAACTGACGTTTTTTATATGCCCCAATATCGCACCCTTGACAAGCTTGATCGCAAGCTTTTGAACCTCCTGCAAAAAGACAACCAAACCCCTACCAGGATACTGGCAGACAAGCTGCATATCTCCCAGCCTACCTGCCTGCGCCGCATACGTGAATTGCGTGAAGCCGGAGTGATCAGCGCCGAAGTGGCGATGGTTGACAGCTTTGCCCTTGGCTATGGCATGCTGGCTTTTCTGGAGGTATCGCTGATTAATCAGTCTGACGAATTCATGCGTGAATTTGAGACCCGCATGAACAAGGAAGCCGAGGTCATGCAATGCTATTTTGTGTCTGGGGAGTACGACTATTTTCTGGTTGTCCATATTATTGATATGGACGCTTACTACCAATTTGTGCGGCGCGCCATTTCTGGCTCTGGCAATGTAAGGCATTTCCATTCTCGTTTCCCCATGAAGCGCGCAAAATTTACGACACGCATTTCGTTTGATGAAAAAGCCGAAGAGTTACCTGTGCGTATCAGCGGCAAAGGCAAATAATTAAGGCTGTTGATCAGTAAACGCAGGATGTCGCATTAGGATGACAAAAAGAACGCAAGTTGTTGCAGATAGAAATTCCATTTGGCAACTTGCGTGAGGGGAAACTGGTTCATAACGCTCCCTGGGAGGAGCGTTTTAGCCTGCAAGGCAGGGCTGAGCCTGCCTGTTTGTCTGTGTTTGAGATCAGGTCTTGGGATTAAATTTGTGTACTTCAGGCAGGTTGCAGGATGACTTTGTCTGTCTTGCGCTCCATGCCGGTAAATGCAAAATCTACTTCTGGCTGCAAACCTGAAACGATATCGGCAATGGCGCGGCCAGAACCTGCACCCATGGTCCAGCCCAAAGTACCGTGACCTGTATTGAGGAAAAGGTTGCTGATGCGGGATTTGCCTATGTAGGGCACGTTGGAAGGCGTCAGTGGCCGCAAGCCTGTCCAGTAGACCGGATTGTCATAGTCGCAGGCATGCGGGAACAACTCGCGGGTGCGTCTGGTGATGGCTTCGCAACGGGCAGTATTCAATTCACGGCCATAGCCATTGATTTCACACGTGCCAGCGACTCGCAGGCGGTTACCCAAGCGTGACACTACCAGCTTATACCCGTCATCCGTCAGCGAGATGACTGGAGCCTGGTCAGGGTTAGTGATTTGATAAGTTGCTGAATAGCCTTTACCCGGATAAATCATCAGGGAGATACCCAAGGGTTTTAACAGTGTTTGTGAATGGCTGCCCATCGCCATAACGAAAGCGTCGGCGCGCAAGGTCTTGTGCCGTCCGGCTGCATCGATGATTTCTACCCCAGTAATTTTGGCGCTGGCACCCGTACCTTCTGATAAAAGCCGGGTCACCGTGGTGTTGAACTGGAACTGCACGCCCGCTGCGGCTGCCTTATCGGCCAGGCCTGTCGTGAATTGATAGACGTCGCCTGACTCATCGGTTTCAGTATAGTCGCCACCAACGATTTTATCGCGTATGCCTGCCAGCGCAGGCTCTCTGCGTACCACTTCATCAGCATCGATAGAATCGCGCGGACAACCCAGATCGCGCATGAGTTTTGCTGCGGGCAGGGAAATGTCGAACTCCTTTTGATCTGTGTAGAAATGCAATATGCCTTTTTTCAGGCAGTCATACTGTATGCCGGTTTCCTCACGCAGACTGCGCAAAGTCAGGCGGCTGTATTCAGAGATGGCGACGATCTGGCGGATGTTCTCTGCCGTACGGCCTGGTGTGCATTCACGCAAAAAATGCATGCCCCACAGCCATTGCAGCCATTCTGCACGCGGGCGAAACAGCAATGGCGCATCTTCTTTCCCTAGCCATTTCAAGACTTTCAGCGGTGCAGAAGGATTAGCCCATGGTTCAGCATGGGAGACCGAAATCTGGCCACCATTGGCAAAGCTGGTTTCTTGCGCAGCGCCGGGCTGACGATCAATGACGATTACTTCATGCCCCTGCTTTTTTAAAAACCATGCGGAAGACGTGCCAACAATGCCGGAACCGAGAACGATGACTTTCATGGGTAAATCTCCTGTGTTTCATCTTGTATGTGATGAAGGAGATTGTAGAAATACTTTGCTTTCTCAGGTAATCAGAAATGCATTCGGTATTTTTATTTTTAAACGAGAATTTGTTTTTTATGTTTAAAAATAAAAATATTATTAATTATTCTGATTATTTAGGTGTTTTTACCTTGGTGATTTCCTGGGTCACGGCGCGGGTGATGACTTCTTCCAGGGTTTTATGCAAACCGGAACGTATTTCTGTTGATAAATTTGCCACGGCAATTTGCAAAACATCGGCCAGATTGTCCCTGATCCTGTGCTCGAGGACAAAATCGATGCGTGTCAGAACCTGGCGCAAGACATTTTCGCGCAGGCTTTGCTCCAGCGCTTGCCAGTCTTCTTCCACTTTACCTGGATAGTTATTGGCAGCCATTTCGTTGGCCAGTGGCGTCACACCCTCTGCGCCCGGTTGATCGGCTGCAGCTGCTGACTTGCCTGCGGGAGTGAGTAGTTCTTCCGGCTTAATGACCTCAGTCAAGACAGGAATGCTGGCGTCTATTTGATTATTCATTTTATTTCGCCACGGAGTGGGTAAGGGTATGGCCTTGCTGCTGGTAGTGGCGATAGCGTTCGCGTCCGGCCAGTTTGTCTGCATCATCGGCAGAGATGACTTCTATCATGCGCTGAAACTGAGCAAAGTTGGCTGGCGTAGCAGAAGTCAGGTTGATCAGTAATTCGTAATGCGGACAAGCAGCATGCTCGTCGTGACTGAGTACGATAGGTGTCATGGCTGATAGTGGATCGTTGAGCATGACGTGCGGCAGGAAGTCAGCTTCAGTAAGCGTCCACAAGGCCTCATTCAGCCGCTGCAGATACGCACGGTCATGGTGGTATACCACCATCTTGCAGTTGGCTGCGTGGGCCTTGCGTATCAGGCGGCAAGAGTAATTCAGCTTGTCCGCTACATTACTGTGAAAATCTATACGTGTCATGCGAACTTAAAATTTAAAGCCATCATCCGGTTTTTTGGGCTGAGGAGCGGGAGCTTGCCTTGCCGCTTCCGGTGTTTTGGGTGCAACTGGTGGCGGCGGTGGGGACGCAGGTTCAGCAGCCGCGTAACGGTAATCCTTGGGCAGCTTGCTGGTGGCTGGGTAGCCAGCTTTGCTCAGAGCATCTTTCCAGTCATCCATGCTATAGCCACGGAATTTGACATTGGCAATCACCAGTAGTGGCAATTGCAAATCGCCACTGACCTGCTTCATTTTTTCCTGGTCCGCTGCGGTGTTAACGGTTTTTTCGGTGAATGGTATGCCCATGCTTTTAAGCAGGCTGCGGCCATCATTACATGGTGAGCAGCCGTTGGCTGAGTAAAGAGTAACCGGGTTTTTTGCGACCACGATCGCCAGTTCAGCAGGCAGATTGCCACCTTCCAAAGTATCAGGCAATTTTTTCTTTTCTACTTTTTGATTCGCTGGTGGTGGTTGATCACTATAGGTAACTTTACCGTCCGGTCCGACCGACTTGTACATTTGTGCCTGCGCTGTTGCCACCATAAAAATGCTGGAAATTACACTACAGATCAGGATCTTTTTATTGAATGTCATATTTTTCTCCTAAAGACTCAGGCACTCATGCCATTGTGACGCAACAAGGCATCGATGTTCGGTTCACGACCACGGAATGCCTTGAACGAAGCCAGGGCAGGGCGGGAACCACCAGCTTCCAGAACTTCGGTTTGAAATTTTTCGCCTACCGCCCGCGACAAGGTGCTGCCCGATTCAGTCGCATGTTCTTCAAATGCAGCATAAGCATCGGCTGATAAAACTTCCGCCCACTTATAACTATAATAGCCTGCTGCATAGCCACCAGAAAAGATATGGCTGAACGAATGCTGGAAACGATTGAATTCTGGTGGCTGCATGACAGACACCTGAGCACGTACCGCCTGAACAATGTCTTGCACGCTTTGTGTACCATTGGGTTCAAAGGCATCATGCAAACGCATGTCAAACAGCGAAAATTCAACCTGGCGCAGGGTTTGCAAACCAGACTGGAAATTTTTGGCGGCAATCATCTTGTCATACAGTGCACGTGGTAATGCTGCACCAGTATCCACATGGGCAGTCATATGCTGCAACACATCCCATTCCCAGCAAAAATTTTCCATGAACTGTGAAGGCAATTCAACCGCATCCCACTCAACACCGGAAATGCCTGAGACGGACAAATCATCCACCTTGGTCAGCAAATGGTGCAAGCCATGGCCAAATTCATGGAACAGGGTGATCACTTCATCATGACTGAACAGGGCAGGTTTTGCCACGCCATTCATGGTCACTGGCGCGCTGAAATTACAGGTCAGATAAGCAACTGGTGTTTGCACGCCATGTGCGGTCAATCTGCGGCCACGGGCATCGTCCATCCATGCACCGCCACGCTTGCCATTACGGGCATACAGGTCCAGATAAAACTGACCGACCAATGCACCATTTTTTTCAAGCCGGTAAAACTTGACATCCTTGTGCCAGGTGGTCGCCTGATCCGGTTTGATATCAACTGCAAACAGGGTCTGGATGACACGGAACAAGCCATCGACAACCTTGTGTTCGGGGAAGTATTCTTTTACTTCCTGTTCAGAAAAAGCATAGCGTTGCTGGCGCAATTTTTCGGATGCGTAGGCAGTATCCCAGGCCTGCATGTCGCTGATGCCTAGTTCACCGGCAGCAAAGGCACGCAATTCTGCCAGATCTTTTTCTGCATAAGGACGCGCGCGTTTTGCCAGATCTTCCAGGAACTGATTAACCAGTGCGGGAGACTCAGCCATCTTGCTGACCAGGGATACTTCAGCAAAATTCTGGTAACCCAGCAGCGAGGCTTCTTCCTTGCGCAGGCGTAACAGCTCCGCCATGATGTCGCTATTGTCCCACTCTGCTTTGCTGCCCAGTTCAGAGGCTTTGGTCGCATTTGCACGGTAAATGGTTTCGCGGATATGACGATTTTCTGCGTATTGTAATAACGGGAAATACGAAGGGAAGTGCAGGGTGAATTTATAGCCGGTTTTGCCATCGGTTTCTGCCGCTGATCTGGCTGCCTGCAAGACGTCTTCAGGCAAGCCTTTCAGCTCTGCGACATCTTCTATGAACAGGCCATAGTCATTGGTTGCATCCAGCAAGTTTTCAGAAAATTTGGTCGACAAGGCGGCCTGTTTTTCCTGAATTTCTGCATAGCGCAGTTTCTTGTCCTCTGCCAGTTCTGCACCACTTAACCGGAAGTCGCGTATAGCATTCTGGATGATGGTTTTCCTGGCCTGTGGCAGATAGTCAAATTCAGGTGCTTGCAGCAAGGCTTTATAGCCGGCAAACAAGGCCAGGTTCTGCCCCAGTTCTGTCCAGAACTCGGTGATGGCCGGTTGGTTCTCATTGTAGGCGGCACGCATTTCTGGCGTATCCACAACTGCATTCAGGTGACCGACTATTCCCCAGGCACGCCCCAGTTTTTCTGTGGCGTTTTCCAGTGGTTCAACGAAATTGTCCCAGCTAACCTGGCCAGTGTTTTTTTCGAGTTCAGCGATGACAGCACGATTCTCCTCCAGCAGGGCTGCAACGGCAGGGCCAACATGCTCGGCCCGGATATCGGCAAAACGTGGCAAATCACTAAAGTCCAGCAGAGGATTATCTTGAGTCATATTAAGTTCTTTCAGCAGCTTCTATGGTATTGACCAGTAACATGGTGATGGTCATGGGACCCACACCGCCTGGTACAGGCGTAATATAACCTGCAACTTCTTTACTTGGCAGATAATCAACGTCGCCGCACAGCTTTCCTTCATCGTCTCGGTTCATGCCTACGTCGATGACGACTGCGCCAGGCTTGATCATGTCTGCCGTGACGATATTGCGCTTGCCTGTCGCCACTACCAGAATGTCAGCGTTGCGCGTATGCGCTGCCAGATCACGGGTTTTCGAATTACAGATGGTGACAGTAGCGCCCGCTTGCAAGAGCAACATGGCCTGTGGTTTGCCAACAATATTCGAGGCACCGACCACCACAGCATTAGCGCCACGCACAGGGAAGTCAATGGATTCCAGCATCTTCATAACGCCATAAGGGGTGCATGGGCGGAACAGAGGCTGACCAGTCATCAGCAGACCAGCATTGCTGATATGGAAACCATCCACGTCTTTTTCTGCCGCGATGGCTTCAATGACCTTGTTGGCATTAATGTGAGCAGGCAGGGGCAATTGCACCAGGATGCCGTTGATCTTTGGATCATTATTCAAACGGGCAATGTGCTCAAGCAGAGCCTGCTCAGTCAAATTTGCATCATATTTTTCCAAAACCGAGTAAAAACCACAGTCTTCGCAAGCCTTGACCTTGTTGCGCACATACACCTGCGACGCTGGATTTTCGCCAACCAGAATGACTGCCAGGCCTGGCTGCTTGCCAGCAGCGGTCAGTTTGGCGGCTCGTTGTGTTACATCGGCACGGATTTGTAGGGAAAGCTGGGTTCCACTGATAATTTGGGCAGTCATGACTTTATGTATTGAGCAGTAGTTAGAGGTAGGTAAACCAAGATTATAAAGGATGGCGGAGCGTGGGCTCAGCTCTGCAGATTTAACGAATATTTTTTGTATTAATTTGCCATCTTTTCCCATAGATATTTAATTGTCTTTTAAATAAATAATATCGACTTGAGATTACCCTTGTGTAAGCGATTTATTTCATTTGGTTATGGAATTGTATCGCTTTGTTGTTTTCTGTCCGCATTCTCTGCGTAGTGATTGACTTCAAAATTCAAGAATGGCTTCATACATATTGTGAAAATTAATTTTCAAAATATTTTTCATTGTGGCTGGTTTAGCCGCGATGTAACACAAGACACAAACCCCCTAGGAGAGAGATATGCTGAAGGAAAAGGTAATTTCAAGATCGCTGCGCGTGATGTTTTCTGGCGGCTTGATGATGACAGCCGGTATGCTGGCACAACCTGCATTTGCTCAGGATGACGCCAAAATACAGCGTGTAGAAGTAACTGGTACCAGTATCAAACGTGCAGAAGCTGAAACTGCATCGCCGATACAAATCATCAGCCGTGCGGATATCGACAAGGCTGGTAAAACAACCGTTGCTGAATACCTGCAAACCCTGACTTCCGATGGCGCGGGTTCTCTGCCAACCAGCTTCGGTAATGGTTTTGCTGCCGGTTCTACCGCTATCTCTCTGCGTGGCCTCGGTGCTACTTCCACACTGGTGTTGTTGAATGGCCGCCGTATGGCGCAGTTTGGCCGTGCCGATGACGGACAAAAAGCATTTACTGACATCTCCACTATCCCTATGGAAGTGGTTGAGCGTATCGAAATCCTGAAAGATGGCGCGTCTTCCATCTACGGTGCCGATGCGATCGCCGGTGTCGTCAATATCATCCTGAAAAAGAATTACGAAGGCGTAACCGTCAGCGCCAGCGCTGGTACTTCCGGTTCCCGCGATGCGAATCAGACAAAAGCTTCGATCACCGCAGGTTTTGGTAATCTGGAAAAAGACAAATACAACATCATCGTCAATGCCGAGGCATACAAGTCCAACGAGTTGATGAACAGCCAGCGTTATGACCGTGACTGGATCGGCACAGGCGACTGGCGTCGTTGGGGTTACCCTATGGTGACCGTAGGTTCTTTCACTTCCGGTTATATCGCCGGTAATAATAGCGCGCAACCAAATCCTGCAGGTTCCTTGCGTGATCCAAAAACATTGAATTATGTTTCCTTGCCAGGCTGCTCGACTTTGTCGACAACCAAGGTGCAGGATCCGGGCGGTGGCTGTCTCTGGTATGCAGATCAGTTCCGTACCATGCTGCCACAAATTGATGGCGTCAACCTGTTCACCCGTGGCACATTCCAGATCAATGATGATTTGCAAGCGTATGCTGAATTTGGCTATTCCCAGCGCAAGGCAGCGTTCACTGTAACGCCTCCTTCTACATCCGCCAACGTGTTCTTCCCTTCAAATCCAACCAATTTGAACGGTAACATCAACTACGGCAACACCATCCTGATGTCAGCTTCGCATCCGCAAAATCCGTACGGTGCTGATGTACGTCTGCGCTATTCCATGTTTGACGTAGGTGCTAACCGCCGTATTGCTGATAACTCCTTCTACCGCGCCGTTGCAGGTTTGAAAGGTACGATGGCTGGCTGGGATTTCGATACAGCTATTTTGCATTCTGAATCCAAGCTGCATCTGGACTACACCAATACCATCAACATGGCAGTATTGAAGTCTGCTCTGGGCGATCCTAAGAGCCCATACTTCCCATACTACATAGGTACTCAGGCCAGCAAAAACAATCCAGCTTTGTATGCAGCCATGGTCAAGACAGCGACTATCGATGCACCTACCAAGATGGACATCATCGACTTCAAGGCATCCCGTGAGCTGGTAGCTTTGCCGGGCGGTATGATGGGCCTGGCGGTTGGTGCTGAATATCGCCGTGAATCCTATGACATGCCTTCTCTGGACGGTAGCAAAGATGGTTCCATCAATGCCAGCTATGTAGCGGCAAAGGGTAATGAGACAGTATCTGCGATCTATGCAGAGTTGCTGGCTCCGGTCATCAAGTCTCTTGAATTGTCCGGCGCTCTGCGTTACGACAAATATTCTCACTTCAATTCCGTGACACCAAAAGTCGGTGCCAAATGGACGCCAGTGAAAACATTTGCCTTGCGCGGTACTTACTCTGAAGGCTTCCGTGCACCTAGCGCACCAGAATCCGGTACAGAAAGCTTCAGTGCTGGTACTGCTTCCGTCAGGGATCCGGTACGTTGCCCTAATGGCACACCACTGCCGGGTGCACAGTCTTCTGATTGCGCGGCCACTTTCACAGGCTTCAAAGTCGGCAATCCTAACCTGCAACCAGAAACATCCAAAGGTTACACTCTGGGCGTAGTCTGGGATCCGCTGCCAGACACCAGCTTCGCGATTGACGCATGGAAGATTCGCCGTAACAACGAAATCAACTCCATGTCCTTCCAGCAAGCAGCTGCCTTGCCAGGCGTATTGCGCCAGGATAACAACCTGACCATCAACGGCGTGGTGACACCAGGTACAGGTACTATCATCGGCGGTGCCGCTCCTTATGCCAACTCCAGCTACACTGAAGTCAAGGGTGTGGATCTGAACGCCAAACAGCGTTTCAACCTGGGTGAATACGGCAAGCTGACTGCTGACGTCAACTGGACACATGTTAATTCCTGGTTGCGTGTTGATGGCACCGTACAGCATCAATATGCCGGTACCCATGGTAACTGCGATACATCCAACTGCGCAGGTACACCAAAAGACAAAGTCAACTTTGTACTGGGCTGGGATAGAGGTCCATTGAACATCACTGGCGTTGTCAGCTATCGTGGTTCCATGAAAAACATCCCAGAAGAAGGCCAGCCTTGCGCCAACAAATTTGCTGACGGCACTGATGCGCCAGCAGGTTGCACACTGGCTTCCTTCACGACTCTGGATGTGTCTTTCCGCTACAAAGCAATGAAAAACCTGGAAATCTTTGGTTCCATCGCCAACCTGTTTGACAAGGTTGCACCGCTGGATCCTCTGACTTACGGCGCAATGGGCTTCAACCCTATGGACGGCAGCGGCGCAATCGGCCGTTACTTCAAAGTTGGCCTGAAATACCAATTCAAATAATAAGTAGTTGTAATAAGTAGTAGCGCTGATTAAGGCGATTGAGAGGGCGATGATTTATTCATCGCCCTTTTTTATCCTTATGCCAAAACCGCCCCGCAAGTTACCAAAGTGCTGTAGTTTCAGATAGGCGTCACACCCACCCGTATCAGACAAGTCAACCTCGCAAACTGCGGGGACACGGCCTTGGATTTTAATTGGGGCGACTACTGAATTAAGTAGTGCTATTATTAACAAATCATATCTTGAATAAAAATGGAGATACATGTCTGCTAAAGCTGATGATTTGTATCGAACACATCAATCCCCAGTATGGCGTGCAGAAGCTAATTTTCTAATAATGGCTAGAGTCGATGACGATGGAGAGTCCCAAAAATGGGAGCAGCTATGGACCAAGAAAATTGATGAACATAAATTTGTTATATGTTGCATTCCCTTTTTTACTTGGGATATGGATTTGGGTGATGAAGTAGAAACTACAAATGACTATGTATTTACCCGCGTCCTAAGGCCATCGGGATATAAAACTCACCGTATCTGGTTTGGCAATTCTCTGGGCACGGATACGAACGAGGTAGCTCAGACTTTGCAGAATGTTGGCGCAGAAGTAGAGTGGTCTTCCAGGAATCTGCTTGCTGTTAGTGCAGCAAGTAAAGATATCAATTGCAATGTATTGAAATATTTGCTACATCAGCATAATCAACAACGGTTGATCTATGAGTCGGTAAGGCCCTGAAATGATTGGGATATTTTAAAGCGGTCTGAAATATCGATTCAAAGAATAAGGTTTGCACCGATTAAGATGATTGGGAGGGCGATGATTTATTCATCGCCCTTTTTTTGTTGTCTTTGGAAAAGCTTGCGATCAATTGCAACAACTTACTAGCCGATTGATAATCAAACAAGTATTGCAAGCAATAAGCGTGCTATTAATTTATTTCAAGGATTTTGCACTGCACACCAAGCGCTATGAGCTAAGTTTTAATAGAGAACTTATGAATAAAATAAAAGAATTTTTCAGTTTATTTGCTGCGTTGCGGCGTAAATTTCACATTATGAAATCATATATCGCTATTTGAAAAATTAAAAAGTCCTGTTAAAATACTTGCGAGAACAAAAAACTAGCCGTAATTTGTCGATTCGCCCCGCGCGTTTCACCCAAACGCGCAATAACAGGAGACCCCTTCTATGTCACCCCAGATAGACCAGGTGCTGGCCCAGGCCGTAAATGATCCCGATGTAGTTGAAACAAATGAGTGGCTGGATGCGCTTGAATCCGTCATAGAGGCCGAAGGCCCTGAACGTGCGCATTACCTGATGGAGCGCATGGTTGACCTGGCGCGTCGTCGTGGTGCCCATATCCCGTTTTCCAGC
This sequence comes from Undibacterium sp. FW305-107, assembly GCF_058788535.1. Lineage (NCBI taxonomy): Bacteria > Pseudomonadati > Pseudomonadota > Betaproteobacteria > Burkholderiales > Oxalobacteraceae > Undibacterium > Undibacterium sp. FW305-107. The sequence continues at coordinate 291,221 of NZ_JBYTAV010000009.1, forward strand.
AATACTGCCTATGTGAATACCATCCCTGCTGACCAGGGCGAGCATTGCCCGGGTAACCTGGAAATTGAAGAGCGCCTGCGCTCTTATATGCGCTGGAACGCGATGGCCATGGTGGTCAAGGCTAACCGCGTTGATGGCGACCTTGGTGGTCACCTGTCCAGCTTTGCCTCACTGGCGAATATGCTGGGTATAGGCTTCAACCATTTCTGGCATGCGCCGACTGAAGATCACGGTGGTGATTTGCTTTACATCCAAGGCCATTCTTCCCCTGGTATCTATGCGCGCGCCTTCCTCGAAGGCCGCTTGACTGAAGACCAGTTGCTGCATTTCCGCCGTGAAGTCGATGGCAAGGGTCTGTCTTCTTACCCGCATCCAAAACTGATGCCAGACTTCTGGCAATTCCCTACCGTCTCGATGGGTCTGGGCCCGTTGATGGCGATTTATCAAGCGCGCTTCCTGAAGTATTTGCATGCACGCGGTATTGCTGACACTGAAAAACGTAAAGTATGGGCATTCTGTGGTGATGGTGAGATGGATGAACCAGAATCCATGGGCGCGATCGGCATGGCCGGCCGCGAACAGCTGGATAATCTGGTCATGGTCGTCAACTGTAACCTGCAACGTCTGGACGGCCCGGTACGAGGCAATGGCAAGATCATCCAGGAACTGGAATCTGATTTCCGTGGCGCGGGCTGGAATGTCGTCAAAGTCATCTGGGGCAGTGGCTGGGATGAATTGCTGGCGAAAGACAAAGACGGCATCCTGCAAAAAGTGATGATGGAAACCGTTGATGGCGAATACCAGAACTACAAAGCCAAGGATGGCGCCTATGTACGCGCCAATTTCTTTGGCAAGCATCCAAAATTGCTGGAAATGGTCAGCAAAATGTCGGATGACGATATCTGGCGTTTGACCCGTGGTGGTCATGATCCACACAAGATTTACGCAGCATTCAAAGTCGCCCAGGAAAACAAAGGACAGCCTACCGTCATCCTGGCGAAGAGTATCAAGGGCTTTGGCTTTGGCAAATCTGGCGAAGCACGCAACACTGCACACAATACCAAGAAGCTTGACGACGAAGCCATCAAGGCCATGCGTGACCGCTTCCAGTTGCCGATTGCTGATGCTGAATTGCCAGCTATCCCATTCTTCAAACCGGCTGACGACACGCCAGAAATGCAATACCTGCATGCGCGCCGTAAAGAGCTTGGTGGTTATTTGCCACAACGCCGTCAAAAGGCCGACGAAGCCTTGGTGGTGCCAGAACTGACAGCCTTCCAGGCGATGCTGGAACCAACGGCAGAAGGCCGTGAAATTTCCACCACTGCCGCTTATGTCCGTATCCTGACTGCCTTGCTGCGCGATGCCAGCCTGGGCCAGCGCGTGGTGCCTATCATGGTCGATGAATCCCGTACCTTTGGTATGGAAGGTCTGTTCCGCCAGATCGGTATTTTCAGCCAGGTAGGTCAGTTGTATGAGCCTGTCGATAAAGACCAGGTCATGTACTACCGCGAAGACAAGGCTGGTCAGATTTTGCAAGAGGGTATCAATGAAGCCGGTGGTATGAGTTCATGGATCGCTGCGGCGACTTCCTACTCGACCAATAACCGCGTGATGATCCCGTTCTATACCTATTACTCGATGTTCGGTCTGCAACGTATTGGCGATCTGGCCTGGGCTGCTGGCGATATGCGTGCACGTGGCTTCCTGCTCGGCGGTACTGCCGGTCGCACGACGTTGAATGGTGAAGGTTTGCAGCATGAAGATGGCCACAGTCATGTATTGGCATCGACCATCCCTAACTGTATTCCTTATGACCCTACCTTCGCGCATGAAGTGGCAGTTATCATGCATGATGGCCTGCGCCGCATGGTGACCGATCAGGAAGATGTGTTCTACTACATCACTCTGATGAATGAAAACTATAGCCACCCAGGTTTGAAAGCCGGTCAGGAAGAGGGCATCATCAAGGGTCTGTACCAATTGCAAAAATCCGAACAAACCACCAAGCACCGCGTGCAACTGATGGGCTCAGGCACTATCTTGCGTGAAGTGATTGCCGGTGCTGAATTGCTGCAAAACGACTGGGGTATTGCTGCCGATGTCTGGTCTGCACCATCCTTCACCTTGCTGGCGCGTGATGGCCAGGATGCAGAACGCTGGAACATGCTGCACCCGACTGCAGAAGCACGCGTGCCTTATATCGCCCAATGCCTGAAAGACACGGCTGGCCCTATCGTCGTCGCGACCGACTATATGCGCACCTTTGCTGAACAGGTACGTGCCTTTATACCGAAAAACCGTAGCTACAAGGTCTTGGGTACGGATGGTTTTGGCCGTTCTGATTCCCGCGCCAAATTGCGTGAATTCTTTGAAGTCAACCGTTACTTCGTGGTCATCGCTGCGTTGAAAACATTGGCTGATGAAGGTGCCTTGTCTGCATCTGTAGTGGCGCAGGCGATTGCCAAATACGGTATCAATGCAGATAAACCTAATCCGGTTACTGTGTAATTTTACGTCTGACACCCACTAACATTTCCTGCCTCTCTCATTTTCAGGGAGAGACAGGATGAGCGTGAAGACAGAGTAAAACCTGGCTTCACCCCAACCGCCCTGTGATAGCGCAGGGCGACAATGGAGAAAACTATGAGTAGCGTAGAAGTCAAAGTACCGGATATTGGTGATTTCAAGGAAGTTGAAGTCATTGAGCTGATGGTCAAAGTCGGCGACACCATCAAGGTGGATCAGTCACTGATCACCGTAGAATCAGATAAAGCCAGCATGGAGATTCCATCCAGCCATGCCGGTGTAGTTACAGAAATTAAAGTCAAGGTCGGCGACAAGGTTGCTGAAGGTTCTTTGCTGGTCATCGTTGATGCTGCGGCAAGTGCTGCAGCTCCAGCAGCGACACCTGCGGCTGTTCCGGCTGCATCACCAGCGCCAGTAGCTGCAACGCCAGCACCAGCGGCTCCGGCACCTGCAGTCGCCGCTCCTGCTGCAGCGGCAGCAGCACAGGCTGCTCCTGTAGCAACAGCCAGCGCAGGCAAGGCCCATGCTTCACCATCCATACGCAAATTTGCGCGTGAACTGGGTGTTGATCTGAGCCGCGTCGCCGGTTCCGGTCAAAAAGGCCGTATCACGCAAGAAGACGTACAAAACTTCGTCAAGGGCATCATGGCTGGCAGCACTGCTGTTGCTGCGGTTTCTGCTCCGGCAAAAAATGGCAGTGGCGTTGGCCTCGATGTATTGCCATGGCCATCGCTGGATTTCAGCAAGTTTGGCGCGACCACGACATCACCTTTGTCACGCATCAAAAAACTCAGTGGCCCGAATCTGCACCGCAACTGGGTGATGATCCCGCATGTCACGCAATTTGATGAAGCAGATATCAGCGACCTCGAAGAGTTCCGTAAATCTTCGAATGAAGCCTTGGTCAAATCCGGCGTCAAACTGACGATGCTGGCTTTCGTCATCAAGGCCAGTGTTGCAGCGCTCAAAAAATTCCCGGCATTTAATTCTTCGCTCGATGCGACAGGTGAAAACCTGATCCTGAAGCAGTATTACAACGTCGGCTTTGCAGCAGATACGCCTAACGGCCTGGTCGTGCCTGTTGTTAAAAACGCAGACCAGAAAACCCTGTCGCAAATCGCTGTTGAAATGGGTGAGCTGTCAGCCCAGGCGCGCGATGGCAAGTTGAAACCTGCTGACATGCAGGGCGCAACCTTCACCATATCTTCACTCGGTGGTATCGGTGGCACGGCGTTCACGCCTATCATCAATGCGCCTGAAGTGGCGATCCTGGGCTTGTCCAAATCCAGTATCAAGCCGGTGTGGGATGGCAAGCAATTCCAGCCGCGCCTGATGCTGCCTTTGTCGTTGTCATATGACCACCGCGTCATTGATGGTGCCATGGCTGCCAAGTTCACCGCTTATCTGGCTGATGTCTTGGCTGATCTGCGTAAAACCTTGCTGTGAACGGAGAACAGACTATGAGCACTATCGAAGTCAAAGTACCCGATATCGGTGATTTCAAGGAAGTTGAAGTCATAGAATTGCTGGTCAAGGTGGGCGATACCATCAAGGTTGATCAATCACTGGTGACAGTGGAGTCCGACAAAGCCAGTATGGAAATCCCGTCCAGTCATGCCGGTGTCATCAAGGAATTGAAAGTCAAACTCGGTGACAAGATTGCCGAAGGCAGTTTGTTGCTGGTGATAGAAGCTGAAGGAGCTGCGGCAAGTGCAGCGCCTGCGGCTGCTCCGGCAGTTGCGACCGCTCCTGCGCCAACATCAGCACCCGCCGCCGCGCCTGTCGCAGCAGCACCTGCCGGGCCTGTCGGCATCGTCGAAGTCAAGGTACCTGATATTGGTGATTTCAAGGAAGTTGAAGTCATCGAAGTCATGGTCAAGGTTGGCGACAGCATCAAGGTTGACCAGTCGCTGATCACCGTTGAATCTGACAAAGCCAGTATGGAAATTCCATCCAGCCATGCCGGTACTGTAAAAGAAATCAAGGTCAAGGTTGGTGACAAGGTTGCTGAAGGGAGCTTGCTGTTGCTGGTCGAAGCCGCAGGCCAGGCAGCGTCTGCTCCTGCTGTTGCCGCTCCAGCAGCAACAGCACCTGCTGCTGCTCCAGCCGTCCCTGCGCCAATCGCTTCCGGTTACACCGGCAAGGTCGATGTTGAATGCGACATGATGGTATTGGGCGCTGGCCCTGGCGGTTACTCCGCCGCCTTCCGTTCTGCTGATCTGGGCATGAATACGGTGCTGGTCGAGCGTTATTCTACGCTGGGTGGCGTTTGCTTGAATGTAGGCTGCATCCCATCCAAGGCACTGCTGCACGTGGCTGCCGTGATTGATGAAACTGCATCCATGGCAGCACATGGCGTGACATTTGCGAAGCCAGAAATCGATATCGACAAACTGCGCGGCTACAAGGAAAGCGTCATCAAGAAAATGACGACTGGCCTGAATGGCATGGCAAAAGCCCGCAAGGTCAATGTAGTGCAGGGTGTGGGCCAGTTCCTCAGCCCTAACCATATCGAAGTCACCGCGGCGGATGGCAGCAAGAAAACCGTGCAGTTTAAGCAGGCAATTATTGCCGCTGGCTCTTCTGTCGTGAACCTGCCTTTCGTACCCACTGATCCACGCATTGTTGACAGCACAGGCGCGCTGGAATTGCGCCAGATACCAAAACGCATGCTGGTCATCGGTGGTGGCATCATCGGCCTGGAAATGGCAACTGTGTATTCCACCCTGGGTTCACGCATTGATGTCGTCGAAATGCTGGATGGCCTGATGCAGGGCGCAGATCGTGACATGGTCAAGGTTTGGCAAAAATTCAATGAAAAACGTTTTGACAACATCATGTTGAAGACCAAAACGGTTGCTGTTGAAGCGCTGCCAGAAGGCATCAAGGTCACATTTGAAGCGGCAGAAGCAGGCGGGACTGCACCGGCACCCCAAGTCTATGACCTGGTACTGGTGGCGGTAGGCCGCAGCCCCAACGGCAAGAAGATTGCCGCTGACAAGGCGGGCGTGGCAGTGACTGACCGTGGCTTCATCAATGTCGATAAACAAATGCGCACAAATGTGCCGCATATTTTTGCGATTGGTGACCTGGTTGGCCAACCCATGCTGGCACACAAGGCTGTGCATGAAGCCCATGTCGCTGCAGAAGCAGCTTCCGGTGAAAAAGCCTATTTTGATGCCAGCGTGATCCCATCTGTTGCCTACACCGACCCTGAAGTCGCATGGGTAGGTATGACAGAAGATGAAGCCAAGGCCAAAGGCGTCAAGCTTGAAAAAGGTCATTTCCCTTGGGCGGCGTCTGGCCGTGCAGTGGCCAATGGCCGTGATGAAGGCTTCACCAAGTTGCTGTTCGATGCAGAGACCAAGCGCATCGTCGGTGGCGGCATCGTTGGCACGCATGCCGGTGACATGATAGGCGAGATCGCCCTGGCTATAGAGATGGGCGCAGATGCGGTGGATATAGGCAAAACCATCCATCCTCATCCTACCCTGGGTGAATCGATAGGCATGGCGGCTGAAGTGTATAAAGGTGTCTGTACTGACTTGCCACCGCAGCGCAAGAAATAAGTGAATTTGCTGTAAAGATAGCCCTGATGCATAAAAAGCATCAGGGCTTTTTGTATTCATGGCCATTGAACTCTGGTTTTCTGAACTTGTTCTGCAAACGGTAGTCAAAACGCTGCTTTTTGAGCTATCTTTGCGTGTTGGTAAAACGTAGCTCCATAGAATCTGATCAAGCTCCCTTACAATAAAATATTACAGGTGGTGCAACCATGAAAACCTTTGTACGCAGCACGCTGGCCATTACGCTGGCAACTGCATTTCTCCCTGCTATTTCTGTTCATGCACAGGATAAAGCTGCTCCGACAACTACGGCAGCTAAAGCAGCCAAGCCAGGACAAAAAATGGCAGACCTGCTGCCATTTCACGCAACAGAAAAGCTCTTGCCCAATGGCCTGAAAATCATCATCGTGCCGACTGGCTTGCCTAACATCATCTCTCTGCATATCCCGGTACAGACGGGTTCGCGCAATGAGATAGAAGAGGGCAAATCCGGTTTTGCCCATTTCTTTGAACACATGATGTTTCGCGGTACCAAGGATATTCCGGCAGACAAGTACAAAGACATATTGACCGCCACTGGCGCACGGCAAAATGCGTATACCAGCGACGACCTGACCAACTATCACACGACATTTTCCAAGGAAGACCTGGAAACCATGCTGAGGGTAGAAGCAGACCGTTTCCAGAACCTGTCCTATAGCGAAGCTGATTTCAAGACAGAATCGCGCGCGGTACTGGGTGAATACAATAAAAATAGCGCCAATCCCATCAGCAAGCTGTTTGAAGTCATGCGTGATGCGGCTTACCAGAAACATACCTACAAACACACCACCATGGGCTTTCTCAAGGATATTGAGGATATGCCCAATCAATATGCTTATTCCAAGGTGTTCTTTGACCGCTGGTACCGCCCTGAGCGTACCACCGTCATCATCGCTGGTGATGTAGAGCCGCAGAAAGCCATTGCCCTGGTCGAGAAATACTGGGGTAAATGGCAGCGAGGCAAGGTGCAGCCTGCTGTTCCGGCAGAACCACCAGCGACAGGTGCGATCTACAAACATGTGCCATGGCCCAGCCCTACCTTGCCGTATGTGACGGTGGCTTTCCATGCGCCAGCTTTTTCTGAAGTGAACAAGGAACATGCGGCGCTGCGGTTGCTGCTTAACCTGTCCTTTGGTTCTACCTCGGCCCTGAACAAGCGCTTGCAGCAGGATGAGCAAAAGGTCGATCAGTTGTTTGACTTTACGCCCGATAATGTTGACCCTGGCCTGGCGACCATAGGTGCACGGGTCAAGAAGCCGGAAGACGTGGTGTATGTGCGCGATGCCATCCTCAAAACCGTTGCTGGTATCACGACGAAACCATTGTCTGACAAAGAACTGGCCGACGCCAAGTCGGCACTCAAATATGGCGTGATACGCACGCTGGACAATACCGAGCAAATCGCCTCTACCCTGGTGCGCTTTGTTCATTACAAGCGTTCTTACGCGACCATGAATCAGTTCTATCAGCTCATGGACAGCCTGACGCCAGCTGACTTGCAGGCTGCGGCGAAAAAATACTTGAGCGATGACAGCATGATCGTCACCACGCTGTCGAATGCAGCATTGCCTGCCGAGGTTAGCCAGTTGCCCAAGCTGGCCAGCTTTGCCGACAAGAGCACAGGCAGCAAGCTCGACATGCTGGTACAAAAATCAGCTTTGCCACAGATACGCTTCAAGCTGGTGTTCAATGCCGGTGCTGCCAATGACCCGGCAGGCAAGGAAGGTCTGGCAGCCCTGACCGCAGCCATGGTCGATGCGGCCGGTTCCAAAGATCGCAAGATTGATGAAATCAAGAAGGCCTTGTTTCCGCTGGCGGCCAGCTTCAATGGCCTGACCGACAAGGAAATGACTACCTTTAGCGGTTCCGTGCACAAAGACAAATGGGATGATCTGATCAATATCGCCCTGCCGCAATTGCTGGAACCAGGTTTCCGTGAAGAAGATTTCCGCCGTCTCAAGGATGCGCAAAAGAATGCCCTGACACTGGATCTGAAGGACAACAACGAAGAAGAGCTCGCCAAAGAACGCCTGCAAACCAATGTGTTTGCAGCATCACCGTATGACCACCCTGTGCTGGGTACGATCAAGGGCATAGATGCGATTACGCTGGATGATGTCAAACAGTTCTGGAAACAGGCTTATACCAAGGGCGCGCTGAAGGTCGGTATTTCTGGCGATGTGACCGAAGCGATGCAGGTTTCCTTGCAGCAAGCCCTGGCGAAATTGCCAGAAGGCGCAGGCATTACCCGCATTGCCGCACCTGTGGGCAAGGTCAGCAAGGGGCTGGAAGTGGAGATCATAGAAAAGAATACGCGGGCAACCGCTATCTCTTTGGGGCAGCCCATCACGGTGACGCGTGCGCATCCTGACTTTGCCGCTTTGTGGCTGGCCAAGACCTGGTTGGGTGAACACCGTGCCAGCTCATCCCATTTGTATCAGCGCATACGTGAAGTACGCGGTATGAATTATGGTGACTATGCCTATATCGAAGCCTTCCCTGGAGGCATGTTCCAGTTCTTCCCGACTGCCAACAGGGCGCGTCAGTCACAACTGTTTGAAATCTGGATACGCCCGGTCGCACCGGAAAATGCCCAGATGGCCATACGTGTTGCGCTTACCGAGTTCGACAGAATGGTCAACAAGGGACTGAGCAAGGAAGAGTTTGAGATTACCCGTGCCTATCTGATGAAGAATGTTTTCATGATGACGGCCACCCAGGACCAGCAGCTAGGCTATGCCATGGATTCGCAATGGCACCATACGCCAGAATTCACCAAGATGATGCGTGACAACCTGAGCAAGCTGAGTCTGGCAGATGTCAACGCTGCCATCAAAAAGCATTTGTCGGCAGAAAACCTGTCCGTCGTCATCATCGCCAAAGATGCTGCCGACCTGAAGGCAAAACTGGTGGCGGATGCTGAATCGCCGATCAAATACAATTCCGACAAACCCAAGGAATTGCTGGATGAAGACCAGATCATAGGCAAGCGCAAACTCAATATCAAGGCAGAAGCTGTCAGCATTACACCAGCAAGCAAGGTGTTTGCTGATTAAATACGATTAGCCAGGAGTAGTAAAAAAGCCCTGCGATAAATCATGATCGCAGGGCTTTTTTTACATGTGGATATGGCAAAAAACTAAGCTGCTTTTTGCACGATCAAACCTATGGATGTCACCACGTATTTTTCTATCTGCAAACGCAGATGCGTATCTTGTATGTAAGGTGCCATGTCTACATGGCCATCTGCATAGCCATCGCCTTCATCCCAATCCATGTCTATCTGGTGACTTTGTGATTGCAGGGTAGTGATGATATCTTCGATATCGCGCTTCCGGAATAAGACAGTTGAGCCAGCATCAACGGTATCCTCATTCGATGACATATTGAATTCTGTGGTGTGGACTGCGATGCCGCCAGGCTTCAGGCAGTGCATGGCATTGTAGACAAATTGCTTGCCATGTTCGAGTGAACCCAGATGCTCAAAGGCGCAGGATGACCAGAGGAAATCGAATTTGCCATGCAGTTCTTCACTGATATTGTTCATATCGGCAAATTTGAATTCAACCAGCCTGCGCAATTCTTTTTCATCACAGAGATTACGCTGGTTGATGGCTTCAAAACCATTCGCATGCTGGGTGGAGTCGACCCAGCCCTTGGCTTGTGCTTCTTCGGTAAACAAATCAGTGGCGATGATGTTCGCTCCATGTGCCGCGAAGATCGCGGTCAAAGGTTCAGTGCCGACAGCAAATCCCAGACCCAACTGACCTTCCTGCAGCATGCCGCGCTCTTTTAACGCCTGAGTGATAAAGGCCCACTCCCAGATTTTTCTGTGCATGTGACCTGGCCTGTCGCCCATGCGCGCGGTCCAGTACTGGAAAACTTCCGTGCGCATCATCTGTTCTGTGCACATGGATGATTTCAGCACTTCTGTGCGGGCGGGTGGAGGTGACTCCAGATAGTCGTGGCTTGGTTTGAAACCATCTTGCCAGGCACGTACAGGGACGAGTGGGTCTTCACGCTCAACATGCACCGGTGCTACAGGCTCAACCGGAGTCACGACAGGCGCAGGCATTTCTACCGGTGTTGGCCTCACAAATTGCTGCCGGATTTTTGCCGCCAACCCGGATTGCCGGAATTCAGTCGGGAGTGCACGCCAGACCGGTAAAACCAATTTCAAAATACTGGATTTCATGAGGTAAATCTTAGCTTGAATTGAGTAAACTGCGCTTATGCCATATCCGGCCAAGTCGAGCGCCTGATACCATTCTTCCTATAATAGCAATTGATTTGCCAGTCTGACTATTAAATTTTTCAATTGACAGAGTAATCATTAAGATGGGCTGGAGTTAATAACAAGGTGAGCATTGGATGGATGCTGAAAAGTATCCTCAAAATAAATCCCGTACTTCGTATAAGAATGCTGCCTTGAACTATAATTTTTAGTAATATTGATCTACGACAATCAGGAAAGCCACAAGATGAATACAGCCACTAGCGTTGACAGTTTCACTTGTCCTGAATTTCTGGCAATGGAGCGTAGCATTATTGACGACTTTGTCGATTGCACACGCGAAGCTTGCGAAGAAGCCGAGGCCTGCGTCAAAGAATTGAATAATCAAGGCGGTACTGCTTATGTGCACCGCCTTTTCCGCGCCATGCATTCACTCAAGGGCAATTGCCAGATGGTGGGATTGGTTCCCTTCGTTGAGTTATTGCACAGGGTTGAAGAGATCGTCGCCAGGGTCAGGGCTGAACAAGACCCTTATTTTCGCGAGTTGGGTGAATTTCTGTTGCTGGCCATCGATGAAGTCGAGGATTTGCTCAACGACTTGATTGCCAATGGCCACACCAGCGATGTCAGGCGCAAGAAGTTGTATGAACTGTGCGATGCATTGCAAAAGACCAGCAGCAAAGGTTTTCAAGCGCAGCAATTCAAGGATGCGATTGCTTTGCTCGATGGTAAGGTCGCCAATAAGGAAAATGCCCCGAAAGCTCCAAAGGTATTGCTGGAATTATCGGATGACATGGCAATGATGTACAAGTTTGCCCAGCAAATAGATAATCTCAGCATCTATAGAAAAAATCGCAGTGAGCAAGCCGCGCAATTAACCGAAGCCCTGAATGAGGCCCTGGGTTTGCCAGTAGATGCGAGGCAATTGAAGGCTGCCTCCTTGATGCATGATGTGGGTATGGGCTTTATCCCGCATAGTATCTTTAACAAGGAAGCGGGCTTATCCAGGGAAGAACTGAAAATAGTACAGGAGCATGTGGTGACCGCCAGCCAGATACTCTTGCGCTTTGGCGACTGGGATGAAGCGGCCCGTATCGTACTGGACCATCACGAACGCTATGATGGCTCTGGCTATCCAAATGGCTTGCAGGGACAGCAAATACATCCTGGTGCACGGATGTTGGCGATAGTAGATACCTTTTGCTCTATCACCAATGAGCGGTCTGACCGTAGTTACAAGCGTAGTTTGCTGAGTGCGATTTCCGAAATCAACGCCAATATTGAAAGCCAGTTCGACCCCGCCATGGTAGAGATGTTTAATGATGTGGTACGCAAGCTGATTGCCAGACAATAATTCTTTAATCATGCAGACAGTATGCAGATAAGTAAAGTACCTGACATTTCACACAAGGATGTGGCTCTACACAATATACGCCGCAGTGATGCTGAAGCCTGGTATGCCTATCTCAAGAATCCGGATGTGATCAGACATACCAGTTGGAACCTCAGTGCGGCAAAAGATTTGTTGCCACAGTTTGATGTGTATGAAAGCGATGAGCCTGATACACCCGTTCGCCTTGCCATCGTCACCAAAACAGAGGACAGATTGGTAGGCACGATAGGTTTTCATACTATCTCCAGTGTCAATCGCAGTGCAGAGCTTGCCTATGATCTGGCACCTGAATACTGGGGTAAGGGCATCATGCAAGCCGCAGCAACGGTGCTTTGTGATTGGGGTTTTCATGAAGCTGTTTACAACCGTATCCAGGCAACTGTGCTTGAAAGCAATTTCCATTCAATACAACTGCTGGAACGCCTGAGCTTCGGGCGTGAAGGTTATCTGCGGGCCTTCCGCATGGTGCGTGGTACACCGGGCAATTTCTGGATGTATTCCCGCTTGCATCCCGATATTGCCAGCCAATAAACAAATTGCTGTAACGCTATGGTGAGATTGGGCAAGCTTGAGAAAGACAGAGCAAGACTGTTTTTTTCATGCAAAGCTTGTTGCTTAGTGTTGGACATATGCTTGTGGCTTGAGTTAGGCTGGCATAGAACAGTCTCGCAATCAATTTGAGATGCACTGATTCAATTGCCAGCAATCGCCTGCAACGGCCAGCAAAGACCAGGAACGCAAGCATGTTGTTAAAACGCTCAAAAGAAGAAGTGGTCTTGCTCATGCTTTGTGGTCTGAGCATACCTAGCATCCTTCCCTTTGGCATTGTGCGCTTGTTCCAGGGTAATTTGCTGATGGCAACGGTTGATCTCTTGATCGTGCTTGGCATGTTGTGCATCATGGTATTTGTCTGGCGCACACGACGCGTCCGTCTTGCCGGGATTGCCGTCACTGTGTTTTATTCCATGGGCATGTTGGCGGCTGTGTATGTCAAAGGCGTTCCTATCGTGTACTGGGTTTATCCCACGATGATTGCCGCCTTCTTCATACTCAGGGCTAAAGAAGCCCTGATGATCAATAGTGTATCTTTGCTATGTCTGATTGCTATCCTGCGTGGTGCGATGCTGCTACTGGATATATCCAGCCTCGTCGTCACGCTGGTGTTGATCAATCTGTTTGCCTACATCTTCTCTGACCGCACCAGTCTCCAGCATTTTGAATTGAACCAGCAGGCAGAAAAAGACTTTTTAACCGGAGCCGGTAATCGTCGCGCTTTTGACAAGCAACTGCAAACCATCTGCGCCAAGGATGGTGTGCAGGCTGACGTTTGCATATTGATACTTGACCTTGATCATTTCAAGAGAATCAATGACCAGTTTGGTCACATGGTGGGCGATCAGGTCCTGATACAATTTTGTGCGTTGTTACGCTCACGCATACGGACAGCGGACAGTTTTTTTCGCTATGGCGGTGAAGAGTTCGTTGTCATTGCCATGGGCATAGATGATATTGCTGCTGCACGCTTTGCTGAAGAATTGCGCTCTCTGGTAGAGAAATCACAATTGCTGCGTGACTATCCTGTCACAGTATCAATAGGCGTGGCAAAGAAAATGACCGGAGAAGATGGCGAAGCCTGGTTCCAGCGCGCTGACGCCAAGCTTTATGAGGCAAAGCTGTCCGGGCGCAATGCAGTACGCGTGGCCCGGGAGGACGGGGTCTGATTAATTCTGCTTGTCCGGGTTATCGCCGATAGCCGTACCTTCATTCTCTATGACGATCTGCTTTTCCAGCTCACTGTCCGGGCGATAACTCCAGGCTGGCATGAATAGCAGCACAAATAAAGAAGCCAGTGCCGTAATGACACTGATCCAGATGACAAACTGGTTGGCAGCGACGCGTTCAGGGTAGATGTGGGTGACTGCACCCAGGCCTATGGCATTGGCGGCAGCCACCAGTACTGCACAGGCATAATCCTGAAAGCGCCTGGCCTTGTTGGCGCTTTTGGCCCAACGCGGGTCGGTGTTATAGCTGGGCAGATGCAGGTGGGCGTCTTCCAGTCTTTCCAGCGTGGCCAGGAAATGGCGCAAATTCGTGATTGAGCGTTCTGCTTTGTAATTCAAGAATGTCAGGCAAATCGACGCCACGGGAAAACCCATGACCAGCCATTCTACTGGCAACTTGCTGCTGGGCTCACCCGGTTTCAGGGCCACCAGCGCGGCCAGCAGGCTCACTACCAGCGTTACGTACAGGGCCAGCGCCTGATGTCTTTGTGCTATGCGGGTATTGACTTCCTGGTTGGCGGCGATGAAACGATAATTGGCATCAACATGGGATTTTGACATGGGCGGCTTTCAGCGATTTGGAGCAAGCCGCCATTATCGCTTAATTTTTCGCTGAAATTCATACTGAAACTGCCCATCCCTACACTCAAAATGCCCAGGTAGCAGAAATGTAGGCTGTTTTGCTATCTGGTAGTTGCGCGATTATTGCTTTACTGGGTCCGCCATAAATACGCAAACCACCATTGATACTGATGCGGTCACCCTGCCAGCCCAGTGCCGCGGTGATGATGCGGCCATTGTCCTCTGGCGTCCACAATACGTCCAGCGAGGGTTGCCAGTCATTCTTTTGCCAGCTCCAGCGTGCAAACACATTCTTGCGACGGATATTGCCAGAGGCCGACAGCGCCTGGTTTTGCCAGGCCAGGTTATAGCCAATCATTTGCTGCATTTGCGGTAAATAATTGACGCTGTTCTGCAAAGCCAGGTTGCGCTTGTTCCAGTCTTGCCATTCACGGTCTGACAAGGCTGTGCCATCCCACCAGGTTTCGAGGAAAAAACTGTGCTGAGATTCTGTAGTGTAGTTTGCACCCAGCATGGCTTGCACGACATTGCTTTGTGTATTGTTTTGCCATGGGCTGGTACGTTGTAATAGAGTAAGCGGGGTAGTATCTGCATTCATGCGCAGGCCCGTATTTTTTTGCATGAAACGTAAGGAGCCGTGGACCTCCATTTCATCTGTTGCCACCCAGGATGCAGCAGCTCCCAAGCTACCACCACTCTTTTGACCATAACGGCCAAAGCCATGCAAATCAACGCCACCAGCATGGTGATAAACCCGTGCTGCCAGTGCCTGTTCATCCGCTACGTCCGTCGTCGCAGCGTGACCTGGATTGACCCAGACCATCGTCACTGAGGTATTCGCGTTGAAGTAATCAAGGCTGGCCAAAGGTTTGCCTATGACGGTAGTGCTGATCAGCGAACGACGCTTTTCCTGTGCCACCACGTCATTAGGGCGAAAGCCATAACCCACATCCCAGGCGATGGTTTTTTTGCCCGCGCTGAACTGCCATGCACCATCGCCAAGGCTGCCGTACAGTTCATTGAGCCAGGCTGTGGACTGGGTACGCCCGCCATCATTCATCTGCCCCTGCAAGGTGGCGACAGCGTTAATGCCTTTGCCACTGGCGCGCAATTCGGTTTCTACTACACCCAGTTGTGTATTCTTGCTGGATAAGCCAGGTGCCAGTTGATTGGCAATTGCTAAAGGACTGGCGCTGTTGCTGGAATAGCTGTTGACCAGGCCACGTACTTGGCCACTGAAGTCTGCATCCTCAGCTATGACACAAGCTGGTGCGCACAGCAGGGCAGCCAGCACACTGCTCAGTGCTTGGGTCTTAAGATAGTACATGATTACTCCAGGCTGGGATTTTTGGCCAGGAACATGGGATTCAGCCATTGTTCAGGTACGGTTTTTTGCTTGCGGCCCAGATAGCGCACCCGCGTTTCTTTGTGGCTGCTCAATTGGTCAAGCAAAAACATTTCTGTCACTGCTGTTGGTGCCTGTGGTTTGTCAAATACAAAGCGGGCTTGCTTCGCGAGTTTTTCTGACTGCACATATAAATCTGCCTTGATGGGTTCATGACGGGTCTTACCCAGCCATACCTCGATGCGCTGATAGGCGACAGACTTGCGTACTGCATTCAGGCTCAGGTGCACACAGACTTTGTCGTCGCATTTTTCTTCGCCTATGATTTTGCCCGTGTAATCCTGGGCCCAGCTCATGGTGGCGACGTCGCCTATGGACGCATCCCCCAGTAGTTTTTGCATGGGTGTAATGCGCAAAGGTCGCTGGCTGCCGGGCAAAAGCATCCAGAAATCATCACCCAGCATCAAGACTTTTTGGCCTTTTTCTGCCGGGCTTTTCATGAGCACCAGAGATTGATGATTGACCTGTGAAAACACCAGGTAATTTCTTTCTTTTTCCTTGCTGCCATCCTTGGCAAAGGTAGTGATTTCAGTCTCTACCTGCATGTTTTCTGTACCGACCCTGAACTGATCGGCAGCTTTCAAGATATCACTGACTTCATCTGCCCTGGCGAGACCTGTTGTTGCTGCCAGCAGTAAAGCAGCAATATGTATAGTTGTTTTCATTTTTATTCCTGTCTTAGTTATGTGCCAGCGCATCGACAATAGGTTGGCGCAGGGTTTTGCGGGCGATGAAAGCTGACGACAGCATCGACAAGGCAATCATCATGAACACGGTGATGGCATACATGGCTGCATCTATCGTGATCAGTAAGGGGTAGCCGCTGGAGCGTCCGGGTGGTGGTGGCATTTCTACGGGAAACACCATGAGCAGCAACGCAACGGTGATCGCCAGCAAGGCACCGGCGATGGCACCTGTGCCACCCAGTATCATTCCTTCAAAAGAAAAGCTGCGTATCAGTTGCCCTGGTAAAGTACCCATGGCTCGCAGTGTACCAACTTCACGTGTGCGTTCTATGATGGCCATGGCCATGGCATTGGCAACCACGAACACCACGATGACACTGATGATGGCACCGAGGGCACCAAAGATGCGGTTATATAAATCACGTACAGATTTATAAAAGAAGGCTTGTTCCAGCCAGTTTTGTACTGTCAGTTCCGGGAAGACTGTTGCTAGTCTGGCTTGCGCAGACAAGGTCGCATTCATGGAGTTCAGGAATACACCGAGGCTGGAGATGCGCTGGGTATTCAAGAGCTTTTGTGCAGTCTTGATATTCGAGTACACCAGACGCTTATCCAGGTCAGGCACACCGGTGGATACCAGACCCTTGACGGTGACATCAACCGCATTCAGGGCGCCATCGGTAGTACTGGCCATCAGTGTCAGACTGCTGCCGGGTTTGGCCTTCAGGCTGCGTGCCAGTGCGTCACCCAGGACGATTTCTGCCTCTGCTGATTCGGTTTGCAGGAGCTCCCCTTCTTTCAATGTCAGGGTTGGGCCCTTGACCGAGAATTCAGCATCGGGGTCTATGCCTACTGCCATCATGATGGTGGACTTGTCGCCATTGCTGATCAGGCCGCTATATTCTATGCGTGGCAAGACATAGCGCACGGCTGGGTCTGTCAGCAACTTGCTTTGCAGTGCCGCAGCATTCTCCAGACCATATTGCAGTGGCACATCCTGGTCACTGGTGAAGTGCTGAGGTTTGCCTATGGTCAGATGGCCGGTGCTGCGGGCAGATATCTGCGCCAAGCCTTCATAAGTCGAATAGGCAAAACCACCAGCCAGCAGAATGGCCGCTGTACCTAGCGCAGCGATGACCACGGTAATGGCAGAACGGCGGCGGTTGCGCAGGGTATTGTAAAAGGCAAATTTGAGCCAGCTGAGTTTCATTGCAATCTCCCATCCAGCAGAGACACAATGCGGTCACTGCGGCTAGTCAGGCGGTTATCATGGCTGGCGATGATGAAGGCCACGCCTTCGGCATGACCACGCTCACGCATCAGGTCCAATACCTGGTCGGCGGTGTGCGAATCCAGGCTGGCAGTCGGTTCATCGGCAATCACCAGACTGGGGCGCTTGATGAGTGCGCGGGCAATCGCTACCCTCTGACGCTGTCCACCAGACAATGCATCTGGCAAATGCTGGGCATGTTCATGCAGGCCAACTGCCTTCAATTGCGCAGCTACACGCTCACGCCGTTCTGTTGCCGGTACACCGGTCAGGAAGAGCGGGTAATCGACATTTTCAGCCACCGTCATGACAGGCACAAGATTAAAGCTCTGGAAGATAAAACCTATGGTGTCGCGTCTTTGCAGTGTCTTTTGCGTTTCACTGTATTCATTGATGTTGACACCGTTGAGCAGGATGTCGCCAGCGTCGGCATGGTCTATCAGCCCGCACAGGTTCAGGATGGTGCTCTTGCCGCTGCCGGACGGGCCGGTCAGTGCCAGTAATTCACCGCGTTCCAGTTTCAGGTCCACACCTTGCAATGCCTTGACGACGTGGGCACCGAGTTGGTAGGTCTTATGAACTGCATGCAGTTCTATGGCAGGTGCCAGGCTCATGATGGAATACCTTTCAACATGGCCTTGGCTGCTTCTGCCTGTGGTGCATTTTGTTTGACCACTTCATTCAGGTAACGCTTGGCATCTTCAGGGCGTTTTTGTTCATTCGCCAGACTGGCAGCGCGCATCAGCACCGAACCACGAAAACCTGGTTCTGCCTTGTCGAATTGCTTGTGTTCCAATACTTCGTTGAGGAGTTTTGCCCCACGCGGGCCGCGGTTCATAAAGGCAGGCACTGCCAGGAAAGTGCTGGCGGCAACATACTTGACTTCCAGTATTGCTGGTGTGCTGCCGTGGCTCTGAGCGTTTTCGTTGGCGGCAGCGAGTTGCAGGGCTTTTTCCAGCATGGCCATGCCGTCTTCTGCATAAGACATTTTCTTCCATGGGAACATGGTGGTCACTGCCAGTTTGCCCGTGCTGGCACCAGCGTAAGCCATGATCAAAGGACTGGCAGGGTCTTGCTTGAGTAATTCATTGAAGGCATTGGCAGCAGCTTCTTCACTACCTTTGCCAGACTGGGTGAATTGCTGGAAGGCAGTTTTAAACTCTGGCTCAGAAAATGCCATGGCCTGGCTGCTGACCAGCAAAGCCAGGCTGCTTGCCAACAGAATTTTTTTACTGATAGTGAGGTGAAATGCGCGCATGTGTATCTCCTTTTTGTTTACATGTGATTGATGTTTGCGACAGGGGGAGATTAAAGGCGGGAGGCATCAGCCTCAATGCAGATGCGACGAGGTAAAGAAGTCCGCCGTGAACGGTAGTAAAAATGGCGCGAATGGAAGGCGTGTTGTGCGCCAGGTCTTGCTTATGTGTAAATATTGGCAAGGCAGGAAAAATTTCCTGAATCGTGCAATACTAGAATTTAAATATAAATTTCTTAATAAACTGACGTGAAAACGACGAGACCATGAAGAATCCAGCCAAAGAATTTATTGTCAACAAAAGCAATCTATTGGAGTCAAGATTCAAACCCCTGCATGTACCTGCTGAAGCGGAGTTGCAAGATGGTCAGGTGGTTTTGCAAGTGGAGCGTTTTGCCTTCACCTCGAATAATGTGACTTATGCCGCTTTTGGCACTGCCATGCATTACTGGAATTTTTTTCCTACAGATGAAGGCTGGGGCAATATTCCGGTCTGGGGCTTTGGCGATGTGCTGGCCTCGAAAGCGGAGGGCGTGCAAGTTGGCGAGCGCTTCTATGGTTACTACCCCATGGCGACTCATTTAACGGTGCAGGCGACCAGAGTGTCACCTGGTGGCTTTGTCGATGGCGCAGAACACAGGCAGGCCATGCATGGTTTATATAACCACTATGTCAGAACCAGTACTGATCCTGGTTACACCAAGGAGTCTGAAGATGTGCAAGTCTTGCTGCGACCCTTGTTCATCACCTCATTCATGATTGATGATTTTCTTGATGATAATCAGTTCTTTGGTGCGCAGACCGTGCTGATTTCCAGCGCCTCCAGCAAGACCGCTTATGGACTGGCATTCATGCTTTCGCTGCGCAAGGACAAGGCTTGCAAGGTCATTGGCCTGACTTCAACTGGTAACCTGGAGTTTGTACGGAATATGGCTATTTATGACGAAGTCATCAGTTACGACCAGGTGACTGAGTTGGCTGCTGATCAGGCTGTTGTGTATGTTGATATGGCTGGTAACGGGCAATTACGCAGTCAATTGCATCATCATTTCAACGACAACATGAAGTATAGCTGTGCTGTGGGTGGCACGCATTGGGAAGAACTGAGCGGCGGATCAAACCTGCCTGGTGCAAAACCGGCTCTGTTTTTTGCTCCAGCCCAAATCAAAAAACGCATGACAGACTGGGGGCCGAATGGCGTGCAGTCTCGTTTAGCACTAGCCTGGCAAGCTTTCATGCAACCGGTGATGACTGCAGAAAAACCATGGATGCAGGTTATCCATGGCCAGGGCGAGGCAGCAGTCCGGCAAGTCTATGATGACATGCTGGGTGGTGCAGCGCGGCCCGACCAGGGTAATGTCCTGACTTTGCTTGGCGGAGATGCGGTTTAGTTTTTCCAGAGGGCAGGCAAATCACCAGATTTCCTGCCTCTGATGATGGCGGTGTTGATCCTGTTGATGACATCTGCTTTGGTATTGATGCCAGAGGTGAAATGGATGGGATCAACCAGCAAAGGTTTGGCAAACACCTTGACACCATAATTCATTTGCGTTTCGCTGCGCAGGTTCTTTTCGTCCAGATAAAGATTCAGTTCCGCTTCCAGGTCTTTTGCATTTGGCAGGCGAGAATTAACCAGCATGACATCCATGCGTCCCGATAAAAGTTTTTTCAGACGGGAACTACTTTGTGGCTGATCTTCTTCTACCTTGAACGACACATTACGCAATTTGTCTATCTCATCACCAAAACGTATGCCCCTGACTATGCCAACGGATTTGCCCTGCAAGTCGCCGATGCCAGAATATTTCATATGGCTGTCGTCCCTGACCACGACCCAGACAAAGTCTGAAAAAACTGCCTCTGAATAACGCATGGTTTTCAGTCTCTCGCTATTTTTCGACAAACCAAATCCCAGACCTTCACCCTTGCCTATGTTTTCTATGACGCGTGGCAGGGGGTAACGGCGCATTTCAAATTTCACATCCATGGCGCGTTCAAAATAGGCGATGATTTTTTGATTCTCTGGCCGGATGGGAGCGATCTCGCCGTTTTCATCGCGGGTTTCTGCGAGTAGCAAAGGCAGAACAGTGACGGCATGTGCTCTTGATTGCAGACAGCACAGACAAAGCAGCATCCCTATAAAACGGGAAGCGCTCAGTAAAACGGCGTGATACTTATCTGACATGCAATGTTTTCATGCGGAAATGATGTGCGATGATACCTTTGGTGATGCACGGTTGTATAGCTGTCTTAGGTAAGGATTTGTTAAGCGAAGCTTGATATAACTTAATCGCTGCAAAGCCTTACCAAAATAAACATTAACAAATTTCAAAAGAGCTAATTAATTTGCTAAGATGAAAATAAGCTTCTTTAAAGTCGCAGTTTTTGTAGAAAAGGAGACATTATGCCCCTCGTCACAATTACCGTTTGCAAACCCAAGTCCTTGTTGTTCAAAGAGACAGTCTTGAATGCTGTACACGCGGCATTGATAGAAGCGGGTGTGCCAGAGAAAGACAAGTTTCAGCGCATATTGGAACTGGACCCGGAAAACTTCCGCTTTGATACTCACTACCCCGACCTGCATAAGGACAGGAATCAGGATTTTGTCCTGATAGAGATACTCTGGTCCGTCGGCCGCAGTGTCCAGGTCAAGAAAAAACTACTGGATACCCTTATGAAACGTCTCTGCGACAAGAGCATGAACCCTGAAAACATCATGGTCTGTTTCAGGGAAACCGCCTGGGAAAACTGGTCATTCGCCGGTGGCCGCCTGCTCCATACCTGAGTGTAGTTTCATCCCGGATATTTGGTTTTTCCCAACCGGGTCGGGCAGGGAATATCAGGCAAGTACAGCCAAGTTTTTTGCTGGCGCTGGATTAGTATATCCGTCAGAATAACTAAAATTTTACAAGACGGAGCAAGCATGATGGGAAAAACCAGACTGGAAGCATTCAGCGACGGCGTTATCGCCATATTGATCACCATCATGGTGCTGGAAATGAAAGTGCCGCATGGCGGTACGCTGGATGTGCTGCTGCCTGTGTGGCCGGTATTCCTGAGCTACATCCTGAGCTTTGTCTACGTCGGTATTTACTGGAATAATCATCATCACATGTTGCATACCTGTCGCAAGGTGACGGGTGGCATTTTGTGGGCCAATCTGCATTTGCTGTTCTGGCTTTCGCTCATCCCTTTTGCTTCTGGCTGGGTAGGTGAAAATCATTTTGCTTCTGCACCTGCAGCTTTGTATGGTGTCGTTTTGCTGATGGCAGCGATTGCGTATTTCATTTTGCAGCAACAGATCATCGCCACCCAGGGCGAAGATTCTTTATTGAAAAAAGCCGTAGGTGCAGACTGGAAGGGCAAGCTCTCGCCTATTACCTACGCAACCGCAATTCCTCTGGCTTTCTGGTATCCGCTGCTATCGATGACCTTGTATGTGGCGATGGCCTTGATATGGCTGATACCTGACCGCCGCATAGAAAAAGCCTTGAAGAATCACGAAGAGTAAACCCATGCGTTTTTTTGTTTCTGCCATCACCTTGATGGCTGGCCTGGTTTTTTGCATGCCCGGTCTGGCTAAGGATCAATCCGGCAATGACCAGAATATCGTTCTTGTTACCACTACCGGGAAAATTGACGGCAGCCTGCAACTGCCCGTCAGCAAAGGCAAATTACCTGTGGTCTTGCTCATTGCAGGTTCTGGCCCTACCGACAGGGATGGCAATTCCGTAGGACTCAAAGGCAAGAATGATTCCCTGAAAATGCTGGCGGCATCCATGGCACAAGCAGGAGTTGCATCAGTACGTTTTGACAAGCGCGGTATCGCAGGTAGTGCCAGCGCAGCTACATCCGAGGCTGATTTGCGCTTTGAAACCTATGTGCAGGATGCAGTTGCCTGGTTAAAGCTGTTGAAGGCAGATGCACGTTTCTCCGGTGTTGCCATTCTGGGACATAGCGAAGGTTCCCTTATTGCCATGCTGGCTGCCCGGCAAGAATCTGTCAAGGCATATATATCCGTGGCTGGCCCGGCAAAAAATGCCGCTGATGTTTTGCGTCAGCAATTGCAAGGGAAATTGCCACCACCACTGGCCGCACGGAATGAAGAAATTCTGAGTAGCCTGCAAGCTGGAAAAACCTATACCGACGTGCCAACAGAATTGAAATCTTTGTATCGCGACAGCGTACAGCCTTATCTTATTTCCTGGTTTCAATACTCACCAGAAGAAGAGATAGGCAAACTGAATTGCTCTGTTTTGCTGATACAGGGTGACAAGGATATACAGGTAGATACGACGCAATTGACCGTACTGATGACGGCCAAGCCAGATGCAGACAGCTTATTGGTACATGATATGAACCATGTCTTGAAAATCATAAAAGGGGACATGACGCAGCAAATGGCTTCCTATACAGATCCGACTCTACCAATAGCGCCCGAATTGAGCGCTGGGTTGAATACTTTCTTGCGCACCAAACTAAAGTAAAACATGTACGGTATGGATTGCTATTAGCGTCTGACTGTCTTAGGATGAAAAACGATCCGTATCAAAGAAACGGACATTTCCAAATATCCGGGGGCAAGATGGTAAATCAATCGCAAGGCAGGGGCGGGGATAGTGCACCACCTGACATCAAGACTGTCATCGACAATGAAGCAGTTTTTCCGCCACTGCGCCGGGTGGGCATGTTCCGGCCACTGGTCTGGTTGCGATTGGGCTGGCAGGATTTTCGCGCGTCTGGTAGCGCCAGCATTTTTTATGGTGTATGTTTTGCCGCCATGGGTCTGGTCCTGCGACTGGTGCTGAATAATGCACCTGAATATCTGTCAGCCCTGACTTGTGGCTTTCTGCTGGTAGGACCTTTGCTTGCGCTGGGTTTATATGGTATCAGTCGTCGCCTTGAAAATGTACGCTCAGGCTTGTTGGGTAGCGTGTTTTCCATGCGCGGGCGCTGGAGCAATATAGGCGTGCTGGCGCTGGTATTGGCCGTCATCATGATGGTATGGGCACGTGCTTCGCTGGTGATCTTCGCGTTGTTTTATAACAAGGGCATGCCGACCATGCAGGGGTTTTTGGCACAATTATTTTCACTGAATAATCTGGAATTTCTGGCCGTATATGTCTGTATAGGCTTTGTTTTTGCCAGCCTGGTATTTGCCATCAGTTGGGTATCCATACCCTTGATGCTGGACAGGGATACCGACGCCATTACCGCCATGATCATCAGTTGCGTTGCCTTGTTCGTCAATGTCCCGGCGACCATCGTCTGGTCTTCACTGATCATCACCAGCGTGGTGCTGAGCTTCATGAGCTGGAACCTGGGTTTCCTGGTACTCATGCCCATCATCGCTCATGCAAGCTGGCATGCGTATAAGGATGTGGTTGGCAACGTTGCTGATCGCCAAAGAGTTGTAAAAATTCCAGAGTAAGCTTATGCCTTGATTTGCTCAAATATTGACATTGATATTGCCAGTAGCCTCTGCATCTTTTTCCGGCTCACCCAATTCCTCGGCTTGATGATATGCAGAGTCAGCCTCTGCATCATGACGCTGGTTTTGTGCATGTTCATGCAAATCCAGCGTAACAGGTTCTACCACTGTAACGGCTTCTGGCGCTGTGACTGCATCAGCTTCAGCTGAACGCGGTTTTTCTGTTGTGTTGGCTTGCAGGCCGTCTCTCACACGAAATGCAGCTACAGCAGCAGAAATCAGGGGATTGATGCTGGCCTGTATGCCGTTCACATTGGCACTGGTGTTGACTACCGCACTGTTGTTGACAGGCGTAGTTTGTTGGACGCTGGTATTGACGGGCACTGGAGTAGCAACTGCCGTTGATGCCTGGATGGCTGATGCGGGCGGCTTGTTGGCTGCAATATTATTTGCTGCTGCGGTGGCCTGATTGATGGTATCCAGTGTCTTGCTGACTTCTTCAAATGTGGATGGGGTATTGAGTGTCATCTTCGCATTGCTTGAAGCGGTATTGGACGTAGTGCTTTCATTTAATTTAGCCGCAATTGCAGCAACCTGATTTTCCAGCTGACTTTCTGTCAACAGTGAAGATGGTGTCGTAGGGTTGGCAGATAACTTGTTTCCAGCGCTTATAGCTGCCTGTAATAGCGTGGGCGTATCCACGGTTTCCGCAGGCTGGGTTTGCGCCGTTATTTGTTTACCCTGCGCCTGTGAAGGTTGATTGACGGTGATGTCCGTCGTCTCTGCTGTGGCTGAAAGCGCGTTGCTGTTTGCACTGGTATCCGTAACTCGTGTATTCACTGTTGCATTCGAGGCTATGTCAGTCCCTGTAGCAGACGTTGTGGTCGTTCTTGTGTCCGTAGATGTATCTGCTGCTGGATTGATGGCGGCATTATTTTGCGAGATATTTGCAGCATCACTTGTGGCAGGCGCTGCTGTCGTTGTTTCTGGAGATGCGGGTATTTCAAGCCTTGCCTGCACGGCATTGTTTGCTGTATCGTTTGTGCCATTGGTATTTGCTACTACAGTCTGAGAATTTCTGGTGGTATCGATTGCCACCTGCAGTGCTTCATCTCCCAATGCTCGCTGCAGTTCTGCATTGGCGTTGGTCGTTGCGGTGCCCACATCTTCATTCAAATTAACCGATGAGGCAGCGCTGTTACTGACATTGTTATCTGTACCGGTACTTTCAGTTGAGCTTGTAGCCCTGGCAGTTTCATTGATATTTGTATTCGTCAGGATATTGCCAGAACCAAGCTCCTGATTTTGTGCAATAACGGTGCTCTCTGCGCTACCCAGTACTTGTAAAGCCTGCGTCAGTAAAGTGCTTGTGCCCGCAGGATCTTCAGCCAGGGCATTTTGAAAAGCATTCACATCCAGTGTCAGAAAACTATTGCTGTCAGGCTGGGCGATAGTTTGCAAATTGATCCCAATTCTCCCCAATTGCTCGAACAGGCTACTGCCGTCTGTGTTTTGTGCGCCGGCATTCATGGCTTGCAAGAGGCTGTCGCTACTAGTGGGTATCAAGGGGTTTTCCGCCAGGTCGGAATTGCTGGCTTGCAGTTGATTAAATGCATCCACAAAAGAAGTTGCGATGGCGGTGAGCTGGGCAACATCAGCTTTGGATGCAGCTGCAACTTGAGTTGTATCCGCCGGGTCCACCGTATCCGTAACCGGGGCATTTGCAGTTTGCCTGCTTTGCAAGCGCGCTGTGTAGGCCAGCAATTCACCAAGGGCAGAAACGTCAACAGTGATGTTATTGCTGCCTGTTGCAATTGCATCGGGCGAACCGGGGTTGCTGGTTATTGTTGGAGACAGGGCGTCAATTGTAGCGAGATTGATTGCTGATGCAGCTTGCAATCCCGGTGTCGTCACTGAACTGATGGGCGAGATTATCATGCACTACCTGCTTTCTTAAGACCTGCTTTTATCCGTATTTACACAATAACTGAGCATTCGTAAATACTTTGTGCGCTGCCTCACTTAGCGGGCAAAACGCGGGCATTGAGCTAAATAAAAAAAATCCTCATAGTGTTTAACTATGAGGATTTTTTATGCAATATGAGCAACTACTTATTTGCTACTTACTTGCTACTTATTTCAAAGGTGGAATGGCTTGCGGCACCAGAACTTTAATTGGCTGTTCTTTCAATTTCTTCTCCAGCAACTGTATGGCGGCTTCTAACTGTTGGTCTTTGCCATTGAAGGTTGCATGTGGCAGGTTGTCCACTTCAACATCCGGTACTACACCTATGCCTTCTACCAGCCAGCGGCCATCCATGCCAAACTGTGCATTCTCAGCGGCCCTGATCATGCCATTATCAGACAGCGAATTATTGTCTGACAACCATACGCCAGCACCGGCAGTGCGTTTGCCCACCAGCGGCCCCAGCTTCAAGGCCTTGACGCCGGCGGCAAAGGTTTCGCCATCAGAGTAAGTCAACTCGTCAACCAGCACAACCAGATGACCACGGAAGGTCTGTTGCATATTGGTATATGGTGCCGAGGTTGGTGAAGCCCAGAAAGCCCATGCTTTGCGCAAGAGTTTTTCTATGATCCAGCTATCGATATTGCCACCACGGTTACGGCGCACGTCTATGATCAGGCCATCGCGCTCTATATTGCTATAAAACTCGCGGGCAAAGCTGTTGATGTCTTGCGCACCCATGGCACGCAGATGCAGGTAACCGATACGACCTTGCGATGCCTTGCTGACTTGCTCGCTACGGCTTTGCTCCCAGTCGCTATAACGCAGATTGGCATGCTTCATCATGTTGACCGGTGTGACGATGACAGCGCGGGCAGCCTGGTCGCCACGTTTGACATGCATCAATACCTGTTTGTCTGCCTGATTGGTCAACAGGTCTGAGATATCACGCGCTTCCAGCACGGGCTGGCCATTGATAGCGGTGATGATGTCGCCTTCCCTGACGTCAAGGTCAGGTTGCGACAAAGGTGTGCGCTCGGACGGCAATTCTGCTTCGGTATGATAAATATGGTCGATGCGGTAGCCAGTTGCCGTGCGGCTCAGTACCGCACCCAGCGAGGCAGCTTGCCCTTCTGGTGCTGCGCGGCGTATATCACCAGGACGACTTTGCGAATGCAGGGTGCTGACTTCGCTGGCCATCATGCCCAATACATCATTCAACTCAGCCCTGTCTGTAATACGGTCGACCAGTGGTGCGTATTTGGTGCGTACCTTGTTCCAGTCTACGCCACGCATTTTGTCGTCAAACAAAAAGTCTCTGTGCATGCGCCAGGCATCGGCATACATTTGCTGCCATTCAAGTTTAGGGCTGAGGAAGAAAGCCCAGTCGTTAATATTGACTTTGGATTTGCTGACATCGCCCGGTTGTTTTGCACCGGCTTCGACAACAAAGAATTCCTGCGGCCCAGTGCCAATTTGCTGACGATAAAACACATGTTTTTTATCGGCAGACAAATCAAACTGGCGTATGTTGCCGGCAAAAATGTCGGGTTGTGGTGAAGTCTTGCTTATCGCCAGAGTCTTCAACGTGGACTTGCCATCCGTGCCTTCTGCTTCAGTGAAATACAGGCGTTTTTCATCAATGGCCAGGTCGCGGTAGTTACCATACGCCAGTGGTACCTGATACAAGCGCTCGGCCAGACCGGCATACTGTATGGAAGGGAGGACGGGCTTGGCAGGTTTCTTGACTTCGTCTGCTTTATCGGCAGGCTTATCCTTGGACTTGTCGGCGTTCTTGTCGTCTGTTTTTTCTTTGTCCTTGTCTTTTTCCTTATCTGTGGCTTTGTCACTGGACTTGCTCAACTCATCGTCAGCCTTGAAAGGAAAGCGATTCCCTGCTTGCAAAGCCAGTGCATACAGGCCAGTACGCTTTTCAAAATGCGGTCCCATATTGCGGTCACCCCAGGGCGCGCGGTTGCTGACCTGGAAATTGCGTTCAGAGTAAAAATACAGCCAGCGTCCATCGGGCGAGAACACCGGTGCATGTGAGTTGTATTTATCGCTGGTGACAAAGTGTATTTGCTTGCTGTCGACAGCGTACAGACCTATCTGCGGCCTTTGCAATTTGTTGTCTGCCCTGACGACGGCGATGGTTTTACTGTCTGGCGACCAGATGACTTCTTCCTGCCTTTCAGCGCCAATTTTGCCTGCATCATCAATCACCTGATTGGTCTTGGTTGCCAGATCCAGCAGCCACAGCCTGCCGCGCTTGTCGGTATGAGCCAGCCACTTGCCATCAGGGGAGGGGATGATACGGTAGCGGTGTACGTCACCATTGGTTGTCAGCACTTCAGGTTTACCTACGCCATTGGCAGGAAATTTCCAGATTTCATTTTCACCCGTGGTATCGACAATGGCATACACGGATTTGTCATCATGCGAAAACACGGCTTCGCGGGCGCGGGCGTTTTCTGGCACGGGTAAGTCTATGCGTCTTTGCGGGCCTGAGCCTGCAATGGTCAGGCGTCCGCGCGCAGTGAACAGCAGGCGTTCTTCCTTGCCAGCGATTTCTATATTCGACACATATTCCATCGGGTTTTTGATCTGGCGCTTGCGTTGCTGATCAAAGTCAGACACAAGGTCTATATTCAAGGTCTGGTCTTTGGCGCTGGCAATATCAAGTACATGCAAGTCGGCACCCAATTGATAGGCTATTTTGCCATCAGCGATGCTGGGATTGCGCACTTCCCATTCCTTGTGCTGGGTCAGGACGCGCGCATCCGTGCCATCAGGATTGGCGCTCCAGATATTGAAGGCACCATTGCGATCGCTGACAAAGTAGAGCTTGCCCTTCCACAGCATGGGACGACGGTTGTTACTCTTGTCTTCTGCAAATAATTGTGTGGCTTCAGTTTTAGCTTGTACGTCATACCGCCAGACTTGTGCTGTAGCACCCCCGCGATATTGTTTGGCATTGTCATTCGTCATGTGCAAGCCAAAGCGGGTGAAGTACAGGTACTTGCCACTGTCATCAAGCACAGCCTCATTCGCATCTGCCACCGGGAATACCCTGCGCGTCAGGGTTTGCGGGTTGATAGCGGCGATGATACGGTGCGAGGCCGGGCCTGTGCTATTGAGTGTCGTTACCAATACTTCACCACTGGCAGTCCAGCCCAGGACAGATACCTGATCATTTTCGAAACTGATGCGCTTGGGTACGCCACCTGTCATGGGCATGACGTAAGCTTCGTTCGCACCTTCATAGGCAGCAGAAAATGCCAGCCATTTTCCATCTTGTGAAATAGCGGGCAAGACTTCTGCCGCAGGATGGCTGGTCAGCCTTTGCGCTTGGCCACCATTACTTGCCACTTTCCATAAATCGCCTTCTGCCGTGAATACAACAGCATCACCACGTATGCTGGGGAAACGATAATAGGCAGGTGCAGCTAGTGCGGTAGTCATCAGGCTGGTCAGGCTTAGAGCGAGGGCGAGTTTGCTTGGTCTCATTGTTATTCTCGAAAATGGATGTGGATGATTTTTTAATAAATACTTGTGTAAATTGAAATTAAAATTACAAAGTCATGTTGCAAAAAAATAGCCTCAAATACATGCAAAGGCTGAGTGAAAAACAATACGCAATAACGGGATTTGCAACATTCTGTAAGCAGTTTTTCATTTATTCCAAGGAAAAACAGAAACAGCATGTTTTACAGTTACATTTGGCTGCCAGACGTTTCTTGAATTGTTAAAAATTATGAAGTACCCTGAGTGCTGAGTTTCCACTTGGAAATAATTCACTTACGAGCAGACCAAGGGTGCATCATGAGACAAGTCAGCTTGTGTAAAGTTCTTTTAATTCTGGGTATTTCGGCGGAAATTTCGACAACGTCGGCACAGAATGTGACATTTTCCATTGATACTCAGGCAGAGCGCAAGACTATCAGCCCGCTGATCTATGGTTATAACGCTTACGCCGATGGTACTGGTCGAGCAGGCTGGGCCAATCAGGGCGGACAAGCCAGTTTACAAAGCCTGAATTTGCGCTCGCGCCGCCTGGGCGGTAATAACATGACCAGCTATAACTGGGAAAATGGCGTCAGCAATTCGGGTAATGACTGGTGTCATTCTTCCAATGCCGGTGTCAGTGCGACTGCCGGGGCGGGTAATCCCAATTCAAACAATGGCCTGGCTTATTATGCGCCGGGTGCTGCATTACAAAATTTCCAGGATCAGTCGCTGGTGCTGGGCACTTATTCTTTGCTGCAATTGCCTGCTGCGGGCAAATTACCCAAGGACATCGTTAATCTGAATCCTCCATCGACTTGCATGGGTTACCAGCTGTGGCAAAGCACCGCTGGGCCGTCGAATGTGGATACTGCGCGTTGGGTAAACATCATGAATGACAAACCAGCAGCGGCTGGTGGTCTGAGTCTGACACCAGGCCTGAGTGATGGCGTGGTCTATATTGATGAAGAAATCAATTTTCTCGTACAAAAATATGGCACTGCCTCTACAACAAATGGCGTGAAAGGCTATGAACTGGATAATGAGCCTGATCTCTGGCATCACTGGACGACGAACAGCGGAGAGAGTGGCACGCATGCCAATCTATACCCCTCGCTGACCACAGTCACTGATGTTTTGCAGAGGAATATCAGCCTCGCGACAACCGTCAAGCGCATGGATGCTTCTGCCGAAACCTTTGGACCGGCAATCAGTGGCTATCTGGGGTTGTTCAGCCTGTGGGCGGTGTGGGATGGTTCAGCTTCACATCAGCCATCTGACTGGGCGCAATACAATGTGGAACCCTATTACAGTAATAATACTGGTGACCGCTACCGTTACAATGGCATGGCCATGGCGAATACCTATCTGGCAAAAATGAACCAGGCTTCGCAAAGTGCTGGTCGTCGTTTATTGGATGTATTCTCTTTTCATTACTATCCGCAAGCGTCTTACAATGCGACTGACCGTGTACAGGCTGCCCGCAGTCTGTGGGATTCTACTTATGTAGAGCCTAGCTGGATTACCCAGACCGGCAATGGGTTCACCGATGGGCGCGCTTTGCAAATGCTGCCCAAGTTGCAGCAATCCATCAATGATTTTTATCCCGGCACCAAACTGGCCGTGACTGAATATGATTTCGGTGGCAAGAGCGATATTACTGGTGCCATCGCCCAGGCAGATGCACTGGGTACCTTTGGCAAGCAGGGCGTCTATCTGGCGACTTATTTTGGTGATGCAGAAGAGTTCATTGCTGCTGGTTTTAAAATATACAGAAATTACGATGGTAATAAATCTGTTTTTCCGGCCACGTCAGTCAAGGCCGTTTCCAGTAACAACGCAAATGCGGCGGTGTATGCAGCGGTTGATGTTAATGATCCCAACGTCATTCATGTCATTGCCATCAATCGTCAGGCCAGCAATGTAACAAGCAGCTTTCAATTAAACCACCCCGTGAATCTTAAATATGCACAAGTCTGGGGTGTCAGCGGCAGCAGTAATGCCATCACTGCCAGAAGCGGCCTCAGCAATATTTCGAAGAATAAATTCAGTTATACCTTGCCTGCACGATCTGTCTTGCATTTCGTGTTGAAACCCTGATTGAAAAAGCCATCAGCATGCTGGTGGCTTTTCATCTGAGTCAGGCTACCTGGCTCAGGCAGCAGCTACTTTCAAAATCAGCTTGCCATTGTTTTCACCAGTGAACAGTTTTTGGAAAGTCTCAGGGAAATTTTCCAGGCCTTCGACGATATCTTCGCGGCTTTTCAATTTGCCAGACATGATCCAGCCACCCATGACCATGGCGGCTTCCATGGCACGTGGGTAAAAGTCGGATACCATCACGCCTTTCATTGTCGCGCGCTTCACCATCAGGTTCAGGTAATTTGATGGGCCTTTGATTGGCGTAGTATTGTTGTATTGGGATATCGCACCGCAAATCACAACGCGGGCACCAAATGCCAGTTGCGCCAGGGCTGCATCAAGGATGTCACCGCCGACATTATCGAAATACACATCTATGCCTTTAGGGCAATGCTGTTTCAGTGCTGCACTGACATCTTCACTTTTATAATCTATTGCTGCATCAAAGCCCAGTTCTTCTGTCAGGTAGCGGACTTTGTCTGCGCCACCGGCGATACCAACAACACGCGCACCCTTGATCTTGGCGATCTGGCCAACGATGGTGCCAACAGCACCTGCTGCGCCGGAGATGACAACGGTATCACCTTCCTTGGGTTGGCCGACTTCGAGCAAACCAAAGTAGGCAGTCATGCCTGGCATGCCCAGGGTACTCAGATACAGTGGCAGCGGGGCCAGTTTGGGGTCAACCTTGCTGATGCCATTGCCGTCAGAGTAAGCATACTCTTGCATGCCCAGTATGCCGCTGACATGGTCGCCGACTGCAAATTTAGGATTATTTGATTCAACTACCTTGCCAACAGCCAGGGCGCGCATGACTTCACCAATCGCAACTGGTGGCATATAGGAATTTTTGCTCTCATTCATCCAGCCGCGCATGGCAGGGTCGAGCGAGATATACAGGTTCTTGATCAGCACTTCGCCTGCTTGCAAGTCACGCAATTGCTCCGTGACATGATTGAAATCGCTGGCTTTAACGCTGCCTTGTGGACGGGCTGCGAGTTTGAATTGAGAATTGATGGCGTTCATGTTTTTTCCTTGTCGAGTGGTAAGGTAGCGAAGCGCTGACCATGAAGAGCAGTATAGACAGGATATTGTTGCCTGATAAGGCAGGGATATTGCATAATATTGTTGCTTAAAGTGAGACAATGAAAGAGGGGTACTCATGCTGAATCCACAACATCTGGCAGTCTTTGCCACCATCATCCGCGCTGGCAGCATCAGCAAGGCTGCCACCCAGCTTGGTTGCGGCAAGTCCTTGTTGTCGCGGCAATTAGCAAAACTGGAAGATGATTTGGGAGCACGCCTGATACAGCGTTCCACGCGCAAACTGACCTTGACCGAAATTGGTGAGCAAGTCTTGCATGAAGCCCAGCGCATCGATACTGCGTTGGCCAACATAGAACAAATGGCAGGCCAGCACCAGCAAGAAGTGAAAGGGCGCTTGCGTGTAACCTGCCCGATGCCCGCTGTAGCCAGGCTGGTACCGGTTATGACTGAATTTTGCAGGCGTTATCCGCAAATCGATTTTGCCCTGCAAGTAGAAGACAAACTGGTGGATCTGATCGCCGGGCAAATCGACGTTGCCATCCGGGTCGCGCATCTGGATGATTCCAACCTGATTGCACGCAAGCTGGTGGATAGTCAGCGCATACTTTGCGCTGCACCAGCCTATCTGGCAAACGCAGGCCATCTTGTTGTGGCTGAAGACCTGGCACAACATGCCTGTCTGCTGTATATCAATGCAGCAGGCAGGGCCAATGACGAATGGACCTTGCTTGATGAGCACGGTGAGATCAAGAAGGTCAGAGTGAGCAGCCACTTCCAATCAAATAATGGTCTTGCGCTGGTTGCTGCCGCCTGTTCGGGGGCTGGTATTTTGTTGATAGACAGGCTGATCGTCAGCAAGCACTTGCAAAGCGGGGAACTGGTGGCGGTGCTGGACAACTATCAATTGCCCAGTGGTTCACCTGTGTATGCAGTGTATCCAGCGCGTGACTGGCTGGCGTTGAAGACGGCCACTTTCGTGGCCTTTTTGCAGGAGCGATTATTTACCGGCGTCTGATGCCGCCATTGACTGGCTTTTACCAATATTCTGATCAAGGAATTTTTCTACACGGCCCCAAAAATCGATATTGTTTTTGAGCAGATTAAAGCCGTGGCCTTCTTCCGCGTATTCTACCCATTCGACGTTGGCATTTTTTTCTTTAACGGCCTTGTAGAATTTGGTGCCGTGATCTATAGGTACCCGGTGGTCACGCTTGCCATAAGCCATCAGTAAAGGGCGGGTCAGCTTGTCGGCATTTTGCAAAGGCGAAGTGGCTTTTAGTTGGGCAGCATCCTTGACCTGGTCACCGATCAGCACAGGCATGCCGTACCATTTCCACTCATCTGAAAAATCACTCCAGTGGATGTCGTACATGAGGTTGATATCTGTCACGCCTACCCATTCTATGCCGCAACGGAAGATATCCGGGTCTTTGATCAGGCCCATCAGAGTGGCATAACCACCGTAACTGGCACCGGCAATGCAAATACGTTTAGGGTCTGCATAGCCTTTGGCAACTGCCCATTTGGCAGCATCAGCGATATCATCCTGCATCGCAAGACCCCATTGTTTGATGCCAGCGCGGAAATGTTTGCTACCATAACCTGTGCTGCCACGATAATCCGGCTCTATGACAACATAGCCACGAGAGGCGAGGAATTGCGCTTGTGGATTCCAGCTCCAATGGTTGCCGCGCACATAGGGGCCACCATGTACCAAAACCACGGCCG
The DNA here is from genome assembly GCF_058788535.1 of Undibacterium sp. FW305-107. Taxonomy (NCBI): domain Bacteria; kingdom Pseudomonadati; phylum Pseudomonadota; class Betaproteobacteria; order Burkholderiales; family Oxalobacteraceae; genus Undibacterium; species Undibacterium sp. FW305-107. Next base: position 325,782 of record NZ_JBYTAV010000009.1, read on the forward strand.
GCAGGTTTTTGCCGTTGCTGTTTTTGGGCAGGGTCAGATTAACCGGTATCTGCATGCCGTCGCGAGCCGCGTAGTTCAACATTTCTTTTTCGGCCATTTGTTCCGGCTTAATCTCAGGCTTGCTGACGCCCAGGCGTGTTAATTTCCCAGTATTGAAATCAAACAATTGCCATGCACCGGGGGCGACATCCGAATAAGAATAGATCAGAGCGATATTGGTTTTCAGGTCTGAAGGGAAATGCAAGGAATTATAGGTATCTGGCAAAAGCGCATCGATCTGCTTTTGTTTTTCAGCGATGGTTTCATCAAACCAGATGGTCGCAGGTCTGCTCATTTCATAGCGCAGGCCGAGTACTTTCTTTTGCGGGCCGTTATATATCAGTTGCCCATCAAAGTCGTAGCCTTTCAAAGAAATCACTGGCTCAGGGTCCAATTGATTTTTTTCCAGATCAAAGCGGTACAGTGAACTGAAGTCTTTGCCGTTGCTTGCACGTACATATAAATCACCCTCGGGACTAAAAAATACGGGAGTAATCCTGTCATTTGATGTCCAGTCTGACGTGGCCAGCTTACGCCAGGTATCAGTTTTGGGGTCTTTATAATAAATGATCGCTTTTTCGTCTTCGGTCGTTACTGCAATACGCGGTACACCTGCCTTGTCTATCAGCCATCTGCCGACCTTGCCAGGACGGGTAACCAGTTCAGTATTACCAGTCAAGGTATTCAAGCGATACAGATCATGTACATTGGAACCTGCTTCTACAGCCTGTGTGACATAGACATCTGGTGAGCCAGAACCATGTGCAATATCTAGATAGTGAGTGTACCAGGGTAACTCATTGCCTATGAGCTTGGTACGGGCACCGGTAAACTGATGCGTGACCAGACGCAGACGCTTGCTACGGTCCTTATTGACTGCATACAGACCGTGACCAAAAAAACGTTGTGTTTCCTTGTATTGCAGGTCGGTCAAGTCATACACCAGACGATCATTATTGATCCAGTGGAAGGACCGTACATCCTTGTCTTCATAATTGGCGATAATTTCCGGACGTAGTTGACCTACTTCCAGCACTGCCAGCACCATACGGTCGTTGGCACCCTTCATGATCATGGCGATGTTTTTACCATCCGGTGACAGGCGGGCATCACGGAACTGGGATTCTCTGAAAAAACTGGCAATCGGAATGGGCTCAGCCGCCGCATGCGAAACCGGGGTGTGAAGCAAAAACATGCTGCTGAAAACACCGAGGGCGATTTTGCAGGCGAGAGGCTTGTAAAAGTTGTGCATGCGCGCTTTCATTGCTGGAATGGAATCGTGCATTATATACAGATTAAAAAATGTTAAACATGCTTTAGAGGCAATATTCTTGTCGTAAAAAATGGCCTGTACTGCTCTCACAATACAGGCCAATTCTTTTGCGTTGATGGCTAAACTTAGTCCTGGTTTTTGACTTGTTGTATCACTACACGCAGCATGCTGATCAATTGATCAATCTCTTCTTTTGTCACATTCAATGCCGGCATGAAGCGCAGCAGGTCAGGGCGAGGTGAATTGATCAGCAAACCTACTGGTTCCATGTCACGGGCAACTTCTACCAGCTTGCCACCGATGTTTTCACCCAGTTTCAAGGCACGCAGCAAACCAAAGCCACGCTCGCCTTGCATGCCGAATTCTTCAGACAGTTTTTCCAGTTGCTGGCTCAGGTACTCGCCTTTTTCCTTGACCGAAGTCAGGAAGCCAGGCTTGTTCAATTCATTGAATACGGCCTTGCCCACCGCTGCCATCAAAGGTGCGCCGTTATAAGTGCCTCCCTGGTCGCCAGGGACGAAACAGGCCACTTCTTCACGACACAGCAGGGCACCCAGTGGCACACCGCCACCTATGCCTTTTGCCAGGGTCATGATGTCTGGTTCTATGTTGGACAATTGATAGCCAAACAATTCACCAGTACGGCCCATGCCGGTCTGAACTTCATCAACGATGAGCAGCAGGCCATGCTTCTTTGTCAACTCACGCAGGGCTTGCATGAACTCAGGGCTAGCGGGGATCACGCCGCCCTCGCCTTGTACTGGTTCCAGCATGACACCAACAGTTTTGTCAGTGATCAGTTTTTCTACTGAAGTGATATCGTTCAAGTCTGCCTTGGGGAAGCCGCTGACTTGCGGGGCAAAAATCGTGTCCCAGCCTGGTTTGCCAGATGCAGACATCATCGCCAGGGTACGGCCATGGAAGCCATGGTCAAAAGTAATAATTTCAAACGCGCCATTCTTGTTCAACTGGCCCCACTTGCGCGCCAGTTTGACAGCGCCTTCATTGGCTTCGGCACCACTATTCGTAAAAAACACGCGGTCAAAGCAAGAGTTTTTGGTCAGCAAATCAGCAAACTCCACCATAGGGGCGTTATAGAAAGCCGGGGAGGGGTTCAGCAATTTCTTGGATTGCGTTACCAGCGCATCATGAATCACGTCAGGGCAATGACCGAGGCAATTGACGGCCCAGCCTTGCAGATAATCCAGATATCGCTTGCCCTTGTGATCAGTCAAATACATGCCCTTGCCTTCGACGAACACGAGTTCGGGGCGTGGGGTGATGTACATCAGGGAATTTACGTTGTACTGACTGAATTCCATTTCAAGACTCCTAAGGTCGTTACAGTGGGTGGGGTAGACAAAAATTCAAGGTAAAAAAAAGCCACAGGGCGGAACCTGTGGCTGGATATTCGTGGTGCAGCTTTTTACGCGCACGCTCACTCCTACATCGGCCCAGGCTCGCTAAGCGAGTTGCGACGTCGTGCAATATTCGGTGAGGACATGTCAGTAAAAATTTTCATAAAACGGATAGTAGGACTTTTTGCGCACTGCGTCAAAATAAATTTTCGGGCGCACCCAAAAAGCCTGTTTGCATCAATTCGCCAGATCAGCCTCGGAAGTAAATGAATCAGCATAGAACTCGTCCACAGGCAACTGGCACTGAGCAGTAAAGTCACGTTTGGCTGAATCGACCACGACAGGTGCGCCGCAAGCGTAGACTTGATGGCCTGACAAGTCTGCATGATCGGCTATGACGGCCTGATGTACAAAGCCACTACGGCCTGCCCACTCGTCTTCAGGCAAGGCGTCAGAAACGACAGGGATATAGGTAAAGCCTGATATTTGCTTTTCCCATTCCTTGCACAGACTATGCATATACAGGTCAGCAGGTCGGCGACCACCCCAATACAGGCTGACGGGGCGCTTGGATTCTATGAAGATCAAGTGTTCCACCAGCGCCTTAATAGGGGCGAAGCCAGTGCCGGAAGCCAGCAGGATAATTGGTTTTTCACTATCTTCGCGTAGGAAAAAAGTACCTTGCGGGCCTTCAAAGCGCAGGATGTCACGTTCTTTCAGGGTAGAAAACACCTGATCAGTGAACAGGCCACCTTGCATATGGCGCACATGCAAGGTGATCTGCTCATCCAGGTGCGGTGCATTCGCCATGCTATAGCTGCGGCGTTTGCCATCCCTGAGCATAAATTCTATATATTGGCCGGCGCGGTATTGCAGGCGCTCATTGGCAGGTAATTGCAAGGCGATGAGCATGACATCGTGTGACAATTTTTCCAGTTTTGCAATGCGGCTAGGCATTTTCTTGACCGGATAGTCACCGTCAGCGACGATTTCACGTGCTTCTATGACCAGGTCAGATTGCGGTTTAGCGCAGCAGAACAAGGACATGCCCAGGGCTTCTTCAGCCTCAGGCAGGGCACGTTGCTGGTGCGGGCCATGTTGTACAGTGCCGCTTGCTATCTTGCCCTTGCAAGAGCCGCAGGCACCATTTTTACAGCCATATGGCAATATGACGCCTGCGCGCAGAGCTGCCGACAATACGGTCTCATCTTCTTCACAGCTAAATTGACGGCCACTAGGGGTGACGCTTACTTGAAAAGTCATACAATCCTGAACATGAAAAAACAGTTTAAACAAATTGGCAAGCCACGCTTGCTTATCATAGGTTGCGGCGACGTAGGCATGCGCCTGCTGCCCCTGTTGAGTCAGCATTTCCGCATCTTTGCCCTGACCAGCCAGACCGGGCGCTGCGCAGAGCTACGTGCCGCCGGTGCCACTCCCTTATTGGGAAACCTGGACCAGCCTGATACCCTGGCCCGTCTCAAAGGTCTGGCAGACAGGGTTGTTCATCTGGCACCACCACCCTCAGAAGGCAAGACCGACAGGCGCACACAAAATTTGACCGCCATTTTACCTGACAAGAGCCGCCTTGTTTATGTCAGTACGACAGGTGTGTATGGTGACTGTGCCGGTGCATCCTTTGACGAGACCAGAACGGTAAGCCCACAAAACGCCCGCGCCCAGCGCCGCGTGGCTGCAGAAAACTGCCTGCGCACCTGGGCCAGGCGCAGCCATTCTTGTTTATCCATCTTGAGAGTACCAGGTATTTATGCGGCTGACCGCCTGCCGCTGGAACGTCTGCACAAAGCCACGCCCGCGCTGATAGAGGTTGATGATGTGTACACCAATCACATTCATGCAGATGATCTGGCACGATTGATCAGGCTGGCATTGTTCAGAGGCTTTCCTAACCGGGTATACCATGCTGTCGATGATAGCGACATGAAGATGGCCACCTATTTCGATCTGGTCGCCGATGCCTTTGCACTACCGAAGCCACCGCGTTTGCCACGTACTGAACTGGAGCAGCAGGTCAGCCCGGTACTATTGTCGTTCATGTCAGAATCACGGCGCATGCAAAACCAGCGTATCAAGCTGGAACTGGGGGCGCGTCTGCGTTATGCCTCGGTGGTTGACGGTGTGGCAGCGGCAGTCGCTGCAGTAACAAGTGGCAAAATGATATAGAAGCAGGAGCCCAGGTTTTCTGTACTGCTGAAGCCGATTTGCCCGCCCATTTTTTCTATCATGGTTTTGCTCAGGCTGAGGCCCAGGCCTGTACCGGCATATTTGCGGGCGGCCTTGGCATCTTCCTGGGTAAATTTCTGGAAGATGCTGCTCTTGAATTCTTCTGAAATACCTATGCCATAGTCCTGTACTTCTATGCGTACCTGATCCTGGCCGGTCGTGACGCGCACGTCGATCTGCCCGTGTGGCTGCGAGAACTTGATGGCATTCGACAGCAGATTGGACAAAACTTGCACGAAGCGCTGTGAATCCACGCGTACATGCACAGCTTGATCTACCGGTGTTTCATACTGTATGCCTATATCAAAACTTTGCGCATATCCCTGATTTGACTGCAAGGTACTGTCTATCAAATCCGCCAGGGGCAGTGTCTCGAAATGGAATTGCATGCTGCCATATTCCAACTTTTCAAAGTCCAGCAAATCATTGATGAGCGTCGTCAGTCGCTTGGCATTGTCATTTGCCATCATCAGCATGGCTTGTGCTTTTTCAGGGATGTCACCGGCGACACCACCAACCAAGAGGCCCAGCACACCACGGATAGAAGTCAGCGGTGTGCGCAATTCATGCGAGACGGCAGAAACAAATTCAGTCTTGAGTTTCTCTACCCGTTTTTTCTCGGACAGATCATGCACGATAATGACGTACAAGACCTGCAAGCCCAGGCGCACGCGGGTAATTGCCAATTCCACAGGTACATCATGATCATCTTTTTGCCTGGCCAGTAATTCTCTGCGTTCACTTTTTCCTGCCACTTCAAATTGCTTTTCACGGTTGGTCGTGCGCAAATGTGTTGACAGGAATTGCAGTGATTGCGGATCAGGAAACAGGCTGAACATGTTTTTGCCACGCAGACTGCCATGAGCATATTTCAACAAAACTTCAGCAGAGCGATTGGCTGATTCTATGATGCCGTTTTCATTCGTCGTCAAGATCCCTTCCGCTGCATTATCGAGTACGGTGCGCAGGCGCTCTTCACTGTCATGCAATTCTGCAGTTCTTTGCGCGACCAGACTCTCTACGCCAAAGGTATGCGCCGTTGCCACCAGGAGATAGGCACCCAGCAGGCCAGTGAACAGCAGACCACCTATCATGGTGATCCAGGTGATCCATGCAACATGGGTGCGCCAATATTCTGATGAAGGTTGCGCCTGTAAGGCAAATTGCCGGCCACCAAAATTGATGGTGGACTGGAACAGATAACCCTGATTCAGTCCGCTGATTTCATCGATGAATATTCCTCTTTTTCCAGGGTAGGAGAGATCATAAAATTTGATGCGTACACTACGCATGTCTTCATTGGAGAGAATTTCCCTGACCACGTCAGCCATGCGTATCATGCTGACTGCTGCCCCTGAAAAAGCAATTTTCCTTTGTTCCATGGTCGCTTGCGGTTTGCCATTTTCATAGACAGGCGCAAACAGCAGCACGTGCAATTGCTCTCTGCCATCAGTCTCATTGAAAATCAAGGGATCGGTTACTGTCAGGTGGCCGCTGTCACGCGCATCCTCTATCGCGATCCTGCGTGCCGTGGTTGACCCCATGTCATAACCAAACATCTGGTGATTATCGAAAAAAGGCTCTATATACCGGACGGGATAATATTCATCCCTGACACTGACTTCAACGAGTTGCTGAAATTCATTCATCTCCTGTATCTGGTAATTGGCAAAACCTTCGCGCAGCACGGTCACTTCAAAGCTTTCACGCTGTTGCAGATCTACCCTGGGTACCCAGGAAAGGAAGGAAATGGCTTTCTGACTTTGCAGGTTATGACTGACAAAGGTGGCAAAATCATTGCGGCCGACTTGTATGGAACTTGCATACAGGCGCTCGATATTGCGCATGATGTCGGCATGCGTATCAAGCTTGTTTTGCAGATTCTGGCCTATGCGTTCAGCTTTCAGGCGGAATTCAAGCTGCTGTTTTTGTTCTTCCCGGTAACGGGTAAAGGCAAATGCGGTAATCACCAGCATCAGGCATATCAGCAGTGGCACCATGACGCTCCAGCGCCTGGCATACCAGATTTCACGTGGCTTGCCATAAATAACCATGATGATGGGGGCAATCGTCAGCACACCAAAGGTATCGCCTATCCACCAGCCTATCCAGTTGTTGAAAAAATCCTGCCAGGGAATCACCCCCAAAGCCACCAGCGCCGTGACACTGATACTGGCATTGACCAGGCAGGCAATGACGCCGCCATAGATAAAAAACTGGAAAATCGCCTTGTCTGTATCCAGCGCCAGATTGTCCTGTAATTTTTTCAGGATCAGTTTGCTGCCAGTGAAGGCCTGCAAGGTGGCACCCGCAGCAACGATGGTTGATGCAATCAATGAATTGGTATTGATACTGCCAAAGATACTCTGGTTAATGAGTAAATTGGCAATGAATGCACCGACTGCCACGCCAGGCAAGAGACGGTAGCCACCAGTGAGAACCATGCCCAGTGCAACACCTGCAGAAGGGTAGATGGCGATGGAATAACCAGGTGGGATGGCAAGTAACAGGGAAAGGCGTCCAAGTGCCGCATACAGTATGGCAAGCACCAGCATTTGCCATAGTAGTTGTCGCGTATCACTTTGCGGTGTTGAACGCATCCCCGCCTTCCCTGAAGACTATGCTAGATCAGTGATGAAGTGACTTTCAAGACCTCATCTGCCGTGGTAACACCTTCGATGATCTTATATGCGCCTGCAATGCGCAAGGGTTTCATGTCATCCTTGATGCTTTGTGAACGCAGGGCGTGGATATCGGCACTTTCAGTGATCAATTTGCTGAAGGGCAGAGTGACCGTCAGCAATTCGTATAAACCGGTACGTCCCATGAAACCAGTCTGGCGGCACTCGGGGCAACCGACAGGTTTATAAATTTTCTCCGGTTTGCTGATACCCCAGCCTTCGGTCAGGGTATCCCAGACGGCATCCTGCAACTCACCTTCAGGCGACTTGCAATGGATGCACAGGGTTCTGACCAGGCGCTGGGCCAGGATGCCAATGATAGTTGCTTCCAGTAAATAATAAGGAACGCCCAGTTCCAGCAGACGCATGATGGCTGAAGGTGCGTCATTGGTATGCAGAGTGGACAAGACCAAATGGCCCGTCAGTGCGGCCTGTATGGCCATTTCGGCGGTTGGCAAGTCACGTATCTCACCCACCATGATAATGTCAGGATCCTGACGCATGAGGGCGCGTATACCATCGGCAAAGCTCAGGTCGATGGACGACTGTACCTGCATCTGGTTGAACGAGCCTTCTACCATCTCGATAGGGTCTTCGACGGTGCAGACATTCACGTCCGGTGTGGCGAGAGCCTTCAAAGTGGTGTACAGGGTGGTGGTTTTACCGGAACCGGTAGGTCCTGTCACCAGGATAATACCGTGTGGCTTACTGGTCAGATGATCCCAGCGCTTGGCGTCATTCAGTGGGAAACCCAGTTCCGGCAGGGTTTTGACGACGACTTCAGGATCAAAAATACGCATGACCATTTTTTCGCCAAACACCGTGGGCAGGGTGGACAGACGTAATTCGACTTCCTGGCCTTCACTGGTACGGGTTTTGATACGACCGTCCTGGGGGCGACGTTTTTCGATCACGTCCATGCGGCCCAGCAATTTGATACGGGCTGTCATGGCGATCATGATGGTGGCCGGTACCTGATACACCTGGTGCAAGACACCGTCAATACGGAAGCGGATGACAGAAATATCTCGTTTGGGTTCCAGATGGATATCGGAAGCGCGCTGATCAAAGGCAAATTGCCATAGCCAGTCAACAATATTGACAATATGCTGGTCATTCGCATCAACCTGCTTGTTGGTCTTGCCGATTTCTATGAGTTGTTCAAAGTTTTGGCGTAAATTGGCGTCATTCTTATTCGATTTACGCGCATCCTTGATGGATTTGGCCAAGGAGAAAAACTGGACGATGTATTGTGAAATTTCCAGTGGGTTCGCCAGCACCAGGCGAATTTCCTTGCGGCTGAATTTCAGTATTTCATCTTGCCATTCAGTATTGAATGGTTCAGTCGTTGCGACTACGACAGTGTTGCTTGTTGATTCTACCGGCAGTATGTTGAAGCGGGTTGCGTAGGATGCAGACATGACATCAGATACGCTGGTGAAATCAATCTTCAAGGGATCAATGCGATAGAAAGGCACGTTCACCTTGCCTGCTACCCATTCTGTCAACCAGTCCAGCGTCAGCAAAATATGCGGGGAAATGGCCGAATGCAACCTGGCCTGTGCCACTGCCGTCAAGGGATGCATGCTGGCTGGGCCATTTTTCAACAAGCCCTGGGTCGCGTGGAACTGGGTCTTGGCTTCATCTTTGAGGATGATGCCGTCAGCCATCAACCAGGTGAAAATTTGTTGCAGATTCAGACTGCGGTGTGCGGGTTTATTCATACTGTATGGCCGTTTCCATCAATTTATTTTGGAATTGTTTTGCATCGCAGGCTACTTTGAGCCGGCTTTTAGTCCGTTTACCCAGGATTTTGCTGGCAATTTGGTACTGGCTCTGATCTGTTCAGCTTTCTCGTACAGGTCAGGGAAATTCAATTCAGGTTTGCGCTTGAAGGCAAGTGCAACAACGTTGCCATCATGGACTTCCGGCAGGCATAGCACGGTGTCAAAGGCAAAGCGCATGGCTTTAAGGTTGCGTGCATAGCTGGGGTGGTCACCAAACAGGTTGACTGTCAGTATGCCTTCATCGTTCAGGCAATTTGCGCAGGCTTGATAAAATTCTGCACTGTCGAGTACTGGCCCACGTGCGGTGGCATCGTATAAATCCACCTGCAGAGCATCGAAATGGCCATGATTATTGTCATCATTAACAAAATCCAGTGCATCCATTTCCAGCACTTGCAGGCGATCATCATTGGCTGGCAATTTGAACATGCTTTCGCAAATGGCAATGACTGAGGGATTGAGCTCTACAGCCGTTACTGATGCCTCTTCGAACTGGCGGTAACAGAATTTGGTCAATGCACCGGTCCCTAGTCCCAACTGCGCCAGGTGTTGTGGTGCATCAATGAACAGCATCCAGGCCATCATCTGTTGCGCGTATTCGAGTTCAATGGCATCTGGTTTGCGCAGGCGCATGGCACCTTGTACCCATTCGGTACCAAAATGCAAAAAGCGTACTCCATCCATTTCAGACAGGGTTACTGGAGCAAATTTGGGTTTGCGGTTGGCTTTCTTGGGCGCCGCTGCCGTGGGGCCAGACCGGTGGTTGGCCTCGGCTTCTATGGATTTTCGTTTGATTAGCATCCGCTTATTTTAACCTCCATAGTGTTTATGGAAAGCAAATTTACATCATTCATACAAGTTGTAATAAATTTTGACTGAAAAAGCTGCAAATTTTGCTTTTTCCTGCCATGCCGGACACGGCAGCGATGTCGTGGCGCTATAGCTTAATGTTACTGATGAAATGAATTTCAGGGAGCGGCAGGCCCTAGCTCGGCTTGCCATTCCCTTAGTTTTTCTTCAAAACTGCGCATCGCATAAGCAGGAGAAGATGAAGGAAGTATCGCCGTCAGATAGCCACGCTCCTTGAAGTAAGCCGCCATTTTGCCTGCCGTCTGACCATTGAAACAAAGCTTGCGCAATTGGGGGTGGCTTGCTTGCAAACCACTGAAATCATTCAGCTTGCCTTCACGTATTGCTGAATCCAGGCTGCCTGCGCGTACACAGGAATGAAATACATCCCACAAACCTATACCATGCGCCAGTAAGCCTTGCAGGCGTTGTTCATACTCCAGACTGACCAGGTCTGTGCCCAGAGAGGCAGAAACCAGACGCCAGAACTGGTTTTGCTTGAATGCATAGTATTGCGTTGCATCTAGTGAAGCAACGCCGGGGAAGCTGCCCAGTATCAATGTGTGGGTATCCCCATTCACTACTGGTGGAAAGCCTTGTAGTAAAAGAGATTGGGAAGGCGAGGTCAGGGAAGAAGCTTTCATTCGATTTATATTTGGTCAGGTCTCAATATTATAAGCAGTAGCCTTTGGTGTGCAGTACGGTCTCGCATGCTTCTTTTATCTTGTGATAGAAACCTGTCGTAAGACATTAGCAAGACAATAGTGAGACATTAGTGAGACATTCTGCTGCAAAACTTTGTGACAAAATTCATTATGACTGGCGACCGGCATTGTCTGGTCGTTTTTGCATTCATGAACTATTCTTGAAGTAGGGAAAAATCTTGCAGTACTTGCTATAGTAGAATGAAACAGGAGGTGGAAAATGAAATTGACTTTTAGCACAGTGTTTTTGGCTATTGTAATGACCGCGCAGGTACAAGCAGGTGAAGTGAAGGTCACCTGGCAGGAGCCTGAAAAGTTTACTGATATTCGCCCCGGTAATGAGTCCAAATCAGGGTTCCAGGCTCGCATGATCAAGGAACTTGACCTGATATTTGCAGACCTGGCAAAAAAATTGCCCGACGCTTATCAATGGGATGTGACAGTCACCGATGTTGACCTTGCTGGCGATGTACGTCCATTTTTCCGTAATACTGTCGATGACATACGTGTCATCAAGGATTTATACTGGCCGCGCATGACTTTCAGTTTTGACTTGAAAGACGAAAAAGGTAAAAGCGTTGCCTCAGGTACGGAAAATGTCAAGGATATGAACTTCCTCATGCGCTCGGGTCTGGCCACTGGCAATTCCAGCTTTCGCTATGAAGAACAGATGTTGCGTGACTGGTTTGCCAAACAGCAGCGTGACAAGATTTTCCCTTCGCGCTGAGCTTGTTACATAAAAAAACGGACTCAATATTGAGTCCGTTTTTCATTGCGCAGGGATGAGAGAGCTTATTGACTCATTTGCTTACTTTTACTTACTCAGCAACATCTCATTAAGACGTTTCACAAAAGCGCTAGGGTCGCTGAGATGGCCGCCTTCCGCCAGCAGAGCCTGGTCAAACAAGATGTGTGACCAATCATTGAACTTGGCCTCTTCATATTTGAGTTTCTGTACCAAAGGATGGTCAGGGTTGACTTCCAGGATAGGCTTGGATTCAGGCGCGCTTTGACCCGCAGCCTTCAACATGCGTGCCAGGTTACCAGACAAATCATGTTCATCAGCCACCAGGCAGGCTGGGGAATCAGTCAGACGGAAAGTCACGCGTACATCCTTGGCTTTATCTGCCAGGGCTGTTTTCATTTTCTCGACCAGGTCCTTGAACTCGGTCTGCGTTTCTTCATGTTGTTTCTTTTCTGTTTCATCTTCCAGTTGGCCCAGGTCCAGGCCTCCTTTGGCGACAGACGCCAGTTCCTTGCCTTCAAAGTCGTTCAGGAAGGACAGCATCCATTCATCGACGCGGTCGGTCAGCAGCAGAACTTCAACGCCTTTTTTGCGGAAGATTTCCAGGTGCGGGCTGTTTTTGGCAGTCGCATAGCTTTCTGCCGTGACATAGTAAATCTTGTCCTGACCGTCTTTGGCGCGACTCAGGTAATCTGCCAGCGACACGTTCTGTACATCGCTGTCATTGTGGGTAGAGGCAAAGCGCAATAGCTTGGCGATACGTTCCTTGTTGGCATTGTCTTCACCGACGCCTTCTTTCAACACCTGGCCAAATTCTTTCCAGAATGTGGTGTACTTGTCTTGCTTCTCTTTAGCGTCGTCACCGTCAGCATTTGCCAAATCTTCCAGCATGCCCAGCACGCGCTTGGTCGAGCCCTCGCGGATAGCCTTGATGTCGCGGCTTTCCTGCAGTATTTCGCGCGAGACATTCAAAGGCAGATCGTTGGAGTCAATAACACCTTTGACAAAGCGCAGGTAGACCGGCATCAGTTGTTCTGCATCATCCATGATGAAGACACGTTTGACATACAGCTTGATGCCACCGCGCTTATTGCGGTCCCACATGTCAAATGGCGCGCGTGCCGGGATGTACAGCAATTGCGTGTATTCGCTACGGCCTTCAACACGGTTATGCGTATGTGTCAGCGGCGCTGTGTAATCATGCGAGACATGTTTGTAGAATTCATCGTATTGCTCAGGCGTGATCTCGGACTTGCTGCGCGCCCACAAGGCACTGGCCTGGTTGATGGTTTCCAGTTCATCTTTCAAAACCTGTTCTTTTTTCTCTTCATCCCATTCTTCTTTCTGCATCTTGATAGGCAGGGAGATATGGTCGGAATAAGTACGAATAACGGATTTGAGTTTCCATGCCGACAGGAACTCATCTTCACCTTCGCGCAGGTGCAGGGTGATGCTGGTGCCGCGACCTTCCTTGACGATATCTTCGACGCTGAAGTCGCCCGCACCTTCAGATTCCCAGCGTACAGCCTGGTCTGCTGGCAGACCGGCGCGCCGGGTTTCTACGGTGATGCGGTCGGCAACGATAAAGCCGGAATAAAAACCAACACCAAACTGGCCTATCATGGCCGCGTCTTTTTGCTGGTCGCCAGACAATTTGCCAAAGAATTCCTTGGTGCCGGATTTGGCGATCGTGCCCAGATGTTCAATTGTATCAGCTTTGCTCATGCCTATGCCATTGTCGGCGATAGTGATGGTGCGAGCTTCTTTATCGAAACTGACCTTGATTTGCAGATCAGGATCGTTTTCAAACAGGCTGGCATTGTTGATGGCTTCAAAACGCAGTTTGTCTGATGCATCAGAAGCATTCGAGATCAGTTCGCGCAAAAATATTTCCTTGTTTGAATACAAGGAATGGATCATCAATTGCAAGAGTTGTTTGACTTCGGCCTGAAAGCCCAAGGTTTGCTTTTCTGACATGGTTTCCCTCAAAGATTTTTTAGTGACAATGGCAATAATTGCCTGCTGCTGTTTTTGTAACATTGTTTGCAGCATTGCTTGAGCAGGGAAGGTGAGGCCGCTTTGTTGGATTTCAAGATGATTGTTTAAAAAACATGTAAATAGTGTATTTTTATCACTGGCGTTTAGGGATATTTGTAATTTTTGCAAAAGATCACTAAACTTGGCTATATCAATACACATTCAATACATAATTACCAGTGCGATTTTTGATCGTTCGCGGTAAGGAGTGGCAACAATGTTACTTAATGTAGCAGCTTCGGTAGCGCGTTCGCTCTGTGTTTTTCTTTTTTGCACTCATGTGCCTGCTTTACATGCAGCCAATCTCTATCTGACGGAGGTAGCTCCTTTTGCGTTCGTCAAAGATGCCAAGGGTGGCTACGATGGTATTAATGTGCGTATCGCCAATGAATTAAGCAGGCGTTCAGGGGTCGTTCTGGACCTCGTGGTGGTACCCAGTGCCCGCCATGTAGTGATGTTTCCTGCAGATAAAGAAGCCTATAGCATTTCCCAGGCTGAAAATTTTACAAACCAGGAAGGCAGTTTTTTATCCGAGGTGACGCAGTTCCCTATTGTGGTGGTCGCGCAGCGTGGTGCCGCGCTGAGGAATTATGATGATCTGATTGCCCTGTCCATGGAAAAAGGCATAGGCATGATGCGTCGCTTAAGTTACGGTACTTTTGGTCAGGATGAGCGGGTCAGAAAGGTAGAAATCAATACCCTGGAAAATGGCCTGCGCATGCTGGAGGCCGGGCGTATCTCGGGTATCGTCGGTAGCCAGCCAGCTATTCTGGCTGCGGCAGAAAGAAATGCATCAACACACTTATTGGGGCCTAGCCTGATTATTTCTTATGGTTCTCATGTCATGCGCGTCAGACCAGAATTTGCTTCAAGCCCGACTTCAAAAACCATCAATGCGACTTTGCTGGCGATGAAAAATGACGGCAGCATTGCGCGCATACTTGATGATTTTTTAAAAGACCTCAAGGCGGGTTTGTCGCCGGCAAAATAGCATGCCGACAAAGTTCTCGCTATCCGTGAGATGAGTTCTGCTTTCCCTGTCACCTGATTTCGGGCTTTTGTCACAAGCCAGTTCTGCGATAGTCTTGCCCACTTTACAATCTCCCCGTTATCTAAAAATTTCTGCTTGCCGTATGGCTGGCAGTACTCTCCCGCTTATATTTCCTCTCCATGCCCAAGTCTGTCTCAAGAATTAAATCTGTATCGCCTGACGCGTCACACCAAGCATTCATGAAATCCAGTATGAACTGTGTTGGAGCCTCGCTTTTATTTTTCAGTGCTGCATTGCATGCTGCTGATGTGCCCGCCAAGAGTGGCGAAGTAGTACAAACGGTGGAAGTTGCAGGGCCGGAGGCAACTGCGCAAAGAAAGAACGACACTGCCGCCAAAATCATCATTAATGCTGCTGAGCTATTGCAGTACGGGGACACGCAATTGTCGGCCGTATTAAAGCGCCAGCCAGGTGTATCCGTCGTGGGCAATGAATTACGGATGCGCGGCCTGGGATCTGGTTATACCCAGATTTTATTGAATGGCGACGCAGTAGCGCCTGGGTTTTCCATAGACAGTATTGCACCTGAGTTGATAGAGCGCGTGGAAATCCTGCGTACGACGACGGCAGAGTTCAGCGCGCAGGCGGTGGCAGGTACCGTCAATATCATCCTGAAAAAAGGCGTGAGCAGTGCCAGGAAAGAATTCAAATTCGGCATAGCGCATGGCGAAAATAACTGGAATCCCTCATTGGCTCTGGAGCTTGCTGACAAGAACGCCGGGCTTTCTTATTCTGTCGTCGCTACACTCTCAAAAACTGGCTATGAAAATATACCAAAGGTGACAGAGAGCATTGATGATGCAACAGGAGAACTCAAAGCCCTGCGCATCATGCAGCAAAGGAATATCGCAAACGTCTGGCGCTTCGGACTCAGCCCGCGATTGAACTGGACCATGGAGAATGGTGATACGCTGAGTTGGCAGAGTTTCTTTGACTACTACGGTAATTTGAATTGGGGTAGTGATCACGAAACGACAGTGGTCGGAGGGGCTACGCAATACCCGGATAACAATTACCGCACCTCCATGCATACAGCCATTTTGCGGACAGATCTGAACTGGGCGCACAGGATAGATGCCGATAGCAAGCTGAATGCGAAGCTGGGCCTGAATTATAATCATCGCGAGGTAGATTACAATTTCTTTGGTTATCCTTTACTGCAGGATCAGCCTTTCAATCGCCATGTGGTATCGAATGCTGCCGAAAGCAGTGCCAGTAGCAACGGTAAATACCTGAGTCGCTTTCGCGAAGATCATAGCCTTGCCCTGGGATGGGACGCGACGCTGACGCAGCGTAGTGAAGCCCGTCTGCAATTTGACCGGCGGACAAATACCAATACCATAGACCCGCTGGCAGAGGACTATAAAGCCAATGTGCGCCGCGTTGCCTTGTTTGCGCAAGATGAATGGGATATGACTAACAGGTTGCAAGCTTATCTGGGCTTGCGCTGGGAAGGTTTGAATACCGAAACCACAGGTCGCCTGATGGCAGCAGTGCAGACCAGGTCCAGTGTCTGGAGCCCGGTCATGCAATTACTGTGGAAGTTGCCGGGGCTGGAAAAAGATCAATTGCGCTTTGCCTTGTCACGTACTTATAAGGCACCGACCCCGCGTAGCCTGGTGCCGCGCCGCTACACAGCAAATAATGACAATGGTCCGAATAATCCTGACTTTCAGGGTAACCCGCAACTCCTGCCAGAGCTGGCCTGGGGGGCCGATCTGGCTTATGAATCTTACTTTGCCAAAAACAGCATGTTCAGCCTGTCAGCGTATGCCAAACGTGTGCAGGATGTGACTGTGCAAAACCTGTATGAGAAAAATGGCGTTTGGATTACGACACCCCATAACCACGGCACAGCCAAAGTGATGGGAATAGAGTTTGATGCAAAAATAGCATTGCAGAATTTGCTGGTTGCTGCGCCACCGGTAGAAGTACGCCTGAATGCAGCACGTAATTGGTCAAGGCTGGGTGCCATACCAGGGCCGGACAACCGCCTTACAGACCAGGTCCCCCTGACTGCTAATCTGGGTATGGACTACAAGCGCAGTGAGCAACAATCATTTGGTTTCAATTTTAATTTACAGACTGGTGGTACTGTGCAAGTCACGTCTGGTTTGCGTAGCTTTACTGGCGTCAGCCGTAATCTTGATTTGTATGCTCTGTGGAAGCTGGAAAATAAAGTGCAGTTGAGACTGTCGCTAAATAATCTCTTGCATCAGGATGTGCTGCAGGCTTCACAATTCAGTGACCAGGAGGGACGCAAGTTGCGTAGCTCTGTCACACCTGGTAGCGCGACGATACGTCTGCAGTTTGAAAAGAGTTTATAGATTCATTGGGGGGGGCTGCTCCCCAATGTTTGTCTGGTACCTGTTACTTGGTGCCCACACCCTTGAATTTTTCCGGATCAAAATCGGCTATATCAATTTTGCCGAAATGTTTAGGTGGTGTGTAAGTCTTTTCTTTGGCTTTTTCCGGATCGCTGGTATGGAAGGAAGATTCAGACACTTTCACCAACTGCCATGTATCATCCTTGCGCGAGTAATTGAATTGATATTCATTCGCCCAGCGCCAGGCACTGCCACCGTAGTGGGACACGGTAAAACTTTTCTTGTTGGCCGTCAGGTCGGCAAATGGATCGCCCATCATGCCGCCGCAAGTTGAACATAGAACGATTCTTTCATTGGTCTTGACCAGTTTTAATTTACCGTCGGCCTGGCGTATGGCGATTTGCAGGGGGCGCTGTCCTTGTTCAATATCTTCATCCCCGGCGTTTTTCTTTTGTTTTTCCAGGATGAAGACATAGTCAGTCTTATCATCACCGTTCAGGTCAGCGCTGACAAAGGCCAGCAATTTGGTATTGGCTGCGATGAGGGGCCGCAAATCTGCGGGAATATCTTTGCCTTCTATGTAGGTGCCAGCCTGGCCGAGTCCCGGCACTATCATCATGCTGGCGATGGCTGCGAATTTTTTGGACAGACTGATATTTTGCATTGCAATCCTTTTGAAAGAAAAACAGGGGAAACAATTGTTTCCCCTGAGTAGTCTTAGATGTTGAATAGTATGGTTTATGACAGCTTCTTGATTTGCATGCTTTCGGCCTTGTCTTCTACTTCATAGCCTAATGCATGCAGCTCGCCACGCAAGCGATCTGCCTCGGCCCAGTTCTTGGCCTTGCGCGCAGCCTGACGTTGCTCCGCCAGGGTTTGCACTTCTGCCGGGATGGCCAGCACGGCAGGTTGCCATTGTGCCAGACCCAGGCCAAATACTCTGTCGAACTCTGTCAGCGTGGCTTTTTTGTCGGCGTCAGGCAAATCGGCTTTCAGCATTTCCCACACCAGTGCCAGGGCACGCGGCACGTTCAAGTCTTCATTGATGAAGGTAGTGAATTTCTCGCGGTATTCTGCACTGACATCGCCACCTGCTGGCCATGCATGATAGGTCTCGCGCAGGCGTTGCAAGGCTGTCTGTGCGGACAGCAGGGCTTCAAAGCTGAATTGCATCTGGCTGCGGTAATGCGCAGTCAGGCACAGGTAGCGATATGCCAGCGGATCAATATTCTGATCGAGCAAAGTTTGCAGGCGCAGGAATTCGCCAGTCGATTTGGACATCTTGCCCGAATCGATTTGCAGGAAATAACCATGCATCCAGAAGTTGGCCAGACGGGTGCCATGGCAAGCCTGGTTTTGCGCGATCTCATTGCTATGGTGGATAGCGATATGGTCTTCACCACCGCAATGGATATCAAACCATGGCGTCAGGTATTTGGCTGACATGGCCGAGCATTCTATATGCCAGCCAGGAAAACCACGGCCCCATGGACTGTCCCATTCCATCTGGCGATGTTCATCGGGTGGACTGAATTTCCATAGCGCGAAGTCAGTCGCATGCAGTTTTTCACCGAGTTCAACGCGGCTGCCAGCCTTGATGGCATCGCGCTTGATACGTGCCAGGAAACCATAGTCATCCTGCTTGCTGGTATCAAAATAAATGCCATCACTGGTGCGATAGGTATAGCCATTTTTTTCTATGGCAGCGATAAAATCGATTTGCTCAGCAATATGGTCGGTAGCCTTGCACCAGATGGCGGGTTCCAGGATATGCAGTTTTTGCAAATCATCCTTGAAGGCCGCAGTAAAACGGTCAGCAATCTGCCAGGCTGATTCGCCAGCTTTGCGGCTGCCTTTTTCCATCTTGTCTTCACCATCATCTCCATCGGACACCAGATGGCCGACGTCAGTAATGTTGATGACATGGCGTACGGTATAACCATTCCATTCCAGGGCACGGCGCAGCAGATCCTCAAACAGATATGTGCGCAGGTTGCCGATATGGGCATAGTCATACACGGTAGGTCCGCAGCAGTACAGGCCCACCCAGTCTTTGTTCAGGGGGCTGAAAGGGCGCAGGCGGCGTTCCCAGTTATCGTAGAGAAGTATGTCCATTTGTTGTGAAAATAGCTAAGTGTGAATGTGATCGTTGGTGAAAGCAGGTACTCAGGGCGGGCAGACAGGGGTAAGCCTTCTGCATGCAGTTTTGCAGACTCAACAACAGCTTGAGTTGAAAACTTGTGTTTGCGCGGACGCAGACATGCCAGACACAGACGTTTCGCCTATGCAATCTTTAACATGTTGTTGGTCCAAGTGGGGCATATAATTAAGTCTGACTGGTTCCGTTAGCACAGAATTTAAGAAGTTCAGCGTGAGAATGTAGCATACATATGCACTTTTGATCAAAATTGAACTGTCTCGAATTGTCTGTTCACGAACCAAACAGGCAAAACAAGATGTGGCTGAAAATAAAGCGGTGCAAAAATGCAAACGAATTATAAAGACGTCAGCGAAGAAAACTATCGTTCCCAGTACATCAAACAGGACAGGGCACAAGTTCGCCGTGTCGTGCGCATCATGCTATGGGCATTCCTGCCGCTGGCACTGGTCGATGTGTTATTCCATGAATTTGACATTCCGCTGGCTATCTTGCTGGTTCTGCGTCTTGTGGGTTTCGCCTATTCCCTGTGGTTGATACAGCAATATGGCAGGGAAGAAAATGTGCCAAAACTCGACCGTTATGCCATGCACTGGATAGTCATGGTCTTGCTGATACAGTTCATCAGCAATGCCTGTCTGCCGCGCGATTATCTGGGGCATTACATGGTTGATGCCTGGTTGGTGTTGATGGCGTTCATTTCTTTGCCCCTGGCTTTGAATGTCTTGCGTGTACCTTTATATTTGTTTGTCGCCGCATCCTGTTTACTTTTGCTCTATAAGCAATCAGGTACTTTTTCCCAGGCGGCCAGCGTATTGCTGGTCTTGCCCGCAGTCGCCATCACTGGTCACGCCATTGCAGCCTATGTGCACAGATATAGACGCAAGCTGTTAAGCGCGGAGCAAGAGCTGGAAAGACAGGCGAATATCGACCCTGTTACCGGCGTCGCCAACTGGAAAGAATTCATGCGCATCTCTGATACTGAGCTGCAACGCCACCAGCGTCTGGGCAAGCAATTGTCGATGCTGGTACTTGACCTGGATGACTTCAAACATATCAACGATACACATGGACCACAGGTGGGTGATGTGATCCTGGTTGAAGTCAGCCGCCGGGTGAAACGTGCGATGCGTGCCTATGATTGCATTGCCCGCTTTAGCGGCGAAGAATTTTGCGTGCTCTTGCCAGAAGCATCTGCGGAAGATGCCAATAAAATTGCCGACCGTACCCGCGCCACTGTGATTGCCATGCCTATTTCAGTATCAGGCAAGGAAATGAAAGTCAGTGCTTCTGTACGCACTGCTACCTTGCGTGAAGGGGATACTGCGCTGTCACTTTTGCGCAGGGCGGGCGAGGGTTCAGGCAGGCCTGAGCAAGAAGTGCAGCAAAATGTTAATCTCATGCCTGTGCCAGTGTAGATGGCGGAGCTCAGTAAAGGACTGCTGGGCAATCTACTGAGCAAGATAAGGGTAGAGAAAAATGAGTTTTTATGGCGTAACCGATTTGTGGACTTATGTACTTGGTGCTTTGGGCATCATCTTGTTGCCTGGGCCTAATTCCCTGTATGTATTGGCGGTTGCTACCGCACGTGGTGTGCGTGAGGGTTATAAGGGGGCGGCTGGGATATTTGTCGGCGACAGTATTTTGTTGATGCTGACGGCTCTCGGTGCTGCAGGTATCTTACGGACTTATCCGGCCTTGTTCATGGTGGTCAAATATGCTGGCGCAGCTTACCTGGCCTGGGTAGGTGTCAATCTGATCTGGGCTGCCATACAAAAATGGCGCAACAAGACAGCGACTGTGGCAGAAACGCAAGCGACCGCGATTAATATGCAAAACCCTTTCAAGCGTGCCCTGGTCATCAGCTTGCTCAACCCGAAAGCGATCCTGTTCCTGCTGTCTTTCTTCGTGCAATTCATAGACCCCAACTACCCGACTCCAGCAGTACCTTTTCTGATACTCAGTGCTGTGGTGATGGTATTCAGTACCACGTATCTGTCGGTATTGATCTTCCTTGGTTCCCGTCTGGCGCGCAGCTTTAGCCAGCGCCGCCGTTTGTCTGCCAGTTTGTCGAGTGGTGTGGGCAGCATGTTTGTCTGGTTTGGTGTCAAGCTGGCCAATGCCAGCTTGCATTAATCGATCCGCTGGCTAATTTATCTCTCGTTTTAAAAATTCCCAGACACCGGGATCAGACATCGCTGCAATATTGATGCGCATCTTGGTGGAAGGGAGCTGGCTAGGCGAGAATAAACTGCCGGGTGCCAGCAAATAGCCTTGCTCCATGGCTTTCTCGGTCAGCTTATTGGTATCACAGCCAGTCTCCGTCCACAAAAACATGCCTGCCGGTGTACGGTAATCAACCTTCATCCCCTGTTGTTCCAGCCGTTTGGTAATGTCATCGCGTACGCCATCAAGCTTCACGCGTATGCGGTCTACATGTTTGCGGTAATGTCCTTCTGACAGGATTTTGTATACCACGCGCTCCCCAATTTCTGTGGTCGTCAGGGTAGACAGCATTTTGCGGTCAGCCAGGCGTATTGCCAGTTCTGGCGAGGTGGCGATAAAGCCGACACGCAGATTGGCTGCCAGTGTCTTGGAAAAACCACCAAGATAGATCACCCTGTTTAACTGATCCAGTGCCGCAATGCGGGTGGCGGCCTGTACTGCCGGGCCGGGGTGCATATCGCAATACACATCATCTTCGACGATCATGAAATCATGTTCTTCTGCAGCTTTCAAGACCTGGAAAGCCTTGGCGGCGGACAACGATGTCGAAGTTGGATTGTGCAAGACTGAATTGATGATATACAGCTTGGGCTTGTGCAAGGCAGCCAGTTCGGCCAGCTTGGCAACATCCGGGCCATCATGCAGGCGTGGTATGCCTATCACCTTGGTGCCAAGAATGGCGAAAGAGCCAAACATCAGAAACCAGGCCGGGTCATCGACAAAGATAGTATCGCCAGGCTGGGTAAATTCACGGGCTACCAGGTCCAGGCCCTGGGTAACGCCACTGGTCATGACGATTTGTTCGGGTGAGGCGGCAATTTCCAACTCTGCCATTTTCAATTGCAATTGCTGGCGCAATGGCAAGAAACCTTGCTGGGTGCCGTAATGCAGCAAGAGGTTCTGGTTCAACCTGCTGATGGAGCGCAAGCCATTCGCCACCAGTTCACCATCCAGCCAGTCATGCGGCAATACTCCAGAGCCGGGCATTTTCTGCGGTGGCAATTGCCGGAACATATTGCGCACCAGCCACACTACATCCAGATTTTGGGTGACAGGCGCAATTTGTGGGGTATTGGGGACATTATTGAGCATGGACGCACGTTCGCGCACAAAGAAACCGGCACCCCGGCGTGACTCAAGATA
This sequence comes from Undibacterium sp. FW305-107, assembly GCF_058788535.1. Taxonomy (NCBI): domain Bacteria; kingdom Pseudomonadati; phylum Pseudomonadota; class Betaproteobacteria; order Burkholderiales; family Oxalobacteraceae; genus Undibacterium; species Undibacterium sp. FW305-107. Next base: position 348,404 of record NZ_JBYTAV010000009.1, read on the forward strand.
CCCCTTGGCGACCAGCCTGTCATAGGCTTCGACTACGGTAAAGCGCGACACCGTTTGCTCATCGGCAAACTGGCGTATCGACGGCATGCGCGCACCAGTGCGCAGCAATTTATCGTCGATGCGGTTGGCCACGGCATTGACGATTTGTTCTACCAACGAACCGCCAGAATCACGCGAGATAAAAAAAGTGGGTGTCAGCATTGATGTCTCCAGCGAGTCTTCTGTAATGGATAGTTGACCATTACAGTACGAATATTATCGTTTGTAGTGTATTGGTACTGTATCGGTTTTTGCGTTTAGGATAGCACAACACTAAAGCAAAAACAGGAGAAACACGATGAATGAGCGACAGAATTCTGATCACTGCCAGCAGGGACACGAGCGCGGAGTAAAACATGGCAATTGATACTTTGATGGCCTTCGCCCTGTTTGCCCTGGTGTCATCCATTACACCAGGCCCGAATAACCTGATGTTGCTGGCTTCTGGCGTGAACTTTGGCTTTCGCGCCACCTTGCCTCATATGCTGGGCATCAGCATAGGATTCATGGTGCTGGTGTTGGCCGTTGGCGTTGGTCTGGCGGGCTTGTTCGCGGTGTTCCCTTGGTTATATGTCGTGTTGAAATGGGCAGGCGCAGCTTATCTGCTGTATCTGGCCTGGAATATCGCCAATGCCGGGCCTATAGAAAGCAAGGCACAAGACGGTGTACACAAAGCTGGTCCCATGAGTTTCTTGAGTGCTGCCGCGTTTCAATGGATCAACCCCAAGGCCTGGGTCATGGCGCTGGGTGCTTTCAGTACCTATATACCCGCGACCAGCGGATTCTGGATCGTTGCCCTGGCTGCAGGTGTGTTTGCGGTCATCAATTTGCCCAGCGTAGGTCTGTGGGCTTTGTTCGGTGCCAAGGTCAGGCATTTGCTGAAAGTGGAACGCAATCTGCGCATCTTCAACTATGGCATGGCCTTGCTGCTGGTATTGTCGCTTTACCCCATGCTGGTGAGTTCACAATGATATACAGCGCGCAGTGTACACAGGCAGGTTCATCATGCTGATGCAAGAAAACAAGGGCATGGTCCTGGGCCTGGTTGGCGTCATGATTTTTAGCCTGACCCTGCCATTTACCCGCATGGCAGTGGCGGAACTCAATCCGGTGTTCGTAGCACTGGGGCGGGCTGTGGTGGCGGCTTGCTGCTCTGGCCTGCTGTTGTGGATGCAGGGTGCGAAATTGCCGCAACGTGCACAAATGAAGCCACTGCTGATCACTTCTCTGGGTGTGGTGGTTGGTTTCCCCTTGTTCAGCTCTGTCGCAATGGCCTATGTACCTGCGTCTCATGGGGCAATCGTATTGGGTATTTTGCCATTGGCTACTGCTTTGTTTGCGGCATTGCGCTTTAATGAAAAGCCGTCGACGGGCTTTTGGGTGATGGCGGTACTGGGCAGTGGACTGGTGATAGCCTTTGCTTTGATGCAGGGTGGTGGCTCATTCCAGTTTGCCGACCTGGCCTTGTTTATCGCCGTGATTGCTGCAGCCATGGGGTATGCCGAAGGTGGTCGACTGTCGCAAAGCATGGGCGGACAGCAGGTTATTTCATGGGCTTTGCTGCTGGCTTTGCCGGTTTTATTGCCAGTGACGGCCTGGCTGGGTTGGCATTATGGGGTACAGGCTTCTGGGCGTGCCTGGGCCGGGTTTGCCTATGTTTCGATATTTTCCATGTTCATCGGCTTTTTCTTTTGGTACAAAGCGTTGGCGATTGGTGGTATTGCCCGTGTCGGTCAAGTGCAATTGCTGCAACCATTTTTGAGTTTATTGGGAGCTGCCTTGATACTGGGTGAAGTCCTGACTGGCCGTGAAATCTTTTTTGCACTGGCGGTCATCATTGTAGTGGCACTGGGCAGACGCATGAATATTCAACGGTGATTTTCTTGTAAAGCACATGGCGACCGAATTTAATCTGCCATTAGCCATGCACTAGGGGGTGTTAATCGGCGGGGTGCGGGCTTACAATAGAGGACTGGTATTTGTGCCTGAATTTGTTCTTTACTAAGAAGGCATTTGCCAGAACAAGGTTTTGACTTCTGCAAACTTTTAAAACTTGCAGAAAATAATAATAAAAATTTAATTATCTCTAGTGCATCAGTGAGGGCTGCTGCGCTTTTTTCTGGAAAATAGACATGTCATTTTACGAAAAGCTTCAAGCATTAAATATTGAATTGCCTGCTGTCGCGACACCTGCTGCTGCCTACGTCATGTATGCACAAACTGGTAACACAGTATTCCTGTCTGGCCATATTGCCAAAAAAGATGGCAAGCCATGGGTAGGTCAACTGGGTAAGAATATCTCTACAGAAGAAGGCAAACTGGCAGCACGCGCAGTCGCGATTGATCTGATCGCCACCTTGCAGGCAGCTTGCGGTGGCGATTTGAACCGCGTTAAACGCATCGTCAAGCTCATGAGCCTGGTCAATTCCACGCCTGATTTTATCGAGCAACATCTGGTGACAAATGGCGCATCTGAACTCATCGGTGAAATCTTTGGTGAGCAAGGCAAACATGCACGTTCAGCCTTTGGCGTTGCCCAGATCCCCCTGGGTGCTTGCGTAGAAATTGAAATGATCGTCGAGATCGCCTGAATTTTATAAAACAATAAGCTTGCCCGAGATGGCAATTTAACCGAGAGATAGTGAGACCAGCATGAAACTTGAGAATCCCAGCCCCATAGATTGGAAATTTTCTGACCGCGCAGAGCAGTTGCAAAGCTCTGCCATCAGGGAGATTCTAAAAGTGACCATGCGTCCTGAAGTGATTTCTTTCGCTGGTGGATTGCCATCTCCAGAAACTTTCCCGGTAGAGCGTATGCGCGCTGCCTTTGACAAGGTACTGACACAACAAGGCAAGTCAGCATTGCAATACGGCCCTACCGATGGTTATGCTCCATTGCGTGAATTTCTGGCTGACTCTTTGTCCACCAGTGATTCAAAAATCCTGCCTGACCAGATCATGATGGTATCTGGCTCGCAGCAAGGTCTGGATTTGCTTGGCAAGGTGCTGGTGGATGAAGGCAGCAAGGTTTTGGTGGAAACACCGAGCTATCTCGGCGCACTGCAGGCTTTTTCCGTTTATCGCCCTGAATTTGAATCGGTGGATACCGATGATCATGGCCTGGTGCCAGCTTCAGTCGCAGCCAAAGGTGCTGGTGCACGCCTGATGTATGCCTTGCCTAACTTCCAGAACCCGACTGGCCGCACGCTGTCGGTAGAGCGTCGCTATGAACTGGTAGAAACCTGCGCCCGCATGGGTATCCCGCTGGTTGAAGATAATCCTTATGGCGATCTGTGCTATAGCGGCGAACCTTTGCCAAAAATGCTGAACATGAATCCGGGTGGCGTGATTTATATGGGTTCATTCTCCAAGGTGCTGACGCCAGGGATACGCCTGGGTTATGTCGTTGGCCCTACACCATTGATACGCAAACTCGAACAAGCCAAGCAGGCGGCCGATTTGCACACGGCGCAACTGACACAAATGGTGGTGTATGAAGTCATCAAGGATGGCTTCCTGAGTGAGCACATTCCAACCATACGCACTCTGTATGCCAAGCAATGCAATGCCATGCTTGAGGCGATGAGCAGACATTTCCCTGAAGGTGTGCGCTGGACCAAGCCTGAAGGCGGCATGTTCATCTGGGTAACCTTGCCTGAGCACATGGACAGCAAGCAATTGCTGGATGAAGCCATACAACAAAATGTCGCTTTTGTTCCTGGCGGCCCTTTCTATGCAAATAATCCTGCAAAAAATACCTTGCGCCTGTCATTCGTGACTGTGTCGCCAGAGCGTATCAATGAAGGCATAGAAAAACTGGGTAAGCTGATCAAGGCAAAAATCTGATTTTTATTTGATTTCCAGATTGCCCGATCATCAGTGTCTACAAGCAAAACCCGTCATCTGACGGGTTTTTTTATGGTTGAGATACATGTTATTAATCCTGGCTTAATATGTAACTGTCAACTATTGTGATTTAAGTCATCATATTTCGTCGTGAACCGTTAATGGACTTAGTTTCTAACCCATGTTTCGCAAAGCGATACTGAACTTTGACCAATCGAGGAGTAGTAAATGAATAAAAAATTGTTTCTGGCCAGCCTGATGTTAACTGCCGTGACAGGCGCTTTTGCGCAAAATATGACTGCCAAACAACAATATGCAGCAGATAGCAAACGTGCCACGCAGAGATACAACGAGGATAAAAAACTGTGCGCTGATGCTGGCAACTCTTCGGCAAGAATGCAATGTCTGCGTGACGCCAAAGCTGAATACAATACCGCGCTGGCAGTTGCCAAACAAAACATGAGTAAACCGGTAGCTGCGCCAGTGAATGCCAGAAATGAGCCAGTTTGTCCTGATTGCGGCAAAGTCGTTGCTGTTGCTATTGGGGATAAGGAAGGCGAGGGCGGCGCCCTTGGTGTGATTGCTGGCGGTGTAGCCGGTGCCCTGCTGGGTAATCAGGTTGGTGGTGGCACTGGCCGTGACCTGGCGACAATTGCCGGTGCTGCTGGTGGTGCATTGGCAGGACACAAGATAGAACAAAAAGTGAAGACGACCAAGGTGTGGAATGTGACAGTGGCTTTTGAGAATGGCAACAAGCAAACCTATGCTTTTGACCATGACCCTGGTTTGTTGTCTGGCGATGCTGTCAGGACAAATGGTAATTCTATCGTCAGGCGCTGAGCTTATTAATATGCAACATTAAATACAGCATTAACATATGCGGAAAATGGATTGCGCTGATTAATCCAGTCTGATGCAATCCCTTTTCTGCCTGATTTCAAGATGGTAAAAATCTTGCACTTATAGTCAGGATTTGGAGGAATTATTTTCTTTTTGGAAACCGTTCCTCCTTCACAACTACTTCCTTGCCAAGCCTAATTCCAGCAGTTAGACTTAGGTGTCTATCCCCCCCACGTTCTTGTCGAGAAGGTCGTGCCATGAAGCTTGATACTTGCAAAGCTAGTCCTTCAAATAATGTCATTTTGCAGTTGCTCTGCTGGATGGTATTGTTGCTGGCGACAGCATTTAGTTCAGCCGCACGTGCCAATGAATCCTGCAAAAGCCTGATAGCAACTGGTAATCCTGAATATCCGCCTTATCTGTGGCGTGACCCAGAAGATGAAAACCGCCTGATAGGGGCAAATGCTGAATGGATGCAATTATTGTCTAAAGAAATTGGCATACCAATTGACATTAAATATGTAGGTCCGTGGGGACGGGTGCAAGAAGAAGCCAAACTGGGCCGTGTGGATTTGCTCGCGGGTGCCTTTTTTACCCTGCCAAGACTGGAATACATGGATTATTTCTATCCAGCTTTTCGTGAAACACGCACAGTCATCTGGACCCGCAATAATTTCAATTTACCTTATAAGAAATGGTCTGACCTCGCTGGCAAGCAGGGGGTGACTGTGATTAATAATAGTTTTGGCGAAGACTTTGATCGCTATGCCAAGGAGTCTTTGAAAATTTCCATGGTCCCGAGTCTGGAGCAGGCTTTGAAGATGCTCAGTCTTTCCCGTGCAGATTATTTGATTTATGAAGAAGATCCAGGCCTGGCCTATGTCGCCAAGCTCAATATCTCTGGCTTGAAAACTGTAACGCCGCCCATTACAAATGAGAATTTATATTTGACACTGTCCCATAAGTCAGCCTGCAACACTCCGGAAATGCGCGGCCGTATTGCCAAGGCAGTTTATAAACTGGACAAACAAAACGTGATGAATAAACTCATCGCGGCAAATATACAATTGTGGCGTAAGCAACAATCGAAGTAACCGCTGCAAACAACAGGTAATCCATTGCGTACACTCTCCCTCCGACAAATCCTTATTATCGGCGTTGTGGTTGGCATCGTATTGCCCGCGATTGTTTTGGGGCGTTTTCTGGTTCAGGACAGGTACGAGCGTGAGTTGCAACTACGCGTACGTAATCCCATGTCGCAGTACGCAGATATGCTGTCGCGCGGCATGGCAGTGCCAGTCTGGACGCTGGATAAGGCCGTCGCCAATCAATTCATACAAGCCGTCATGCGCAACCCTGAAGTGGTCAGCGTGGAAGTGCTGGATGAATCCAAATCCATTTTTGCCCACAGCAGTAAATTCAAAAAAGAGGGCGCTAAACTCTTGCGCGAAGAACGCCCTATCTTGCTGGAAACCAAGGTCATAGGCAGCGTCATGCTGGAACTGACCACCGAGCATATAGAAAAAGAATTGTGGGCAGATTTCCTTAAGCTAGGCCTGGCCTTGCTGGTCCAGGTGGTGTTTTCCTTTATCCTGATCTGGTTATTGTTTGAGCGACGCATCGTCCGGCCTATCATGGAATTGCAGTCGGCAACCGGGCGGCTGGCACGTGGCAAACTGGATCAGCCTCTGGAATGGGTGCGTCAGGATGAAATCGGGAATCTGGCGCAGGGCCTGGATAAAATGCGCCTGAACCTGGGGCGCTTGATTACCGAGAGAGAAGCGCAAAATATCACTTTGCAACAAGAGCTCAATGAGCGTTTGCGTGCTGAGCAGGCCTTGAAGGTGACTGAAGAAAAATTCATTGGTATTTTCCAGGCTTCCCCCGTCGCCATGACGGTGCTGCGCAAGAGCCAGCTGTACAGCATGATAGATGTGAATGATGCCTGGGTCAGGCAATTTTACTGGTCACATGATGAAATCCTGGGGGATAACGAAACCCAGAAAGCCTTATGGCGCAATGAAGCTGATTTTCTGGAAGTCGTGCGCATCATAGAACGTGATGGCGAAATCCATGATTATGAAGCATGGCTGACTTGCGGCCAGCAAGAAAAAATTATCCTTTGCCAGGTATCCGGACGCATGATACGGCTGGGTAATGAACCCCTGATTATCCTGGTGCAAGAGGACATTACTGAAAAACGCCAGAACGAGCAGGAAATTCGCAATATGAACACCACGCTGGAAAGACGGGTGTCTGAACGTACTCAGGCACTGGAAGCAGCCAACAGTGAATTAACCATTGTTTTGGAAAACCTGCAGCGTGCGCAGAGGGAATTGCTCAGGACTGAAAAGATGGCGGCGCTGGGTTCTCTGGTGGCTGGTGTTGCCCATGAACTCAATACACCTATAGGCACCAGCGTTACGGTCGCCAGTACGCTGGCCCAGCATACCGATAATGTGCTGGTCGAATTTGAAAAAGGCTTGCGTCGCTCGGTACTGGAAGAATATTTGAGAAATGCCAAAACAGGTGCCGATTTACTCTTGCGTAATTTGAGCAAGGCGTCTGAGCTGGTGATCAGCTTCAAACAGGTGGCAGTCGACAGGACCAGCGCCAACCGCCGTGTTTTTGCGCTCGATGAAATGCTGTCCGAGCTGATCTTGACCATGGGGCCTGCCATACGCAAGACACGTCACGATGTTGTGCACAATGTCCCGGTCAAGCTGATGATGGATAGTTACCCAGGGCCCTTGGGGCAAGTCATGACCAATCTGATCAACAATGCCTTTATTCATGCATTTGAAGGTGACTATCGTGGCACGGTCAGTATTACGGCGCGCATTCTTGATCAAAGCTTTGTCGAAGTAACCGTGCGCGACAATGGCAAGGGCATACCGGATGGGAATTTAGGGCGTATTTTCGATCCCTTCTTCACCACCCGCCTGGGTTTGGGCGGCAGTGGTCTGGGGCTCAATATTGTGTACAACCTGGTGACGGGCATTCTGGGTGGCAATATCATGGTTGAAAGTGAAATGGGCAAAGGAACTTGTTTCAAGATCAGTTTGCCTCTTGATCCAAAAATGGTTGATGAAGAAACCGCTGAGGTCAATTGAAAACAGTCCACTAGCCTGGTAAGCGCTACATCTGATAAAGTCGCGGCATGACAAAATTAAGCTTAGATAAAATCCTGCAGTCGCAAGGATTTGGAACCCGAAAATATTGCCGCGATCTGGTTGAAGATGGCGAAGTCTCCATCAACGGCGAAGTGATACGCAGTGTCAAGACCAGCTTTGAAACCCAGGGCTTGCAGTTTCATATCTTTGAAGAAGAATGGGAATTCCGCGAGCGCGTATATATCGTTCTTAACAAACCGGCAAACTTTGAATGCTCACGCAAGCCCAGCCATCATCCCGGTGTGTTGACACTTTTGCCAGAGCAATTCAGCTGGCGCGATGTGCAGCCAGTGGGGCGGCTTGACCATGACACTACTGGCATGTTGCTGATGTCTGACGATGGCCCGTTTATCCACGCACAATCCTCACCCAAGCGCCATGTGCCCAAAGTGTATCAGGCGACAACTGCCGAGCCGGTAACTGACGATCTGGTGAATCTATTATTGCAAGGCGTCAAACTGCATGATGAACCTGCGCCACTGGCAGCAATACATTGCCAAAAGCTGGACGATTATCTGCTGGAGATCGTACTTGAGCAGGGCAAGTACCATCAGGTCAAACGTATGCTGGCCGCTGCCGGCAATCATTGCGCTGCCTTGCAGCGTACAGCCATAGGTAAATTGACACTGGCATCGCTGGAACTGGAAGAAGGAGAATGGTGTTATCTGACCCCGGAACACCTCGCTTTATTGGTACCTGCCTGAAGCTGTTTTAGCGCTTGCAATGCAGTTGAGGCAGTTTTGCGTTTCCCCTTTTCCAGATGAAGTCTTGCTATCTTCCGGTTAATATGGATAATCTGACCAGATGCTGCGGTTCTTAAACTGTAAAAGGAGTGGACATGCCTGTCATTGCAATTGTCAATCCCAAAGGGGGCGTCGGTAAAAGCACGGTTGCTACCAACCTGGCAGGTTATTTCGCAGCGCATGGACATAAGGTCATGCTGGGCGATACTGATGTGCAGCAGTCTTCACGCACCTGGCTGACATTACGGCCACAAAATCTGCCTCAAATCCAGCCCTGGGATATTGCTGACGGCAATGTATTAAAACCACCCAAAGGTACTACCCATGTTGTGCTGGATACACCGGCTGGCCTGACAGGCAGCAAGCTGGATGTGGTGCTGAAGTCGGCAGATAAGATCATCGTTCCCTTGCAGGCTTCGATTTTTGATATCCTGGCGACGGAGGAGTTTCTAAAAAGCCTGTCCCAGCATAAAAAAAATGGTTACCAGATCGGCATACTGGGCATGCGCGTGAATACCCGCAGCAAAGCAGCCGAACAGCTTGAACACTATGTAGGCCAGCTAGGTTTGCCAGTCCTGGGATTTTTGCGGGATACACAAAACTACATACAGCTGGCGGCCCACGGCGCAACCCTGTGGGACGTTGCTCCATCCAGGGTAGAAAAGGACTTGCCCCAATGGGAGCACATCTTGAATTGGGTAGAGACTTGATCGACTAGGATTAATCGCTTTCGTTAATTAATTTAAAAAAAGCTGATATTTGTTTCCCATTTTGCTGCTGCTCACTATAATGCCGCTTGCTTGAAGAGAAGGCAGAATTCTCTTTTCTTATCAAAGACTTACGGCATGCACCTTACCATTTTTGAAACTCCCATCATCAATACAGTCATGCGCTGGCTGTCCGTACTCGGACTCAAGCTGATTGGCTGGAAGGTCGAGGGTATCGTTCCTGCCGAACAAAAATACGTCCTGATTGCTGCTCCACATACCAGTAACTGGGACTTTCCAGTTACCTTGATGGTTTGCTTTGCCCTGCGTTTGCGGGTTTACTGGATGGGTAAGTCCAGCTTGTTTCCTCCTGTATTAGGGCATGTCATGCGCTGGCTGGGCGGTATTCCTGTCGACCGCAGCAAGTCAGGTAACCTGGTGCAAGGCACGGTAGACGCTTTTCATGAAAATCAAAGACTGACTGTGATCGTGCCGCCTGAAGGCACCAGGGGCAAGGTTACTCACTGGAAAACCGGGTTTTACTATATTGCACTTGGCGCTGGTGTGCCAATCGCACTTGGTTATCTCGACTTCAAGCGCAAGGCGGGTGGTATTGGAAAAATGTTTGCAGTGAGTGGTGATATCGAAGCGGATATGGTGCAGATACGCGAGTTTTACTGTGGTATATCTGGCAAGAGCCCGCAACAGTTTGACGAAGGCAAAGTACAGGCAAAAGCCCAGGATTGATTGATGCAATGAAGTTTTGTACTGAGACTTGTTGTTGCGATTGTGTTTAACCCGGATTCAATGTTCTTGCTGTACAGGTTTATCTTGTGTCTCAGTGACTACCTCAGTTGGCTTGCTTGCCGACTGAGGTATCAACAACCACGCAAGTGGATTCAGGATCAGGCGCTTGGTCAGGATTTCAGTTTTTCCATGCGCGCATACCCACGTAATCGCCATGGAAACCAGCACTGAAATCGCTAGGGCTACGGTATTTTCGTGTTTGAAAATTGCTCGTAATACGCCGGTTTCTTGCAAAATAATTAGCGCCATACCATGCCATACCAGCACATAGATGGAGCGTTTGCCTATCTGTGCCAGACGCAAATCTTTCTGCGCCAGCAAATACAGCACTGATAAACCTATTACTGTCGACGCCGCATACTGTAATAACTGGTACATGCTGCCGGTCAGATTTGCCATTTCCAGTCTGTGTAGTGAATAACTGCCATAGAACCAGCGATAGTCAAAATCACTCTTCAACATGAACGCGCCGATGACGCTTGCCAATACCACTGCGGCACTTATAAACAATCTCTCCTTCTTTTTGACATTGAATATTTCAGGGCCAAGCTTCCAGCCTAACAAGAAGTAGGGGAAGAAGATCAGGGTGCGTGAAATACCAAGGTAGTAGCCAGCATGCTCAGAATAACTGCCCACCAGCGACAGCGCCAATGCCAGCATGACACCAAACTGCATGCGCGAAAACAAAGGCAGCATCAGGCGCCAGCATAACAAACTCAGCAAATACCACAGCATCCAGTAGGGGGCGATCAAGCCTGCATAGACGCTGCCAGTACCCTTCAGGGCAAACTCGGTTGCTTCATAAATAATTTCAAAGCCTATCAAAGGTACCAGAACAGTGGATATCAGTTGTGTGGCATTTTTGTCATCCCACTGTGCCTTGGAAAACATGCCAGACATCAGGGCAAACATGGGCATGTGGAAGGAGTAAACAAAAATCCAGATGGAGCGCAATATATGATCTTCACCCACATAAATTTCTATCAGGTGGCCGAACACGACTAAAAATATCAAGACAGCTTTGATATTGTCTATGCTCGTATTTCTGACTTTGGGGAGTGCGGGATTGGTCATGCCTGTCATGGTCGTGCGGGGGAATGCCCGTATGATAGCGAACTTGGCTGCTGATTTACACTCTTAGTTTGTAACGAAGCATTTAAATTCCGGGTCTGGCAAGATGTGGCAGCAATGAAGTAGCAGGGTGATTGTTGAAAAACAAATGCCTCGAAGTGAGGGATCATAATATTCAGGCCATTGAATTTTTCCGACCCATACCTTGGAATTTTATGAATTTGGGTAAAATATAAGCTATGCTTTCCCTGCCGTGAAATTTCCAGGTGGCAATTTAATTGCTTGACCATTGTCGAGAATATATTGCCACGCGCAAGTTATAAGAGGTAGTCATGTCTAAAGATAGGTCAAAAGCCAGCTTGCTCAGTGCGCAGCTGGATTTTGAGGCAATAGATGGCAGTGAGCCCAAAAATCCAGACCCTGCTTTGGATTTTGATGTCGGTACTGACACGCATGCCACTCCCGCTGCCAGTCCGGCATCTAAAGACAGCACCACCCCGTCGCGCAGTTCTGCACCTGCCTATGGCTCCGCTAAAATTGAAATTGCCAAAAAATCAACAAAAAAGGCTGAGGCAGCTAAAGACCGTTTTGGCATATATGCAGCCGTCATTGTGGTGGTTGGTTTTGCGATTTTACTGGCGATTTTCTTTTATATTCGCAGCGTGACCAGCAATACTGCCGGGCTCAGTTATTTTGTACTCCCACAGCAAGTAGCCAACCTGAATGGTCAAGTGGTACGCATGCAAGTCACCATACAAGTCCGCACTGAAGATAAGGAATGGTTATTTGAAAACAAGAAAATACTGACGAATATCTTCCAAATCGAATTTGCCAAGATTGATCCAGATGATTTGCATAGCGAAGAAGGGTTTGATACCGTCAGGGCACAACTCAAGGCAGGCTTGAATACGGCGCTACAAACAGACAAGATAGAGTCTGTCCTGATCAATGAGTTATTGATGCAAAATCGGGAGCAATGACAATTCCTTGAATCGGGAAAACCAGGAAGGCACATGATGTATATGTGCCTTTTTTTTGCTTCTTATGCACTGACAGAAATGCTTTGATTGCTGGGTGTAGCCGGGGGCGAACTATATGCACGCAATAACTGTAAAGCCTTTTTGAACAAGGCAGCATCAGTATTCGTACTTGCGCTCGTAACCGAACTGGCCGTGCCATCTGATGTAGTGCCGGTACTTGTCAGCTTACTTGAACTACTGCTTGCTGAGTTGCTGGTGTCGGTAGTACTGGTCGCACTTGTCGTTGTGGACGTAGTGCTTGTCTGCGCATTGGCAGTGCTGGTTTTTTCAAGATAAGCCAGGGTTTCTTGCAGGCTGACCTTGCCATCCTGATTCGTATCGGCAGCTTCAAAATTTTGGGCTACCTGACTGAGTGCCGCGCCAGCGCTACTATTGGTTTTTCCTACTTCTGTCGACAAATCGCTTAACTGGGTTTTGTCCAGGCCCGCCTCGCCAGCACCATCTCCACCTTCTGGCGGAGGTGGCGGCGGTGGCCTGGAACCTCCTTCCGCACCACGAGTGCGCCGTGCATTGAATTGCGTTTCCAAAGCATCGCTGAGTTTTTTGATGCCATCGCTAAACTCGCTTTTGGTGACCTTGCCGTCGCCATCACTGTCGAGTTTTTTGAACAAGTCATTGATGCTGGCACTATTGCCAGTTGTATTGGTGGGGCTGGTTGAACTGCTGCTGTCAGTGCTGGTAGCGCCAGTAGATGAGCTTGATGCAATATTGCCAAATGCGGTTTCCAGATCCGTGACTTCAAGATAGCCCTGGTTTTTGGTATCAAGCTTGGAAAAAACATTTTCCGCAATCTTGCTGGCGTCACGTTCGCGCCTTTGTGCGCTACCAGTTTGCGAGAAATAACTGCTGTTGCTGCCACTTATGCCAGTGATACTGCTCATTACGCTCCCCTTCAGTCATGCTTGTGATGTCCTGAAGTGTCGCATTCACGTGTTGCTCGCTTGTGTCTGCTTTGTATCGGTTTTGACACAATGTGGAACTTACCCTCTTGGCAGGCGCAATTCCGCCCGTAAACCTTGCTTATCATGGCGATTTTTTAAAATCAGACTGCCTTGATGACGTCTTGCGACTTCCCTGGCAATACTGAGTCCCAGACCAACGCCGCCGGTATTTTTATTTCTGGAAATGGCCAGACGGAAGAAGGGGGCGAATACTTTTTCCAAATCTGCTTCGGGTATTCCCAGGCCCTGATCCTCGATACAGATCAATAACTCATGGTGGCTGTCATGCAAACTGACTTGCGCAGTTTTGCCATACGCAATTGCGTTTTCGAGCAGATTGCTGACACAGCGCCTCAGTTCATTTGGCAAGGCCGGAAAAGGCTTGGCTTCTCCATGCATGCTGACAGATTTGCCTTCGTCCTGCATATTGTCAACAATGGCCGCCACCAGTGAAGTTACGTCCAGCATTTGCATGGATTCTTCGCCGCCACGCAGATAATCCAGGGTGGCATCCAGCATCAGGCGCATTTCTTCTATATCATCAAGCAGCTTTTCATTTGTGGCTGCATTGTGCAACTGTTCTATCCGCAACTTCATACGCGTCAGCGGAGTGCGCAAATCATGGGAAACTGCCGCCAGAAAACGCTCTCTTTCTTCCATTTGCTGGAACAGGCGCTCTTGCATTTGATTAAATACCTTTGCACTTTGGCGCGCTTCTTCTGGCCCGGTCTCTGGAATTGCCAGGGGTTGTTTGTGCTTACCCAGTGCGCTTGCTGCTGCAGCCAGTTTTTGCATGGGACGTGCCAGGCTACGTGAGCCTATCCAGGCAGCTATTGCAAGTAACAATAGTTGTATTGCCATACTCAGGCAAAATCCCAAAAAAGGGCCGTGCAATATGCCATGCGGGGGATGGGGCGGCATATGTTCTGGCGCTGGGGGAGGGCGGTGATCCCCCAGGAAAACAAACAACAGGACAAAGGTCGCGACGTGGCTGACAACTACAGCCGCCATGGCCAGGCCAAACAGGCGGGTAAAGATGGTATCGCGAAGCAGTTGTTTCATGGCACGCTGGCGTTAAACAGATAACCTTCACCACGGACGGTTTTTAACAGACTGGGATGGCGCGAGTCATCTCCCAGTTTTTGGCGCAAGCGTGACACCAGCAAATCTATGCTTCTGTCAAAGACTTCGGTAGACTTATTGTGTGCAAAATCAATTAATTGGTCGCGGCTGAGTATTTGGCCGGGTCTTTTGATAAAGGCCAATAAGAGCCTGAATTCGGCGTTTGACAGCGGAATAATCAGTTTGTCAGGACTGCACAGTTGCCGCGTCGGCAAATTCAACACCCAGGCATCAAAGCGCATTTCTGTTGCTTTGCTATCGCTGATTTCTTGAGTTTGCCGCGCAGATGTATGTGCACGTCTGCTGACACTTTGTATGCGTGCGACCAGTTCCCGGGTATCGATGGGTTTGATCAGGTAATCATCCGCACCCGATTCCAACCCCACTATCTTGTCTGCAAATTCACCTCTGGCAGTCAGCATGATCACAGGTGTGTTCGCATGACGGCGTAGCTGGCGCAACAGACACAGGCCGTCTTCGCCTGGCAACATCAGGTCCAGCAAAATCACATCAAAATTATGCGACTGTAATGCGGCACGCATTGCCACGCCATCTTCTACAGCGACACAGCTGATATCAAATTTCCCCAGGTAATTGCTGAGCAGATCAGCAATTTCTGCATCATCATCTACCAGCAAAATATGCAGGCGGCCGCTATGTGCAGTTAGTTTTGCTGGCGAATGCACGAATGTATCAATTGTCGCTGGCAATACTGACAGCAATTTATAACTCCTTGATATACCTGAGTAATTTATCTAATGCATGAACAACTGTTTGTTCGCGTACAGATTTCCTGTCGCCAGCAAACACCAGTCTTTCTGTATGAGAGACACCACCGACTACCCAGCCAAAGCAGATGGTTCCTACCGGCTTGCCTGGCACTGCCCCGGTTGGACCGGCAATGCCTGTGGTCGATAAAGACAGATGGGCTTCAGAATTAGCCAGGGCACCTTGTGCCATGGCAGCGGCGATTTCTTCGCTGACGGCACCATGCTGGGCGATCAGTGCTGCCGGTATATCCAGCAATTCTGTTTTGGATGAGTTGGAATAAGTGACAAAGCCACAGTCAAACCATTCCGAAGAACCGGCAATTTCTGTAATGGCATGGGCTACACCACCGCCGGTACAGGATTCAGCTATGCTAAGTATCAGTTTTCTGGATTTGAGTTCTTCACCGACTTGTGTTGCGAGTTCTATGGCGTTTTGCATGATGCGTCTCCTGGCTGCTTGCTCTGACTTGATGAACTTATCCAAAACTTGTTTCTAGAACTCATTTCATAAATAGGGTGAGATGCGTTTGCCTCATAACGTGGGCTGGCCAATGGTAAAACTATGGACGAGGCAGTCAATAGCTTTGCCTATTGATAACGAGTCCAACGCAGTCCAGCGCGCGTTATGAGGCAAACCCTCCGGGAACTGACGATTTGGGCGTATTGCTGCGTGACGCGCCTTGCACTGCATCCCAAATCGGCATGTTCGCACTCATCCTATTTATGAAATGAGTTCTAATGGCTTAAAAGTACTTTACCACCATGTCTACCCTGAAGTGAAGTAAAGAAATAAGTCAAAAAGTAAGCTGGCGAGAAAGTAACAAATTACATCCGTGCAAGCAGAAAAGTGATATACAAAATACTGTCTGCTGGCTGAATTGTTACCAATCTTGTGTAAAGCGATACATGCAACAAAAAAGCATTTCTGAAAAACCAATATCAGAGTATGATTTTTGATAGCAATGTGCATTTCTCCCGATTATTCGGGGAATTTGCTGACTGGTATTCAATTTCCGGAAAATAATAAGAGGCACAGACCTCTTGTATCCACATCCCCAAAGGAGATGCCCTATGAAAATCGAGAATCTGTTTCAGCAGCAAAATGCTTTGCCATCGATACCCAAAGTGGTCCAGGAAGTCATTGACAGTTTCAATAATGACGATGTCTCGATAGACGAGATTGCCCGCAAGCTGTCTGCAGACCAGGTCCTCAGCGCAAAACTGCTGCGCCTGGCAAACTCTTCTTATTATCATGCATCAAGAACTGTTGGTTCTGTTGATGATGCTGTGTTGATGCTGGGTTTTATGACCGTACGTACCCTGGTCGTCAGCAGCGGTTTAACCAGCGGTTTCAAGGCGATGCCTGGGGTGGATCTGAAGCAGTTCTGGCGTTATAGCCTGCATACTGCGGTCGTATCAAAATGGTTGGCAAAAAAAGCCCATTGCAATTCCGACTTTGCATTTACTGTTGGATTAATGCATGCCATAGGCCAGTTAGTTATGCATGCAGGCATGCCCGAGCAAATGCTGCAAGTCGACAAGACTGCCGGGCCACTGGATCCGCGCAGGCCAGACGTAGAGCGCACATCCTTTGGTTATGATTTCTTTGATGTGGGTGCTGAGCTGGCGAAGCGCTGGCGTTTTCCTGACACTTTTTCTACCGCTATCAAGGCTTGTGGCGAACCGCTGCTGCAGTCTGAGTTTGACCAGATAGGGGCAGTCGTCCATATTGCCTCATGGTGTGCACGCGGGGAAGAAAGTCATTATTCCGAAGAGGAGCGTGAAGCTACTTTCCCAACAGAAGTGGCAAAAAAATTGGGCATCAAACCTGAACTTATTCTCGAAGAAATGCCGCCGTTAGCAGAGTTGGCTGCAGGACTGGAAGATCTTTTGGGTTAAAAAGTCGCAAAAAAAAATGGCAAAAACGAATTCTGTTTTTGCCATTTTCTACGCTTGCTTAGACTTTCTTTTTACGCGTTTGCCTGGATGTCAAGGGCAACAGCTTCTGCAACCCTGATGCCATCTACTGCGGCAGACAAGATCCCACCCGCATAACCAGCGCCTTCACCTGCAGGAAACAGGCCGCGGGTATTCAAGCTTTGCAAATCGCCGTCATTACGCTTGATGCGGATAGGTGAGGATGTGCGTGTTTCGACGCCAGTCAAAATTGCATCCTTCATTGCAAAGCCTTTGATTTTCTTTTCAAACTCAGGCAGGGCCTCCCGTATTGCCGTGATCGCAAATTCAGGTAACACCGTCGCCAGGTCGCACAAAGTGATGCCAGGCTTATAGGATGGCTCTACCGTACCCAGCGCGGTTGATGGGCGCGCCGCCAAAAAGTCACCAACCAACTGACCCGGTGCATTGTAATTACCACCACCCACTTCATAAGCTTTTTCTTCCAGAGCCCTTTGCAAATCTATGCCAGCTAATGGATTGCCGGGATAATCAGCGGGTGTAATGCCGACGACGATCGCCGAATTTGCATTGCGTTCATTACGTGAATACTGGCTCATGCCGTTCGTGACGACGCGGCCGGGTTCAGATGTAGCTGCGACCACGGTGCCACCCGGACACATACAGAAGCTATATACAGAACGGCCATTTTTGGCGTGATGCACCAGCTTGTAATCTGCCGCCCCCAGTATCTTGTTGCCTGCATTCGGGCCAAAGCGTGCCTTGTCGATGACAGACTGCGGGTGCTCTACCCGAAAGCCTATGGAAAATGGCTTCGCTTCCACGTATACACCACGGTCAGCAATCATTTTGAATGTATCGCGCGCGCTATGTCCTATCGCCAGCACTACATGGGCTGTTTCTATATACTCACCGTCATTCAGTTGCACACCCTGAACCTTGCCGTCAACGATATCGATATCCGTCACTTTTTGCTCAAAACGGATTTCACCGCCCAGCGCTTCTATATTGTGACGCATTTCTTCTATCATCTTCACCAGACGGAAGGTGCCAATATGTGGTTTGCTGACATACATGATTTCTTCCGGCGCGCCAGCCTTGACGAATTCCGTCAACACTTTACGACCATAATGTTTTGGGTCTTTGATCTGACTATATAACTTGCCATCAGAAAAAGTACCGGCACCACCTTCACCAAACTGCACATTTGATTCCGGCTTCAATTCACGCTTGCGCCACAGACCCCAGGTATCCTTGGTACGTTCACGCACAGTTTTGCCACGCTCCAGCACGATAGGGTTAAAGCCCATTTCTGCCAGGAGTAACGCAACAAACAAGCCACAAGGCCCAAAGCCTATGACAACCGGCCGCTTGAAAGGCTTGTTGTCCGCATGTGTGACAAACTTATACGACGTATCCGGTGTCTCGGACAATTTTGTGCGGTTCCTGTGGCTGGCCAGTAAGGCAGTTTCATTCGTCGTTTCTACATCTATCGTGTAGATCAAAATGATCGCTGTCTTTTTACGCGCATCATAGCTACGGCGGAACACCGTAAAATTAATCAGTTCTTTTTCTGTTATTCCCAATTCCTTCAGTACGGCAGCTTTTAGCGCGTCTTCGGCATGGTCCAGCGGGAGTTGTAAATCGGTAATGCGCAACATAAATTCGGTCCGGATAGCACTAATGACAAGGTGACCTGCTTATATAGTTATATAGGCAGGTGCTCTTAATAGTGATTTGATGAATCCGCTATTTTACCTGCATGTGCTTCGATATAAGGATTTCCTTGTCCAGAAAACTGATGTTGACCAGGTGTGCAAAATACCATTCCTGATTGTTGCTGCGGTTTCGCAAAACGCAGAAATCCCTTCCCCTTCAAGGAGAAGGCCGGGATATGGCTGGGTTTCGGTCGATGAGCGAAATGCCCATCAATATAGAAGCCCATCGGACGACGTTGATTCGTAAAGCCCATTACGAAGCAAGACGCCAAACACCGGAATAGCAGGAAGTGACAGGGGTGCGCGCAGCGCACCCCTGATTTTGCTTTTCCACAAACGGCTAAATAATTTACGTCGGGGTCTTGCAAAGTAGGTAGAGAGTTTGCTATAGTTCGCCTCCCGCTGAAGAGCGGGGCGAAGAAAGTGAAGCAAGACTGGAAATTGAGCGGAGAAGTAAAAGCTGCGGAAAGATCTGGTGCTGTGAATAGATTGCAACGGTTTAGTGAGTTCGCAAGAACGAAACAAAACGAAATGAGTTGCAGGTGTTGACAGGGTAAGTAAAGTGCTTCATAATCTCGTTTCTCTGCTGCTGACGCACACAACGCTGCGACGCAAGACTGGATGAATAAGTAGTCCG